>DIXP01000091.1 GCA_002436065.1 Chloroflexi bacterium UBA6077
GCAAGTCGGTGCTCAGGATGACAGCTGTAAGGGCGTATTGACAGAACCTGCCGTAAGTGTATCATGTGCACACGGTCTCATGGCGTGATGGTGCGCGACGCGGCCTTTCCTCTTGTAGCGTCCCGCTCATCTCTTTTGCCCGTAGCGGCGTCTCTTTTCAGCGAGGCAATACCCATTGTCGGTCATCTGTTACGAGGAGGTAGGAGCCTTTGTTCGACCTTGAAGCGTTGAAAGCGGCAGTCGTCGATGGGGAGGCGACGCAGGCAAGGCAGATCACGGAAGCCGCTGTGCAGGCGGGGGTTGCGCCGGACAGCATATTCTCGATCGCTCTGGCCCCCGCCATGGAGGAAGTGGGCAGGCGGATGCAGCGGAACGAGTACTACATTCCCGAGGTGCTGATCTCCGCCAAGGCGATGAAGGCCGCCAGTGAGATCCTCAAGCCGCTGATCGCCCAGTCGGGTTCCGTGCAGCGGAAGGGAAAGGCGGTGATGGGGACAGTGAAGGGGGACCTCCACGATATCGGCAAGAACCTCGTGGTGATGATGCTGGAGGGCGCCGGTATGGAGGTGGTGGACCTGGGAAGCGATGCCTCGCCCGAGCGCTTCGTGGAGGCGGTGAAGCAGCACCAGCCGGAGGTGGTAGGAATGAGCGCGTTGCTCACCACTACCATGCTCCAAATGGGGAAGGTCGTCCAGGCGCTGGATGCCGCCGGGCTGCGCCAGTCAGTCAAGATCATGATCGGCGGCGCTCCGGTCAACGAGAAGTACAGGCAGGAGATCGGTGCCGATGGCTTTGGTGCGGACGCGGCGGCAGCGGCCGAGATGGCCAAGGTGTGGGTCGCGCAGGCAGGTGAGAGATGAGTCCATCACCCGATTTCCAGTATATCAAGAAGGTGCTGCTGCTCCAGGGCGAGCCCGACCGCGTCCCGATCATGGAGCAGAGCGTGGACAGGGACGTCAAGAAAGCCTTCATCGGGCGTCCCATACAGACGCTGGAGGACGAGGCGGAGTTCTGGATCTCCGCGGGTTACGACTACGTGCCGCTGATCATGGGGATGCGAACCTCGGTTCGGATCGCCACCGGCAACGTGCAGTCGCAGCTGCGGGGGATCGACCTGAGCAAGGTGAACAGGATGGCCAAGGCCCGCTACAGCGTCGTGGAGGACGAGGAAAGGGAGCGGGGCTGGGCGGAGGAGGGTACCGGCATCATCGCCGGGCACGCTGAGTTCGACTCGATCGAGTGGCCGGACCCGGACGCCATGGACTACTCACCCCTCGAAGAGGTGCGCAGGTACATCCCGAAGGGCGCGGGCGTGATCGCCAGCATCGGCTACATCTACGCCACCGTCAGCCGGCTGATGGGCTTCCAGAACATGTGCGAGAAGATGGTCGAGGAGCCCGATCTCGTGGCCCGGGTCTTCGACCGAGTCGGGCAGATCCAGATGCGGATCTTCGAGAACGTCGTTAACTCGGGGCTGGCCGACGCGACCTGGAATCCCGACGATGTGGCCTACGTCAATGGGACGATGGTGTCGCCGAGGATCCTTCGCCAGCACCTCTGGCCCTGGTACAAGGAGATGGGTCGCATCTCTCGGGAGCGGGGGATGCCCTTCATATACCACTCGGACGGGAAGGTGGATCAGATCCTGGACGACATCGTGGACTGCGGGTTCACGACGCTCCACCCCATCGAGCCGAAGGCGACGGACATCGTCTGGGTGAAGGAGAAGTACGGAGACAGGCTTTCCCTGATCGGGAATATCGACCTGGCGTACACCCTCACGCGGGGCACGCCCGAGGAGGTGGAGGAGGAGGTTAAAGAGCGCATCAGCAAACTGGCGCCGGGCGGAGGGTACGCCGTCGGGTCGGCCAACTCGGTGACCGAGTACGTGCCGTTGGCTAACTTCAACGCCATGCGCGAGGCTACCTTCAAGTACGGGAAGTACCCCATCCAAGTCTGACCGCGTCTCCGCCTACGGGCCCAGGGGCCACAGGCAGAGCGGAGCGGTCCGAAGCTGAGCTGGAATCAGGACACAGACTTCCGGAATGTGGAGCAGCTAGATCCGAAGGAGGGATCCGATGCCTCAGCGACTTCAAAGTGGTTTCCACTATCTGTTGGTGGCGATCCTCGCCTGCCTCGCCCTGGTGGTGGCAGCATGCTCACAGCCAGCGGCCACGCCGACGGCGGCGCCCACTAAGGCGCCTCAAGCCACGTCTGCCCCGGCTCAGGTGGTTCCCACCGCTGCAGCGGCGCAGCCCACTGCCGCAGCGGCACAACCAACGGCCGCAGCAGCGCCGAAGGTCAACTACCCGACCAAGCCGATTCTGTACATCGTTCCATGGACTGCCGGCGGCCCCATGGACAACGGCACTCGCATCCTGGGCGCCTATCTCGAAAAGGAGTTGGGGCAGCCGCTCCAGGTGTCGAACAAGGCGGGAGCCTCTGGCCAGACGGGGCTCACCGACTTCATGGGGGTGGCGAAGACGGACGGTTACACCCTCACCGGGCTTAACTCTCCCAACACGGAGTCGACCTTCCTGGAACCCGATAGGAAGGCCGTCTACAAGCGCACCAGCTTCGCGCCGATCGCGGCTCACGTCCTGGACCCCAACGTCTACATCGTGAGCTCCAGCAGCCCGCTCAAGAGCCTCGCCGACCTGGTGAACGCCGCGAAGGCGAAGCCGGAGAGCATCACCACGACAGATCCTGGGCTGATGACCGACGACCACATGTCGCTGCTGATGTTCCAGAAGGCGACGGGCATCAAGCTGAACATGTCCCACGCTGAGAGCAGCTCGCCTGCCCTAGTAGCGCTTCAGGGCGGCCACGTCGACATGATGGCCGGCAACATCGGCGATGCCCTGCCCGGCTACAAGGCCGGCAACCTGCGGATACTGGGAGTTGCGGCGGCGGAGCGCCACCCGATGCTGCCGGAGATCCCGACATTCAAGGAGCAGGGGTTCGACCTGCAGACGGCAGTGGTGAGGGGTACCGTGGCCCTGACCGGCACGCCTCCGGAGATCCTCCAGAAGCTGGAGGCCGCAATGAAGAAGGTGGATGCCAACCCTGAGTACAGGGAGAAGATGGCGGCCGCCGGCCTCCCCGTCAAGTTCATGAGCGCGGTGGAGTACGACAAGTTCCTGCAGACTGAAGAGGGCCGGGTGGCTGAGGTGCTGAAGGAACTGAACAAGTAGACTGTCCATTGGGATCAGCATGACACACCCCGAATTTGGGGTGGAAGTGAATAGGTAAGTAGAGGCTAGAAACAGCCCCTGTAGATCTGGAGAGGAAACCAGAGACTACGGGGGCTGTTCGTAAGTGAACTGGGGCGGTCCTCGCGGGCGAGCCGCCCGCGCTCCCGGCAGGCGGCTTCGCCGCCTTTGGTTTCGACATGTAGTGCAGGGCCCTGTGCCCTGCCGTCCAGTTGCCCTGCCGTCCAGTTGCCCTGCCGTCCAGTTGCCCTACCGTCCAGTTGCCCTACCGTCCAGTTGCCCTGCCTTGTGCCGTTGCCGATGGGTCCGGGTGCGGGCAGCGCAGGTGGTCGATTGCATGTACGCCACCGGGTGGCAGGGCACAGGGCCCTGCACTACGGACCGGGAACGGGCGGCCTTGCCGCCTGTCACAATCAGTTTGGTCGTGTACTAGAGGAGGAGGGGCAGGTCCTGATGCCGGAGGAGGTCGCTCGGGTGAGGGAGGGTCGAGCGCTGTGCATTCTGGACGGCAGCGTCCTTGAGAAGCCGAGAGTGCGAAGCTGGAGGGGCTGTCGGCCGTGTGCAGCTGGCGCGTGATATGCACTTCTTCTGCTCAACAGAGGGCATTCCAGGCGGGGTGCCGGCAGCATGGAGGAGGCAGACTCCGCGGCGTCCACGACGATTAGCCGAGTGTCGTTGTAGAGTACTAACGAAGCTTCGCCTCAAACCGACCAGTGGCGGGAGTCGTGGCGCTTCATCTGATTGGTAGGATGATGGAGCTGACCAGGGTGGAGGTGGGTATGGACAGCGAGATTGGAGGTGCGCCGGAGGCCGGCGTAAAGAGGGCGGACAGGGGGACGGTAGATGCGGCGACGGAGGCGTTGGAAGGCCGAAGGCGAGGACTCCGCCAACTGCTGCCCTTCCTCGGCCCAGCCTTCGTTGCCGCCGTAGCGTACGTCGATCCTGGCAACTTCGCCACCAACATCCAGGGGGGTGCCCAGTTTGGCTACATGCTGATCTGGGTCATCATCGCCAGCAACCTCATGGCCATGCTGATCCAGTCACTGTCGGCCAAACTGGGTATCGCCACGGGCCGCAACCTCGCGGAGGTGATGCGGGACAGCTACCCGCCCTGGGCGGTGTGGAGCATGTGGGGCCTCGCCGAGGTGGTGGCGATGGCGACCGACCTGGCGGAGTTCCTGGGAGCAGCGCTCGGCTTCTACCTGCTGTTTGGGATGCCCCTCTTCGTAGCGGGGCTGTTGACCGGCGCCGTGACCTTCCTCATCCTGGGCCTCCAGCGATACGGCTTCAGGCCGCTGGAGGCAGTCATCACGGCCCTGGTGGGGGTCATCGCTGTGTCCTACCTGCTGGAGACGGTGCTCGACCGTCCAGATTGGGGGGAGATTGGCATCGCCGTAATCCAGCCCCAATTCGCCGGCACTGAGAGCGTCCTCCTCGCCACGGGGATCCTCGGCGCGACGGTGATGCCCCACGTGATCTTCCTCCATTCCGCCCTTACTCAGGACCGGATCGTGGTGCGCGACGCTGCTAGGATGCGCCGGCTCTTCCACTTCGAACTGATCGATGTGGCCATAGGCATGGGGATTGCCGGACTGGTGAACGCCGCCATGTTGATCATGGCCGCCTCCACATTCTATGCCAATGGACTGCACGAGGTAGGGAGCATCGAGGATGCCCACAGGACCCTGACGCCGCTACTTGGAGAAGCCTCCAGCGTTGTGTTCGCCATCTCCCTCCTGGCTTCCGGCCTCTCCTCCTCCACCGTGGGCACCATGAGCGGCCAGGTAATCATGCAGGGCTTCCTGCACAGGACAGTCCCTATCTGGCTCCGGAGAGGCGTCACCATGCTGCCCGCGCTGGTGGTGATTGCCCTGGGTCTCGATCCGACCCGGACCCTGGTCCTCAGCCAGGTCGTATTGAGCTTCGGTATCCCCTTCGCGCTGATCCCACTGGTGATGTTCACTCGCCGCCGGGACCTCATGGGGCCGCTGGTGAACCACTCGGTTACTACTGTCGTGGCCGCGATCGTGGCAACCTTGATCGTTGCCCTGAACCTGTTCCTGCTCTACCAGACTCTCATGGGAGGTGGCGTGTGATGGCCGGATTTCGGAAGCTACTGGTGCCACTGGACGGCTCTCACCTGGCAGAGACGGTGCTCCCTGCTGCCAAGGTGCTGGCCGAGCGCTTTGGTGCGGCCGTGTCGTTGCTGCACGTCATGGAGCGAGACGCGCCGGAGACCGTGCATGGGCAGCCCCATCTGTCCAGTCTGGCGGAGGCCGACGCATACCTTGAGGGGGTGGCGCGGGACTGCTCCTGCCAGCGTGCCAGCGTCGAGTGCCACGTCCACCCCAACGAGGAGCGGGATGTGGTGGGGAGCATCCTTCAACATGCCGAGGAGTTTGGCGCGGACCTAGTGCTGCTGTCGACCCATGGGCAGGGAGGCATGCGCGACCTGCTGGTGGGCAGCATAGCCCAGCAGACGCTGCGGCGGGGTAGGCTGCCTGTGCTCCTGGTGAAGCCCCCCGAGACGGGAGAGGCCATCCCCTTCGAGCCGCACCGCATCCTGGTGCCGCTGGATAGGACCGAGGAGCACGATGGGCCGGTGCTGCCGCTGGCAGAGGAGTTGGGGATGGTCTTGGGATCGAACCTTCTGCTGCTGGTAGTTGTCCCTACTCTGAGCACAATCTCCAATGACCGCGCTGCCATCGCGGCCATGGCTCCCACCGCTACCAGGGAAGCCCTGCGGATGGAGGAGGAGGAAGCGCAGGGTTACCTGCGGCGGATGGCCGAGAGGCTGAGTCAGGAGGAGGTCGACGTATCCACTGAAGTGCGCCGTGGCGACACCGCGAACTCCGTCGTCGAGGTGGCAGAGAGGGCTCAAGTGGACATGCTCGTCATGTCCACCCACGGACGCGCCGGTTGGGATGCCTTCTGGTCCGGAAGCGCGGGCTCGAAGATCCTGAGCCGCGTCCGCCAGCCGATGCTGCTGGTGCGAGCGCGAGAGTAGTACACAGTGCTCCGCCCCTATGCCCTCTCCACCTGCACAAGGTTGGAGAAGAAGCATGCCCCTCCCGCCATGTCCGCTATGCGGGAGGGGGTGAGGCAGTTCACCGCCGACCCTGCCGCGTACTTCTGCCACCACAGCCCCTGGCTGGCCACCACCCCGGGCAGCACGGAGTCGACTACCCTGGCCATGAGGCGACACTCCCCCCGATCGTTCCACACCCGCACCGGGTCTCCGTCCCCTATTCCCCGTTCGGCGGCGTCCCGTGGGTGGATCTGCAGGTTTGGCTCGGCCTCCTTCTCCCTCATCAGGGGAATCTCGCAAAATGAGGAGTTGAGGAAGTGGTGGTTGGGCACGGCGACCATCTGCAGCGGGTAGCGACCGCGCAGCTCCTGATCGCCCTCCCTCCCCTCGATGGCCGGCTCGTAGGTGGGGAGCGGGTCCAGTCCCTCCTTCTCCATGCGTGAAGAGTAGAACTCGATCTTGCCCGAGGGCGATGGGAAGACCCCGTCCTTGTAGGCCAGGAAGGGTGTTCCCTGCAGCTTTAGCCGCACCACCCTCTCACGCTTCAGCCTCTCCACCGTCACCCCCTCCAGGAAGGGGTTGGCGGGGTTGTCCAGGCCGGCGACAGCGATGTCGTCGACGCTGTCCTGGAAGCATGGATCCTTGAATCCCATCTCTTCAGCCAGCAGGCGGAAGACCTCGTGGTTGGACCTGCTCTCACCCACTGGCGGGATCACCGGCTCGGAGTAGGAGGCGTAGAGGTGGAAGCTGGAAGTGTAGTAGTCGGCGTGCTCGAAGCAGGTGGTTGCTGGGAGGACGATGTCCGCGTACAGGGCGGTGTCGGTCATCACCTGCTCGTGGACCACCAGGAAGAGCTCCTCTCGGGAGAGACCGGCGACCACCTTGGCCTGCTCGGGGACGATCACGGCCGGATTGCAGCTCCAGACGTACATCGCACGGAATGGAGGATTGCGATCGGTGAGATGCGAGCCCAGCTGCGCCATGTTGATGCTGGGCAGGAGGCCGGTGGCAAGATCGGGCCGATCGAGGGCGCGCTCGTTCAGGGAGAAGTAGCCGCCGTTGCTGCGGAGCGCTCCCCCGCCCGGAACTCCCCAGGACCCCAGCAGGGCCGGGAGGAGAGACATGGTTCGAAGGGCCATCCCTCCCTTCTCGTGGTGCTGAGGGCCGTTGCCCAGGGCAATGAATGCGGGCTTGGTCGTCGCGTATCTCCTGGCGAGCCAGCGGACCCGCTCGGCAGGCACGCCGGTGATCCCCTCTACCCGCTCGGGCGAATACTCCTCAAGCCTGGGCAGCAGCCGCTCGAAACCGACCGTGTTTGCCGCGACGTAAGCGGCGTCGTGGAGACCCTCCTTGACGATGACGTGCATCATTCCAAGGGCCAGCGCTGCATCGGTCCCTGGGTAGAGTTGGACGAAGTGGTCGGCCGCGCGAGCCGTCAGGTTGCGGTGGACGTCGATCACGACGATCTCGGCTCCCTTTCGCCGAGCCTCCTGCGCCAGAGACATCATGTGGAGGTTGGTGCTCACGGCGTTGATGCCCCAGAGGATTACCAGCTGGCTGTCCGTGATCGTCTCCGGGTCCGCCCCCCGAATGGCCCCGATGGTGTAGGCGAATCCCTGCTGCCCGGCCGAGCTGCAGATGGTCCGGGTGTGGGTTGCCGCCCCCAGCCGGTTGAAGAATCGCCATCCCACCGGCCAGCGCTGCACGATGCCCATGGTGCCGCCGTAGCAGTATCGGAGGATGGCCTCGGGGCCGTAGCGGTCGCTGATCTCCCCGAAACGGCCGGCGATGGTGGAGAGAGCCTCCTCCCAGGATATCCGCTGGAACTGCCCGCTTCCCTTGGGACCCACCCGCTTCAGAGGATGGAGCAGCCTCTCCGAGCCGTAGAGTCGGGTGGGATACTCCATGACCTTGCGGCAGATGGAGCCACGAGTTGCCGGGTGGTTGGCATCTCCGCGGACGGCCACCACCCTCCCGTTCTCGACCTCCGCCACAAGCCCGCATCGGTCGGGGCAGTCGTGGGGGCAGATCAGCTTACGGGCTTCGCGTGCGGCTCCAGCAGCCTGTGACATGGCGGCGCCTCCTTCCAGCCTGGGCGGTGATCGGTCCGATCGGAACAGTTGGCGAGATTATAGCTGCCGCTCAGAACTGGGCATAGACTGAGAATTCCTCCCCAGCCATGAACGGCTGACACTCAACGCAAAGGCTGGGCTTCGGTGTACACTACGGTGGCCAAGGCGTTCCCTTCCCGCGGATGTCCCCGCCGCCGTTTGCCAGAATGGATTCCCGCGGAACTGTGGATCAAAGGCGGCTATGCCGAGGTAAAGATATGAGGGGTGAGAGACTCCATGGATGCAAACCGGATTGAACGAACGGCTGTGATCGGTGGCGGACTGATGGGAGTGGGTTTTGCCCACATCCTTGGCCAGGCTGGGTGCCAGGTCCGCGTTGTCGATGTCTCGGACCAACTGCTGGAGAGGTCCATGCAGAGGGTCAAGGATAGCCTTGGACTCTTTGCGCGCCACGGCCTCCTCGCACAGGACCAGGTGGGACCTATTCTCAGCCGCATCACGGGGACAACTTCCTTGCAGGAGGCTACCAGGGACGCCCAGTTCGTCATCGAGGCGACCGTCGAGGAGCTGCCTCTCAAGCAAGACGTTTTCGAAAAGCTCGATCGGTATAGCCCGCCCGAGGCCATTCTTGCCACGAACACCTCCAGCTTGAAGGTGGGCGATATCGCGCAACGGGTGGGAAGGCCGGAGCGAGTGGTGGGTTCCCACTTCTTCTACCCTCACACAGTGGTGCCCCTGGTAGAGGTGGTGTACGGCCCCAGCACATCGGACGGGGTGGTGGAGACCACGGCGGCATTCTGGAAGCGCTGCGGCAAGGCGCCGGTGATCTGCCGCAAGGATGTGAACGGCTTCATCGTCAACCGCATCCAGGCTGCCATCGCGAGGGAGGCTACGTCCATGGTAGCCAATGGGGTTGCCAGCGCCGGCGATGTGGACAGGGCAATCCGGTTGGGGATGGGGGTGCGGCTGCCCTTGGTGGGCACCCTGGAGCAGCGGGACTGGGGAGGGCTGGACATCCACTACGCCGCTGCCCAGTCGGTCTATCCCACCCTGGAGAACGCCACCGGCCCGCTTCCACTGCTGGTGGAAAAGATATCCCGCGGGGAGATAGGCGCCAAGGCGGGCAAGGGCTTCTACGACTGGACGGGCAAGGATGTGAATGCCCTGAGGCTGAAGAAGGAGGAGCGATTACTCCTCCTGATCAAGGCCCTCAAGGAGATCATGCCCGAGGATGACGACCTGGTGAACAACCAGTAGGAGCCTGCGATCACAGAGATGGGGCTTTCCCCTGCTGCCGGATCCCCGCGAGGGCTAGCGACGACACGCTGTACGACCCGCGACCGCGAACAAGATATGGGAAAGGAGGAGCTGTCATGGCACAGTCCGAAGCGATCCAGGAACATGCCGTGCTGAACGACATTTCGGCCGACGAGCCCTGGGCGCTGGTCGAAACCTTCTCCAAGATCGTCCGGCTCTCGGGCACGCCCGAGGAGAGAAAGGCGATCGACTACCTGGAGGGTCGCCTCAAGGCTCTCGGGATCCCCTATACCCTCTACGAACCCGAGCTCTACGTTAGCCTGCCGGAGTGGGCAAAGCTGGAGCTGCTTTCCAGTGGCGGGCCTCAGATCAGGTGTAAGACCCCGGCCTTCTCCGCCTCCGGCACGGTGGAGGGCGAGCTGGTCTATATCCCTGCGGGACTGGCTACCGGCATCGGTGATTTCTTCTACTCCAGTGCTCAGGACGAGATCACCGACGTCAGAGGCAAGATCGTCATCACCGAGGGAATGTCGTTGCCCAAGGTGATCAGGGACTACGAGGACCGCGGCGCCATCGGCCAGATCTACATCAACCCCGACCCCGAGGTCATCCACGAGCTGATGGCCACCACCCTCTGGGGTATCCCGACCCTCGAGAACCTCAAGGCAAAGCCGGGTACCCCGATCGTCAACGTCAACAGCACGGGTGGCCAGGCGCTCAAGGACCTCGCCGCCAGGGGGGCGGTCAAGGTCAGGATGACGACGAAGCTGGACGAGGGCTGGAAGAAGTCCGCCATCCCGGTAGCCGAAATCCGCGGCACGGAGGAGCCGGAGAAATTCCTGCTGCTCCACGGACACCTCGACTCCTGGCACTATGGCGTCACCGACAACGCAACCGGAAATGCCGGCAAGCTGGAACTGGCCCGCGTCCTGAACGCTCACAGCGACCGGCTGAAGCGGAGCGTCCGGATCGCCTGGTGGTCCGGCCACTCCCACGGGCGCTACGCGGGCTCCACCTGGTACGCCGACAACTTCGGCCTTGACATCGAGAAGAACTGCATAGCCCAGGTGAACATGGACTCCCCGGGCGCCAGATGGGCGACCGCCTATGATGAGATGATGTGGATGGCCGAGGTGGACGATCTCTGCCGCAAGGCTATCTCCGACGTCACGGGGCAGACCTCGAAGGCGATGCGTCCCATTCGGGCAGGCGACTACTCCTTCAACAATATCGGCGTCACCTCCTTCTACATGCTCTCCTCCAACATCCCGGCGGACCAGCGCAAGGAGATGGGTATGTATGCGGTGGGCGGCAGCGGTGGTAACTCCCGGGCTTGGCACAACGAGGGCGACGTGCTGGACGCTGCGGATCCGGACATCCTGGTCCGAGACATCAAGGTATACGGGGCCAGCATCCTCCGCGTGGTCAACGCTACGGTGCTTCCCTTCGATTTCGTGAAGACCGTGGACGAGTCTAAGGACATCGTCCAGAAGTATCAGGATGCCGCCGGGGACAGGTTCGACCTCCAGCCTGTCATGCAGCAGCTTTCCAGCCTCCGTGACAGACTGGTCGCCTTCAACGCCGTGGCGGCGAAGGCCGGCCAGTCGGGAGACAGGGCCCAGGCGAAGCGGGTCAACGAGGCCCTCGTGGAGCTCGGGCGGCTGCTGATCCCGATCAGTTACGCTAAGCGAGAGATCTTCGAGCACGACCCGGCGTATGAGGTGCCCGCCTTCGCGGAGATCGCGCCCGCAGCTGACCTGCCCCGATACGACGGCCGCATCGAGCAGGGTTTCCTGAAGAATCAGCTGGTACGCGGCCGCAACAAGGTGCTTCTCCGCCTCAACCAGTGCGAGGAGCTGATAGCCTCATCCGTCTCATAGCCAATCCGAACCGGTCATGGCGCTGGGGCTGGAACGTGTGTTCCAGCCCCAGCGTTTCTCCGTGTCCAGGCGTCTTAGGCTAACCCTCCAACGTCTTCAAGCTCTTTTCGATCAGTTCCGTAGCCTCATTCAGGGCGTGGAGCACCCGGGTTCGCTCTCGGACCATCTTTCTCTCTAGGAACCTGTACTCGTTGCTCTCACGGTCCATACCTGCCATCTGCGCGACCGGTTGCAGCCTCGGAAGCGGCGGGATCGGTATCGCGAGGTCTGTCTCGAACCGGTCCACCGCCGAATAGCCTGCCGGCATCAGGATTCGGCCCAGCTTTACTATGCACTCGTTCAGCGCCATCGCCCTGTCGGAGCCCGGCCCGGCGCTTGCCTGCTCGGCTGCCCTCCGCAGCTCGGCCGCCCTACTCTTCAATAGCTCGGCGCTCTCGATTGCAGGCATCAGGTCGAAGGCGTCCCCCGCCTTCTCCTGCAGACCGGACAACAGTCTGGCGAATTCTTCGGCCACCGGCACGTAGCTCATCGGAAGCACCGGCGCGGTGCACAGCCGCCATAGCGTCGCCATGTAGATCTGGGTGTCCTTCAGCAGGATGTCTCTGTCGATCTTGTCCATGGTATCGGCTGCAGTGTGCCAGAACCACGACAGGCCGGAGATGAACACACCCGCGCCCTCCCCCTTAGGCGCTCTTGATAGCAGCTGGTACAGCGCGGGCAGCCCGATGCCCCAGAACGACTGGTCGCCACTTCGGCCGATCCTCTGGTAGTTGGGCCTCTGGCCGGTGTACTTCTCGATCACCTCCCGTCCCAGGTCGTACAGCTCCGCAGAGCACTCCACCTCGGAGTAGTCGGTAGCACCCACGCACCCGAGGGAGTCCACGTTCAGGTTTACCACCGCGTTCCGGTCTAAATCCTCCCAGTTGTAGTCGGCGTACCAGTTGGACCCCGAGTAACGGCCGTGGGAGTGGCCCGACCACCAGATGAACCGCACGCCCCTCTTGAGTTCGTCCCTGTGCTTCGCCAGAACCCTCGCCGTCTCCAGCATGCACGCGTTGGCGGTCGCGTTGTCGGAGGCGCCCTCGTGCCAGGAGTCGAGGTGGCCGTTGAACATGACAAATTTGTCCGGCTCTACCTTCCCCTTCACGTCGGCGATGGCAAGCGGAACCTTCTTGAAGCCCGTCCAGGTCTCCGTCTCCAGGCGGACCTTTACCGGCCCCTTCGCGCACAGCGCCTTCAGGTACTCTCCGTTCTCCTGGTTCATGGAGACGACCGGCGTCTTGGGTATGCGCCCCGCGCTCTCCGGCACCGGCTGCCCCCAAATGGTTGAGACAATCATGTTCCTCGGCAGGTCACTCGCGTTTACGAACAGCTGGCCGGCGGCCCCCCTCTGCTCGGTGCCGTAAACGGTAGCGGGCAACGCCAAGCCGTCCTGCACAACGATCCTCCCGCGAACGTCCAGGTTGCTACCCTCGGGCAGGTAGACAAGCTCCGCCTCCAGACCGCCCGGTGGGGTAGTCACTGAGAACGAGTGGGTGATGCAGCTGACATCCCTGCTCTCCGGCGACAGCACCGTCAGAGCGCCCTTGATCGGCAGCGAGATGTAGTTCTCGATCCACTGGATCTTTGTGTCGTAGCCCCAGTCCTCCATCAACTGCTTGAAGTACCCTACGGCCTTCGCCTCCGCCTCATTGCCTGACAGCCGCTCCTCCGCCGCGATGGTCGCCGTGTGCTTCATCAGTTCGTCAGCGGATACCTCCGCCACCACCTGCTGCTCTCTTTCCCTCTCACCTACCAGCATCATGGTTTGCCTCCCTTTACCTGTCCAGAGTCTCTATTACCGTCGGCCACAGATCCAGGAAGAGCGCGGTCACCTTCGTCCGCTCGGCCAGCGTTGCCACTTCGATGAACTCCCGGTCACTGTGCGTCTCGCTCCCTTTCGGGCCCATGCCGTCCACCGTGGGTGTGTGCTGCGAGGTGTGGTTGCCGTCCGAACCTCCGCCTGTCAGTATCCCCTTCAGATCGAGCCCCAGTTGCCGCCCGGCCGCCTGGACGGCCTCTAGCAGCTTCCGAGAGGCTGGGGTCTCCACCATGGGCGGAAAATCCAGCCCACCGCTCAACTCCGCGGTCGTGTCGGGCACCGTGCTGCTGCCGGCAATCTCCCGCATCCGGGCATCCACCCTTGCCGCTTCCCCTATGTCGGGCACTCTCAGGTCGATCTCGGCGTACGCCGTCTCGGCCACCACGTTGGAGCGCTCTCCTCCCTTAACCAGGCCGACGTTCAACGTTGTCCCTGTCCCGAAGTCCGTTAATCCGTGGATGGCTATGATCTTGTGCGCTAGCTCCCCGACCGCGCTCCTCCCTGCCTCCGGCTGTGCCCCTGCGTGGGCAGCCCTGCCGTGCACGGTCAGGTAGTACTTCCCCACCCCTTTGCGGCGGGCTACGTACTCCCCGCCCGGCCTTGCGGGCTCGAACACGCAGGCGCTATCGGCTCTCTTCGCCTCCGCCTCGATGATCGTCTTCGACGTCGGCGACAGCACCTCCTCGTCCGAGTTGAAGATAACTGTCATGCTCACTTCGCCGTAGAAGCGGCTGCCAGTCTCCTTCAACGCCTCCAGGGCGTACAGGAGTGACACGTCCCCACCCTTCATGTCCAGCACGCCCGGTCCGTACGCCCTGCCACCCTCAATCCTGAACGGGCGCCGGGCGGCCGTGCCCGCCGGAAACACCGTGTCCATGTGGCCGACGAAGAGAATCCTTCTGCTTCCCTTTCCGAGCTTTCGGGCCACGAGGTGGTCGCCGTACTGAGTCTGAGGCGACCTCTCAACCTGGAAACCGAGTTGCCGCAGCCGTCCGGAGAGCAGTTCTCCTACCGCGTCCACGCCCGCCTTGTCGTGGGTGCCTGAGTCGATGTTGACCACCTTCTCCAGGAAGGCCAGCATCTCCGCCTCTCTTCCGTCGATGTACTCGGTTAGCTTCTTCATTTCTCGCTTCCGCCGTAGCTTGGAATCCCGCAACTGTACCCGCCGTCTGCGAACAGCACGCTGCCGGTCACGTAGCTCGAGCCCTCTCCGAGCAGGAACATGATCGCGGCCGCCATCTCCTTGGGAGATCCCATTCGCGCCATTGGTATGCGCGACATCTTGGTCTCATGCTCCGCCGAGGTCGTGACCGACAGCTGCTTCACCCGCTCGGTGCCTATTAGTCCGGGGCTCACGGCGTTCACGGCGATGCCGTATGGCGCCAACTCCACAGCGAGTACCTTCGTCAACTGGTTGAGGCCCGCCTTGGATGAGGCGTAGTGAGCGATGCCCGGTCGAGCTACCACCGCCGCGCATGAGCTGACGTTCACTATCTTTCCGCCTGCACCTCGGGCCACCATCCGCAGGGCGAACGCCTGGCTGACCAGGAAGGGCCCCTTCAGGTTGATGTCCAGCACGGCGTCCCACTGCTCCTCGGTCATCTCTAGGAAGGGAGTCACAGGGTACTCCGCGGCATTGTTGACCAGAAGATGGACCGCTGGGTACTCTCTGTAGGCTGCCTCGGCCAACCGGTCCACCTCTGCCTTGCGTGATACGTCGCACACCACGGGGAGTACGCCGCCCCCCATCTCGCGTAGCTCGCCGGCCAGCGATTCCAGCGCTGCCGCATCTCGCCCGACTGCCACCACGGAGGCGCCTTCCCGGCCAAGAGCCAGCGCCGTCGCCCTCCCGATTCCGCGAGAGGCTCCGGTCACCACGGCCACTTTCCCGACGAAACGTGGTTCGAGTCTTCTTTCTGCCAAGATCACTCCTCCCTTCCGCCAGGCACCCTCGGACCGAACACAGGGCAGTGCGCAACTATTCGCACTGCCCTGCCTCCGTGAGTCCTCAGGCGCGACTATCGACCGATTCAGTAGTTAGAGGGCTGCCTCGGTCTTTCCCATCGCCTCCGCGCGTCCGGCAGTGACTCCACGTCCATGCTCGGACATCTGAGGCGGGTCGTAGCGCCCTTCCTTGATCAGTTTGTTCCGAATGTCTCTGAAGAACAGCGCCAGGTGCTGCTCATCCACCGGCTTGGTGACCAGGCTGACCGCGACGTAGAATACGGCCGAGGCCCCTGCTCCCCAGAACACGGGGTGGCCCACCCACGGCTCGTTCGCCAGGTTGGCGCCGTAGATACCGACGACGGTCACGAAACCGGAAATCATCGCCGCGATCGCGCCCGCCGTCGTGCCTCTCTTCCACACCATGCCGATGATCACCGGCACGAAGAAGAAGGAGCCGAAGATGGCCGCCTGAGCTATCACCACGAACTGGACGATGTCCAGCTTCATGTTGGCGATGGCTATCGGAGCCACCCCCAGCAGCACCACCATGATCCGATTCAGCTTCAGCTTGCTTGCCTCGGACGCGTTCGGGTTGATGATCTTCCCATATACGTCACGGGCCAGGGCCGATCCGGTCACGATCATGATCGATGCGACGGTGCTCATGATCGCGGCCAGCACCGCCAGCACAACCAGCACCCCCACTAGCGGAGGCATCACCGAGGAGGCGAAGATGGTGGACGTCGCGTCTCCCGAGATCATGTTCGGGAACATCGTTCGCATCGTCATCCCCATGATCGCGCCACCGACACACACAGGGATCTGGAACAGGAGCGCGATCACCGGTGCCCATCGGACGGTCTTGTTGTCTTTCATCGAGTAGTAGCGGGTCATCTCATAGGGAGCTGCGGCGAAGGTGAACAGGAACGCCACGCTGCCCCCTATGACGAACATCGGGTTGACCTGCCAGTGCCACCCCGTGTACTGGGGAGTCGTATTGGGGGACTGCACGATGTTATCCCAAACCGAAACCAGGTAAGGCCAGCCGCCGGCCATCGAGATCAGCAGCGGGATCCCGACTACGATGCCGGTGGTCATGATTATCTGCTGTATGAAGTCGGTGTAGGCCGTGGCGCGCATCCCGCCCAGGGTAGCGTAAGCCACAGTGACAACCAGCATCACTATAATGCCCACCATAGCGGGCACCCCCAGCAGAGTCTCCAGCATCACCCCGCCGCCCTGGAACTGAGCGCCCATCATCAGGGTGTAAGTGACGGCGATTAGGATAGCGGCGATGCCTCGCACCCAGGTGCTGTTGTAGCGCGCGGAGATGAAATCCGGGACCGTCATGCCGCCGGATCGCTGGGCGAACGCCCGCATGCGCGGCGCCACGAGCAGCACGGTGATCAAGTACCCGAACCAGATGCCGGGCCAACACCAGATCCAGGCATTGCCGAAGAGGTAGTGAGTCCCGATCAGCCCGATGTACGTTCCCGCGCTCATCTGGGTGGCGGCCAGGCTGGCGCCTCCAACCCAGGGGCCGATGCTCTGCGAGGCGGTGAGGTAGTCGTATTCGTTCTTCACCTTTCGCGACGACCACACGCCGACCGTGAGCATTGCAACCAGGTATAGAGCGACGAATAACGCGAGCAGAGTCTGGAACGTCAGCATGTTTGTAACCCCCTCGATGAATCGTTCCCGTCGAACGGTCTGGAGGCCCCCCGCCTTCGCGGGGGTTTTCTGGCATCGGAGGGCCGCCACGCGCAAGCAGCGATCGCGGCTCGCCTCCTCTGCCCTCTAGTAAAGCTCTTCGTCTGGGTGCTCCTGGTAGAACCGCTCCTCTCGTGCGTTCAGGTAGCGGTTGATCAGCGCGAAACAACTCACGAAGATCGCCGCGAAGACCAGCCAGAGGTCCGTAGGCCAGCCCATGCCTGTCATGCTAAATACCTCCCGACTCTTTGCTTAACTGCCGGCCTTCAGCTTCCACCACCACGTGCCGGCGAGAGCTATGATTAGGAATGAGGCAAAGGTGGTGACGTTGGTCTCGCTGAAGGGAGGCGCCGAGCCCTGGCCGAAGTTGGCCCTGATGAATGCCGGAACATTGACCTCGTGCATCTTCAGCACTGTGCTTCCGCCCTGCTGCTCCGTGGACGCAATCCTCGGGAACTCGTCCCCCTGGAAGTTCGTGTTAGGAGGGAGAGCCACCGTGGCGAAGAAGCTCGGGACAGACTTCTCCACAGGGAAGTCGGGCACCAGCACGGGGAAGCGGAAGTCGCTTCTGTCTGACCTGGCGGTGTATTCGATGGTGTAGTCCAACTTGCCCTTGGCGTCCGCGGGCAGTTGAATGGTCACCTCGTCGAAGCCCGCCTTCTTCATGCTCGCGACCTGGAGGTTGGCGCTGCCCATCGTCGCCTTGAGCCCCTCGAGGGTCACACCCGGAAGGTCGGCGAACCGGTTCATCACCTTCAGCTCCTTGAGCCCCTCGGGGTTGTTGACCGCGTACTTGACCGTGACCTTGGCCGACTTGTCGGCCTGCACCGCCGCGGCCACATCCACCCTGGCCAGAGACGGTTTTGGCGCCGCCTGCGCGTATACCGCCGCAGCCCCACAGAAGAGGGTGGTGAGGACCAGCACGAAGAGGAATACGAGCCTTCTCATGAACTGTCCCCCTGTTGGAAGTAATCACTGCAACTGGAGAAAACTGGAATTGGAGAAGAATGAGGAATCCTTCGCGATGCGCGGCACTGCCACGCGTCTCTCACCGCAAGCAACACCTCCTGCTGGCCACTGGCGCCTCGGATGGCATCACTGCTCTGCGACACCGGAGGCGATAACCGCTACCGAGCGTCACCTGGGTAGACTACGAACCGCGTTGGACTAGCGACGTTGCTGACAGAGGGAGCACCGGCCCGCGTTGGTCCTGTGGAGCTTCGCGATCTTTGCCGATGCCGAGCCAGCTGATAATCCCAACTTTATCTATATACATGCCGTATGCGTTCTTGTCAAGCCAGTAGGGGAGCGACACAGGGTAGAGTGGGAGACTGGCGCG
>DIXP01000006.1 GCA_002436065.1 Chloroflexi bacterium UBA6077
ATCGATGGCTGCACGGGTTGTGCCACTGGTGGCGCGATGGCAGCCGCGGCATCTGGTACATTCCTTGCGCGACAACTACCTGATGTCCAGTGGCCGCCAAAGACCGCGCCCTGGGCGGGATAGCCGCCGCGCTTGCGGCATGGGGAGGACAGCAGTGGTGATGCAAGAGAAATCGTACGGTTTCGGCCAAACGGTGGCAATCCCATTCCAGGAGGCCGTCGAGAGGACCAATGCAGCCCTCAAGAGCGAGGGCTTCGGCGTGCTGTGCGAGATCGACGTCAAGAAGACGATGAAGGAGAAGCTTGGAGTCGACTTCCAGCCCTACGTAATCCTGGGAGCCTGCAACCCACCCCTGGCCCACCAGGCACTGCTGGCGGAGCCAGACCTTGGCCTCCTCCTCCCCTGCAACGTGGTGGTCTACGAGGTCGAAGGAGGATCGATGGTACAGGCCATGGACCCGGAGTCGGTCCTCGGGATCGTCGGCAACCCACAGCTAGACGTCATCGCCCAACAGGTGAAGGCGCGGATGCGGAGGGTGATGGAGCGGGTAGTCGGGTAGGCACCATTGCCCCCATTGATACGCGACCCACGACAGCAACAGCTATGCCCGATCCTCGAGCGTCGCAAGCAAGGGGAAGGCATGCTCTTTGCCCCTACTTGCCATCACCTCTGCGAATCGGAGGAAGGACAGGTATCAACATGCGAGGAAGGGATATCGCCCTGGTCCTAATCGGCGTAGTCTCCATTGTCCTGCTGCTCAGCCTCCTCGGCATAATGGGGCCCTGGATGATGGGGCAGCCGTTCCATGCGGGCTACTGGTGGATGTGGATCATGATGATGGGTTTCTGGGTCTTGATAGTCGGTGGAATCGTGGGTTTGGTGCTCTGGCTTACCCGGCAGGGAGAGAGCGCGACAACGAGGCCGGGCCTCGGTGCACAAAGACCGCTGGACATCCTTCGCGAGCGATATGCGCGGGGAGAGATCTCCCGAGAGGAGTTCGAGCGGATGAGGCGCGACCTGCAGGGTTGAGCGGGCGGAGCTCCGATTGATTGGACGGTGCATAGCGGAAAGGAACCAGATGAGATCGTTCTCTATCTCCCTGTGGGCAGCGGGATTGGCAGCTGTTGCTCTTTGGACGGTGGCCTGCACCGCGACAGCCTCCCAGGTGGGGACAGCGCCCACCCCTGGCGCTCAGGGGACCTCCATCACCAGCTCCAGCACTCCAGAACCGGTCGTGGCTGGTACGACCACTGTCCCCACGCCTTCGACGCCCGGCCTCAGCACTGGAGCTACGAGCGATGCACAAATCCTCCGCCAGCAGTTCCGACAGATGGCGGCGGACATGCTGCGACTTCAGCAGCAACTGGCCCAGATGGACCCCCAGCGCCGGCAGCAGGTGATGCAGCAGATGCCGGGCCTGATGGATGAGATGGGGGAGTTCATGGACATGATGGGCAACGCCATGAGCCGGTTGACCCCTGAAGAGCAGCAGCAGGTGGCCGAAACCATGCGCCGTATGCAGGGCAGCATGCATCAGATGCAGCAGACTCTGCCGGGGGCAACCCCTGGAACCGAGCCGCGGGGGCCGATGGGAACCCCGGGTGTGGGTCCAGGAATGGGGCCGATGCACACCCCGGGAGCCATGCCGGAGCCTATGGGTACCCCAGGAATGGGGCCTGGTTCTGGGCAGATGGGCGGAGGCAGCGCTCAGGGCATGCACCAGATGGCCCAGCAGATGGACCAGATGCACGACCAGATGCAGGCTCACATGCAGCAGTTGGATCCTCAGCAGTCGGAGCGCATGGTGGCCGGCATGGCGAGCATGGCCGACGACATGGCTACCCTGATGGACCAGATGCAGCCAGCCTTCGAGCGGCTCTCGCCAGAGGAGTTGAGGGACCTTCGACAACAGGCCGATCGGATGCAGGACACCATGCAGCGGATGCTGCAGGCTGCCGGAGTGCCCACGTCTACGCCCAACCCAAGCTCGGAGGCTTAACCAGAATGCTGACTATTCCACGATCAGCTTCCCGCGCAGCATGCGCATCTGACAGGTGAAGTCGTACTCGCCGGGCTTGTCGGGTGTGAACTCCACGTCGACCGGCTGCCCGGGAGGCAATGTCGCGCTCTTGCCGAAATCGGCCAGCATCACCATCTCCGAGCAGGGGGATGTCTCTTGCCGGATGAAGCGCAGCCTCACCGGCAGCCCCGCCTTCACCACGATCACGTCCGGGGTGTAGCCTCCCTTGACGATGATTTCGGCCTCCTGCACCCCTGCCGCCTCCGCGATCCGGGTCACCTCTCTCGGTGAGAACCAGAAGAACCATGCGACGAAGGCCGCAAGGACGATGCCCCCCAGCGTCACCACGATCTCCGCCGGACCCATCATCACACCCCCTTTGGCCTCCAGCCTCGCAGCCGGTTGGCGTTAGTCACAACCGTAACTGAACTAGCGGCCATTGCCGCTCCGGCGATCATGGGAGAGAGTAAGATCCCGAAGAAGGGGTAGAGGATACCCGCGGCTATCGGTATGCCAAGCACGTTGTAGCCGAAGGAGCCGACCAGGTTCTGCCTGATGTTGCGCATGGTGGCCCTCGATATCTGGATAGCCGTCGACACTCCCTGGAGGCTACCCCTGATCAGGGTGATGTCGCTCGCCTCGATGGCTACGTCGGTGCCGGTGCCGATCGCCATCCCCACGTCCGCCTGGGCCAGGGCCGGGGCGTCGTTGATCCCGTCCCCCACCATGACCACCTTCCTCCCCTCGGCCTGCAAGAGACGCACTTGATGGGCCTTATCCTCCGGCAACACCTCGGCCAGACGCGATCCACCCCCACCTGCCTCGCGATGGCCTCGGCCGTGCGCCGGTTGTCCCCCGTGAGCATCACCACCTCCAGCCCCATCGCCTTCAGGGCACGGATCGCCTCCCTGGAGTCCGGCTTCACCCGGTCTGCCACAGCCACCAGGCCCGCCACGCTACTATCTACGGCCACGTACATGGGCGTCTTCCCCTCATCCGCCAGACGCACGGCTTCTTGCTCCAGCCCGTCCAGGGTGATCCCGCGCTCACACATCAGCTTGAGGTTTCCCAGAAGTACCCGCCGCCCGTCCACCTCCGCCTCCACCCCCATCCCAGGGATCGCCCCGAATCGGCTGGGGTCCGGAGGCTGGATGCCGCGCCGCTTGGCGCCTTCCAGGATCGCCTCGCCGAGAGGGTGTTCAGAGGTCTTCTCCACCGAGGCAGCAAGGCGCAGCACCTCCTCTTCAGCAACACCCTTGGCCGCAACCAGGTCGGTGAGGGAGGGCTTGCCTTCCGTGATGGTGCCCGTCTTGTCCAGCACCACCGTGTCCAGCTCCTCAGCCGCCTGCAGTGCCGTGCCGTTGCGGATCAAGACCCGTGCTCGGCCCCCTTTCCTACCCCCACCATGAGCGACATGGGGGTGGCGAGGCCCAGAGCGCAGGGGCATGCAATCACCAGCACCGCCACCGAGGTCACCAGGGCGTAGACCAGCCGTGGCTGCGGGCCGAAGTCGAACCATGCGACGAAGGTAAAGATGGCGATGATCATCACCGCGGGGACGAAGTAGCCGGAGACTACGTCGGCGATCCGCTGGATCGGGGCCTTGGATCCCTGAGCGTCCTGGACGAGGCGCACGATCTGGGCGAGGGCGGTGTCCTTGCCCACCCTGGTGGCCCGAAAGTGGAAGGCGCCGGTGCGGTTGATGGTCGCCCCGATCACCTCGGCGCCGGGCTCCTTCTCCACCGGGATGCTCTCGCCGGTGATCATGCTCTCGTCCACCGCGGAGGAGCCGTCCTCGACGACGCCGTCCACCGGGACCTTCTCCCCCGGCCGGACGAGCACCAGGTCGCCCACCAGCACCTCCTCCACCGGTAGGTCCAGCTCGCGGCCGTCACGGACCACCCGGGCCGTCCTCGCCTGTAGCCCCAGCAGCTTCTTGATCGCCTCGGAAGTCCTGCCCCTGGCCCGCAGCTCCAGCGCCTGTCCCAGCACTACCAGGGCGATCACCACCGCGACCACATCGTAGAAGGGCTCGGAGGTGCCGGGCGGAAAGAGCTGAGGCACGGCTGTGGCGGTGACTGAGTAGAGCCAGGCGGCGCCCGTACCCAGGGCTATCAGCGTGTTCATGTCGGCCGAGCGGTGTTTGAGGGCCGCCCAGCCCCCCATGAAGAAGCCCGAGCCAGAGTAGACCAGGACGGCCAGTGTGAGGACGGCCAGTACCACGTTGATCGCGCGCATGGTGCCGGGTGGTATGGTGCGAAGGAAGGGGAGGAGATCCGGGTAGGCGAAGAGCAGGGCCGGCACCGAGACGGCGGCGGCGAATAGGAAGCGATTGAAGAGTCGCCTGTACTCCCGCTCATGGACATCCTCCTCCCCCTGGGCAGTCATGTCGGTCGGCGCGGGCCTCACCCGGTAGCCTTCCGACTCGACGGCCTGTTGAAGGGCTGCAAGGCTGGTCAGACTGGGGATGTAATCCACCCGCGCCTCGCCCGTGCCGAGGCTGACCTCGGTGGACACCACCCCCGGGGTTCTCCTTAGCGCGCCCTCCAGGCGCGGTCCGCAGGACGCTCAAAACAGCCCCTCTATGCCGAGCCTGATGGTGGCGAAGCCGACCCGGTAGCCGGCGCCCTGGATTGCGCGGGAGAGGCCGAGGAGGTCGGTTCTGGAGCTGTCGTAGGCCACGGTGGCCACCTGTGTGGAGGGGTTGACCAGGGCCCGCTCCACCCCCGGCACACCGAGCAGCGCCCGCCGGACGTTCTCGGCGCACCCTGCGCACTCCAGCCCCTCGACGGGGAGGTCCACCCGCACCCGCCTCGCCCCCTCCGGCACACCTGTGGTGGCGGATGGCAGCACCGCTACCGAGCGCTCGGAGTCCGGGTTCGGCTCCGCCTGCTCAGGAGCAGCGTAGCTCTCGGGATCGGCTTTGAACCGCTCGGCGCAGGCCGTGGAGCAGAAGTAGTAGGTGTGGCCGGCGCGAACGACGGAGTCCGCCGCCGACTCCGGCGATACCTCCATGCCACACACCGGATCCACGAACTTGCGGGCCACGTGCGCCTCCCCATGGGTAGAGTAACTGCCGACCGCATGCTGGGGGCAAGTGCCATGCCTGCGTCGGCCTAGGCATGGCACTCCGGTTCATGGGGAGGCTGGTAGTGGCCTATGCCTTCCTCCACGTAACGGCGTAGAGGTAGCCCCCTGCCAGGTAGTGAAGCTGGGGATGCGGGTCGGGAACCAACTCCGTCGGGGGCCTGAGCCGCGGCACAAGCCGGAGGATCGCCATAGACAGCAGCGATCGGAGGCCGCCAACGGGGGCCACCGTCTCATCCGAGACGACAATCCTGGCGCCGGGCCCCGCCACTCGGTCCATCTCCTCCAGGGCTCGGCGGGGGTCGGTCATGAAGTTGATAGCACCCAAGTGGAGCACCGCGTCGAAAGAGTTCTCCTGGTAGGGGAGATCTTCCGCCAGGCCCTGCCGAAGCTCCACAGCGCAAGGGATTGACGGGAGCTTTTTGCGGACCTGGGCCAGCATCCCCTCGCTGATGTCCACGCCGGAGATGCGACCCGACGGACCGATCTTTTCGCACATCAAGGGCAGGTTCGCCCCCGTCCCCACGCTGACCTCCAGCACCTGGTCGCCGGGCTCCAGATCCAGCATGTCCACCAGCTCGCGGCGCAGTGGTCGCATCAGCCCCCCTTCGCCTGCCCAGCGGTCATAGATCGGGGCTATCAAGTCATAGAAAGCCGTGAACAGGCGATTGGGATCTCGCCACCAGCCAGCCCTCCTGCCTAACACCACAAGGAGCAGACCCGCTGCTATGGTACCAATCAGTAGCGAACGACCACATCCAGGTTTTCCACTGTCACCTCTCATCCGCTTCCCTCCGCCACCTACAGCTGCCATCCTACCTGGACCTCACCTGCTCTGGCGTGGGCACCGGCTCGGCAGGCTCCTCGGCACCCTTGAAGCCCTCCTCCATGAACTCCACCTCGGCTGCCCTCAGCACCTGTCCCATCGCAGCGTGCACCGCCGCCTCAGGCACCGTCTTTGGCAGGAAGCTCTTGACGATCCCCAGAGAGCGGTTGGTCTTCTCTATGGACTTCATGGCGTCTGTCTCTATCCCAGTCATTGCCCTGATGGCATCCACCGTCTCGGGAATGGTTATCGCCTCGTTG
>DIXP01000104.1 GCA_002436065.1 Chloroflexi bacterium UBA6077
TTCGCTGCCCCCAGCCTGGGATCCTAAAGCTTGCTGCTGCAAAGCTCGGGGCCAGAACCCTCTGGCCAACAAGGACTATTGGTCGCCTGTGTGGTGGTGCTGACTGAAATCCTGAGCGACAGCGAAGTGCTCAGGACTCAGCCCTCACTACTACGCTGCTACTTGCCGGGGTGCTTGCCCAGCCATGCCATCTTGAGGGTGTCGCCCCTCAGGCCGCACCGCAGAGCCTCGAGCACCAGCGCTTCCTCGGGAGGAACGTTGCCGAGGTTGACGTTCATGCCGAACTTCTTGATCAGGAAGAGCTGCTGGTTCTTCAACGGGGCTTCCCACACGAGTACAGACGGATCCTTGACGCCGGCGATGATCGCATCGACCTCAGCAACATCCGGGTTTCCAGAGCCGTCGTAGATGCCGACGCCCTTGCCGGACTCGCGCGCCTCGACGATCACCCTGCTGGAGCCACACTCCAGGTCCTGGGCGATGTCGAAGTGCATCTGCTCGTAGCCAACCTTGTCGTTGGGGTCCTTCTTGCCGACCTCGGAGATGACCATGAAGCCCATGTCCTTGGCCCGCTTGATGAAGCCGTGCCTCTGCTCGGTGGTCATCTCGATGGTGCCGTCGGAGACCTCAACGCCGGTGAAGCCCAACTCCTTGACCCTCTTCAGGTACTCGGGCAGCTTCCCCTGCATAAGGGCGATCTCGCCAAAGGTGCCGCCGGGGTAGACGATGACGCCCGCCGCCGTAACGATCTCTGCCTTGTCGCGGATCAGCTTCTCATTGAAGAAGTGGGAGGTGCCGAAGGTCTGCTTCAGGGAGTCGATGTAGTCAGACGCGGTGTCCATCAGGTCCTTGGTCGCGGCAAGGCCGAGGCCCTTGTCGATGACCATGGTGTAGCCGGTTCTGCGGGGCTTGGCTGTCCTGCCGTCCAGGGGATTCTTCAAAACGCCTTCGAAAGCCTTCATTACCTAAATGCCCTCCATGCAATTATGTGCTGCGGCCAGGATAGTCTTGGCACGCAGGACCTCGAACTCGCCGGAAACCAGTCGATCCATGGCCTGCTCGCGCTTGGCCATCAGATCGGGGGTATCCATGGTGTCGCAGGTGACCTTCTCGTAGAAGAGGTTGCTGCCGCCGATCTTCTCCGTGGCGTTATTGAACAGCATCCACTTCAACTTGCTCTTCTTAGTAACGTCGTTGATGATCGCCGGATCTCGGCCAGCCTCGATCCTGGGGAAGAGGAAGGTCAGTTTGGGGTTCACGATCACGTCAGACTTGGGAGCCATCGGCTCGAAGTCGAGGGCAATCTTGGTGCCCCAGACATCGTCCACCTTGGGGATCTCCGCCTTCAGCCGCTCCGCCGCCTTGGGGAAGTCGTAGACTAGGTTACCGATCCTGATGTTGTCCATCAGAGCGCCCTTGAAGAACACCAATCCCTCGTCGCGGAAGGCAAAGTGCAGCATCTCCACGGTGAAGACCTGATAGCCGCGGCTCAAACCCTCCAGGATGAGGACAGTCTTGCCGGCACCGGCGCTACCGATCACGGCGATCAACTCGTTGTTCTCGGGAACGTACATGGCGGATGCGTGGAAGCTATAGATGCCGTGCCGCTCCAGGGTGGCCATCGAGTACTTGAAGAACAACCCTAGGTTGCCGAACAGACTGTAGCGCCTGTCCGCCATTCTGGCATCCAGCTCCGTCCATGGGCCAGAGGCGAACACTGCCTTGTCCGTGACCTTCATGACGGGCGGAACGCCGGGGGTGTCGTAGACGTAGAAGTAGGAATCGAGGTTGGGACCGAAGGGTATGTCATCAAGCCGGTACACGTTCGTCAGCAAGCACTGCATCTTGTACTCGCTGAAGAACTCCGGATTGTTCAGTAACCACTCGTTGTTGGATACCAGGCCAAAGGTCGCGTCCAGGAGCTTTAGACCCCTGGTATGGAGCTGAAGGGGTTTCTGATCCACTGCCAAGCGAAACCTCCTGTCTCTGCCCTACCCGGCTCGCGCCAGGATAGCAGTTAGTAGTTGACATGTCAACATGTCAATCCCATGATTTTCCGTGCCTGTTTCCTACGGTCGCGCCACCTCCACAACATACTTACACCGGTGCCCCGGGACCAGCATCTTCCTGAACTCCATGGGCTGCCTGCCATCGGTGTATGCTACCCGTTCCACAAGCAAGCCGAGAGCGCCTCTCTTCGTGCGAAGCAGGCCAGCCTCGTAGTCGTCAAGCACCACAGGCTCGACCCACTTCTCCTGCTCCAGCATGCGGATGCCATACTTCTCAGAGAGAACGTCGTGCAGAAAGCTGGACTCGAGATCTTCGTCGACCAGTCCGGGGCACAGGGCATAGGGGATGAAGCACTCGTCCAACAGCACCGGCTCCTCGTTCACCAGCCTCAGGCGCTCCACTCGAGTCACCTTGGCCATTGAGGGCAGCCCTAACATCATAGCGTGTCTGGCCGGCGGCGTCACTACCTCGATGGAGAGTATCCTGATGACCGGCTTCAGGTCGCCCGCCAGGGTGTTCTCTGTGAAGGTATAGAACCCCAGAAGGCTCTGTACCAGCTTCGGTTGGGCCACGAAGCTGCCCTTGCCCTGTCTTCGCTCCACCAGTCCCATCCTGGCAAGGTCGTTCAGCGCCTGGGTGGTCGTGGCCCGGCTGACATTGAAAGCCCTGCAAAGCTCCCTCTCGGGGGGAATCTGCTGGCCTGGCTGCCACTCACCGGACTCGATCTTGTCCCGGAGGAAACCCTTCAACTGGTGGTACAGGGGCACCCGCCCCTCACCCGGCGTGAGGACCGGATGACCCAACTCCACGGGTGAGCCGTTGGCATGGAGAACGGCAGCCTCTTGCAAGCCCTTTCCCGCGCTTTCGTCCATCACAGTACCCCTTCCAGGGGAGATTGGAGTGTCCACATGGACACGAGGCATGGGACGCGCGGCCCCAGGCCGGAAACCTTCGCTATTATAGAGTTATCATGACAACTTGTGAAGTGGTTCTCCTGCCTATCCCAGCCGATCAGTTCGATCCGTCCATCCTCAGCGCCCACGTCCTCTCTGCCCCAGCGCTACCGAGCCCTTGCCATCCCCTCAGCCTTGAGAGTGTCGATGAACTCCGAGGCCTCTCGTTTGGTCAGGTGCAGCGGCAACCTCCCGTACTGCGATTGGCACCTCTCCTCCAGCGACTCCTCGCTGATCTGCAGGTCCCTCGTGGCCGTCAGATAGATCAACTTCAACTGCGCCGGAGTAGCCAGCGATCCCGCTGCCTGAGCAATTGGGGTTGGCCTCGGCAGAGGGCCGGACCCATTTGTGGACCCATCGCCGACTACATTTGCGGACCCATTGATGGGACGCGCTGCCGCCACGGGAGAATCCACCACATGGCCGTTCCCGGCCGACCCCGCCGCAAAGTCGAAGTCCTCGCAGAATTGCGTCCCATATCCCAAGGCAGCGAGCGCCCTGCCCAACGCCTTCGTCTCCGCCTTCTCGATGAAATCGAAAAAGTCCTGCCTGGTCTCGGAGCCCCAACCGGTGGCTTCCCCACCGCCAGGAATGGCCACATGGGCCTTGAAGAGGGCGAAGTCATCTTCCAGCCTCACCATCTCCGTCTGCATAACGGCATCCGGATGCTCCGTCCGCAGCCAGAGCAATCGCCACTTGACCTCCAGGTACTCTTTGCCCCCCAACTTGCGCAGGTATCTACTTGGATCGAACGACCGATCACCGTTCTTCTCCCCCCTCTGCCGCAAGCCGTTTCCATTCACCCTGGCCTCGATGGCCCCCTGCCCCGCCCCTACATCCGTCCTCACCGATATCTCACTCATCCCGCCTGTCCTCCCCTCGTGCTAAGCGTGTCACGACGAACCGACGGTTCTGAATCCAGAAGGTCCAGAACATTAGTTCTAGGCGCCATTATACTCACGCCGCACCTTCTGTCAAGCAAACAGGGAGGGCGGCCGTTCACCTGAAAAGCGCGGAGCTGTCTCGGCCTGAGGGACCAGCCTATGCCCATCGACCGTGGTTAGCCCAGTCGTTCACAGGCGATCATGATGGGCGCAGATTACTCGGCAGCGCTCATCGTGATCGGACGAGGACCGTAAAGGCGCATAAAAAGGGCTGGCAGGGTGGGTTCCAGACTACCCACCCTGCCAAGATGTGGGAGGAGGAGAAAGTCGAAGATCCTCGATCTCGATCCCTTCTCACTCCCTACTAAGGCAAGAAGCGTTCCACTCCATACGCTGTCGCCAAAGGAACCCTTGGCCCTCGCCCCATCGTCCGAGGCACCGTAATCCTGGTCGAGGTGAGCCGACTTCCAGGCTGGACCCGCAAGCCTCAATCGCTCTGGCTGTTCTACCATGGGCCGGATAGTCCGAAACTGGCCACTCTCTGGCGGGCCTACGTCCACAGGTTTGATGTGGAGCATACCATCCGCTTCTTCAAGCAGACCCTGAACTGGACGGTGCCGCGGGTCCGCCACCCTGACCAGGCTGATCGCTGGAGTTGGCTGATCCTCGCGGCCTATACGCAACTCCGCCTGGCTCGTTCCTGCGTCGCCGACCAGCGACTGCCATGGGAGCGTCCCCTGGAAGAGGGCAAGCTGACGCCCTACCGGGTGCGTCGGGGGTTTCCGTAGCTTCTGGTTGTGCTGGACACTCCAGTGAATGCACCAAAACCCTGCGGTCGCTCTCCGGGACGTCCCAAGGGTCGACGATCGGGGCGCGCAACCCGCTATCCGGCCCTGAAGAAGACCGCCTAACGCTACCAACATCACGGCTCTAACCAATTCCCAACAGAT
Source organism: Chloroflexi bacterium UBA6077 (assembly GCA_002436065.1). Lineage (GTDB taxonomy): Bacteria > Chloroflexota > UBA6077 > UBA6077 > UBA6077 > UBA6077. The sequence continues at coordinate 4,798 of DIXP01000104.1, forward strand.
TTCGCGCTGTCGGTTGTTGTTCCATGGTTAAATCACAAGATAGCGAGACATCCGGCTTTCCGGCGTCACGCTTCGTAGCCGCGCTGCTCTCGGCGGCCGTGTTAGTGGCGTTCGTCAGAGCCGGTCTGCACTGGATTCGGTTTCGCGTTGGGATCAGGTGGAGCTGGCTCGGTTGTATTGTGCCTGATCCGCAGTCAACGTGGGCAAGAGTCAATCAGTCTTCTAACACCGATTGGGCTGTGGTCTTTCTAGCCGACGGATCTATGTATGTTGGATGGATAGATCAATACACGTTCAACCCGAACGTCGAGAACCAGGACTTCCTTCTCGGTCAGGCAAGGCGAGTCGAAGAGGACTTAACTGAGAAGTACACGGTCAGCGGCATTGGCGTGTACCTTAACACTAGAGACGTGAAAAGGATCGAATTCATCGAGGGGAAGCCACCAGATGAACTCTCAACAGCCGAAGCACCTGAGGGAGTTGAGTAGATCTCCGGCAGGGCCGGCACTCTGCCTTCTCTGTGGAAGAGACGATAGGGGGAGAGTCACGCTGTAGATGAACGAGATCACTCGCGAGGCCATCATACAAGCCGCACAGAGAGCTGCAGAAGAGGCCGGGTGCTTGACGCTCTCGCGAGCTGACTTTGAGCGTAGGACAGGGATCAGCCAATATCACATCTACAGCAATTTCCCCGAGGGCGGATGGGTCGAAGCAAAGCGCCTTGCCGGTCTTGAGCGGCACCCGCACAGCAAGGCGCCTCTACCTGACGACAAGTTGATGTTTGAGTTCCACAAGGTAGCCACCGAACTCGGACGCATTCCCACCTGGGCGCAGTTTTCGTCGCGTTCGTCGGTATCGGGAGATACGGTAAGACGAAGATTTGGCGGCATCCAGGGAGTCCTCAAGCGATACGGCATCTGGCTTACAGCGCATGATCCGGATTCGCCGCTTCTGAAGGACATAGCCGCAAGGTCGCGGCACGAAATCCCCGCGCCGCCGAGCAGTGTCCTTGAGACTCGGCCGCCGGTAGCGGCCTCTCGCTGGCAGCGCACTGACGGTCCTACCTTCGGCCAGCCGATCAGCTTCCGAGGGCTTCGGCACGCACCAGTGAACGAGCAGGGAGTGGTCTTCCTGTTCGGAGTTGTGAGTTACGAACTCGGCTTCATTGTCGAGGCCGTGCAAGCATCATATCCCGATTGCGAAGCGAAACGGTGCGTAGACCAGCGCCGGCAACGTTGGCAACGGGTGCGCATTGAGTTCGAGTTCAGGAGCAGCAACTTTCGTGACCACGCGCACGACCCAATTGGATGCGATCTGATCGTTTGCTGGGAACACGATTGGCCGGAGTGCCCGCTCGAAGTTGTCGAGCTTTGCAGTGCAATTGACCACCTGGGAGGGGAGGCATGTAGCCATTAGCCTGACTTGTGCGCTACCGCCGCGCCTCATGCAGCCAAGAAACAGACCTTCCTTAATGAATGGGTACCAGCTTAGCCCCGTGATGTGGCTTCGAATAGGATGCATATCTGTAGGCAGCAGATAGTCGGCCTCAATGGGCTCGCTTTCTCCGTGGACCCACCATCCACGGGCGTGAACATGACTCGGCCTACCTCCGAAAGGGCAACTTGGGGACAGCAGAAACCTGTACGATGCCAGTACTGGTAACGTCCGGTAGCCGTAGATTGCCCGTATCAGTTCCTCAGCTACGGCCAACCCACCCGCCCGAGCTGTGAGAATCCCCGACCCACGTCCTGTCAGGGAGTCCCCAAGAACTTTCCGGCGAGTGTGAGGAGTCTGAACCAGAAGTCCGTTGACAATGCTCCACGTTTTAGGCTTTTACCAATGTCTGCGTATCTGCTCGTTGCCGCCACGAGTTTGGAGTCCAACAGAACACGCTGCTGCTGATCCTGATCAAGCTGTATTCGTGCGCTGACGGAGAGCGTGCCCCGCTCGCCCATCAGGATGAGATAGTAGAAGATCCGCTCATCAGCAGTAGCTGCCAGACTAACGCTCGGCTGGAAGCGGTAGCCCGGACAATTGATGCTGAGTTGCGAGGCGACGCAGTCTGGCGGCAGCACAAGGGCGTACACACAGTTATCCGGTCTCGTCCAGGTCTCTCGGTATGAGACTGTTAGCGTGCGTCCAGGCGTCACCATTAGTGGACGTTCCCCGAAGTAGCGTCTAGTTGAGACCCGGTCATAATTCCTGCGAGCACTGGCGCGGCATCTCGCATGTCGGACCTGTTTGGTGCCATCCCGATCCCGACCTGAACCAGGATTTGGCCTAGCGCTAGGCCAAATGAATTATGACCAGTGCCGCATGTCCCTTCGGGCCACCACCGGGGCATGAAAATAATGAGATGCCGCGCTATCCTTGCGAACAGGCCGAGTGCTGATGGCCGACGAGACACTGGTGCTGCGAGCCCGTTGACCAGTGTGACCTGGGCGCCCTGAAGTACCACCGATTGTCGCTCCCTCTTGTGGGAAGGGTAGCACCCCACGGAACCGTGGTCATGCTGCCACTGCGTCGGTTGGTTGCATGGATGGGCAGCCTCAGCGTTGTGGCGCCACCAGCACTGGTTGGGGTGGTCGCTTGGGCGCTACCCAGGCAGGCAGCGGTACCTGGTAGCGCAGCAGTTCGGTCATCGTCCACAGGTGGTCGGTCAGGCCGGCCGCCATGGCCGGTGTCCTCTCCAAGTACTTGCGGCCCGACCCGTCAGGAGCAGGCAACCGGAGGCTCTCGTGAAGCCAGAGGAGGTTGTAGGCACAACCAACCAGGAACATACCCGTGGTGAGAACCCTCTCCTCGTGGGCGAGGGCTCGACCCCGACGGACCAACACCACCAGGGAGGCCCGGAAGGTGGCGTTGAGCCGCTCGATGTAGGCCGTGTTGATGCCCTTCCCGCCACCAGTGGCCGCCAGGACGGCGGCGATAGCCTCCTGGGTTCCTCGTACCGCCTTGTGCTTCACACTCACGACGTGCCTCTGGGCGTACTGCTTGACCACCTGGCCCAGCATGAGTCCCTGGGCCAGCACCATCCTCGGCCTGCCTCGACGGCTCGTGTGCACCGGGTTCCGAAACACCCGCAGGAAGGCGGTGACGTAGCTGGACAGGCCGTCCACACAGACCAGGATGTCCAGGTTGAGGGTACAGGAGCGGACGATCTTGACCAAGTTGGTGATCAACTCCAGGTCTCGGTGGGCGCTGATCACCCCGCCCAGCCACAGTCGAGACGGTACTGCCAGGGCCATCGCCATCCAGACTCTCTTGCCCACCATCTTGACCCAGATCTCATCGGCCTGGACGTGACCCAAGTCCACCTGCCCCTGCTGAACGAGCTGTTCGTGGACCCGCTGGCAGTGCTGGCCCCCTCGGGCCTGCCAGTCGGCCACCGTGCGCTCGTCCAGACCAAAGGCCGCGACAATGGCCTGCACCGGGCAGCCATGGGAGAGCAGGATCAACACGATCACCATCAGGTCCGCCGCCTTGTGCAATCGGTAGAAGGGCGTGCCCTTGGTGGCGGCGAAGGTCTTGCCGCAGACCTCGCACTTCAAGCGCTTGTCCTTCTGACTATGGACACCGATGTTGCCTTCTCCGACCTTAGGGGTCGGCACGGAATAACCTTTACACTGTGGTCTCTGGGGCAATGGTGTAGTTCCACTCGCCATGGAACTCGTGCGTCGTAACGTGGACGGCGGCCATCTGCTCGTCCGTAACCTTGACCCGGGTCGGATACAGGCCGGTGTCGATTTCTGCCCGGATGCGGAGCCCCTGGCGGGATGTGGTAGCGCCGATTAGCTCGACGATCACCTCGTGGCTGACCAACGGGCGGCCGCGCCAGTTCACGCTGATGTGAGAGAACAGGCGATGCTCGATCTTGTTCCACTTGCTGGTGCCTGGCGGCAGGTTACACACCGTCACCCGGAGCCCGGTCTCGCTGGCGAGGCGTTGGAGTTCTACCTTCCACAGCCGTACCCTATACCCGTTGCTGCCACCACCATCGGCACAGATCAGCAACCGGTCGGCACGGGGATAGACGACCATCCCCACCGCTTCCCACCACCTGCGCAGGCAGGCTACGGCGAAACTGGCCGTATCGTGGTCCCTGCCCACAGTCACCCAACCGGCGTTGCGTCCCACGTCGTAGATGCCGTAGGGGATCGCCTTGCCCAACTTCGGGTCCGGGAAGTCGTGAACATGCACCACTTCGGGCTCTGCCTTCGGCTGCCACTCCCGCCCCCCATTCTTGAAGGCGCCGACCAACTCCTTCTTCTTGGCATCCACCGATACGGCAGGCTGTCCCTCGGCCAAGAAGGACCTCACCATCTCGTTGATATAGCGAAACTGGGCATCCCGGTCGGGGTGCTGGGCTCCTTCCAACCTCTTGGCGTTTGCCTGGAGACTGTAGTTGGCTTCGTGCAGCAGTTCGCCCACTACCCGATGGCTCACCGGATGGCCTTGACCTGTCAATGTCTCCGCCAACTGGCGAGTGCTCTTGCAGGTCCAGCGCAAGGGCGACATCGGGTCACCACGGGTATCCGGATCCACCAGCGACTCCAGCGCCGTCACCAGGGCCGGGTCTTTCTGCTTGAGCCTCTTTCGCCCACCTCCAGGCCGACGCGCACGCCCCTCGGACGACGGAGGCGGCTCGTCCAGTTCCCGAAGGCCCCGGTGGATGCTGGGACGGGACACTTTGGCCACACGCGCAACCAGGGAGATCCCCCCACGTCCGAGAGACTGAGCCTCGGCCGCGAGAAGCAGCCGCTTCTGCCTTTCGTTCAGGTGAGGCAACACCAATGACAGCTTGCGTTCCAAGACCGCTTCATCCATGCCTGGCATGATACACGATCATGCCAGGTGCTGTAAAGGTTATTTAGTTCCGAACTCTTAGCGAAAACAGGGTGGTCAGCGACGGGGCGAAGGGGCTGATCGGATATGTGGGCCGAGTGTTGAGTTGGGTGAACCACCAGCGATGTCAGTTCCACATATGGCGGAAGCTGAGTGGGGAGTTGACAGCTCGGGTGAACGAAGCGGCGATGGGGTTGACGGGAGCGGCGGCCAAGGCGGTCAAGAAGAAGGTACGGGCGGAACTGATCTCCCTGGTCGGGGGAGTCTTGGACGCCGGCAGCTACAAGGCAGCAGAAGAGGCGCTGGAAGAGCTGAAGGCGCATCAGCTTGGGGGCAAGCTGGCGACGTTGTTGGAAGAGCATCTGGACGCGGCGATGGTGTACCTGCTGGAGTTCAACCAGGGATTGGCGCGGGTTTCTCCAGAGTGGTACTGGCGGGACTTCCGATTACGACTGAGTCGAGGGCGGAACCACAGGTCGGACGAGCGGCTGGAGCGTGCGGCCTGTCTTTGGGCGATCTACCGGAACTTCGAGCCAGCCCAACGGAGAAGCGAGCGCAAGCGACACTATCGGCACCCGGGCATGAGTCCCCTTGCCGTCGCGGGTGCCCCACCAGGGAAGATCAGCTACCTGGACGCCCTGGCCGTCTGAGAGCGGTCCAGGGCAAACCGAAGCTGCCCAAAGTGGGGCAGCCAGGGAAAGATGCCTTCCCAACTAACGTCCCTCGGCCATCAACACACCGTCAAAGTCGTCAACACAAGATGGAGCCGAGTCCAGGAGTCTTTGACAACACAAGAAGCTGCGGATCTGCTCCACGTTTCCCGACCGTATCTCATAGGCCTTCTGGACAAGGGTCTCATACCCTACTACCGGCTCAGGTCCCACAGGCGCATTCGCCTGGAGGACCTGCTGGCCTTCCGTGAGAAGTTCGATGCGGAGCGACATGCAGCCCTCGACGAGCTGAGTCGGTTAAGTCAGGAAGCCGGTCTCTACGACGAGTAAGAGAGACAGCAAGAGCTGATCTCGGGAGAGCCTGGATTCAGTGAAGAAGCAGAGATCGCAATCCGTGGCAGTATCGACCCCAACATCGGCCGTGCTCGATGCCTGCGTACTTTTCTCCGCGGCATTACGGGACACTCTGCTCAGGGCTGCGGTCAAGAGGCTGTACCGTCTCCACCTGACCGAAGAAATCCTCGATGAAGTCCGCCGCAACTTGCTGAAGAGTGGCAGGATCCCTGACTCCGGGCTAGCCGACCGCCTTGTCGAGCAGATCCGAAGGGCGTTTCCAGGCTCGATGGTAGAGGGCTACTCGGCCCTGGTGTCGAAGATGACTAACCACCCGAAGGATCGCCACGTCCTGGCAGCAGCCGTCGCCACTGGGGGCAAGCCTTATCGTTACGCACAATCTGAGAGACTTTCCTGTCCAAGCTCTAGCTCCATATGGGGTTATTGCTCAGTCGCCCGATGACTTCCTAATCGCTCTCCACGCGGCCTCTCCCGATGCTATGGACCGAATCCTTCAGGAGCAATCCGCTTCTCTTCGGTCTCCTCGGATGAGCATGGAGAGCCCTTTTCTTTGACGAAGAGGTCCGTCGACCACGTACTGTGCCGTTAACCAGAGATCAGCCGACGATCTTCCTGTAGCTCTGTTTGTCCGTGTCTCCTTCCGTGCTGAAGCAGAGGGCCACCGAGTCCGGCCCCAGACGCAGCTTCTCACGGACATCCGCCAGCTGCAGATCCCGCATGATCTCCGCGACGAGCCCGGTGGTGACCGCCCCGCTCTCCCCCGATATGACTCGCGGGTCATCCCGCGACGGCTTGCCCAGCAGCCTCATACCGTTGACCGTGACATCATCGGGGCAGGAGATGAAGAAGTCCGCGTAGGATTCCAGAAAGGGCCATGCCGTGGTGCAGGGCTCTCCACAGGCCAGCCCTGCCATGATCGTTCTCATCTCGCCGGCCACGAAATGCAGCATTCCGTCGTTGGCTTTCGTGGTCCTGTAGAAGCAGTCCGCCTCGTGCGGCTCGACGATGGCGATGATCGGCTTGCTGTCGCTGTAGACATCGGCGAAGAAGCCGGCCACCGCGGCTGCCATCGATCCCACCCCGGCCTGGAGGAAGATGTGGGTGGGGCGCTTCTCGATCTGCCGGTACGCTTCCAGCGCCATGGTACCATATCCCCGCATGATCCAGCCTGGGATAGCTTCGTAGCCCTCCCAAGCCGTGTCCTGCACGACCACCCAGCCGTTCTTCCCGGCCTGCGCGTTCGCGTATCGTACCGTGTCGTCGTAGTTGAGCTCGGTGATCGATCCGTCCGCTCCCTCCGCCCTGATGTTGTCGAGCCGTTCGGGACTGCTGCCCCTGGGCATATATACGACGGACTTCTGTTTCAGCTGATTCGCGGTCCAGGCAACGCCGCGCCCATGATTCCCGTCCGTCGCGGTGACGAAGGTGATCTCCCCGGTCTTTTCTCGGGTCTCCGCCGAGACCAGCTTCTCGTAGGAAACCTCCGACATATCAAGGCCGAGTCTCCCCGCGATGTAGTTCCCGATGGCGTAGCTGCCGCCCAGCACCTTGAATGCGTTCAGGCCAAATCGAAGGGACTCGTCCTTCACATGCAACTCGCCGAGCCCCAGCTGCTCGGCGAGCCCCTTCAGGTTTCTCAGCGGCGTTTCCCGATACATCGGGAAGCTCTGATGGAATGAAAGGACCTTCTCCGCGGATTCCGCTGACAGGTGTGCTACATCCGCCTTCTTCTCCACGGTAGGTCCTTCGACAATCTCGACCCGCCTCAACGGACTTCTTCTCCTCCTCCGCCATTCGCATTGGACTGATGTAGCGATCCGCTCACTATTCCCGGATGAAGTTAGTGAAGGCGATTTTTTCTCTCGTCGGAAGCTGTACGCCCGCCGCCCTGCCGGCTTCCTTGCACCTCAGGAACCATGCCATATTCCTCGCGAGAATGCGCATAGTCTGCAGGCCTTCCAGGTCTTTCTTCACGTCTTCCGGCGTCGTTCCGTGAACCATGTTCCAGTAGCGCGATGAGATAACAGGCATCTCCGAAATGGTGAAGTACTTGTTCAGCTGGTCAAAAGTAGCCGTCGTTCCGGCTCTCCTCGCGGAAACAACTGCCGCCGCCGGTTTCAGATAGAAGGAGTGGTGGCGTCCCAGCATGTCGGAATAGAACAGTCGATCCATGAATGACGTGATCGCACCGCCGGCGGCCGCGTAGTGCACGGGAGTGCCGAAGATGAAACCATCGGCATCCTGGGCTTTGTCACGAAAATCGTTGACGTTGTCGTCGAACACACATCGTCCTGTCTTGGCGCAGCTCCCGCACGCGATGCACCCGGCAAGGGGCTCCGCTCCAATCCAGTAGATTTCGGTGTCGATGCCTTCTTCGTTCAAGGTCTTTGCCACTTCCGAGAGGGCGGTATAGGTGCAGCCCTTCCCATGCGGGCTGCCGTTTACCAGTAGTACTTTCATGCTCATCTGCCTCCTTATCTCTATTGCCGTCGTACTTAATCTGGTGAGAGCACAGGCGCCGTGATGGCCCACACGACCCACAACACTCCGCAGATGGCGAGGGTCGCGACGGCACTCCAGAAGGCGACTACCGCCGCGACAATGTAGCACGGGAATCCCAGATAGTATAGAACCATGCTTATGGGTGGACGCCAACCCCGCGGGCGGTTTTCGCGCTGCTGCCGCAGCACCACCCACCAGAGCAGATTGTAGGCGAAATTGAGCGCCGCGATATATGCGGCGTAAATGGCAGACACAACCATGCTACAGGGCTATTGAGGATCTCAAGGGTGCCGTCGATCACGGCCTTGTCACCTGGAGAAAGCCCTCATCGCCAGATTTCAACTATAATTTAGGCTAGATGCTCAGTCTATGTCCAACGTGCGGCGGCATCAACGTTGGGGGTAACGAGGGTCTGGCTCTAGAGCCAGATCGGATTTTTTCCAGCTCACACTCTCAGAGATCGTGATGACCACGATAGAGAACAGGGAAGATCTATGGCTAATGAGGACTTCATCTCCAAGACCTTGACCAATACAGTTGCGGCTCAACCTACGCTTCTGAAATGGAGCGCGGCGCTGGCCGGAGGTACCACATCGTCCAGCGGCAGCCTCAGTACGGGACTGAAAGCGATACAGGCATCATCTGAGAGGGTCCAGCCTCGGGAAGGCAGGTGGATCACCGCGGCCTGCTGGCACAACTGCGGCGGTCGATGCCTGAATAAGGCGTACGTGGTAGATGGAACCGTGCTCCGGATGAAGACCGACGACACGCACCCGGACGAACCGGACTTCCCCCAGCAGAGAGGGTGTCCTCGCGGACGGTCTCAGCGGATGCAGGTGTTCGGCCCCGATCGGCTGAAGTACCCGATGAAGCGGAAGAACTGGGCTCCCGGCGGAGGCAAGAGGGAGCTGCGGGGGAAGGACGAGTGGGTCCGGATAAGCTGGGACGAAGCGCTGGACATCGTGGCCAGTGAGACGAAGCGAATCAAAGAAACCTACGGCAACAAGGCCATCCTCTGCAAGGCCGCAAGCCGCGCCCTGGCAGCTTACGGCGGCTACATGACCATGTGGGGCACTACCTCCGATGGCGCGTGGCCCCGACCGAATATGCACATGCAGGGTGGGTCCGGCAGCACCGGCGCCAGCAGCAACGATCGGCTCGACCTACGGAATTCCAGGCTCATTGTGCTCTGGGGCGCCAATCCCGCCTGGTCCAGCGGTGGAAACCCAACCTACAACTACCTGCAGGCCAAGAAGGCCGGCGCCAGGATCATCATGGTCGATCCGCTCTTCAGCGAGTCCACTCAGGTTCTAGCGGATGAGTGGATACCGGTTCGTCCCGGCACGGATACCGCGCTGCTGCTCGGTATCGCGTATCACATGATCGTCAACGGCATTCAGGATCAGGATTTCCTGGATAGGTACTGCGTGGGTTTCGACGCCGAGCACATGCCCGAGGGCGTCGCCCCCAGGGAGAACTTCAAGGATTACGTCCTGGGCACTTACGACGGGGTGCCCAAGACACCGGAGTGGGCATCCGAGATCTGCGGGACGGCGCCGGAGCTGATCCGCTCGTTCGCACTGGAGATAGCCACCACCAAGCCTATGAGCTTCATCGGCGGCAACGCACCCGCCAGGATCTACCTGGGAGAGCAGTACGCCCAGGCGTTCCTCACGGTCGGGTGGATGACGGGCAACGTCGGGCTGTCGGGGGCGATGGTGGGCGACACGAGACACAGAAAGGCGAGCTTCGGAGGGCCCGATCTCGTCACACCGGGCGGAGGAGGCGTGCCTCCGCTTCCGAACCCGCTTTACAACGAGAAAACCTTCCCGGGCCCCGATCCGTTCAAGACAGACTGGCACGGCATAGTCTGGGACGAGGTCTGGGGTGCGGTGCTAACCGGGCAGTACACAGCCACCGTGAGGGGAAAGCAGCCTTGCGATATCCGTATGATCAGCCACATCGGCCAGGGCGCGGCCCTCAACCAGGCAACCAACCTCATGAAGGGCATCGAGGCGCACCGGAAGGTGGAGTTCGTAGTTACCTCAGCCCATTTCCTTACCACCAACGCCAAGTACTCAGACGTCGTCCTTCCGGTCACAACCGAGTGGGAAAGGCTCGGCGGCTTCCTCGTCGGAAACCCGGAGATGTTGATCTTCTACAGCCAGGTCACCGAGCCGCTCTATGAAGCTAAAGATGATATCTGGATCGAGCGTGAGCTTGGCAAGAGGCTGGGGCTCGATCCAGAGGCGATCGACCCGATTCCGCTCAAACAGCAGCTGTTCAACCAGGCCGCGGGTGCCAGGGTGATCAAGGAAGACGGTTCCGGCATGGAGCCGTTGGTCACTATCACCTACGCAGACATCGCCGAGTGGGGTGTCGATGGGGAGCCTCAGAGCGGCAGGATCACGCTGAGCGAGCTCAAGGAGAGGGGGATCTACCAGGTCCCGAGGAGGCCGGGAGACAAGCTCGGCTTCATAGCCAAGGCCGACTTCCGGAAAGACCCTGAAAAGAACCGGTTGAAGACGGCCGGCGGAAAGCTGGAGATCCATTGCCAGGCCCTCTCGGACACCATCAAGGCCTACGGATTCAATACCCTGCCCCCCATCCCGAAATACATGCCCCCCAAGGAAGGCTACGAGAGCACCTTTGCCGATTGGGAAAACAGGGTTAAGGGCAAGTACCCGTTGCAGCTCTACACGCCCCACCACCGAAGGCGGGCCCACTCGTGTCTCGATAACGTCTCCTGGCTACGGGAAGCGTTCCCGCAAGAGTTCATAATCAACTCATTGGACGCGGCCGAACGGGGGATCAAGCAGGGCGACATCGTCAAGATCATGAGCCCTCACGGCACCGTCATTCGTCCGGCATTCGTTACAGACCGGATAGTGCCAGGGGTAACCGCGCTCGGCGAGGGCGCCTGGGTCGAGCTAGACGACGCCACCGGCATCGATAAGGCCGGCTCCACCAACACCCTCACGGGTGGAAATCCAACGGGGCAGGGCACGCAGCCGTACAACACCGTCATCGTACAGGTAGAGAAGTACGATGGGCAGCTGCTCGCGGACCGGCTGTGGCCGAAGCGGATCCCACTGGGGAAAGAGGGATAAGGCATGGCAAGGCAGTTGGGATTCTACCTGGATAGCAGCGCTTGCGTAGGCTGCAAGGTGTGTCAGGTGGCCTGCAAGGATAAGAACGACCTGCCGGTAGGGCTGTTGTGGCGGCGGGTAGTGCAGTATGAGGGAGGGGAATGGGTCTCGCACCCCACTCGGAAGGAGCTGCGGATCCCCACCGGCATCTTCGCTTACTCCCTTTCCATATCCTGCAACCATTGCGAAAAAGCGGCGTGCGTGGACGTATGCCCGACCGGAGCGATGAGTAAGGGAAGCGACGGCGTGGTGAAGGTGGACCAGGGGGAGTGCATAGGGTGCCGTAACTGCGAGCAGGCCTGTCCGTATGAAGCGCCCCAGTTCGACGAGAGGGCTGGGAAGATGACGAAGTGCAACTTCTGCGAGGATTTGATAAGCGAGGGACAAAACCCGGCATGCGTGGATGCCTGCGTGATGAGGGCTTTGAAGTTTGGGGAGATGGAAGAGCTGCGGGCACGATACGGAGCGGTGAACGAGATAGAGCCGTTGCCCTCGGCTGAGATAACGAAACCTTCGCTGGTGATAACGCCGCACCGGCATGCACAAGTGAGCGGTAGGGGGCTGGGGGATGGATCGAACTGATACCCTGGCGGGGGAGTCCCTGACGTTCGGCTTGCTCGGCAGGTTGCTGTACAGATATCCCGATAGGGCGTGGCTCCAATTTCTGGCGGACGAGGGGGTTTTCTCCGACGTCCCCTTCGCTTCGAAGCAGCCAGACATGGCGGCGGGACTTGCCCTGATGCAGGATTGGGCCAGCGACAGCGCCGGAGGGATGGCGGAGGAGGCTTTCGAGCGGCTTCGGGCGGACTATACGCGCCTGTTCATCGGCCCCGACAGGGTCTTAGCTCCACCCTGGGAGTCCGTACATCTTAGCGTAGACCGGTTACTCTTCCAGGAGCAGACCCTTGAGGTGCGAGCGTGGTATCAACGCTACGGATTGGCGGCCGCAAGGCTCCATAGTGAGCCCGACGATCACATCGGCCTGGAGCTGGCCTTCCTTTCCCACCTGGCTATGCTGGGCACCGACGCCATCGAACGGCAGAAGCACACAGAGCTGGCAGAGCTGCTGGATGCGCAACAGTCATTCCTGTCCGACCACCCGCTGAAGTGGGCGCCTGCCTGGTGCGATGCAGTGGCTACTCATGCGCAAACGACCTTCTATCGAGGGATAGCCTTGATGGTCCGGGGCGCCCTCCTGGAACTGGCAGCCAACGCCATTCCGGCCGACTCGCCCTCGTCGAGCCCGTGTTGGTCGCGGCATCGGACGTAGACCTCGACAGCGCGTAGCCCTTGGCCTCTTCGACCCGCAGGACGGCCCGATTCAGCGCACTGGAGAAGGCATCGGAGAAGCGGCGGCCTCGCCCCTCCCTCATCTCACGTTCGACTTCGGTCGGGATTGCGAACTCCACGCCAGGTATCCGGCCTAATAGGTCAAGTGATGAGAATATTGGTGTCCGATACAACGACACGCAGCATCATCCCACAGCTTCGAGCAAAGGGTTGCCGCGACCCTGACGGCCCGACACCACCGGTTCCCTGATGCCAAGACCTTGTAGGAGGCCAGCGACCTGATCGAAGTCGAGTGTATTTGACAACCAGAAACGGGCCCATCCGCTGCCCGAAGCCTTCATCCACATTGTAGCCCTATTCCGAACATCGTGAACATCCAGACTGCGCGGCGCAACAGTGAAGAGATCCCGATTTCCTGGGCGGATGCACTGCGGTTACGATTAGGAGTGGCAGAAGAACGGGTCAGCAAGCTCGGCATGGAACGGGCGAGTCTACTCCATGGGTAGGGCGGCCAGGCAGCCAGCATATCCGTCATCCCTCTCAAGCAGTTGGCAAGAGTGTACGCAGCATGTCGGAGGAACTGGCCACCGGTCAACACCATGATGACACGACGGCCCATCATAGGTGAGGGCAAATCGAACATCGCACTCACCGACAGCCACTTCGGCACGCCAAGATCCTGAGATGCACTCCTGCAGGAGGCACCGCTACCCCAGGACCTCGCGGAGCAGGGACTGGAAGGACAAAGCGCACTGCTCGAACGTCGGGAGATCGGTTACGAAGTTGCCCAACTGGCCGTGCCAATCTCGCTGGATACCTGTGAGTACTCGCTCATCAAGGAAGTCTTCCGGACCCTGGTAAGACAGACCGTACGCTTCCACCTTGCTGGGCAGTAGCCGGGCAACTTCTTGCCAGTCAAGCGGAAGATCGGACTGTTGCTGAAGATACCAGAGATCGTACAGGTCGCGGGGCCTGTTCCTCAGCCAGCCTCGGTCCCGAAAGTGTTGCCTGGACTGGAGAAACGCCCGAAGCTTCTCCGCGGCGATCTCCTCCAGCCGGTAAGCCACCACGGTAGCTTCCAGCGACTCGCCTGGGAACTCGTGAATCAAGGTGCGCCGGACCGGATCACCAAGCAAAGGCTCCTGCATCGACACCTCAACCTTGAGGCTGCACTCCAGGCCACGCATCCAGGGGAAGCGGACCCGAACCCGAAACGCGCATTGCCCCCGTGGGTGAGGGTTCTGGTGGTGTTCGTGGTCTACCGCCACCTCGAAGGGACCATAGGCCAGCAATCGTGCCCTCATCCGATCCACGGCACCGAGTAGGGCATCCAGCAATGCGTTGCAGCTCAGAGAAGTATGCGCGGTGTAGTCCAGGTCCTCTGAAAAGCGATAGCCCGGGAAGTAAACCTTGCGCAGACAGGTGCCACCTTTGAATGCGAGCCTCTCAGCAAGCGGCGGCACCTCGGCTATACCAGCCAGGAGGTAGCTCAGCGCGTAGTCCTTCTCGATCACATGCTGCGGCTTACTCGCGGCCCGTGCCGCGGCAGCAATGCGGTAGCGGAGCGGGCGCGCCGGGGTTGTGCCTTCACCCACCATGGCGCAGGTTCTCAATCACATTCCAGGTAGGATTGTGGCGGCCGCGCGCCGTGCGACCAGGATCCAGTGGGGAACTGCCTCTGGTGGGATAGGCCCGCAAGGGCGCCAGCAGATCCGAGGCCACCCCAAATTCCTCGAGCGCCCAGCCCACTCGCTTCACCACCACGGCCACCCCAAGCTTCACTGCGTACTCCACCAGCCGATCGACGTCCAGCTCAGGCAAATGTGCATCGAGGATCTCCAGCGCAACAGAGAGCGATCCAAAGATGTGGAAGTGGTGGAAGGCATCCAGCAGAGCCCGCTCCCGATCGAAGATGGGCACCTGATGCCGATCATCTACCCAGACCTGTGTTACGCCGAAAAAGCGCTCCCGGGCAACGGCAATGAACTCGTATCGAACGCCCTCCACGGTCCACACCGGGCGGCCATCAGCACCGTGCACTCCATCCGAAGAGGAATACGTTCGCCTCGGAGAGGAGAGCATGATATACATCGGTACCTGCTCGGTCAGACCCCAGTGCTGGAGAGCCGACCAGTGGCTGACAGCCGAAGGTGTTACGATCGCGGTGCCAATGGCGAAGGGATGCGCCTTCGGCAGCCGGGTCACCGGATCGTTGAGGGCGTAAAGTCCCTTCTTGACGCGGGTGATCCACCCGGCAGCCACCAGCCGGTGGAGGATCGTTGTGGTGTGTCCCGACGTCAGTCCAAGCCCTGCCCCCTCGGTAATCGCCTGGGATGTGGTGAAGGGATCTACGCCAGCGCCATCCATGGCCGCAAGCAGGCGTATCCCGACCGGCTCACCGTATCCGCGTGTATCTGGCTGTCCATATGGTCGCGTTGTCATTCTTACCATTTCCGTAATTTAGACCACACGATCATATCATACACGTCGATCCGGAGGCAACCATTTCTCGACAGTACGCGGACAACTGGCCTAGGAGAGTCTTGAAAAACCTCT
>DIXP01000033.1 GCA_002436065.1 Chloroflexi bacterium UBA6077
GCTCGTGCCGCTCGGCCCCAATATGCAGGCTCACCTCCAGCTCCATCAGGGCTTGGCCCATCACCCTGACTCCCTCTCGCAGAAAGTCAGCGTCTCCCTCCATCTCGGCCTTGCGCAACAGCTCCAGTAATGCCATCCTGTACTCGTCGGCCATCGTGTGCTCCTCCTCTTCGGTGATCTCGTCAATCCCGATGAAGACCACACGGTGGCCGTCTCTGTCAACAGCCTCCTCTACTTACACACTCCAGGGGACTATACCCACCCGAGCAACAGGCTAGGCTTCCGCTCTGTCAGTCTCAAGCCCCATTTGGCGACATACCTATACGCCAATTGACCCTAGCCAAAGGGCTACGCCGAACCCAGCAGCACGGTACTCCCGATAGGGATTCACTCGATCGTATCGTGGTCTCGATCCAACTTGCGTCGTATCTCCCGAGCCAGTCTCTAGCCTAGCCTGGTCAACATCTACGCCAAGAGCTGCCGCTGAATCCTGTCGTCGTCTACTACCAGGATCGTTTCCGTACCCGTCGGCAGTACTTCACTCGTTACCCGTTCACCTGTCTAGAAACGGGGAGATATACGCTGAAAGTACTGCCTCGACCAAGCTCACTTGTTAGATCCACGTACCCCTGATGATCCTCAACAATCGCATCGACAATCGTTAATCCCAGCCCTAGCCCCGACTTCGCACTGTCCTGAGCTGTCGTGAAGAACGCGTCGAACAGCCTCTTCTGAATCTCGGAGGTGACACCAGGACCAGTATCGATCACTTCAAGTAATATATACTCGCCGGCTTTGACCTTGTCATACCGATTCAAAGGTCTGTCTAAGTAGACGTTTGACGTCCTAATGGTAATCGTGCCGTTGTCGTGCATCGCCTCACGGGCGTTCGACAGTAGGTTGGCAATGACGCGAGCCAACTGCCTTGCGGATCCAGGCACTGCGATTAGATTTGGGGCCAACTGTAGCTGCAAAGTGAGGGTGTCGGATACGGGAGACATCTGGTTAGCGACTCGTCGAATCACACTGTTGAGATCCACAGGCCTACGATCATCCTTTGCGCGTCTGCCGAGGGTGAGCATATCCTCGGTGATCGACGCAATCTGCCTGGCTGCCTCCAGCATGGTATCGCACATCGGTACCGCAGGATGGTCTTCAGGAAGCTGTGTCTTTATCAGCCCTGGGCAGTTGGTGAGAGGCAGAAGGAAGTTCCTGAGATCGTGTGCGGCCTGGACCGCAACTCGACCAGCAGCCTCTAGCCTGTGGGCACGCAGCAACTGTTGCTCCATCACCCTGTACCGACTCGTGTCCCGCGCGGCAGTCGCCACACCGACAGCTTGCCCGTACCGATCACGGATGGGTATCTTCCGTACAAAGCAGACTCTGTCTGGCTGTCCTGGAAATGCGGTTTCGAACTCGACAGCAGCTCTCGTTACAGCAGCCTGAAGGTCTTGCTCCAACCACTGACGCCCGGCTTCTGGCCCAAAGAGATCCTCAAGCGTCCTACCCAGGATATCTTGCTTCTCCATACCCAGCCATGCTGCAAAGGCTGAATTCACTAGTATGTAGCGACCATCACGATCCTTCACAGTGATCGCATCGTCTATGGCATCCACCAAGGTCTGACATCGCTGCTCGCTATCCCACAGCGCGTCTTCCCACTGCTTACGCTGCTTGACGTCCTCGCCCATGATAACGACCTGATCCTCAACCAGCGACGAAAAGCGACACTCAAATACGCGCTCTGCTCCCATCACTGTCGTGACAGCTTCACATACCAGTGGGGCTTGTGCGGTGAGAGCTCCGGTGATGGCATCCTCAACTTGTCCACCGATCCCAGAACACAAGTAGTGTTGCGCAGGCTGACCTGTGATCGACTTCGGCAGATCGTGATGCTCTGTCCATACCCCACTCTGATGGTTCAGAAGTGCACCATCAAAGGGCAACCGGAAGTCTTGAGAGCGAACATGAACGTCCTCGCGAGCTGGTCGTCCTGCACCAATGGTGGTTCGGAAGGCTGTTTCAATCCCGCTCACATCTTCGGAATTGATGAACTCGAATATGGATTCCCCGGTCAACTCCTCAGAACGATACCCTTTGGTACCCATGTGGACAGGACTCGCGTACCGAATGGCTTCATTGGCGTCTACGCACCCGACCATGTTCAGCATGTTCTCGGTGGTCTGTCGCAGCCTCGCCTCCCTTTCCCGCAGTGCAGCTTCAGTGCAAAGGCGTTCCAGGGAGCGTCCCAGGATCTCAGGAATTGTCTGCAGAAGGATCTGTTCCTGCGGCTCCCACGGCCCCGGTTCCGAGACGTTGTCAAGCCCTACGAATCCCCGCAGTTCTCCAGCTACCATCACCGGTAGCACCCGCAGAGACTCGATTCCTTGGCTCTCCAATATGATCCTCTCGGTCTCGGCTTCAGGTGGTAGCAGCGTGCTATGGGTAATCTCGATCGACTCGCCGCGCCGCAGTCTGGAAATTCCCCAAGGAAACATCCCCGATGAGAGGTTCTGCCGGTGCTGCTTCCGGGAGCCAATTTCCTCCGAACACCATTCGTGGGTGTTGTCCATGATCGACCCATCAGCACGAAACAGGAATAGATACGCCCGATCGGCCCCAACCAGCATACCCAAGTCGGCCAGGGATGCCTCAACAGCAGCATCGAAACTCGTCAGCTTCACGAAGCGCGACAGAATTCGTGAAAGGGTAGTCTCGAATTCCAGTCTGCGCCGTAAGGACTCTTCAACTCGTTTGCGGACCGCGATCTCCCGCTGCAGGTAACTGTCCGAATGCAGTAGCCTCTTATTGCGTGCCATTACTAGTCACCAATGTCCACTTTCAAAACGAGGAGTTGCTCGCTCTGTGTCCCCTCGCGTGCAACCTCATGTCGGAAAGCGAGGCTGTGTTCCCGATTGAGTTGGTTTAAGTTCGGTTACAGTATTGACAAGAATGCAGCATTCGTAGGTTGTTCGCGTTACAATCAATGGCCGGACGAGCATCAATGGCTCGGACACTGCTGCCAGAGAACTAAGAGGGATTTGTCGAATGCGTGCGCCACCAGAATCGACGCATCGATTGCATCCATGCGTAATCCATTTTGCCATGATTGGCCACCAATTGGGGTCAAGGAGGGAGACGATCCGCAAAGGCGCCTCGTCGGGTTTCTTCTTCATTCTGCACCGAATGGTCGGCGAGCAGCATCCAGAGGTCCGCAGAGGCATTCTCCAGACACACCTCCACCAACCGCAGGGTCTGGGTTCGAATGGCTCCAGTCTTGGTGGAGCGTTATCCCATCATTTCACCCGCCGCACCCTGTTACGGCTGCTCGTCTCCACAGCTCCGTTCAGCTGTCTGGTGCCGGCCGCATTTCGCCGACAGGCGGTGCAGCGAGGGCCGCTGATGCAGCCTTGCCATCATAAGGTGTAGAGGAGGGTGAAGGGCAGCCGACAGGAAAGGCAATCCCTAGAGTTTGAGTCACGGCCGTCAAGAGCGCCACAGGGCTGAATGGTTTCGGGAAATGCCCGTCTGCACCAGCCGCGAGGACATCAGATCTATCATCAGCACTCGACTTGCGTGTCAGCATGATCACCTTGATTCTGGAAGTCAATGGATTGGCTTTCAGAAGCCGGCACACCTCCAGGCCACCCATGCCGGGCATCATTTCGTCCAACAGCACGAGGTTGGGCCGATAACGGTGCACCATATCCAGGGCCTCGTGACCATCCCTTGCGTGAATGATTGTCAAGTCTGCTGGGGCAAGAGTGATCGCCACCGCCTTCCGGATTAGGCTATCATCATCGACAAGCAGCACAGTCTGTTGCACCTGACACTGACCATCCGACCCCGTCACAGACTATACCCACCAATGCATGATGAGCGGTCAAACAGGGCCCAGGGACGCTTCAATACAGAGCACTCAATTCCATAGCATCCAATATCAAGGATCAAGATCTACCTCTCTGCAGCCGCCTGGGACTGCCTGTTCTCCTGGCCGCCTGGGTGCATTGACTCGACTAGGCACTGCAGACGGGGGATCCATAGTCTCGCCGCAGTTGGTCCAGACCAAGCGAAGTTGTTGCTCCCGATCCAGTCTAGAAGCTAACTCACGAAGGTGATCGACGAAATCACCCTCCGATTCGCGAGAGACCAGAAATGTTGCACTCATCACGGTGTCGTAGTCAGTAGGAGGATGCACTTGGCAATGCACCGCCCACTGCGACAGGGAGGAGACCGATAGAAGCGCCATCTCCTCTTTGCGGCGACCAAACTCATCCATCATCAGTTGGCCAATCCGCAACCGTATCTTCATCGTTTCGAAGGGGGACAAGCTCTCCGCCACCATTGTCCGCAAAGCCGCCACACCCTCTGTCTCCATGATCTTGTCTAGGGCTTGACTCGTATCCCAATGGCTGACGACCTCAAATCGCACCAGGCCACCAACCTCGACGCATCTGCCATCTGCTCGGCAACCATCCAGCAAAACAGCTGTCTCAGACTGAGACGGAATGTTTGGCCCGCCCCTGAGTTCAGAATCAGGTTCCATATAGACATCCCGCTCCTCATCGAGACTCGTTTTCTCTCTATGGTCGAGCAGGTCCCTGCCCGCCACCCAACACGAATAGACCTACATTTCCGGCATACCAAGCGAACACTACGCAGAGCTGCAACCCTTGTACTTCTGCTGCATAGAGCCGATTGACGATGCTCACTCATTCCATCCGCACGACTTCTAGATACTGCCATTGGCCCTCCCTTACCCAAAGCCCCAGATGGCCAGACTCCTATACGCCATGTGGCTATTGGCCAAGGGGCCTCTCTTCGCCCTCAAGAGGCTGAGGCCAGCAGCAGGGGCCACACGGCTTGACTACCTTCTCTCATGACCGCGACCGTTGCTGCCCACCGATAGTAACCGACACCCCGTAATCTCCGTTGCATCAACCGTTCACTGTACTCCAAGTTCGTCAGCATGCCCGTTGCACAAGCGAAGGAAGAAGGGTATCATCATGTACACTGATTAGTGTCTATTGGTGCTACGCCCTCAGCCTTCCGCTGGTGCTTGGTGTACACCACCGCTTCCCATGTTGTGTCACCGCGTTCGTTCGGTGCATGTACCCAATGATTCAGCTATGGCGTGCGGGCAAGGGAGAAATGGTAGAGTCATGCAACAGATTTCCGTTCTAATCGTTGATGACCATCCAGTGGTTCGTCAGGGACTGAAGTACATGCTCGAGTCATCACCGCATATTAGCGTGGTGGGCGAGGCCTCAACTGCTTTGGAGGGGATGGAGATGATCTCCAAATTGTGCCCCTCAGTGGTCCTAATGGATATCGAGATACCAGGAATGAACGGAGTTGAAGCCACCCAGCACATTACGGAACAGTCTCCGCAAGTCCCTGTCGTGGTGATGACGGTACACACTGAGGATGATTACGTTTCGAGCGCCCTCCAGGCCGGAGCAGTAGGCTACATCCTCAAGGACGCACCCAGCAATGAGATATGCCGAGCAGTTGAATCGGCGGCAATGGGCGAGATGGCAATTAGAGCTGCCCTGTTCCATCGGGCGATCGACTGGAACCATGAGAGTGCGACGAGTACAGAGCGACCACAAAGCGAAACCCAGCGAGGCAGGCAGGTTGGAGACCTGACAGATCGAGAGAACGTTGTCCTGAGGCTACTGGCCCAGGGGTTGAGCAACAAAGAGATTGGGGCGCAGCTTTACATTTCCCGAGGCACTGTCAAGAAGCACGTTGAGAACATACTGGCCAAGTTGAGTGCTCGCGACAGAACCGACGCAGTTGCCATCGCTATGCGGTTGGGGCTGGTGGAATGAGAGTGTATTCCTTGCTCACGATAGCCCCGTCGAGGGGATGGCTCGAGACTGCGTCGCGTCCCACATAGAGGCGGACCGTGTGGGGGCCACACGGTCCTATGCCACTCGGCCACGGTCCATTTGGCAGAGCCACACAAGGCCGTTCGCGTCGGCGAGTCCCCTGTTGACGTCTGGGGTGCGCATCTGTACAGTTACGATCCAGGTTGGCGAAAGCTGCCCTGGATCGATCTGGCCTACTCCCACAACTGTACAGCGATTTCCGCGATTACGTCCGATCGATCCAGGGCCACCAGTCCACCCCGATATGGGCCACGGAACTGGGAACCAGCTGGGGCTACAGGGACATCTCCCCGTGATCTGACGGCCTCGCTCGTGGCAGCCACTACGCCTGGCCAGAGATGTGCAGTTTTCTGGCCGAGTTGATATCGTGGTTGGAGCAGGAGGGCGTGGACCGGCGGTTCCTCTTCGGGACCAATCCGGCACCCGATCCCTGTCTTCCCGATAGGACACTCGATCGATAAGAGGTCTTGCTGTGAACGCAACTTCTCATAGATGTATGCCGATCTTGAACGCCCTTCCCTGGCCAGCCATAGTCTTTGGCCCCAATGGCAGCCTTCAGACAATGAACGAGGCTGCCGAGGAGTTGTTCCGCCGACAGGCTGCCTCAGGCGGAATCCACACCTGCGGCGACCCTGCTTCCGCGGCCCTAGCTTGGCTGGCAAGCGAGTTATATACTTTCGCAATCGAGACTCAGCGGGAGTCCTCCATCGTGAAGGAGTTGTCTCTCATCGGCGGTTCCAGGATGTACCAGGTTCACCTTGCACGCGTCTTAGGACAAGAGGAAGAGTCAGAAGGGATCGTTGCCGTGCTGAGGGAGGTACTGCCGGAGGAGCGCACTCAGGGCCAATGGGCGTTGGCGCAGAATGAGACACCTCGCACACTCGTGGACCCAGTCACCGGCCTTCATAATCGGAACGGGTTCTCGGTGCTGGCGAAGCGCCTGCTCAAGCTAGCCGAGCAGCAGTGCCGAGACTTGGCCTACCTGGTCTGCACAGTAGACTGCGGGGAGGATGACGACGCCAATACCAGCACGGCGGCGGATGGAAAGCTCATGGCCGTTGCGCGCACCCTTCAGGAGAGCTATCGCTCCTCGGATGTCATCGCCCGCATGGGGAGAAATCAATTTGCCGTCCTGGTGATGGGATCCTTGGAGTGGAGTGTGGAGGTCCTGAGGGATCGGCTACATGACGCCATCCAAACCGGCAGAACTCGAGGGGAGAGTGGCCACCAGGTGGGCATCCAGGTGGGGTTGATGCCCTACGACCCAGAGTACCCACGCGATGTAGATGAGCTGCTGGCGAGAATCCCGGGCAACGTGTAGCGGGGAGTCTGGTGCTAGGCAGATCGATGGAAGACGAAGTGCTCGTTTAGGGAGCCCAGCCTGTCGCGGCAAGGGCCACGACCAGATAGGCCATCGCGGCAAAGAGAACCGCCACCACCCAATAGAGGCTCCAGAGGGTTAGGCCAACCTCTCTCGCCACAGCAATGGGGCGAGGTTCGCTGATCGTGGTTGCCAATCGTGGATTGGCAACCACGATCAGCCCCACCATCATCCACAGCAGGAATAGCGGCTTCGCCCCCAGGGTAATGGCATCGGTGAGTCCGTACACCAGGTAGGCCAGACACCCAGTCCCCAATCCTGCTATGGCCCCCTTCGTCAACCCCTCCGCCCTGCGGTAAGATTGCATCGCCTGCCAGCCAACGGTCACACAGATCCCCACAAAGGTCATCAACCCCGCGAGTCCCAGGTCCACCGCCGTCTGCAGGTAGATATTGTGGGCGTGGGGGATACGAGCGTCCGGCCCCGACAGGAAGGAGGGGTACAGGGCGTCCAGCACCCTGGGGAAGGTGTTCAGCCCAATGCCGGTGAAGGGGAAATCCTGGATCATGTAGAGGGCTCGGTTCCATATCTCCTGCCGGCCCACCACCTTCTCGCTCACATCCCCCGCGAAATCCAGCTGGAATGCCCAGCGCAATAGCCCATCTCCCCCCACCAGTGCCCCAATAGCCAGCACCGCCGGGATGGCTGCAACCATCCCGTATCCGATCCTTCGCCAGCGAAGAGCCGCCAACATCAGCACTGCACACCCCACCCCCATCAGGCTGCTCCGAGACTGGGTGAGCGCCAACACCGAACCCGCCAGCAGCGCAACTGCCGCCAGCATACAGGGACGCGAAAACAGAGAGACGGGGGACGGGACGAAAGCGGGAGTGGGGTGTGCAGACCCCATGGCGCGCCTTCGGGCATCCCCAAATTCACTGCTCTCCCTCCCTCTTTTGACACTCTCTCGGCGCTGGCGGACGGACCAAAGGATCACCCCAACCGGCACCGGTAGCAGGAAAGCCAGCGTCCCCCCAACCTCATTAGGGTGAATGCCGGTTATAGTCCCGAAGGAGCTCTGGACGGAGGTAATCAGCCGAGGGATCCGGCTGTATAGGACGTTGAGCGTCTCGACCTTAGTGGTGATCCATTGTGAGCTCACCAGCCCCACAGCCGCCACTCCGACAGCAGCCACCATCAGGAACCTCAATGCCAGCCACCACCCCTGCGGCGTGGAGACTCCATTCACCACCGCGTAGTAGACCGACACCCCAAGCACTATGCCATACAGCTTAGGCATGCTAAGGGTCAGATCGGTGGAGGGGTAGAGCGCTTGAATGGTCATAGACAGCAGCAGCAAGATGGGTAGATCCAGTGGAGTCGCGATAGTGATCCGCCCCCGCACTCGCCACCGGAGGAGCCAGAGTCCGAGGATTCCAGCAAGACCTGCAACTGGCATTGCACCGCGAGGAAAGAGCAAGAGAGGGGAAAGCATTAGCAGGAGGGGCAGCTCGAGGTCAACGACGCGGTGGGAGAGAGAAGCGCGCTGTTGAGACTCTCCCCGCAAATAGACACACAAGTAAGAGAGCCTCACAACTCCGAAGCATGGGGCTCGCGATACCTCAGAATCCTGGCCGGGTTTCCGGCTACCACGGCACGGGGGGGCACGTCCCTGGTCACCACGCTTCCTGCTCCAACCATGGCCCCTTCCCCAATGGTAACGCCGCAGAGAATGGCAGCATTGCTTCCTATGGAAGCGCCTCGGCGAACCACAGTGGGAATGCACTCCCAGTCCGCTTCGGTCTGGGGTACCCCATTCTCCGTGGTAGCCCGAGGGTATCGGTCATTGGTGAACATCACCCCGTGACCAATGAACACCTCGTCCTCCACCACCACCCCTTCGCAGATAAAGCTATGGCTGGAGATCTTCACACGGTTGCCGATCCTGACCCCCTTCTGGATCTCCACGAAGGTGCCTATCCTGCACTCATCACCAATCTCGCAACCATACAGATTGACGAAGGCGTAGAGGCGCGTGTTCCGGCCTAGTTTGACATCAGGAGCAATTCTGTTCCAGCTCTCGTCCACCACTTCAGATCCTCCCATGCTCCTCCATTGTGGAGAGACTTGTCAGCGGCCTCCAAAATGCGCACCACTTCCAACCCTACTTCGCCGTTGCTCCTGGACTCGTACCCCCCACGGATAGCCCGAATGAACTCTGCGCACTCTTTCCGCAACGGTTCGGTCCAAAGGATGGGGTAGGGCTGACCCTCTCCTTGGACGTAGGAGGCGTGAAACTCCGCCTCGGTGTCGGTGTAAGGAGGTATCTCCACCCGTTTGTCGAAAATCATCACCTTGTGCTGCGGGGCAATGTCGTCATATACCAGCATCTTCCTGCTACCCACAACGGTATAGCTTCGCACCTTTATGGGGTCTAGCCAGCTCACCCGCACATCCGCCAGCACTCCATTGGGGAAACGGAGACTCACGTGGGCCACATCGTGGATCTGGCGAGTCTTCTGGACGAAGGCGCCGCCGCGAGCGCTCACCTGCTCGGGGGTCAAGCCCAGGATGTACAACAGGATCGACACATCGTGCGGTGCCAGGTCCCACAGCACATTGATGTCGGGCTGGAACAGCCCGAGGTTCACCCGCACGCCGTTGACGTAGAATATCTCCCCCAACTCCCCACTCGCGATGATCTCTTTCACAGCCTCAACGGCGGGGTTATAGACGAAGGTGTGACCCACCATTACCGCCAGACCCCTGCGACTAGCTTCGGCAACGATTGCCTCGCCTTCCGCCACACTCCCGGCCAGCGGCTTTTCTACCATCACATGTTTGCCCGCCCTCAGCGCCCTCAAAGCCAGCTTGCAGTGGCTGGATACGGGCGTTGCCAGCACCACTGCGTCGACGTCCGATTCCAACAACTCCTCGTAGCTGGAGGTTATTCGAACTTGAGGATACAGCTTCTTCATATGCTCCAACCGCTCCTTGCGGAAGTCGCACACCCACTCCAGAAGCGACTCGGGCAGTTCGTGGAAGTTGCGGGCCAGCTTGGGGCCCCAGTAGCCGCATCCCACCACGCCAACTTTGGTCATTCTCCTACCTCCTATGGGGCACATAGTCACCCCGCGCCCTTGCCCGTGAGCATAGCCAGGGGGGTCATAGCTATGATCTTCAGGTCCAGCCACAGCGACCTATGTTCTATGTAGTAGATATCCATCCGGACCATATCGTCGAAACTGACCCGGCTCCGGCCCTTGATCTGCCACCAACCGGTGATGCCGGGGAGAGCCTCCAGCCGCCGCTTGTGCCAATCCTGGTAAAGCTCCACCTCGTAAGGGATGGGCGGTCGTGGCCCCACCAGGCTCATCTCGCCCCGCAGCACGTTGATGAACTGGGGCAACTCGTCCAGGCTCGTCTTTCGTAAGATACGTCCCAGCCCGGTGATGCGTGGATCCTTTTCCATCTTGGCGCTTTTCCCGTTCGCTGGCGTCGAGCTGCCGTTCTTGATCAGTTGCTCCATGTGAGCACGGTGGATCGCCGTGTCCGCGTCGACTCGCATGGAGCGGAACTTCAGGAACGTGAAGGGCTTGCCGTCCTTGCCGATGCGGGGCTGCCGGAAGAGGACCGGACCAGGTGAATGGAGCTTGATGGCCAGAGCCAGGGTGACTAGCAAAGGCATCAAGATCATCAAGGCTGCAACACTTAGCACTACATCCGTGGTTCGTTTGATACGCAAGTACCGTCCAACATGGACATCTACCGTGATGCTATGGGCAGCAAGTCCTTCACTACTCATCTCGGATTCATCCCTACTAGTCTGGTGTAAGCGCGCCAGACGGGTCAGTGCCATCAGCAGCGCCATTGAATGCAGGCAATGTATGGAGGCGTCGACTCCGGTGGGTTTTCATCAACTGATATTGGGCGAAGCTGATCAGTTCTATCTCTGCTCATCGAGAGAGTGCGTATACTGTAGCTGTCCCAGCGTGTGCCGAGTTGGTTTGGTAGACTGCTACCGCGCCAGTAATCGTCTCACCACCGAAGTAGGCAATGAGCACGGTGGGGTCGCTGCTTGAAGCACCACGACGCCAGTCTACGTACGCATCCAAGTACCGCTGCGATGTAGGGGGCCTGTGCACTCGGTTCACCGCATTGTCACTCTTCGAAGGACTGTCCGCTAACTGCCCCAAAACAAGGGTCCGGTTCCGATACCCCGAATCCATCATCCAGCTGACGATCTCCTCCATCTGAAATGTCTTCTCTCTCTCCATCAATACGGGATTCGCGACTGCGGATAGGACGGGCACTGTGAAACCTAGGCGCAAGATGATGGCAAGGGCAAGAGCGAGTGTGGGAACAGACCACAGCGCGGGTCCATCGCCCCGGTGGAGCATTCTGTCCACTGCGACCGAGCCGTCCACTGCAACCACAGTGCACACCATGAGCACAAAGATGGCGTAGGTTGGGGATCCAGTTCCTGTGAATAGTGGGAAGGCCAATGAGACGCCCAGCATAAGGGCGTATACCCATTTGTGACGCACAGTAGCCTTAGCTAAGCACACACAAATCCACAATAGTGTAACAGGCACATGAGCCGCTAATAGCAATCCGCTAAGTAGGATCATTGCTACCGAAGACACGGCAGCCCAGCGTCGAGATGGCTTGATGCAAATCACAGTCACCAGTATCAACCCAACAATGCCGAGCGAAACAGCGGGAGTGGCCTCAAGGCTGCGGTACGAGACAACCAGTCCCTGCACGCACTCACCGATATCGACAATACTGCGCCTATGCTCCACTTCCAGCGCAACCGCGATCGCTGCTGCCGCCGAACCCAACAGCAGCGCGCGATGCTCAGCACGCAACTCCATTCGCCGTTCTACTAGCGTGCCGGTCCAGAAGGATAGACCGATGAGCAGGGCAAACGGATGGAAGAGATAGGCAACCGCAGTCGATAGGATCACAAGAAACATTCCGCGTAGGCTGATCTGCCTGTGGTGTTCACGAAACGCCACACCTAGGAGCACGAAGAGCAACCCATAGAAGACGCCATGTAGATGGAAGAGATAGATGTAGCCGGAGAAGAACATCGCCCCGGTAGCCAGAGACACAAGTGAGAATACTCTCTTCTCCTTCACGGCCAAGAACACGAGCAGCCAACCAGCAGCCGTCGTCAGGTAGTTGAAGACCTCCACGGGCCATATGGATCCACCAAAGGTCATGTACAAGAGCCAAGCCACGCCTTGGCCCAGAGGACGGTAGGTCGCGACTGTTTCCAAGGGCTGCATGAATGCGCCAGCGAAATCCAGGTTGCTGAGAAGAGCAACCCACTTGTAGGACTCGTTGTGGTTGGCGAAGGGGAAACCGAGCACGAATCCAAAGGAGAGCCCAAGAAGTGCGAGCACGCCGTATTGTAGCTTGACAATCTTAACGCTCGTCACGCGACAACCTCCGTCAATAGGAACGTGTAGGGATTCTTGCCCTTGCCGATGCGGGTCTGCCGGAAGAGCACCGGGCCAGGTGAGTGGAGCTTGATGGCCACCGCCAGGACTGCCAGGAAAGGTAGGAGAAGAGTCAAGCCCAGGATGCACGCTACAAGGTCGATCGCTCGCTTCAGAAGCAGGTAGCGGGAGAACTGGGCGTCCCCTGGGGTAGTGGCGGTTGATGTGTGTGCCCTTGGAAGGTCCTGGCCAACTGTCCCTTCAGTCATTGGGCGATAGCCTCCTGTAGAGTTCGTCATACTGCTTCGCGATCTGGCCCCAGGAGTTGTTCTCCCTTACCCACTGCTGCGCTGACCGCCCCAACCTCTCCAGGTGCTCGGGATGGTCCAGCACACACTTCAGTTTGGCCGCCAAATCGGCTGAGTCCCCGCTCCTGAAGTAGAGGGCGTGCTCGCCCAGGGCACCGGAGTTCTCTGGAATGTCGCTGCACAAGGCCGGCACCCCCAGTGAAGCCACTTCCAGAAGCATCATCGACATGGCTTCGACAGTCGAGGGGAACACGAAGAAACGCGCCTTGCTCACCAGACCAAACAGCTCAGCCTTGGACTCGATGAACGGGATGAATGTCACCCTGTGATCTGCCCTCCGCCGGAGATCTTCACAGTAGGTCGGAGCCGTCTCCGGATTCCCCACTACTACAAGCCGCAGGTTATCCTCAACCCGTCCAAGAGCCTCGATCAGCAGATGGCACCCCTTGGTCGGATCGAGCCGGCCGGCGGCAAAGAGAATATAGCCATCCTCGGTGACACCATGGGCTTGGAGGGTCGCCGAGGCCGCAGCCAGGTTCACGGGGGGATCAGGCTCGACCCCGTTGGGTATGTAATGGACGACCCTCCTGTGTTTTCCCTCATATTCTTTGGACAGAGGCAAGGACATGCATGTAAGGAGATGGGGGAACCGACCGTAGAAGTGATCCGCCAACCGGATCATCTTCTGACTGAGCCAGCCCCACTTGGCACGGGCGTATGCGGGACCGTGGGAGGTACCAAGGACTGGATACCTGAGACGCAGCAACGGCGCCACGAAGCAGGCCTCAGCGTTGTGGAGATGTACCAGGTCGTAGCCTCCAAGGGCGACCGCGTGGAGGGCTGAAAGAGTAAAGAGCGAGGTCGGCTCCAGGTGCTTCCCTGGGGGGACTGGCAAGCGCACTAGCCGGACGCCGGGCATTTGGAAATCCCTAGGAGTCACCCGACTGTTACAGTAGACGGTTATGTCGTGGCTGGCACGCAGCTGTTGCACCAGTGCCTCGACAACCCGATCTGCTCCCCAACGAGAGGGGAGTCCTTTGATGCCGAGGAAAGCTATCTTCACTGGCTGAGGTCTAGCTCCTTTCCCATGGCGAACCTCGCCTTGTTTCTCAGAACCCACCATAGAGGAACCCACGGCTTCTTGCGCATAGCAGGCACAGCGGTACCAGTCATCCAGCAGTAGCGTCGGCACTGGCGCACCTTCTCGCGGGCGGCCTCGGCCTGGGGACTCTGCCAGATCTCCTCAAAGGATTGGGTCCGGAGATTGCCCATCACCCACGGCTCCGGTGAGCCGTTGCAGGCCAGGATCTCTCCCCAGGGAGAAACGAAGAACGTATCGGATGCAGCCCCACACGGGATAGTCCGGGCCTCACCCTGCATGTAACGGAGCAGTCCGTAGTTGATGTACGCTCGGCCCCAGTCCTTGAGTTGCATGCGGAGGTTGGAGCGGCGAGAGGTCAGCAACCTCTCAATGAAACTGCGCATCTGCTTCTCGACGGCAGGCAGGTCTTCGATCCGGTTGTCGTGCTTATGGAAATAGAAGGAGTTGTGCATCGTAGCGTTGCTGAACTCGACCCCAAGTGCCGAGCAGAGCGAGTAGAGGTCCAGAAGATCCGCGCAGTTCCGATTGGAGATGACGATAGCGAAACCGATGTCCCGTACCCCCATATCTCTGAGCTGCAGGATTGTATGGAGCCCATGATCGAAGCCGTCCTTAATCCCTCTCAACTCGTCGTTAAGCCTGGGCAACCCCTCAACGCTCACCCTAATAGTGATATGAGGGAAACATTCACACACCTTGACAATCCGATCGGTGAAGTAGCCGTTGGTGCTGATCTCCAGGCGATGAGTCTTGGTGTCGAGAACCTTCACGATATCCTTGATATCGTCCCGTAGCAGCGGCTCCCCGCCGGTGATATTCAACCGCTGCATACCCCCCGGCAGCTTCTCAAGGATTTCGACAGGGAACTCCTCCGATTTCCGCGTTGGATTCTGCCAAGTGTGGCACATCTGACAACGAGCATTACAGCGATAAGTGGTGATTACCGCGCATTCCATTTGCTAGTCTCACTTTCAGAGCCTTTGACGTTTGGAACCTTTCGCCAACTCACCCAGTAACTGCTCCAACGTCGCCAAGTGCCCCACTGCCGAATATCTCTGCTCGGCCACCTCCCTGGCACGGTATGACATGTGATTTATCTGACCTGGATTATCAAGACAGTGCTTCAACCGGTTCGCTAAATAGTCGGCATCGCCAGCCCGGAATAGATATCCAGTTTCCGAGTCGTCGACGCACTCGGACAGAGAGCCGTGGTTTGATGCTAGAACGGGGGTTCCGCAGGCATAACTCTCCAAGATGGCATTGGGTAGGTTGTCATACCACAAAGAGGGCACTACGGACAGTAGGGCTCGACTGAGGAAGATAGAGAGTTCAGCTTCAGCTAGCTCTCCAACGAACTGCACGCTCTCCCCAAGATTGGCTCTTTCTACCCTATCCTTCAGAGCAGACGTGTATTGCTCATCGCCTGACCCTGCTATCCTCAGTTGCAGATCGAGAACGGATTGCCTACGTCGTAACTGCGCAAATGCATCTATCAGCACGTGCACACCTTTTGTGGGGACTAGTCGACCAGCGTAGGCGATATAACCATCCTTCGCGAAACCCGGCGACGGACGGAAGATCTCAGCATCCACGAAGGTGGGGATGCAGCGTAACCGCTTCTCAGGAAATCCTGCAGAAACCATCGTTTGGTACATGAAAGAGTTGGTGGTTACAAAAACATCTATTAGATCGAAGTAATGCCGGAAGCGATGATACCAGGTAGCCAGCGCATTCAAAATCGAGGCTGCCAAGCTGTGCTGTACGCAACGATAACGGATACTTCGCACAAGGTTGCCCTGCGCGCATAGTCTGCAGGGCTGATCATCTCGCAGA
Source organism: Chloroflexi bacterium UBA6077 (assembly GCA_002436065.1). Lineage (GTDB taxonomy): Bacteria > Chloroflexota > UBA6077 > UBA6077 > UBA6077 > UBA6077. Next base: position 15,906 of record DIXP01000033.1, read on the forward strand.
CAGTGCGATTGCGGGCAAACCATCGCGTAGTCTGACAGCCGCACCGCAACGGGCACCATCTCCTTCTTCAACCCTACTAAGAGGGAGGGAGAGAGTTTGCGCAGATAGTGAAGAATGTAGGCCACTTGAGGCTGTGTATCCACAACGAGCCTTCTGACTGCTCTCTCGACTTCGGGTGCATAAAACAGCCTCTGGACAGTCCGCCAAAGGGTCCCAGGTGTCTGCTGCTGCTCGCGGAAAGTAATCTCACTCTCGCTGCCGAGCGGCGGCACGAAGTACCGGGCATAAGGCGTTGGCCGGTTGCGATCGTAGCGAACGGAGAAGGGCACGATCTCATGCCCGTGAGCATCCAGCGCATTGATCAGGTTGAACATGTATCGCTCCGGCCCGCCGGAGACAAAGTACCGGTAGTTTGCGATCAGGAGCTTCATACTGTGCCTGCCTTATCCGTCCAACGCATCCCGGCACCAGAGCTCGAAAACCAGTAGGGACCAAACCAGCGGTCCCACACCGAGGTTGCTCCCGCGATGCCTTTCCAGCATCGCGCTAAAAGCAGATGTATCCAGGAATCCTCGCTGGCGCGCCTCGCGGCTCAGTAGAACATCTGCTGCAAACCCCGCCAAACTGCCTCGAAACCAAGTAGACAGCGGCACCGAGAAACCCTGCTTGCGATGGGAAAGAACCTCCGGGGGCAGCGCATCGGCCATAGTGTCTTTGAGGAGGGCTTTGAGCCGCCAGCGCGGGAAGCGCTGCTCGATGGGTACCGTCAGCACGTACTCGGCCAGCAGGTGATCCAGAAGGGGGACGCGCACTTCCAGGGAGTTGGCCATGCTCATGCGATCCACCTTGACCAGCATGTCGTCGGCGAGAGGCACCTTGAGCCCAGCGTACACGAAGGGCTCCAAAGGGTGGCCATGATCGCTACGCTCTGACTGATCCAGGCAGCCGTCTACCGAACTCCAGGGGTTGCGGCCACTCAGTTGCTGCCGGAACTCCGGGGAAAGCAGCGGTAGTGCGCTCTCCAAGCCTGGTAGAGATATCTTGCAATGGTAGGCTTCTCTAGGCGGGAGCACTGTCGAGGCCAGCCGGCGGCCCCATCGGGCCGCCCGGTCGTCCCATGCTGGCCGGCCTACAACAGGCAGTAGGGAGGATCCGACGGCAATAGCAGTGCGGACGGGTCCAGGGAGGCGATGGATGTATCGGGCCATCTCCACGCCTCTGAACACGGTATAGCCCAGAAACAGCTCGTCGCCTCCATCCCCTGAGAGCGCCACCTTCACGAACTGGCGGGCCATCTTCGAGACAAAGTAGGTGGGTAGCGCGGAGGCATCGGCGAAAGGTTCCCCGAAGTGGGACACGATGTCGGGCAACACGTCCACGGTCTCCGGCTCGACGATCAACTCGTGATGGTCGGTCCCGAACCGCTGGGCCACGAGACGAGCATAACCGAGCTCATTGTACTCTTGGTCGGCAAATCCGATAGAGAAAGTCCTCACCGGCGTGGTGCTGACCTCGCTCATCAGCGCTACTACTGTGCTCGAATCTACTCCCCCGCTCAGGAACGCTCCCAGAGGCACGTCGCTGATCAGATGCGATTGAACAGCATCCTTCAAGACCTCGCGAAGCCGGCGGCAGGTTTCCACCCGGGGCGTGTGCTGTTCGAGATGGTTGCTGGGCATGTCCCAATACTGGCGAACGGTCGTCCCACTGGAGGGCGTCCACAGCAAAAGATTGCCCGCCGGCAGCTTCCGAACCGACTGGAAAACACTTGCGGGCGCGGGAATATAGCCGAGGGTGAAATACTGTGCAAGCGCGTCCAAGTCTATCTCGCGCTTCACACTAGCGCAGGCCAGCAGACACTTCATCTCCGACCCGAAGAGCAATTCCTCCCCCTGTGCGCTGTAGTACAGGGGCTTGATGCCGAAGCGGTCCACTGCCAGGAGCAGGCTCTGCGTTCGCGTGTCCCAGAGCGCCAGCCCGAACATACCTCGCAGCTTCTCTAGGAAGGCCTCGCCATACTCCTCGTAGGCGTGGACGATAGTTTCTGTGTCCGAGCGGGTGTAGAAAACATGTCCGCTGGCCTCCAACGTAGATTGAAGTTCCGGATAGTTATAGATCTCGCCATTGAATACTACCGTTATCGAGGAGTCCTCGTTGTGAACCGGCTGCTTGCCGCCTTCCAGGTCGATGATGCTCAGGCGGCGCATCCCCAATCCTATGGGACCGGACAAGTAGTAGCCATCGTCGTCCGGCCCGCGATGGATGATTGCCTCAGTCATCCTGCGGAGTAGTCCCATATCGACGCTAGTATTGGGGTTACGACTAACAGTCCCGCAGATGCCACACATTGGCCGACCTCATAAATCCTGATTGACTGTTGCTGTACCAAATGTCTCCTTGCTCGAAGTCACTCGGCGGTCTCTGCCAGCATCGAATCGACCTACGGACCAACTCAAAAGAGCCCAACTCTTAGCGAGCAGGTACCGGTATCGGTATAGCTCCCTCCGGTTGACAAGATGTCCTGCTAGCAATAAACAGCTTGCTACCAACATCCGTATCATGAACCCGACTGCGAGCACTGCTCGTGCTATAAGGGCGTAGAGACTGCCATGATATCGCAGGAAAAAAAGGTGCAGAGATTCGTATGGCATCACACTGAAGATAAGATCTTCCTCCACCACCTGCATGGTACTGGCTCCCACGCCGACTTTAGCATCGGAGTGGTGGATGATTCGAGCCTCAGGCAGGTAGACTAGCTTGCCGCCAATCCTCAGGAGTTTGGCACAAATATCGATATCCTCCAGATACATGAAGAGGGTTTCATCTAGAAAACCGACGTGTTCTAGGGCATCTCGGCGGATCATCATACAAGCGCCGCTCAGGCATTCAACCTGCGCACTTTTCTGATAGTCCCACCAAGTGAGCTTATACCTAGAGAATAACCTGATATGGGGAAACAACTTGCTCAGGTAGAAAACGTCGAACAACGAGGACCACATGGTCGGAAGGGCTCTGACGCAATCGAACTGAACTGTACCGTCTGGCCGTAAGATTTTAGGACCCACCGCAAGGACGTCCTGATTATTCTCCAGGTAGTCATACATGATCATCAGTGCTTGGGGGTCAACCTCCGTGTCGGGGTTCAACAGTAGAGCGTACTTGGCCTGGGCATGGATAAGGGCCTGGTTGTTGGCCTTGGGAAATCCCACATTGATGGAGTTGCATGTCAAATTTACTTGCGGATACTGCTCGGCAACGATCTGTGGTGACCGATCCTTAGACCCGTTGTCGACCACCCAAAGATCTAGCTCCAGGCCGCCTTCGCTCGCTCGAACCGAGTTTAGACATGCGCCAATCAAGCGCTCTACATTCCAGGTCACGATTACCACGGAAATGTCCGGAGCGTAGCTCATTCGCGCTTCTCCAGTAGTGCATCTAAGCAGTTGGCCCGAGATCGAGTGCACTTGCAGGTCGTCATTCCCGCCTTCGCGGGAATCCAGCGGTCCGGAGAGAGGCATGGATGCCGGACTTGATCCGGCATGACGGAGTAGCCCAAAGTGAAGACTATCCAGGGCCAACTGCTTAGCGCATGTCTGCTATCAACTTCATTCTGGCGGAGTGTATCGCCGATGCCGTTCATATATAGATATGGTCTTCTCTCTGCTGTTTGATGGGCTGTAGCCCTGCTCTACGTGTCGCTGACGGATCTGGTTAGCCCCATGGTTATCCAGTAGATCAAGGAGGGTGCCGGCGACAAGATAGTGTAGCTAGTCAACACAATGGCTGCCAGCGCGATCACACTCATCACACTAGCGCCGCTGGCCACGCCCTGCCAAAAAGGGTCTGACAATGCCTTGCGTGCCCGATGCGTATTTACCGTGGCGAAGGCCAACATAGCTATCAATCCGCCTACACCAAAGAAACCGCATTCCATTAGCATCCTCTGGTAATCATAAGACCATATATATGGATAAGGAGGATAAGGATATGTCCTGGCTAGACTACCGGTTTGGTCAAGTAGTTTACTGCCATAAAAAGCACCTACACCGTGTCCGAAGATTACCTGGGAGGGATCAGATGATACTAAGATCTGGTCGACCAGGAGCAGGGAAGCCCGTCTGCCAATCGGGTCGGTATCCTGGTACAGCGAATCCTGAGCGTATAGTTGGAGCCGCGCCAGTCCACCGCCGACCTCCGTGTGAGCATTGGTGCCCAGAATGATATCGGGGAAGGACTGAACGGTGAGAAGCCCTGCTGCTACTAGGCCAATGAAAGTAAGGATGGCGGTTCTCGTCAACTTCGATCGGATTCGATCGTCTGCACATAGCAATGCAGGGATCATCAGCATGAAAATCATGCTGAATAGTACCGAGCCAAGTACTACCAGGGCGAAGCTGAGAGTCCATTGTAGGACTGCCAGCCACCCGGGCAGTAACTTTCTTGCGGCGAGTGGTAGCGCGATGCAGGAGCCCATCATCATAAGCCACCCCAACTGGGCACCTCCATTGAGTCCAAACGTCCCTTTCACCACATCAAAACCTTCTGAAGTGCCGGCCAGGGAAATTCCTACAGTCGTAAGACGCTGCGCTACTCCTACCGGGATTTGCAGCCACACCAGTAAGAGTAGGAGACAGACCAACCAACGCTTACTCAACTCGGGGGCGTCCATATTGGCACATGCGTAGAACAACACTATTCCTGCTGTATATCGGCGCACTGCCACCATCGCAACCTGCCAATCCTGCTGGACTGTGGCCAAGGAGAATGCAAGTGAGAGCAGGTATAGCAGTATCCCGGTGTCCAGAATGGTGATTCGAGGCTTCCCACGGCATGCCACCAACGTGACTCCCAGGAGAGCGAGTATCGAGAGATCGATGAGCGATTGGAGATCGTACGCGTAGACGCCGAGGCGCAGGAGGTCGGAGAGACCGTTTAGCAATACCACTATTATCGTAAGCCCATATAGGACCCACCACGGCCGAAGTGCCATGATGAAAAATGCTACGCATCCTATCGGTATGCCTAAAAGAAGAAAGGAGAATCTCCCAGCCCCTTCCATTGCTGCGCCACCACCTGCAAGGAGCGACAGTCCACAGGTCGCTAGCAAGACTAGAAAATGGGTCTTTGAACAGAAAGACCCCATGTTGAGCGATCCCTGGAGTTGCCAGGACACGTTCGATTCTCTACTATCCAATGTCACATCCTGCCTGAGGAGGCAACTTCTGTGAAAACGCCCTCATAAGCGGTCGCGATTCTTTCCATGGAATGGTTCTCAGTGGCGAACTGGTATGCTCCATCTGCAATAGACTCCCGTGTCGCATCGTCGGCTAGCAACCTCCTCACAGCGTTTGCCAGCCCCTGCTGCGATCCTGCCAGCAGGCCGATGCCTCGCTTACTGAACAGCCTGTCAGGATCAACTTGTAGCGTTACTGTTGTTGTGCGATTGAACCAGGATTGGAGCAGCACGTTAGGGAATCCCTCGGTTCCCTGGGCTAGGCTTGTATTTACCACTATAGCTGCCTCACCGATCAATCGCTCCGTTTCCGCGACGGATTTCTCGCCGCAATAGGTCACATTCGGCAGCCGCTCCAGATACATCTTGGCTTTCTTCCCCAATTCGGATTCCGAGGGAGCGACCCATTGCCCCACCATCATGAAGCTGGCATCCAGGCCGATGCAATCGGCAGCAAGCTGGAGAAAGGCAAGCGGATTCTTCCCTTGTGAAAAACGCCCAACCCAGAGGACGACCGGCGGATGGCTCTTTATGACCGGAAGCTGGCTTACCGTAAAGCCATTGCGAATTACCATCGCGTCGCGTTTCCATCGCTCGGCTATGTATTTCCGCTGCTCCCCCGTCTGAGCAACCAAAGCGGCTGCCCGTCGTGCCCCTGCTTCGAAAGCGAGGCCGTTTAGGACTGCGAAAGCGCCCCGCACGACACGTTTCGAATCGTGTCTAGGGTCTCTCTTCCAAGCACGCAGAAAGGCTTTCCATCCCTCTCGGCAGTATATGGTCTCTGCAACTCCCCACACGAAGCGTCGCGGTGTGTGGGGAGGGATGCCGAGAATGCCGGTGTAAGGCAATGCAGCCCGCTGGTAGTAGACCTCCGCGCCGATCTGATGCAGGATGCAGTGGACCGGCCGCCAGTTCAGGAGAGCCAGCTCCTCCTTCCTCACAGGGAGCGGGTGCAGGTGGACACCTTGTAACATATCCGGTACGGTCTGGGTCCTCGGCCACTCGCATAGCCAGTGAATGTCCCAGCCCCGCCTGGTCAATTCAACGGCGATCATCCAAGCCTGAACTTCAGCACCACCAGGGTCGATGCTTGGATGTCCCCGAATCAAGAAAGCTACACGCGGATGAGAGGTCATGGAGTGGTACTCCTTGATGTCTCGCCACGAGATCCGACCCTGTCGAGCCCCTGGCGCGCATCTACAAGTGTCTCGCTGTCGGTGCAGACCTCGAGTGCCCCCTCATATCCAGACACAGATCCCTGCCAGTCGCGCAAGGATTCCTGTGCCCGTGCTCGCCCCATGAAGGCGGAACAAGAGGCCCAGCCCATGCGCAGCGAGTCGTCTGGATCCAGCTCGATGGCCTGGCTGAACAGCGGCAGCGCTTTATGAATCTGACCTCCATCCAAGTATATCCAGCCAAGCCCTACCAGAAGGTGCATCATCTCGTTAGGAGGCAGCTTTCCATATTCCCCGGCAGCTAACAGGGCCTGCTCCCATGCCACTCGTGCATCCTCCGTCCTGTGCAGGTTTTGGTACAGGCGACCTTCAGAGAAAAAGCCCTCTGCGGCACGATCTGGTTGGGCTGTGATGCCTAGGTCGTAGTTGGCGAGGGCCTCCTGGAACTGGCGCTGCAGTTCGAATAGTTCTCCCAAGCGATAGTAACCGAGGGCAGCATCCGGACCGATTCGAGATTCGAGGCGGAAAGCCTCGGCTGCGGCTGCATTCTGGTAGTGTTCTGCCAACCACGCTCCCTCTTGCAGCAGCCAGTTGCCTGAGGCTGTTCGGAGCTCCTCCGGCAGCGTGGCTAAGATCTGACTGGCCTGCTGGTATTCCCCGTTGACGAAGAGGAGACGAGCTGCCAGATGCAGATCTGCATCGTTCCCTGGTTGAGTTGACAGGTCGGCGGCTACAATGCTCACGGCCGGGTAGCCGTGAGCAACACGGCCTGAGACGAGAGGGTCGCCGTGAGCCAACAACACTGCTCCTGCGTTGTGGTCGGCTATCTGCGAGAGTTCCGGCCACGAGAACCATATTCCAAGACCGATCACTACCCCAATCCACCACCAGCGACGCATCGTCGTCAACGGTGGGCGAAGTGGTGCTCTGCCCACATGGCCAGGACGACGATGCTCCATGTTCGTTGGTACGTCCCCTTGCCCTCCAAGAAACGCCCGGTTTCCGCATCAACGGTCTTGGGATTCATCCATTGCATGAAAGGGCGGAGGCTTTCGGAACTGGTGTACTGCTCTACCAGCCCGCGCAACTCGGCGCGCAGCCAGCGATCGAGCGGGATCTCGAACCCGCGTTTTGGCCGGTCCACCAATTCTGGAGGAACATAGCGGTAGAGCAGTTGCCTGAGAAGGTACTTGGTGATCCCGTTGTGGAGTTTGAGTCCGACCGGCAGCCTCATGGCGAAGCGAACGACCCGGTGGTCCAAGAGCGGTACCCTGGCCTCCAGGGAGGCCGCCATGCTCGCTCGGTCCACCTTGGTAAGCAAGTCCTCGGGAAGGAACCACTCCAGGTCTCGCACCATCATTGCTTCCTGGGGATTCCTGGAGCGGGCCGGTGGACGCCCATTTCCCTCAGGAATCCCCGGTAGCAGACGGTCCAACTCATTAGGCCGCCAGACCGGCTTGGCTAGGTACTGGGCTAGGTCCGGGACATCCTGCTGGGCCATGGCTTCCAGCCACCGCTGAGCGCGGGTGTTGCCGGGCGATCTTGATCCGAGGGCTCCGGCGAGATGGCGTGCCGTGGGAGGGAGTAAGTCTACCCACAGCCACTTGCGCATCCAAAGGTAGAAGAGGTAGCCTCCGAACAGTTCGTCGCCCCCGTCCCCCGAGAGCGCCACAGTCACGTGGCGCCGCGCCAACCTGGAGACGATGTGGGTGGGTATGGCGGAGGGGTCCGCGAAGGGCTCATCATAGAACTCCGGCAGCCGTGGAATGGTGGCCAGCGCCTCCCCCGGTGAGACATATAGCTCGGTATGATCCGTCTGGAGGTGGCGCGCGACGGCTCTAGCGTGCTCCGCCTCGTCGTACTCGGTATCAGAGAAGCCGATAGAGAAGGTCCTTATCCTCCCGGAACTGCCGGCCCGTGCCAGCGCCGTGACGATGCTGGAGTCCAGCCCTCCGCTTAGGAAAATCCCCAGCGGAACGTCGCTGATGAGCCGATAGCGGACGGCATCCTTGAGCAGACCGTCCAACTCCTCCATTAGTTCCCCCTCGGAGCGTGCTCGCTTTCTCGACTCCACCTCCTCCTCGAAGACCCGTGCTACGTCCCAGTATCGCCCCCGGGTAAGGACGCCGGTGTGGCCATCCCACTCCAGCCACTCTCCGGCGATCAGCTTCCGCACATTCTCCAGGATCGTCATGGGGGCAGGGATGTATCCCAGCTCCAGGTATCGGCGCAATACCGCCGGGTTCAACTGCGGCTGGAAGTCGGTGCGGGCGAGTATCGGCTTGAGTTCCGAGGCCAAACAGATCCCCCGCGGTTCCACGGTGTAGTACAGCGGTTTGATTCCCATCCGATCGCGGGCCGCGAAAAGGCGCCGCTCGGCCTCGTCCCAGACCGCGAAGGCGAACATCCCGATGAAGTGTTCCAGGCAGTCGCGGCCCCATTCCATGTAGGCGTGGAGGACCACTTCGGTGTCAGTGTTAGATGTGAAGCGGTGGCTCCGTGCCTCCAACTCCGCCCGGATCTCTCGGAAGTTGTACACTTCGCCATTGAAAACAATCCAGTAACGCTCCGCGCCGTCTGACATCGGCTGGTGTCCGGCCGGTGAGAGGTCTATGATCGAGAGCCGGCGAAACCCGAGCCCGACGAGGCCGTCGCGACTTAGATAGATTCCTGCATCGTCGGGACCTCGGTGCACGATGGTATCACGCATGTTCTCCAGGAGCATCGGGTCAATTGGTCTCTCCAGATTAACCCAAGTTACGAACCCGCACATGGCTTTTGACTCTTCCTGCTTGGCAGCACGGATTTCACTGCCCGTCTTCTTGCTTGACTAGAGCGGTTGCCCTTCATGGAGCAATCATCCCTCATTGCCCCTCGGTGGACAGAAATCCTGCGGCGCGAAGCCTCTATGCTGCGGCGGCTGGATGTCGTCGTCTCATCCGCTGCAACTGCTTGTAGACGGCAGTCCTTTCCGACTGTTGCATTACCAGGCAGAGACTCGCCATCCCGTACCCGAGCAACACTGCTGCCCGAAGGAACCAATCCATGATCCCTATGTCATCTACCTGGGTTGTCAGGAATAGGACGGACAGGCCGGCCAGCGCCAGGATGGCGAGGAACCGTCGGAAGTCGTAGGGGATAGGATACAGCTTTCCGGCCACGACGGTGACGACCATGATGCTGATAGCCTTTCCCGACAGCAGCCCCAGCGCTGCGCCCTGGAGCCCGAGAATGGGAACGAGTATGTTGGCAAGGCCCGCGAAGACTGCAACTCCGCTCATGTAGGCTACGGCGTTGTAGATCGTTTTCTTGGACAGTCCCATGCCGATGCAGACAATGTAGTAGATCCCCCCCAGTATTGCTGAGAAAGCCAACGGTCCCACCAGGGGATAGCTGTCGGCGTACTTCTCCGAGGCCATCAGCAGAATCAACGGTTTCCCCAGCGCCACCAGCCCCACCACTCCCAGGCAGCCGACGTAGGTGAACAGCAACAGGATCCTTGCGAACGTCTGGTTGGCGCCCGGTTGCCGGTAGGTGGCGTATGCGAACGGCCCCCATGCCGTCTGGAACCCTGTCACGACGAGCATGAGCAGGGAAGCCACCTTCATGCCAACACTGTAGATCCCGAGGCTGTCCAGTGTGAGATAGCGCGCTATGAAGAAGCGATCCACCGAAGGGAACACCGCATCAGCGATACCGACCAGGGTGTAGGGCAACCCAAACAGCACCATCGGCTTCAGCCAGGGGCGCCAGTTGAAGCGCGCCGCGATCAGGTCACGGCAGAACCACATCCCGGTCCCTGCAAAGGCAGCCTGAGCGAACAGGTTCGCGTAGAAGACACCGGTGACCCCCAGCCGGGCAACCAGCACCAGGAAGAGGGTGGCTGCCACGTTGACCACTGTGATACCCAGGGTCAGCACCAGGTAACGTCTCCGCCGGAAAGTCCACTTGAGGAGGTTTTGGGTGTTCCTGACCAGGACGGTAGCCGGGAGAGCCAAGGCCATCAGTCGCATGCAATCGACCTCGGCGGTAGAGCGCAGGTAGGCGTCCAGGATCGGCGCTGCCAGGATGAATTGAGCGGCGGCCACAAGCGCCGAGAACGCCATCTGCACGGATAGACCCGTCGACACGATCTCTCGTCGCTCTCGGCGATCGTCAGTGTCGTAATAGAAGCGCCCGATGGATGAGTCCTGGCCAAGGATAACCGCCGGTATGAAGACGGTCCCCACGATCGTGATGGCGTCGATCAGGCCATATTCGGACGTGGAGAAGAGTCTGGTCAGGATCGGGACGGTGAAGATGGCCAGCAGCTTTGCCACTGCTCCTGCGAGGCCGTAGACTGCCGTGTCCTTTAGCAGGAAACGAAGATGGCCGGCTAGCGACCTGTCCTCAACCATGCCCTCTCCCCATCTGCTAGGCCGTTTCGCGTCGTTTCGCCGCTACCCCGCTGGCAAACAGCTCGAAGCTATCGGATATCTCATTTCGGTGCCGCTGACACAGCTCGCGAAAAGCCGAATTGTAGTGCACGTCGTGTGAAAACAGCACGCCGCCGGACACAATATAAGGCCAGGCTGTCTGGTATTCCCAGGCCATGTGGCGATAGCTGTGATCACTGTCGTGAATGAAGATGTCGATACTGTGCAGCTGTCCTAGCAATTTAGGGAGCAGGTCCCTAGCATCTCCTAGGAGGAGATGCCATCGTCCCCGAAGATCCTCCGGCACCAGATAGCCACACTCTAGGGGTGATAGGTCTTGGGGAAAGTCGATGCTGTGCAGTTGGCCCCTACCGTTATTCTTGAGCGCCAACAGGATATGCGCGGTGTGCGCACCATATTGGACACCGGTCTCGACGATGATCTCAGGCTGAAGTGCTCGGGTAATGACGTACAGCGTTTCAGCATCGAAGGGACTCGACGTGCCTACGAGAGCCCGTCTGTTCCTGATGAGCTCCCGAATCTGGAGGCGTCTTTGGGCCTGTATCTCCTGAAACTCGTGGTCACTTCGCAGCTCAGCCAAGAACTCTTCGACGCGCTCGGCCCCTCCAAACAGTCGGCCCAGGCAGTCGTCTCTGTCTCGGCTGGCTTGCTCCAGGTCGATACGGGCCAGCATATTGTTCACCCGACTGTCTTTCCATCCCGCCGTTACGCTGCTAAGGAAGGCACCTGCTCTGTGCGGGCGAGTGACCATTTTGGTGAAGATTTGGCCGACTGACAAACCATGTTTCATTGCCTCTCCTTATGAACGTTGTAGAGTCTTGCAGCCTGTAGGATCGCCCCGAGTTCCAGGCTGGGGGAAGGAACGGCGATTGTCCTGTCTTTCCATTAGCAGCTTCTCGAACAGATCGACATATCGGGACGCCACCGAGGGCCCAGAGTGGTACTTCACCAGCCATTCCCGGGACTGATGGCCTATTTCCGTCCTCCACGCCGGCTCCCTCGCCAGCCTCACCATGTGACCGAATATGGCCTCCTCGGAGTCAGCGCTCAACACCGGCGGCTGCTCCCCGTAGCCGGCGGTCAGGTCCTTCACGTAGGAGATGAGAGGGGTCCCGCAGCTTAGTGCCTCCAGGCTGGTGGCGCCCATCCCTCCCTTCGCCACCTGATCGAGGACCGCGTCGGCAGCCCGATAGTAGGTGATCAGGTCGGCGCGAGCCATCTCCCAGACAACCACGACCTTCTCCTGAATGCCCAGCTTCCGGACGAGCTCCATAGAGTCCGAGAAGGTGGGCCCCTTGTTCACCAGCACCAGCCTTCCGTCTACCCTCTCCTGATGGCACAGGCGGGCGAAGGCCATGATGAAGAGATGGTTGTTCTTGAACTCCGCGACGTAGCGACCCGGCGGGAGTCGCCCCCAGAGGTGTCGCGTCGGGGAGAAGAACAGCACATCCCCACCCAGACTTCCCCTGAGATCGCGAGCGTCGGAGGCGCCGGGGTCAGGGGAGTATTTGTCGGTGTTCAGAGGGAGGGGGATGTAGATGCGGCGCCGGTCAAGCCCCAGATCCTTCATCAGCCTGTCCGTTCCCGAGTACTGGCCTGGAATCCGGTAGTTCACACGCGCCGCGGCCTGGAGGCCCTTCCGCTGCAGGCGGTTCAGCCACAGTGCGAGGGCAACGTGCGCTACGCCTTTGAGCGGATTCCTGGGGATGGCCTGGCGCGCAGCCATCCTGGGGTACTCCCGGCTGGCGTACAGGTCGAAGTCCCCCCCGTAGCCCGCGAAGACGTAGGGCTTGCCGGTCCACTGCGCTACGACAGGGGCAAACCCAGAGACTATCAGAGCGTCGCAATCCGACAGCAGCCCGACCAGTTCGTGCCGCCTCCCGGGGAAGAGCAGTAGCCGCTCGAAGTCGATCTCGCCTATGTCGCGGATCCATTCGGGGTAATTGCCCCGCAGTGCCGGATCCTCGCTCTCAGGGCGGTGGAGGAGGACAGTCGAGTCTACCAGCAACTGGGTGTCCACACCGGCCCGTCGTACGTACTTCGCTATCACATAGTTGACGTTGCAGGTGTTTCCGTATAATAGCAGCCTCAAGGACAGACCTCGGCTATCTGTTCAATCAAGCAGGCGAACGATGCTACAGTGTTGGTCCCTCATCTTATGGTCTTGTGGAACGTCATGTACTTGTCATGGTCAATGGCTAGGTTGCCTGTGATTCTCTGGCACGGTGCAACCCATCACTGTGAGCGGACAAGCAGTGACGGCTTTTTTTAGCCAGATACGAGGGACGGACTGCTTCAGACAGGGTAAGTTAATCGCCTCCAATCCGTTCCCCGCGGCTCGAAATCCGGGCCTTCTCGATCCAGCAGAAGTAAAGGTCTCCAAGGAGGATGCCGTCTACTGACACCTGAGTCTTGACAATCCGTCCTCCTCCAACGACTCTGCCCAACTGGAGAGTCAACAGTCTACCGATCCCGGGCACCCGGGACACATCCAGCCGCGTGAACATCCACTGGCCGGAAGGATTGCTATGAACCTGGCCGAGCAACATGGCCTTGTTCATGGATACAATGGTCGCACAGAAAGAGAATGGCCATTCCCCGGCCAATTCTGCAGTTCCTCTCCCGAGGGCAATTCGATCGGTGACCAGACTCTCGTTGTAGGGGACGCGCAACGGGTTCTTGGAGGATGGCAAGGCCTTGACCGCGAGTGTGCCCATCTCCTCGCCCGTGATCCATGAGAGAGTGGCGTCCCAGTCTGCTGCGCTCTTGCCCAGGTCTTGCTGATCTACTACCTCCACAAGATCGCTCTTGATGACGCGCGGAACCTTGAAGGTCACCCCAGCGTGTTGCGGAAGAAAACCCAGCAGTGCATCGAAAAGGGTTGTCCCCTGCAAGTATTCCCGCTGTCCCAGCAGAGGAAGCGACAGCCGGGCGGGAAGACCGCTCATCTTTACCTTCATCTTTACCTCCGGCGGGCGGAACCTGGGCCGGCTCATGCTCGGCCTGGGCTGTAGTGGCAGACGAATTGCAGTGGACCCGTCGGCCCATCCATCGGAATCGTGCGACGAATGGAGCGGGAGATACGGCCGAGCCCGAACGGTCCGACGTTTCTGACCTGGGCCGATGGGCGCGTGGCCCGCAACCTCGATGGCTATTTGGGCTGGAGGAGGTAGTCAACCAGCCGATCCACCTTGAATAGTCCGACTTCCACCAGGTCCTGGTCCTCCGGGAACGACTTCCCGCTTAGCTCCGACAGACACAGCAAGAAGACCATGCTGTCCAGTGAGTCCAGGATCTTCTCCTGCACCAGGTCGGTCTCCAGGTGGAACTGTACGTTATCCGTATCCAGCGTCTCCTTGAGAGCTTGGTCTATCCACTCGATAGCATGCTGCTGGTTCACTCTGACCCTCCGAAATCAAGAATGTTGGTGGCCCAGGATAGGCCAACTCCAAACCCCGATAACAGTACGCGTTTGCCCTGCAGGGCACCCTCATCCATCATCCGGGCAAGGACGATGGGTATCGACGACGACACGGTGTTGCCGGTCTCCGTGATGTCGCACGGAACCCTGAGCGCGTCCAGCCCGATGTATGCCCTCAGATTCTCAATCATGAACTTGCTGGCCTGGTGAAACACGAAGTAGTCCACCGAGTCCATCGTCAGCCCGTTCCTATCTAGGCACCTCTTAACCGAGCGCGGCACGCGGGCCATCATGAAATTGAATATGGCACGCCCGTTCATGCAGAGGCGGAAATCTTCCGCTGCGGTTTCAGCCGGCCACTCTTGCCACAGACTCGAAAGGGGCTTGGCGCTGCCACCGGCCTTCACCATGAGATTGTGGCCGCGTGCCCCGTCCGTTCCGTAGTCCCCCTTCCCGATCTCGGCTCCGGCCTCAGCGGATAGCCAGGTCGCGGTCGCGGCGTCCCCGAAAAGGCTCACGGTGTCGCGGTCCGCCTTGCCCATGATCTTGGAGTACGGATCGCACGTTACGACGATACCGTCGGTGATGCCTTCCGCGGACATGAATGCCTTGGTGATACTCAGGGCATAGACGTAGCCCGAGCATCCGAGGCTCACGTCGAAACATGCAGTCCCGACATCCAGCGACAAGGCGCTCTGCAGCAGAGCGGAACTGTGGGGTAGCTTGTTGTCAGGATTCTGGGTAACAAGCACTAGCAGCTTGACCCGCTCCCTGGCAAGCTGCTGATTACACTCGAAAAGCTTGTCGCACGCTTGCTGGGATAGGCTGACCACCGATTCGTCCTCACGCAGGAACGCCCGGGTCCTGACACCTATCTTGTCTACGACGAAATCGAGGTCTCCACCCGTCCAACTGACGATCTCTTTGGAGGTAGTCCTCTGTGGCGGAAACGCGGTGGCTATGTCTCGCAGTCTCATTTCTTGTCCTCTTGAGCAGCCGGTGCTGCCGAATCCCGTTGTCGCCTGAAGAAACGCCAGGTAGTTGACGTTGCAGGTGTTGCCGTAGAACAGCGGCTTCAACGGCCTGTCTTATGGATTTGATGAAATCTTGTGGAGCTCCAGAAATCGAGAAACCTGGAGTGTTCGACGGCGAAGTTCCCTGTCACTCGCTGGTCAGGCAGCACGTTGCGTGTGACCACCGACCCGATGCTTACCTTGGCGCGATCGCCAATCGTGATTCCGGTGGATATTACCGCTCCAGGACCGATCCACACGTCGTCGCCTATCGTCACGCTTCCCCCAACCTGTACCCGCCCGGCGATGAGGCACCTCTTCCCGATCCGCACGTTGTGAGCTATCCCAACGTTGTTGGAGATCTTGCTGTCCTCTCCGATCTCCGTGAAACCCCCAAAGACGGAACGGCACACCGTGGCGTTGGACTGGATTTCCGCTCCACTGTGCAGTAGAACACCGCCCGTGTGAGCCACTCCCCTGAGCCTACCAT
Source organism: Chloroflexi bacterium UBA6077 (assembly GCA_002436065.1). Lineage (GTDB taxonomy): Bacteria > Chloroflexota > UBA6077 > UBA6077 > UBA6077 > UBA6077. The sequence continues at coordinate 31,674 of DIXP01000033.1, forward strand.
CGGATTGCTTGAACTCGAACCCCTGCGCGCCGACCACACAACCTGCTCTCAAGATCACACCCGCCTCTATCACGGTGCGCTCCATAACCGTGACATGAGGCTCAACGACCACGCCAGGGCCGATACGTACATCGTTGGGTGCGATGTATGCGGTCGGGGCGATGAAAGCTCCACTGGAGATCTCTGACGGGAAGCTCCTGCCATAGAAGTCTGTGCTGGTAGCCAGGTAGTTGTGTATCTGGTAGAATGCCTCTTTGGGAGCAGGGGATAGTAACAGGCTCCGGTCCTGGGGGATGGCTTCGGCCAATTTCGGTGTAGTAATGACCCCGACGATGTAGGGGTTGCAGAGCAACAGCTCCAGGAATCGCTCGCCTTCTAGGTACGCTAGCATCCTCGGCAGAGTGCTTTCCAGAAAGCCGAGAGATTGGAACTCAATGTCTCTAACTACCATTCCTGAAACGACGGGAGCAATGTCTTGTAGCCTCATGACCTTTCTGTCTCCTTCTACAACCCCAGAAGGACTACCGTGCCTGCTGTCACTCCCGCATTGCCTGACACAGGGGACAGCAGGCACAGGCAGCAGCCTCGGCCTCCTCTCGCCCCAGACCTCTTAGCCTTGCCCTGGCCAGGACTTCCCCGACCTTCAGCCCTGCCGTATGCAGTTCTATTAGAGATTTGGGACCGAGGTAGTCAGTGGCAACGCTCATGTATCCAGGCGGTGCGAGCCGGTCGGGCTGGCAGGGGATGCCAGCATCCATCACATCCTTCCGTTCTACCCATCCCGAGATGTGTGCCAAACTGACCCCCGGGTTCAAGTCGTGCAACTCCCACGCGGAGATCTGTCCTCCCTGCCCGATGAGCAACTCGCGACTATGGTGCTCCACGATCACCGCCGCATCGCATCCGGCCAGGGCCTCCCTGGCCTCGCGCGAGGCCAGCGACTCACCCTCGCCTGTGCGCACCCGGGTCACCCGCGCCCCTGCTGCCTGCAACGACGCGACGACGAAGGGGGGGAACTGTCCCCCGCCGACCACCACCACGTCCGACTTCAGCAGCTCGATGTCGAGCTGGAGCAGTAGCTTCAGGGCGAGGTGCCCTACGTAGTCGAAGATCCGCAGATCCGGATGGCGCTCGTCGGTCCCCAACACTGGGATGCCCAACCGCCGGCACTCGGCCAGGTCCAGATCCTCCGGGCGATATTCCCAGGTCTCCCACATCAACGGGATAACTGCTGTCGGCTTCAGCCGTCGCAGCATCGAAGCGTCGAGGGGACGCACGAAGCCCAGATTGGTCACGATGTCGGCCTGGCCGATCCGGTCGTCCTCCCTGGCCAGCATCACCTCCACCCGATCTTCGACGTTCCAACGGCGCGCGAGGGCATCTGTGGCCTCGCGCACCTCTGTAGCTTTGCCGAACCGTGAGTCCCTGGTGAGGGCCAGTACCCTCCTAGCCCCGGCCAGAGCGGCAATAAGCGGTGTAAGTGCGTAGTATCCCGTCGCGGCCTCTGTTAGGACTGTTAGATCAGTCAGATTCAAGCCGAGGATGGTAATGGCCTGCTGTGCCAGCCGCAGGGCACGATGCTCGTTCATCCGTTGTATTTTCCCATAGAGTCAATCGCCCAACGCAGCGTCTGGACAACCCGATCCAGGTGTTCCTTCTCCATAGGAGGGTACACCGGCAGCGTCAGGGAGTGGCGATATGCCCGGTAGGATTTAGGCAGGTCCCCCGCCCGGTACCCATACTTCCGAGCGAAAAACGGTTGGGCATGCAGGGCGTAGGTTCCCAAGGTCGTCTCAACCCCCCGTTCTTTCATCGCCTTGATCACACCGTCACGGTCGATTCCCTCGTCCAGCAGCACCACGTAGGATTGGTAGACATGTCCTCCCCATGCTGGTTCCACGGGAGTCTTCACCCCCTCCACTGCGCGCAGCTTCTCGGACATGAGGGCCACCAGTTCGCGCCTCCGGGCGATCAAGCCATCCAACCTGCGCATCTGGGCCACCCCTACTGCCGCCAGAATATCGCTCATTCGGTAATTGAAGCCTGCTGCCTCGAAGGTGAAACGCCCCTCGCGCCGCACCCCGCCGTGGCTGCGCAGCAGTTGGATTTTCTCCGCCAACGCGTCATCGTCGGTCAGGATCATGCCACCTTCGCCTGTGGTTATCGCCTTGCGGGGGTGGAAGCTGAAGCAGTTGAGTGTGCCCATGCTGCCACACTTTTTGCCGTAGTATGTGGTGCCTATGGCGGTGGCGGCATCCTCCACCACCGGTAATCCGTGCTTAGCAGCCAGCTTCATGATCGGGTTCATATTGGCCGAGAGCCCAAAACCGTGCACCGGCATGATGGCTCTGGTGTGCGAGGTGACCTTCGCTGCCATGTCGTCCACGTTCACAGTGAAGGTGTCCAGGTCGATGTCCACCAGCACCGGCGTGGCGCCCTGCTGCACCACCACGTTGGCGGTAGCGGGGAATGTGAAGTCCGGGACCAGCACCTCATCCCCGCGCCCAATGCCCAGCACCACTAGAGAGAGGTGAAGGGCCGTGGTGGCCGAGGTGGTGGCGAAGGCGTGCCTCACCCCAACGTAGTCGGCCACCATCCGCTCGAATTCGGCCACCTTGGGGCCTTGGGCCAGGTAGCCTGAAGCGAGGACCGCCCGAATCTCCTCGATCTCTTCCTCGCCGGTGATTGGCAGAGCCAGCCGGATATGCCCGTGGTCGGCAATCACGTCACTTCACCTCCAACTGTTGTCTGTACCAGCTCACAGTCTCCGCAAGACCGTCGCTCACCGCCGTCTCCGGCTCGAAGCCGATGAGCTTCCGGGCTAGCTCTGCGGACCCGCAGTGGCGCCGGACGTCGCCCAGGCGGGGCGCCTCGTGGATCACGGGAACTTCGATCCCCAGGATCTCCAGGATGGCCCGAACCAGCCGGTTGATGGACAGCTCCTGCCCGGTAGCCAGGTTGATGACGTGGCCGCGAGTCTCCGGCTGTTGGTAGGCGCGCAGAGCGGCATCCGCCGTAGTTCGGACAAAGACGAAATCCCGCGTCTGCTCCCCATCTCCATAGATGATCACCGGTTCTCTCTGTAGCGCCCGCCGGATTACGATGGGGATCACACCGGCATAGGCACCCTCGTTTTGCCTGGGGCCGAAGTTGTTGAAGGGCCTGACGATGGCTGCATCCAGGCCGAAGGTGTGCCGGTAGGAGAGCACTACCTGGTCACCAGCGGCCTTGCTAGCCGCGTAGGGCGTGGACGGCAGAAGCGGGTGGCTCTCATCCATGGGTACGTACTGGGCGGAGCCGTAGGCCTCCGAGGATGAGAAGTGGATCAGGGTCTCGTACCTGCCTTCGCGTAGCAGCTCGCAGACCGCGGTCGCGATTGCCACGTTGACATCTACCGTCCAGCGAGGGCGCTCCAGGGAGGTGGGCAGCGGTATGACCGCCAGGTTGAACACCACATCCACCCGCTCCCGCTGCAGGATCTCCCCCATGCTCTCGTAATCCGAGGCGTCTGCCCGGTAGAGCTTCAGAGCGGGGAAGGCGATCCTCGCCTCTTCCAGATTCTTCTCCTTGCCAAGGAAGAGGTTGTCCACCACCACAAGGCTGGCGGGCAACTCCTTCACTATCCTATCCACCAGGTGGCTGCCGATGAAACCGGCGCCGCCGGTTACCAGCACCCTTTTTCCTGTTATCTCTGGCATACCGCCTCCCGTATCGGCTGCAAGTATACGGGCGCATGGCTGTGACCGGACTCCACCAGCTTCTGGGCCATGCCCAGGGCCATCAAAGCGTCCCGTCCGTTGACGTAGGGCTCTCGGTTGTCCCGCACGGCCTCCACGAAGGAGTCAAGCTCCGCGCGTAGTGGCTCCTTCTTCTGGAAGTGGATCTTCACCATGTCCCCTTCCCACACCCCACGAAATATACTGGAAGCTGCGGAGGTGGTAATTGTCTGGCTGTTCTTGTACCAGTACACGTCCTGGGTCAGGTAGTCAGCCAGGTACATCCCACCCTCTCCCAGGACTGTCAACTGCCGCACCTTGGTGGGCGTCAGCCAGTTGATGTCCAGGACGCCGATAACCCCATTGGTGAAGCGCACCAGGCCCGAGAGCAGATCCTCGCAGCTACGATGGGCCTTACGCTCGATCTCAGCGTACACCCGCTCCACCTCGGATCCCAGCAGGCAGCGCATCACATCTATATCGTGAGTGGCCAGGTCAAGCACCACCCCCACATCCTGGATGCGAGCGGGGAAAGGGCTGAGCCGGCGGGCGTGGATCTGGAACAATCTCCCCAGATCCTGCTTCTGCAGCCGGCGCTTGATTTCCACGATGGCGGGATTGAATCGCTCGATGTGCCCCACCATTAGCTTGACTCCCCGATCGGCCGCCAGCTCAACTATCTCCCGCCCCTGCCCCTGAGTCAGGGCCAGCGGTTTCTCGACCAGTAGGTGGATGCCCCGACCGATCACCTCTCGCGCCACCTCGGTGTGGTACTGAGTTGGTACAGCGACGGACACCAGGTCCGGGCATTCATGATCCAGCATCCGCGTGAAGTCCGTGTATACGGTAGTACGATAGCCATGGGTGGCAGCCATCGCGGAGCTCTCGTTGGGGTCGGCCACGGCCACCAACTTCACGCTCTCCATGCCAGCGTAGACCCGCACGTGGTTGCGTCCCATCATTCCCGTTCCGATGACGGCCGCTTTCATCATTTCTCTCTCACCGCGCCCACAAGCTGTTGACAGCCGAGATAATCGTGTCTAGGTCGGCCGGGTTCAGTTGCGGATGTACCGGCAGGGAGATCACCTCCCGAGCCAGCCGCTCGGCTACCGGCATCGCCACGTCGCCCACTATCTCGCGCATGTATCGCTGTAGGTGTGCAGGAATGGGGTAGAAGATCCCTGTACCGACCCCTGCCTCGTTGAGCCAACGTACGGCTCCGTCCCGATCACAGCCCTTGTGCACGCGCACGGTATATTGATGCCATACATGGCCGTATCCATCCCTCACCCGGGGGGTCACCGCCCCTTCTATTCCATTGCTAAGATAGGCCGCGTTAGACCTTCGCTTCTCTGTGAATTCCGCTAACCGATCCACCTGAACGAGCCCGATGGCAGCAAGGATATCGGTCATCCGGTAGTTATAACCTAGCATCTCATGGTGATAGCGGCGCCTCATGCCATGATTTCGGAGCATCCGACAGCGCTCGGCGACTACATCGTCGTCAGTAGTAATCATTCCGCCTTCACCGCACATCACGTTTTTGGTTGCATACAGACTAAATGCGCCTGTACCGAAGCTGCCAGCTTTCCTTCCCTTATGAGTAGCACCGACGGCTTGACATGCGTCCTCAATGATTCTTAAGCCATGCTTATAGGCTATGGATTGAATCGGATCCATATCGCACATGTATCCGTATAAGTGGACAGGCATTATTGCTTTGGTGCGCGGTGTAATGGCTTTCTCAATCTGTGCATGATCAATATTGAACGTTTCCTCGTCAATGTCGACGAATACAGGCTTGGCTCCCAAGAATAAAATGCTGTTCGCCGATGCAATGAAGGTGAATGGGCTCGTAATGACTTCGTCTCCAGGCACAATGTCGTTGGCTAGCAAGGCTAGATGAAGAGCGGCTGTACCCGAAGATACTGCGATCGCATGCCTAACACCACAAGCCTCGGCAAAGCGCTTCTCAAGTTTGGCAGTCCAAGGTCCCTGTACCAGCATGCCAGAGTTGAGCACATTTAATACTGCAGCCTTCTCGCCTTCGCTAATGAACGGTGCTGCTATAGGAATCACCTTTCCCCCTCACCGTTTTCTATTTGGTTGGCACTGCCACAGGCTGGGCAGGAATATTTTCCTCCCTCGCTGTGTTTGAGTTTGACACCACATTTGCAGACATAGCCGACGATGCGCGCGGGGCTACCAATGACTAGAGCGTGATTTGGGACATCCCTGGTCACCACGGCTCCAGCTCCAACCATAGCGAACCTGCCCACCGTAACGTCCGGTAACACTACGACCCGTGCTCCCAGAGAGGCCCCGTAACCAATGCGGATCGGGCCTACCTGCCAGTCGGCATCACTCTGAAGCGTCCCGTCAGGGTTGATCGCGCGCGGCCGCTTGTCGTTGGTGAGGATGACACCGGGACCTATGAACACCCCCGACTCTACCGTCACGCCGTGGAACAGCTGAGATCCGTTCTGGATCTTGACATTGTCACCGACCTGGACGCCGGAGTCGACGTAGACATCCTTGCCCAGAATGCACTCTTGGCCTATGCAAGCGCCCTCACGGACCTGGGCCTGATTCCAAATGGAAGTTCCAGCACCAACGACGGCGCGATCGGAAACGTCTGCCGTTGGGTGAATGCGAACTCCAGTACGATGCACCATCGGATTCTCAGTCTCCATCACGAGTATCATGTGTTGACAAGGGAAGCGATCGAATGAAGAGGGCGTGGTTTCTCAGACTCTGGAGACACCATGGACTATTGTAGGTGGATAGGAATAGGGTAGTGTATTCTTGCTCCGACACCCGGATGACGTACAGGTGACACACTGCTCTTACCCAATCAGGCTCGTAGGGAGTCTCCACGATACCCGTTGAGTCGAGGCTTCCACCACCAACGAGCATCCCCTCGCCGATCTCCACCGGCACCAGGCCACCCACCAGGTTCACCAGCACCCGCGAGCAGCCGGAGACGGAGATGCGCCGGTCGAAGGCAACCTCGAGACCCTGAAAGAGGCCACTTTCAGTGGAGAGCCACCTTCAGTTGGGCTACTACGTAATCTATCTGCTCTTCCATCTCTGGAAAGATGGGGAGCGACAGTATCGAGTCGGCTGCCTCTTCGGTATGAGGGAAGTCTCCCCGCTGGTACCCTAGATAGGCGTAGGCCGGCTGCAAGTGGAGCGGTATGGGATAGTGGATGCCGGCACCGATGCCTGTTTCCCTCAACCGCTGGAAAACCTTGTCTCGCTCCGGCACCCGGATGACGTACAGGTGGTACACTGCGCTTACCCAATCAGGCTCGTAGGGAGTCTCGACGACACCAGCCAACTTCTGATTGTAGAGAGCAGCGATGCGGCGCCTGGTTTCGGTCCACGCCTCCAGATGCCGCAGCTTCGCCCTGAGGATGGCAGCCTGCAAGGTGTCCATCCTCTTGCCATAGCCAATGCAGTCGTGGGAGTACTTCTCAGTGCGACCGTGGTCGGCCATCATGGCACACCACTTAGCGAGCTTCTCCTCGTTGGTCACTATCATCCCGGCGTCACCGTAGGCCCCAAGGTTCTTGCCGGGATAGAAGCTGAAGCAGGCAGCGATTCCCAAACTCCCCGCCCGCTTTCCTTTGTACTCGGCTCCGTGGGCTTGGCAGGCGTCCTCCAGCACTGGAAGTCCGTGCCGCCCCGCGACGTCAAGGATGGGATCCATGTCAGCCGGTTGCCCATACAGATGCACCGGCACAATCGCCTTGGTGAGCACGGTGATCCTCTCTTCGATCTTGGCTGGATCTATGTTATAGCTCTTGGGATCGATGTCCACGAGCACCGGCTTGGCGCCGCAGTAGTAGATCGCTTCAGCGGTCGCAGTGAAGGTGTGAGCGGTTGTAATCACCTCGTCCCCTGGTCCCACACCTAGCGCCAGCAGTGCAAGGTGGAGGGCGTCTGTACCCGATGCCACTCCCACACCAAACCTCGCTCCAGAGAAGGCCGCGAACTCTTTCTCAAGGAGTCGCACCTCCTCGCCCTGAATGAAGTTGGTCTTGGCGATAATGCTCTTGATGGCGTCATCAATCTCAGGCTGAATGTACAGGTACTGGGCCTTGAGGTCGCAAAGAGGGATCCTCATCTTTCATCTCCCGATACCATTGCCCGCTGGGTTTCTGAACAGCGGGTCCTACGACTGCCGGCCATCCATCTCATCCGAAGTTGCGGCTGCCACTGCTAACGAGCAGCCCCTCCTGCAACTCGACGGGCACTAGTCGATTCACCAAGTGCAGCAGGACACGAGAGCGGCCGGAGGCGGAAAGGCGCCGGTCGAAAGCAGCCTCGAGACCCTGAAAGGGACCGCCGAGAATCCGCACCTGCTCCCCAGGCTTGAAGCGGCTACGTTGGTGGCACTCCTCCTCGTACTGGACGCGGAGTCGCATCGTCTCCACCAGGTCAGAGGACACCGGTACCGGCCTCCCCTCGGTACTGAGGGCGTAGGCGACGCCAGGAAGGGAGCGCACCTCCACCCACTGGACCGAGGGGATCTCCACGTGGCAGAAGAGGTAGCCGGGAAAGAGCGGCTCCGTGCGCTGCCTGTTGCGATGGGACCGGATGAGGGGAAGGTAGGACTCCGCTCCCCGAAGGGTAAGCAGAGTCTCGACCTGTTTCTCCGCCCGCGGTCTGGTTTTGAGAACGTACCACAGCCTCTCATCCAGGAATGACATTGAGGGAAACTCCTTATCCGAACAAGCAAGAGGGATGAGAGATGCCCTTGGGGACACCCCAAACCTCGCTATCAGGGGCTCCGCCCCCACTAGTGGTCCGCCAAACTGGTTTCGATAGGCCGCCAGATGGCGGCCTATGCTGGGAGCGCGGGCGGCTCGCCCGCCAGTCCCTCGTGCGGGCGAGCCGCCCGCGCTCCCAGCAGGCGGCTTCGCCGCCTACCAAAACCAGTTTGGTCGAGTACTAAACACCGTCTCTCGATAGTGGGATCTATCCTCGGGGCACACGCTACCGCCCTTTCGACACATCTCGGCTCTTCCGGACGTCTCTACGAAATGGTCAGCTATGGTTCTGTCGGTGTCGTGACTGGTCTGCCGCAAGGATTTGACTTCGCCGGGCCATTGGACCCGCGCTCCCCATCCATCAGGACGGTAGGCATCTGCTGAGCGTGGGCAAGGCCCCGGGGATATGGGTCTCTATTTACCGCTCTCTCGCCTCTCCAACTGCCTTTGGCTCGGGAGGTACGGGGCGGTTCTCGCCATTGCCACCGGTCTGTTTATATCCATAGTGCTGGTAGTAGTAATAGTGATGATAGCCAGCGGTCCTACTGGTCAGCTTGTTGATCACAGCCCCCAGCAGCTTGTCCGCGTTGCCCGCTCGCTCCAGCGCCTGCCGAGTACGCGCCAGGGCACCCGCCCGGGTTCGGCCGGAGTCCACCACCACCACCACCCCGTCCACCGCAGAGGCCAGGATACCCGGGTCCGCCACCGGGAGGACCGGCGGGCTATCGAAGATGACTACATCGGCTCTATCCCTTAGCCATCTCACCAAGGAGACCATCCGCGCGCTGCCGAGCAGCTCCCCAGGGTTGGGCGGCAGGGGACCCGAGGGCACGAACTTAAGACTGGGCAGATTGGTTGGGCGGATCACCTCCTCCGGCGGCTTCTGTGCCAGGAGCAGCGCCGTGGTGAGCCCGACGTCATTCTTCTCTCCGAAGAGGCGGTGCAGCGTTGGCCGGCGCAGGTCGGCATCCACCACCACCACATTCATACCAGCATTAGCCATGGACTTGGCGAGGTTGAAGACCACTGTGGTCTTCCCCTCCCCCGGGCCTGTGCTGGTCACTAGGATCGCCTTACCTGGGTGGTTTAGGAGCGCGAACTGTAGGTTGGTGCGCAGCACCCGGAATGCCTCCATGATGGGCGCGAGCGGCTTACCCTCCACGAGGGAGGAGAGCGAGCCAAGCTGCCCCTTCTCCAACCGCAGCACGAAGCCGAGCGTAGGCGCCCCCAACTGCTGCTCCACGTCTTCCGCGTCCTTTACCGTGTCGTCCAGGTATTCCAGCAGCAGTACCGCCCCCACGGCCAGCACCAGCCCAACTAGCGCCGCCATGGCGACGTTCTGGGATGTCTTCGGCTTGGAGGGGAAGAGGGCGGGCTCCGCTGGCTCGGCTATGGAGACGCTGCTGTAGGCTTTGGACTCCGCGATCCGCATGTCGTGCTCGCTGCGAAGCAGCTGGGAGTAGGTGAGTTGGTGCTGGCTGAGTGTGTTCTGGAGCCGAGCGATCTCCGCCTCACGGGTCTCCGCAGGCCGGCCGTCGGGGGAGCTGCGTAGCTGATCCATCTGCTGGGAGACCATCTGGATGTCCCGCTCCAGCGCCGTGAGCTGCTCCCGCAGCGCATCCCGGGAGAGGATGGCCTGGCCCATTTGGACCTGCCGGTTCTCCTCGATAAATGCCTTGGCCACGGCGTTGGCGATGTCGGCGGCACGCTGGGGATTGGTGTCCTCCACTCTCAACTCCAGCAGCATGGTGTCCCGCACCACCCGCACGTTGAGCTTCCCGTTCAGCTCCCCGGGACTGTAAGGCAGCGCCAGCTCCTGCAGCGCGCTATCGAGGACGGGGCGCTTCCGGATCAGCTCGCCGTAGGTCTTGGTAAGCCGCTCGCTGGTGAGGACGTCGTTATAGGCGACCGTGCCGGGGGTCTGAGCCTGGCTCACCAGTAGAGTGGTGGCCGACTCATAGACCGGGGCTGTGCTCTTGCTGACAGCGTAGGAGGTCCCCGCCGCCAGGACGGAGCCCAAGGCCATCAGCCACCACCATCGCCATAGCAGTAGGGCATAACGACGAAGTTCCACGATCAGCCTCGCCCTTTCTCGCTAGCCTGTCTGGGCCAGGTCCCATTGCTGCATACTCCAGATGAAGAGCCCCCAACGTGACCGTTGGATAGCGCCCCAGCAGATGAGTACATATCTGGTGTCAAGGAAAGCCTATTAGATGTCATCTCTGCGCTCATGACGCACCTTCCCGCAGCCGGTTTGCCGCGAATCCGACGGATTCGGCCCGGTTATGGAGACACTGAGGACTGATACGCGCGCTGAGTCCGATGGAATCTTCGGAAGCAACGGCCGGATAACGCGCAAAATGAGCTGTGTTCGCGCGCCATTTGTGTGGCTCGCATATAATGCACTTGCGTCGTCTTCACCCGAAGCCCCAGATGGCCAGACTCAGATACGCCGTGCGGCTATTAGTCCAGAAGCTCCTTTTCACCTTCTGAGACTGCGCCCAGCATCGGCCACATGGATCGACGGCTTACGCTTGGGGCTCCAAGCCGTGCGCACACCAATAGCAGCGGCAAGTAGTCGACCACGGTTTCGAAGCCCTAGCGTCGAGTCCATGGTGCGGCAAGGGCAACCATGCTTTACACTACGCCCTACACTCGGATGTCGCGGTGCGCCACGGACTTGACCGGTATGGAAAATTAAAACCGTGGCCGCAGGGGTTCGTACCGTAGCGCTCGAAGGAGGATTGGTCGGATCATGAGGATCAACTACACTCGGAAAAGCTTGATCGCCGGCATCGTGCTCGCCACCCTGCTCGGCTGCGCCCTGCTAGCGGGCCCGGCGGCCGCCCAATCGGCCTTCGAGTTCAAGCTTGGTTTCAAGGCCCTGGCAGAGCAAGTCCCTACCATCGTAGGCGAGCCCATGGAGAACGAGCACCACAACCTGGAGAACGGCGACTCCCTCCAGCGGACCACCACCGGACTGATGGTCTGGCGCAAGGCGGACAACTGGACGGCCTTCACCGATGGCTCCAGAAGCTGGATCAACGGGCCCTTCGGGCTTCAGGTTCGGCCCAACGACCAGCGATTCAAGTGGGAGCCCGCGGTACCATCGCCGGACCCGACGCCGCTGGCTTCTACTGCACCGTCCGCCTCGGTCCTCTCCAGCAAGATGATCGTCAGCTGGTACGGCAACCCTCACACCGGTTTGATGGGCGTACTGGGCCAGTTCGAGGGCGATGATCTGGCGAGTCGGCTACAGAGGCAAGCCGACGCATACGCTCCATTGACAACGAAGAAGGTTCAGCCCGCCTACGAGCTGATCGCGGTCGTGGCTCAGGGCAGTCCCGGGGCGGATGGGCTGTGGCGACGCTGTGAAGGCGCCGAGGTGATCGACTCGATGCTGCAGCAAGCGAGAGCCCACGGATTCGCTCTGATCCTGGACGTCCAGGTCGGCCACAGCACCGTGCAAGATGAGCTGGCCTATCTGCGTCCCTGGCTCGAGCAGCCCGACGTCTACCTGGCCCTGGACCCCGAGTTCGACATGTGGCCCGGTCAGACGCCAGGCATAGAGCTCGGGCACTCGATGGCTTCGGAGGTGAACTACGCCATCGGGCTCCTCGACTCGATCATAGACGCCAAGGGGCTACCGCCGAAGGTGCTCATTGTCCACCAGTTCAGCCTCAGCATGCTGCCGGACAAAGAGAAAATCGGCCGGGGCTCGGCGGTGGATCTGGTGCTCGACATGGATGGGTTCGGGAATCAGGCGATAAAGTTGGACAGCTACGCGGCGGTGATGCAGCAGCCGCTCGAGTACGCGGGCGTGAAGATGTTCTACGATCAGGACACGAACCTCTTCACTCCAGAGCAGGTAATGAGCATCGACCCGGTGCCATCGGTGGTCATCTACCAGTAGTGCCGGTTGCCGCCATGCCTAGCCTGTGGACAGCCAAGCTGTGCCCACCATTCTACCGCTGCTGCAGTTGGCACCCATCAATTGAACCCTCCGCTGCCGCCACCACCGCCGCCACCTCCACCTCCGCTGCGACCGCCGCTACCGCTAGGGGCCATACTGCGGGACGCGCTGTTCAGCATGTCGACGAGTCCGTCGCTCAGACTCTGGAGGCTCTGCGCTCCACCGTCGCTGAGCCCCTGAAGGCCACGCTCCGCACCGGCGAGGGCCTCCCCCGCTCCCCGCGAGGCGCCTCCCATTGGATGGATCACAGGCCCTCTACCCCAGCCCGGCGCGTGGTGACTTCCGTACCACCCGGGTGCGGGCGCGCCGGCCTCGGCGAATTTCTTTACCCACTCCTTCTCAGCGCCCAGGGCCACGGCATAGGGCAGATAAGGGTCGAAGCGATCCAGGCGCGAGGCTACCTCCTCCATCGGCTGGTGCTCCTTGAGGTAGCGGGCAAAGGCTCTCCACCGGGCGGCCTCCAGAGCCCCTTTGACGCTTCTCCTGGGCATCCCAACGGCCGCGACCATCTGGACCGCACCGAGCAGGCCCAATGCCACGAACGGCGCCCAGCCCAGCTCCAGCACGTCAACGAACTGGAAAGCGAAAATGGATATGCCGAATCCCACCCCCATCGCGATGCCACCGAGGATCAAGTAGCGATTGCGTACTGACTTGGGGTTGCCCTGAAACAGGCCCGCTCCGAGGACCTCCTTGTACAGCTGGTCCTGCACCTTGGGGATCAACTTCAGGAACCTCAGTCTCAAATCGTCGAACCGGACCGATCGTGCCTCGGCGAAAAGATGGCTGAACACCAGCTGCTCGTAACTCCGCAAGCCGTCGGGCTCATCGCGCAGCTTCTCCAGCCGGAACTTCCGTTTGCCCCTGCCGCTGTCCGGCCCGTCCTCCTCGACTATCCGGAGCAGACCTCGCCTGGCCATATCGACCAGGGTAGCGACGACATCCTGGACGTCGGCCCTCTCATCCACCAAGGTGCCGGCAACAGCAGGTGGTAGATCCCCGGGCGGCTCGGACAGTACTGTTGGTACCGTCCCCACCGCCGGATCCCTACCCCGCGAGTACCAGCGCAAGAAGATCCATACAGTCCCCAGCACCAGCATCAGCAGCGACGCCAGAGCCAGGAGGACGTTCAGCGGTGGTCGGACGGTATCCCGGAACCAGTCCCATCTATCGGCCCCGGCCTGCCAGGAGGGAGGCTGGCCCGCGATCAGGCCGTGGGGGAACTGCACGCGGACCTCCAGCCCCGTCTCCGCAGGCAGGCTCCGCGTCTCGAAGAGGACCGTGCGGGCGTCGACCAGCCTTCCCTGGACGCCGAGCTGCTCCGGATAGGAGGCCGTGTTCACCCTGTCGGGCGCCAAGTCGGCGGGGAAGCGCACCGTCACGCGGGACGATTCCACCGGCAGGGGCCGATCGGCGTAGACGGCCTTCCAGTAGAGCTGGTCGCCGCCCGGGTAGTAGCGAAGCCCCCCGACGACGCGATAGCGGACGGAGAAGGAACGAGGGGCATTGGCCGTGGGCGGAAACCACCAATCGATGCTCAGGTTGCCATCCTTGCTTTCCGCCTTGTAGCTGTTAGGGATCTCCTCGCCGGAGTCGCCGAGTTGCAGTGAGAACGTGGTGGTATCGCCATCGCGCTTTACCTGAAGCCCCGAGGCGGCGCCGGCCTGCTGGTACTGCACCCCCGGCTCCGAGACGGTGACCTCGGTGATCTGCTCGACGCGATCCATCGGAATGACCCGAAAGCCGTGCCGCGCGGACTGCGAGCCAAAGACGACCGTCTGGTTCTCGGTTACGACGAAGTCGCCGTTCTGCTGGAGGGCGATCTCCACGTCGAAGCGCTGGAAGTACGGGGGCTGCGGCGCAGCAGCAGCGGAGGAGGCGAGCAGGAGGAAGGACAACATCATTAGCTGGAGTACCACTAACTTCGGGATCGTTCTCAAGTGAGTCTTCACCCCCTCCGAATTGATGAACCCTGAACCTAACTCGGCAGAGCCGAAACCA
>DIXP01000080.1 GCA_002436065.1 Chloroflexi bacterium UBA6077
CGAGCCGCCCGCGCTCCCGGCATAGGCCACCATCTGGCGGCCTATCGAAACCAGTTTGGCGCAGGGCTAGTGATGGTGCTCCTTCTCGTAGGCGATGGCCTCGGCCTTGTTCTTGTGGACCGTGCCGTGCGGGTGCTCCGGCGGTGAGTAGATCGTGTAGAGCTTCAGTGGCTCGGTCTGCGAGCTGTTCACGATGTTGTGCTCCGTCCCGGCAGGGATGACCACGGCGGAGCCGTCCTCCAGATTGTACTCCTCACCGTTCAGGATGGCCTTCCCTCTTCCAGCCTCCACACGGATGAACTGGTCGACATGGCCATGGGTTTCCATTCCGATATCCTCACCCGGCGCAAGCGACATCACGACCAGTTGGCTGTGGGGTCCCGTGAACAGGACTTCTCGGAAGTAGCTGTTTTCCAGCGACTTCTTCTCGATATCGACCAGGTATCCGGCCATCGCAATCCTCCTGCTTTCCATTCTAGTGTAGTCTGTCATGGGTGAAATGGGTAGCTGGCAATTCCTGCGATCCTGCTGCCTCGATCAAAGGAGTAACCCTGCAAGAGCGGTTCCAGAGGGAATTGTCCATGCGCCTTTGCGCACCAACCGGGGATGAGAACGAGGGGCGGGCATGGTTCAGGTAGTCCTGGTACGCGGTGTGCCGATGGTGCTACTTAGTGATAGTGGGTGTCTTTCAGCATAGGGGTTCGTGGGGTGGGGTGCCATGGCGGATTCCGCGGGAAGTCGGGACAGATTGACCGAGACTGAGGGCTTCATAGCAGCTATCGATCGGGTCGCCCTGGCGATGGCCAGCACGCGAGAGTGGGATGAGGCTGTCCAGGCTGTGCTGCGGGTAGCCGAAACGGCCCTCGGTGCCGATGCCATTGTGCTGTGGCGAGTTGACCCCGAGAGGAAGTGCCTCCAGCTAGTATCCAGCCAGGGCGTGCCTGAGGGTGGACTCCAGCCGGTCCAGGACGTTCCCTATGACTCGCCACTCTACATTACCAAGGCGGTCATGGAGGGGAAGATCCAGGTGGTTGAGGATGTGAGGACGCTCCCACCCGAGAACCCGCTGGCCGATCTATGGAAGAGCCTGGGCTTTTGCAGCCTGGTGGCGTTGCCGCTACGCGCCAGGGGCTCGGCGGTCGGCGCCATGGTGTACTTGACCCGTTCCAGGCGCAGCTACGGTAGGGCGGAGTTGAACGCCACCCGCGTCATCGCGGATATACTGGGCGCCGGGCTGGAGAGCGCGCAGTTCATTTCCGAGCGAAAGCGAGCCGCGGAGGAGCGGGAGAGGCTGCTGAAGGAGCTGCGGAAGGTCAATAGCCGTTTGGTGGCTGCCAGCGAACGGGAGCGAGAGCTTACTCGCCAGGCCGAGCAGAGGGCGGCGGAGTTGGATGCCACAATCGCCTCCATCGCCGATGCCGTCGTCGTATACGACAGGGAGGGTGGCATCCTGCGCATGAACCCGGCGGCTGTAAGGATGCATGGCTACTCGGCGGAGGAGCGAGGGCTCCCATTGGAGGCCAGGCTGCCGCTGCGCCGCATCGAGACCTCGGAGGGGCAGCCGCTCGCTCTGGAGGAAGCGCCCACCCTGCTGGCGCTTCGGGGCGAGACCACACGGGGAACGCTGGTGACCCTTCATCCTCGGGAGGGGGAGACGCTGTGGGCTCTCCTGAGCGCCTCCCCCGTCCGCACTCCGGACGGGCAGTTGATTGGGGCTGTTGTGGTGTTTACCGACATCACGCAGCTCCACGAGCTGCAGGAGCAGCGGGACGATCTGGTCCGCACGGTATCGCACGACCTGCGGACGCCGCTGACGGTGATCCAGGGACAGGCCCAGTTGGTCCAGATGCTGGTGGGGAAACCCGGGGGAGAGGCCAAGCTGAAGCGAGGCGCGGAAGCCATCCTCACGGGGGCAAAGCGCATGAACGCCATGATCCTGGACCTGGTGGACTCGGCCAGGTTGGAGGCGAATCAGCTTCGGATGGAACCGGCCTCCGTGGATCTGCGCTCCTTCGTGTTGGATCTGCAGGGAAGACTGGCCGGTGCCCTGGCAATGGACCGGGTGCGAGTGCAGATACCCGAGGGCCTTCCCCAGGTCTCCGCCGATCCCAACCGGCTGGAGCGGATCCTCACCAACTTGCTGAGCAACGCCCTGAAGTACTCGGAGCCGGAGACGGAGGTCTTCGTGGGGGCGGAGCGGCAGGATGGGATGGTCCGTGTATGGGTGAGCGATAGTGGCGTCGGGATAGCCGAAGAGGACATCCCTCAGCTATTCCAGCGATTTTATAGGGCGAAGTCGGGCCGGAAGGCGGAGGGGTTGGGGCTGGGTCTGTACATAACCAGGATGCTGGTGGAGGCCCACGGCGGGAAGATCTGGGTGGAGAGCGATCTGGGCAAGGGCTCTACATTCAGCTTTACTTTGCCGTTGGCAGGGTGAACCGAGGGCGCTGCTCTCTCCTCTTGGCCCAACACAGTGGTACTGATAGGCATCGCCATGCTGAGCGCATTGAGCAAGGTCTACCTGTAACTGGAGATCCTTCGCTGCGGCTCCTACGGAAATGGATCGTGCTCACCCTCCAACAGGAGATCCTTCGCTCGACGCTCAGGATGACAGGGGGGAGAGGCTCAGGATGACAGTTGTAGCGAGCATCTTTTCATCGTTTCAAGCGGCCCGCTAGGGTCATGGGTTGCTCAGGATGACAGGTGTGGGCACTTCAAGCGGCGCACCTCACCGGGCACAGCTAGGATTCGCGATTTGTGTCGAGCAGCCCCTCCTCAGGAGGGGCGGAGACGGCTGTGGGTGCGGCCGGCTGTGTCGGGGTGGATGCTGGGGTGGCCGAGGCAGGGGTAGGAACGGCGGCCTTGGCCCAGCGCCAGCCCACGGTGGTGAGAAGGCAGAAGACCACATCCAGCAGCAGTACGGCTCTGAGGTCTATGGCGGCCATCGCCCCGGCCACGATTGGGCTGGTGGCGTAGCCGAAGGAGCTGGCGCTGGCGAGCCAGCCGTAAGCAGACCCGCGCTGGCCGGGCAGGACGGCCATGCCACCAGCGCTGAAGGCGGCCACGGCCAACCCTCCGGCCAGGCCTCCACAGGCTATGCGGAGCAGCACCAGCCCCCAGGGGAGTGGGGCGGCTGCCGCCGACAGGGCCAGGGCCGCCAGCAGCGACGTAACTACAACGACGGTGTGGGGCTTAACACCCCGTTTGAAGCCATGGCCGGACAGGTTGGAACCGACGGCTGCCGCAGTGGCATTGAAGGCGGCGGCCAGTCCGACAAGGCCGGCTACTGTGCTGGGGTCCGGCTCCCCTTGAGCCAGCAGGAGGGGCAGTATGGGGTTGAAGGAGCCATCGGTGAACTGGATGGCCACCAGGGTGAGCATGGGCAGCCAGAGGAGGGTGGGTCGCAGTGGTTGGTTGGAGCCTCGTAGGAGAGCGCGCTTGCTCTTCGGCTCGTGGAACCATCTTGCCACCATGAGGGCTCCAAGGGAGATGACGAGGCCACCCGCGATGGGCACGGCACGGATTCCATACAGGGTTGCGATCCCACCACCCAGGAGGGGGCCGGCTATGGCGCCCGCGATCTGTGCCATCTGCAGCCGGCCGATGGCCCTGGAGAGGTCCTCCGGGCGCGACCAGGAGGAGAGGGCGCCCATGGCGGCGGGCTGGAAGGAGCCGAGCGCTCCGGCCAGGGCACGCAGCAGCACTAGCTGCCACGGGGCGTCGGGGATGGCCATCAGGAGGGTGACAGGGGCCGTCGACAGGCAGGCCCGAAGCAGCATCGGCCGGTATCCGAAGCGGTCGGCCAGCTTGCCCCAGAGCGGGGATACCACGGCTCCCGCCATGGGGGTGGCGGCCATGGCCAGCCCTGCCCAGAAGACTGCACCCGGCCCCTGCCCCACCAGTTGATGCATGTAGAGGGGTAGCAGGGAGAAGACGGATGTGAAGCCCGTCGCCGAGAGAAATGTGGCCAGGATCAGGGAGCGACCCGCCCGCTCCGCGGGGGTCTTGCCTATCAGCCTGCGAGAAACCGTCTTAAACACGGATTGATTGTATCCTCTTCTAGCAAGCGATTCTAGTCGCCACATCCATAACCGATTGATAATGATAACCAGGCTAAGTAGGCATTTGACGTACTGGATAGAGAGTGCAATAGTATGGTCACAAGGAAATGGTTGATTGAAGACTGATTGGAGCACTCGGATGAACAACACCACCACTAACGTCAAATTCCCAAAGGCTTCCAGCGTCCTGTTCGTGGGTTCTCTCTGGCTGGCCGCCATCACCGCGATGCTGGTGGTTCATCTAGGGAGCACCACTTCCGCTGTGGAGTTTGCAGGTACCCTGATCGCCGCCGCGCTCGTGGGTTTCGGATCGGCCGGCGTGATGAGGGCAGCGGTTGTCCTCAGCAGGGATGAGACGATGGAGAACTGCTCCTGGCGCCTCCCGAAGCTCCAGAGCCAATTGCGAGCCAGCAAGCCTAAGGCCATTTAAGTAATAAAGCCCTCTCTCCTTCCCTCTGCGCGTCGGGTATGCCTGCCACATCACCCGACGCGCAACTGATTCCACTGGCCGACGACCTCATCGCTTCTCGGAAGTTCGGAGCCTTGCCTCTCACCGCCCTCCTTGTATCATCCAAAGTGGCCACGTAAAGTGGAGAGGGCCACGGGGGACCGGTGGACGTCCCGGCCGGGACGTCCACCGGCTAACGGCGTCGTTCCTCACGTAGGGCAGGGGTTTATCCCTGCCGCCCGGTGGTGGTAGGCAACGTGGTGGGGAATGGGCGACGTCGCGGTGTGGAATGGCGAGCGGCGCGGTGTGGGATGGCCAACGTCGCGCGTCCATGTCCCGCGGGCGGAAGGGGACGAGCCCCTTCCCTACGACACGTTGGGGTATTGCGGAACGACGCGCTAGCTGGTGCATCCAGCAAGTCCACATCGCATTCCGTGGACTAGAGCCCGAGGTTGAAACCATCGGGCTAAGAAGACGAAGCCCTGCGGGCTGAGAGCCCAGCCCCCGAAGGGGCTTAGTTTTCTTAGCCCGATCACTTCAGTGTCGGGCGGATAGCCATGGTAAAGCGCCAAGGATTTGGTGGATGCGCCACTAGCCCAGGAGGCGCGTGGAGTACCCTGATCCCTCCATGAGGGACTGGATGGAGTCCAGGGAAACCCGC
Source organism: Chloroflexi bacterium UBA6077 (assembly GCA_002436065.1). GTDB lineage: Bacteria > Chloroflexota > UBA6077 > UBA6077 > UBA6077 > UBA6077. The sequence goes on from DIXP01000080.1 coordinate 5,171, forward strand.
GAGGGGTCGTAGTGGACCATCACCCTTTGCCTCATCGCGTCAACCTGCACAGAAAGGACCCCATTTACCCGTCCCAGGGATCGGGTAACGATGCGGGCGCAGTGGGCGCAAGAGGCATTGGCAAAACTCAGGTTAACCCTGCTCAACAGTACTATCTCCTTTAGAGTTGTGGTGGATAGCCGCACGCGGCTAGGGATCTACATGGGAGCAAGAAGCGCGCCGTCCAGGGCGGTCCGAATCCCTACCCATCCCGTTTCTTAGCAGAGGGGAAGTAGCGAATGAGTCGAGCAGCGGAGGGACGTTACGATTGTCGTGATATACTTGTATTGTTATCAGCGGCACCCAAAGGCCGGCAATCGGGCACTGCAATTCCCTTTCTTCCAATCGAACCGTTGGTGGACTGCTGCCGCCAGGTAGCGACGGGACGAAGCGGCACTTAACGTGCATCAATGTAGACGGTTTTGCCGCGATCCTGATGCGATTCTGTAACATGGCGGCAGAAATAAGAGGTGGTTTCATGTCCGACGCTGGATTCGATCAAGCTGCAAGCAGGCCTCACGGCCACGCGATCCCGCGCTTCGCGGGGATGGCAACATTTGCGAAGTTGCCCCATACTCAGAGTATTGAGGGTGTTGACGCGGCAATTTTCGGCGTGCCCTTCGACGGTGGAACCACCTTCCGCCCGGGCGCCCGCTTCGGCCCGCAGGCGATACGCCAGTCTTCCAGGCTGCTGCGCTCCTACCATTACGGGCTGGACGTGCAGCCCTTTGACGACCTGTCGGTGGTGGATTACGGAGACCTGGCCGTGGTTCCCTTCGATATCAAGGACACCTACGCCCTTGTGGAGGAGCAGGTTTCCGTCCTGTACGACTACGGAGTCTTCCCTATCGCCATGGGTGGAGACCACTCGGTCGGCCTGCCCCTTCTCCGCGCCTGCGCGAAGAAGCACGGCCCTGTGTCGGTGGTGCAGTTGGACTCCCACCCTGACACCTGGGACAAGCTCTTTGGCAAGGAGTACAGCCACGCCACCGTCTTCAAGCGGGCCGTCGAGGAGGAGCTGATCGATCCGCACAGGTCGATCCAGATAGGCATCCGGAGTACTCTCCCCTATAGGGATGACCTGGAGAGGACACGGGATCTGGGCATCACCGTCATAACGGTGGAGGAGCTGTTCCAGCGGGGGATCGATGATGTGGCCGCCGAGGCGCTGAGGCTGGTAGGGGATAAGGTATACTTGTCCTTCGACATCGACTTCGTCGATCCGGCCTACGCGCCGGGTACGGGGACTCCCGAGGTGGGCGGTCCCAGCAGCAGGCAGGCTCTGGACATGCTTCGAGCCCTGAAGTCGTTGCCCCTGGTGGGCTTCGACTTGGTGGAGGTCTCCCCTCCTTACGACCATGCCGAGATCACCTGCATGCTGGCGGCCAACCTCATCATGGAGGTGGCCGGCATCCTGGCCTGGCAGAAGATGCATGGCCGGCAGGGCGGGGCGGTGGAGACCACCGAGTAAGCTCGAGGCTAAAGCCGTCGGGCTGAGAGAACGAAGCCCACTAAAGGGGCTGGAAAGCTAGCTTGAAGGGGTTTCGCGTTCTTAGCCCGATCACTTCGGTGTCGGGTTCACGTCTATGGCGAAGCTGCCAGGGACCTGGTGGACAGACCACTAATCCGGTGAGGTGAACCCTATGACCACCGAGCGCCTCTACTTTCGCGACAGCTACCTCAGGGAGTTCTCTGCCAGGGTACTGAGCGCCAGCCCAGGGCAGGGCTGGACGGAGGTGGTGCTCGACCGCACCGCCTTCTACCCGGAAGGGGGCGGGCAGCCATCGGACGTGGGGATGCTGGGTGGGTATCCGCTGGATGAGGTGCTGGAGAGGGATGGCATCATCCTCCATCGGGTGCAGGGGGTGGTGACCGAGGGCGAGGTGGCGGGGCAGTTGGACTGGGAGCGCCGCTTCGATTGTATGCAGCAGCACTCCGGCCAGCACATCCTCTCTCAGGCATTCGAGCGGCTATTGGGAGCCCCTACAGTGTCGTTTCACATGGGGTTGGAGAGCTCCACCATCGACCTGGGGACCTCCGCCCTGGAGCAGGGGCAGGTGGACGAGGTGGAGAGGCTGGCCAACAGCGTCGTTTTCGAGAACCGCCCCATCCTGGTGCACCTCCTCGAGGGATCGGACCTCTCCCGCTTTCATCTGCGCAAGGCCACCGATCGCACCGAGGGGATCAGGGTAGTGGAGATCCAGGACTTCGACGAAATCCCGTGCGGAGGCACCCACTGCCGCTCAACCGGAGAGGTGGGGCTGGTGAAGGTGGTTCGGTGGGACCGGCGCGCCGGGAACAGCCGGGTGGAGTTCCTGTGCGGGGTTCGAGCGCTTCGAGACTACCAGGCGAAGAACCGCGCCGTGCTCCATCTGGCCTCGTCGCTCAGCGTGAAGGATCGAGAGGTACCAGGGGCAGTGGAGAGGCTGCAGCGGGAGCTAGGCGAGGCCCGCCACCGGATGGAGCAGCTGATGGATCGCCTCCTGGATCGCGAGGCCGAGGCCTTGCTCAGCCAAGCCAGGGTGGTGGATGGGGTTTCCGTGGTTTCCGTCCTGCTTTCCGATTATGGGGCTGAAGAGCTGAAGCGTCTGGCAGGCAAGATCACGGCGCATCCGCGGGCGGTGGCGCTGCTGGCGGGTGGCTCCGAGAAGGCGCATCTCGTCTTCGCGAGGTCCGAGGAGCTGGGTTTCGACGCGGGCCAGCTGCTGCGGAAGGTCTCGTCTCCCTTCGGAGGGAAGGGGGGCGGGCAGCCCAACCTTGCCCGCGGCGGCCTCCCCTCAACTGAGGATGCCGGGATCGCCCTGGAGGCAGCCGTCAGAGAGCTGTTCTCAGCAACAGGCTGATTTCATGGCGCAGAACGTGCAAGCCCTCCCGATCCTTGTGCGGTACAGGGGAGAAGGCAGGAAGGGAGGAATAGGATGAGCGCCAAGCGAGTGGAACCGATACAGCGGATGACCGTCCGGGATGCCATCGACGAACTGCTGGGTGGCGGGCTCTTTGGGCGGTGGAACCTGAGCAGGCTAACCGGAGAGCAGCGCATACCGATCAACATGTTTGAGCTTCCCGAGGGGCTCATGATCGTCGCGCCCATGCCTGGGCTCCAGCCTGAGGATGTGGAGCTGACGGTGGCGGGAAGCGTACTCACCCTGCGGGGTCGTCGCACACCCGGCCAGGAGGACCGAGACTACCTGGTGAAGGAGTGGGATTACGGACCTTACGTCCGCACCCTTGAGCTGCCCTTCCCGGTGGACCCCGACCACATGATCGCCACGCTGGACAACGGCATCCTGACGGTCAACCTAAGGAAGTCCGAGTCGGTGATGCCCAAGAGGATCCCGATCACGAAGCATGGTGAGCATGCGGGGATGACCGGTGGTGAGAGCCACCACAGCCAGCAGGGGATGGAGCCAGAGGTGAGGGAGTAGTCGGGAGCAAGCGCCGTCAACCTGACATCATCTTGTCTCCCTGAGCGGGGAGCGAAGGGTCTCCATAACAGGAGATACTTCGCTGCACCTGCACCTGCACCTGCACCTGCACCTGCACCTGCGAAACTGAATCACGCCCGCCCTACCAGGAGATCCTTTGGTAGTGTATGGACAATCGCGGAAACGCGTAGCCTGTCATGCTGAGCGTGGAGCGAAGCATCTCCTGTTGCCTTACGGCGCGCTTACTGTTGCTGATAGCCACGGCGAATGCTACTACGTCTGCACTCTGAGCACCTGGTGGGAGTAACTGGAGATCCTTCGCTCCACGCTCAGGATGACAAGGGGGGCGGCGTGTCAGGGGAGGCGGCGTGTCAGGGGTGGGGCTTGGCATGACAATGGGAGCTCGGTATGACAGACTACACGTTTCCGCGATTGTCCATACACTACCTTCCCGGCGAAGACGGTGTTGCCCTATTACCCTCCACGTAGTAGACTAGTTACGTGCCGCAACGCGGCATAGGGTCCCTGCGAGGCTCGCCACGGGCGAGCCTACCGTTTGTCTTGGAGAGCCTCTTGGCCGAGCCTGTCTCCATCCTGGACTACCCGGGGCGCCAGCAGCGGTGGGCTCCGCTGCTCAGTACCAAGCTGCACGTGCCGCATCGGCACCCGGATCAACTAACCCGGCCACGGCTGATAGAGCAGCTCCACCAGGGGTTGGGTCGCAGGCTAACCCTCCTATCCGCGGGCGCCGGTTTCGGCAAGACCACCCTGCTGGCCGAGGGGATCACCCTCCACGGTCGGCCCTTTGCCTGGTTCTCCCTGGACAGGGGGGACAACGATCCGAATCGCTTCTGGGGCTACTTCGTCGCCGCCCTACAGGGGGTTCGGCCCGGCGTCGGTGAGGAGCTGCTGGCCTCCCTACGGGCGCCCCAGCCACCCGACCTGGAGTGGCTCCTGACGGCCCTGATCAACGAGATCGCTGCTCTTCCCGAGCAGTTCAACCTCGTTCTCGACGACTACCACCTCATCGAGAACGAGACGATCCACCGAGCCCTGGGGTTCCTGGTGGAGAATCTGCCCGAGCCGATGCATCTGGTGATCGCTAGTCGGGCAGACCCGCCCCTGGCGCTTCCCCGTTTGCGTGCCCGAGGCCAGCTGGTGGAGCTGCGGGCGGGCGACCTTCGCTTCACCCGGGATGAGGTCGCGGCCTTCCTCAGCCGGATGGTGGGGCTGGAGCTGTCGACTGACGAGGTGACGGCCCTGGAGTCCTGCACCGAGGGGTGGGGCGCCGGGCTGCGGCTCGCGGCTCTCTCCCTGCAGGGGCGAGAGGAGCTGCGCGCCTTCATAACCTCCTTCAGCGGCAGTCACCGCTACGTCCTGGACTACCTGGCGGAGGAGGTCCTCCACCAGCAGCCGGAGCGGGTTCAGAGCTTTCTGCTGGAGACATCCCTGCTCGATCGTATGAGCGCGGGGTTGTGCGACGCGGTGACCCAGGGGCTGGACGGCCAGGCGATGCTGGAGAGGCTGGAGCAGGCCAATCTGTTCCTGATCCCCCTGGACGACGAGCGACGCTGGTACCGATACCACCACCTCTTCGCCGAGTTCCTGAGGGACCGGCTGCAGCGCTCTCAGCCCGAGTCGATCCCGGAGCTGCGCCGTCGTGCCTCCCGATGGTACGAAGCGAACGGCCTGCTTGCCGAGGCTGTGGACTGCTCACTGGCGACCGGGGACCACGACACGGCGGCCCGCCTGATGGAGACGATCGTCCAGCCGACCCTGATCCAGGGGGAGTTGACCACCCTCACTCGATGGCTGGAGGCCCTTCCCGAGGCGATCGCGCTGTCGAGCCCGAGGCTGTGCCTGGTCCGGGCCTGGCTGTGGATGACCGCTGGAGATACGGAAAGCGCGGAGCGCTGGCTGCTCTCCACGGAGAGGGTGCTCCAGGAGCTGCCGGAGTTCGAAGAGACGCGGTCGCTGAGGGGTGAGATAGCTGCTCTCCGAGCTACACTGGCCATCTTCCACGCCGATTCCGTTCAAGCCCTGGAGTACTGCCACCAGGCGCTGGAGTCGATGCCCTCGGATAGCCCCTTCCTGCAAGGGATGGTGCTGCTGAACTATGGCCTGGCCTATGACCTGGCCGGCGACGTCGCGGCTGCCGGCCAGTCCTACCTGGAGGCCAATGCCCTGGCCGAGGCGGCCGGAAACCCCCTGGTGTCCTTGATGGCTACCGCGCAGTTGGGGGATCTCCACGTGGTGAGAGGCCGGTTGCGCCAGGCAGCGCAGTACTACTACAGGATGTTGGACCAGATGTCCACCAAGATGGATTGGCCCGCCAGCGTGGCGGGCGCCCATCTCAGTATAGCCCGGGTGCTGCGGGAGTGGGACGACCAGGAAGCCGCTGCCTACCATCTTCGGGAGGCGGCGAAGCTGGGCAAGCCGCTGGGGGAGGTATTCGGCCTCTTCGGCGACATGCTGATGGCCACGGTCAAGCAGATGGAGGGAGACCCGGAGGGGGCGTTGGAGTATATCCAGCGGTCGAAGGCCAAGGCTCATGGTCTGTCACAGCAGTGGGGCGCATTGGTCGATGCGCTCCAGGTCCGGCTCTGGCTCACCCAGGGGAACCTCAAGGCGGCCGAGGGCTGGGCGATTCGAGTCGCGTTGGACCCTGAAGAGACCACCATCAGCTACCTGAAGGAATACGAGGGCGGCTCCATGGTCCGCCTGCTCATTGCCCAAGGCAGGGCCGAGGAGGCCGTGGCTTTGCTGGACCGGCTGCTGCCTTCGGCGGAATCCGCCGGCCGGATGGGTAGCGTGATCGAGATGCTGGCCCTTCGCGCCCTGGCGCTTCAGTTGGAGGGGGATCTGCCGGGGGCACTGAGGGCCCTGAAGAGGTCCCTCACACTGGCCGAGCCCGAGGGCTACGTCCGCACCTTCGTGGACGAGGGGGCGCCGATGGCGGCGCTGCTGCAGAGGCTGCAGGCAAGAATGGCAGGCTCGGGAGAACCATCGGCCTCCACGGAAGCGCATCAACCGCCGATCCGATGCCTGTCCGGCTCGGTGTCCCTGCTCTACCTCCGCAAGCTGCTGTCGGCCCTGGGGGTGGAGCCTTCATCCTGCGCCGATTCTCCCGCGTGGGAAGAGGCAGCGGCCGGTCTCCTGAGCGATCGCGAACTGGAGGTGCTGCGCCTTCTTGTGACCGGCAAGTCCAACGAGGAGATTGCTCGAGAGTTGGTCATCACCACGGGCACCGTCAAGCGCCACACCCACAACCTCTACGGCAAGCTGGGGGTGCAGAGCCGTGCCCATGCCATCGCCCGGGCCCTGGAAACGAGGCTGCTGGGATAACTCCTGCTGATGCGTCTCGGCCGTAATGAACCTTAACAAATAAAGCTGACACGGTATGGCTAACAGGCGTGTCCACACTGCGGGAGGGCGAGCCTCCTGGCGAGCCACCTGTTGGAGTCTGTCGCCTGCTCCCCCTACTGGACGGCTCAGCAGGAGCTTCGCCCTCCCGGGCAGGAGCTTCGCCCTCCTCGGGCTACTGTCAGGTTTATTTGTTAGCGACCATAAGGGCCGTGACCTGTCCATCCCGCTCCGAATCAACCCTGAATGTATCCGGGGATACATGACAGGCAGTCTGGGGGACGTTAGACTCTCCCGAATGGGTCGATCGGAGGCTTCGGTCGACCGCGAAGTCTGTATGACGTTGGGGATGTCAGGGCTCGATCCGGACGTCGAGGGGTATCCCGAGGCTGTGGATCGGGCCGTGCGGCCTCTGAACTCTTGGCGAGGAGATAGCTGAAGATGGCGGGAGAGACTCCCAACCCCCTTTCGGGCAACAATCGAAACCCCGATGGTTTCGAGCTAGAGCAGTATCACCAGGAAGGCCCGCAGAAGATGTGGCTTTCTGATCTCTCCATACGGCAGCCGGTCTTCATCTGGATGATGGTGGCGGCCGTCGTTCTGGTGGGATTGCTGTCCTACAGCCGCATGGCCGTGAACCTCACGCCGGACGTTGACTTCCCCATCGTCAGCGTCAGCACGGTCTACCCGGGCGCCGACCCCAAGACCATCGAACGGACGGTGTCCAGGCCCATCGAAGATGCCATGGCCTCCTTGAACGGGGTGAAGAAGGTCCGCTCCACCTCCATGGACAGCGTCTCCATGGTGGTGCTCGAGTTCGACATGAACCTGGACGGCAAGGCCGTGGCCGACGAGGTCCGGAACCGGATGGGCGCGATCCGCAACAGCCTGCCCGCCGACGTCCAGGAGCCAGTCATCGGGAAGCTGGATACCGCGGCCCTGCCTATCGCCGTGTTCGCCGTGTCCGACAAGACGGGCCGGTTGAGCGGAGAGCAGCTGCGCACCTTGGCGGACGACGTAGTCAAGCCGCGGGTGGAGCGGCTGGACGGCGTAGCCCTGGTGGAGATCTCGGGCGGGCAGGTGCGGCAGGTCCACGTCGACCTGCAGCTGGGCAGGCTGCAGGCCATGTCCGTTTCGCCCCAGCAGGTGGTGCAGGCGATTCGGGGCGAGAACCTGGACCTGCCCGGCGGCCGCGTCTACGAGGCCGGAAACGAGGAGCTGCTGCGAACGACCGGCCAGGTGACCTCCTTGGAGGAGCTGGGGGAGATCCCGGTGTCGACCCTGCGCGGCAGCACGGCCAGGCTGAAGGATCTGGCCACTGTCTCCCAGAGTCACGCCGAGGTGCGGCAGCTCACCCGCCTGGACGGCCAGGACGCTGTGGTGGCCGTGCTGTACAAGCAGTCGGCCTCCAACACCGTGCAGGTGGCGGAATCGGCCAAAGCCGAGATGAAGAAGCTGCAGAGAGACTACCCGGATCTGAACTTCGGCTTCGTCTACGACGGATCGACCTACACGCGCGAAGCGGTGCAAGACCTCCAGACCGCCCTGTTGCTGGGGGGAATCCTGGCGGCCCTGGTGGTGCTGCTGTTCTTCCGCGACCTGCGCAACACCCTGGTCACGGTAGCCGGGCTGCCCGTGGTGGTGCTGGGCACCTTTGGGGTGCTCCACGCCCTGGGGACCTCGCTCAACATGATCTCCATGATGGCCCTGTCGCTCTCCATCGGTATGCTGATCGACGACGCTATCGTCGTCCGGGAGAACATCTTCCGCCATATGGAGCAGGGCGAGGAGCCCAGGGTAGCGGCGGGCAGGGGCACGGCGGAGATCTCCCTGGCCGTCCTGGCCGTCACCTCCACCATCGTGGCGGTCTTCCTGCCCATCGCCTTCACCGGCGGGATGATGGGGGCCTATCTCCGCGACTTCGGCGTCACCATAGCCGTCGCGGTGCTGATCTCCCTGGTGGAGGCCTTCACCCTCGCCCCCATGCTGTCGGCCCACCTGTTCAAACGTAGGAATCCGGGGACGCGGAGACGCGGAGACGCCCAGACGCGGGGAGAGGACGGGGAGAACAGGACCCAGTCCTCAGCCCTCGGTCCTGTGCCCGCGGTCTACCATCGTTTCCTGGCTTGGTCCCTGAGGCATCGGGCGGTGGTGGTGGGGTTCGGTGTCCTGGCGCTGGTGGCCACTGTGGGCACCCTGCCTCTCCTGAACACGACCTTCCAGGCAACCGCGGACTATGGCGAGTTCGCCGTCATGATGGAGTTGAGGCCGGGGGCTCAGCTCGAGGAGTCCGACCAGGCGGCACGCACGGTGGAGGAGCTGCTCAAGGAAGATACCGAGGTAAGCCACATATTCACCACCGTGGGCTCCGGCCAGGTCGTCAACTCGGCCGCGGTGGGAGTCATCCTCAAGTCCAAGGGTCACACCGACCAGATCGTCACAAGAGTGCGGGAAGCCTTGAGCAGCAGACTGATCGACACCAAGGTTTCCTTCAACAAGGAGACCGCGGGGGCGGGCGCCATGGGCGCGACCGTGGCTGCCCTGACGAGCCAGCCCATCGCGTTCAAAGTACAGGGCAACGACATCGACCAACTGGACAAGGTCTCGGCCGAGGTGGTGGCCCTTGTATCGCAGGTGCCCGGAGTAGTGGACGCCGACCGCTCCTTGAGGCCCGGTCGGCCCGGCCGTATCGTCGCGCTCAACCGCGCCCAGGCCACCGACCTGGGGGTGTCCACCGCGCAGGTGGGCTCTACCGTCAGGACTCTGGTCAACGGCGAGCGGGCCGGAAGCTACTGGGCCGAGGAGAAGGACGTGGACATCATGGTCCGGTTGGCCGAGGCGGACCGCACCCGCCCCGAGGACGTTCTGCAGCTGCCTGTAGCCTCCAGCAGGGGCACCCTGGTGCCCCTCTCGGCGGTGGCCAGACTGGCACCCTCCTCGGAGCCCAATCAGATCGAGAGAGAGAACCGGCTGCGGCAGGTGATGGTGGGAGCCAGCTTCGTGGGCAAGGACGTCGGTCCGATCCTGGCGGAGGCCCAGAAGGAAGTGGCCGCCATGAAGCTGCCCGAGGGGGTGGAGGTCAAGGTTGGCGGGGATGCCGAGCTCATGTCGGAGGCCTTTGGCTCCCTGGGGTTGGCTCTGGGGCTGTCGGTGGTGTTCATGTACATGATCCTGGCCTCTCAGTTCGGCAGCCTGGTGCATCCCTTCACCATCATGCTGGCGCTGCCCTTCTCCATCATCGGGGCGCTGCTGGCGCTGCTGATCACGAGGGTCAGCCTAGACGCCATGACGCTGATCGGGTTCATTCTGCTGATGGGGCTGGTGACCAAGAACTCCATCCTGCTGGTGGAGTTCATCAACCAGCTGAAGAGACGCGGGCTGAGCACCCGCGAGGCGATTCTCCAGGCGGGACCGATCCGGTTGCGGCCCATCCTGATGACCACCTTCGCCATGATCCTGGGCATGTTGCCGGTGGCCGTGGGCGTTGGAGCCGGATCGGAGATGCGCCGGTCGATGAGTGTAGCCGTGGTAGGGGGTGTGATTACCTCCACGGTCCTGACGTTGATCGTGGTGCCGGTGGCCTACTCCCTCATCGACGATGCGGGAAGCCGGCTCCGGCGGCGATTCCGACGGGGCCCGGAGAAGGGGGAGTCTGCCCTCACCAGCTCGCCCGAGCAGGCGAGCACGCCGGCGTAGGCAGCCGCTGGGAGCGCGGGCGGGCTGCCCGCCAGGATCCTGTCCGTCCATGGTCGAGTATTGTCTTCAGCTACTGGTGTGGGAGGTCTTGTAACGATGAGGGTTTCCCTTGTTGGCATAAAGAAATTGGCACGGACCGATGTGGGGAGACTGGCAAGGAAGAGATGGTGGGTAATAATGGTAGCTGTGGCCCTGCTGGCGGTACCTATGGGGATCGCCTCCCTCGCGCAGGGAGCGGAGCCCAGGGAGGCCCCAGCTCAGGGCCCCACTGCCATGGTGGTGAAGACCGCGGCGGTGACGGAAGGTCCTATAGCGACGAGTCTGACCTACAGTGGGGACGTGAAAGCAGTGAGCCAGGTGACCGTGCAGCCCAAGGGGAGTGGCCGGATCGAGAAGATGCTGGTGGAAGTGGGGAGTAAAGTAAAGAGAGGGGATCCGCTGGCGGAATTGGATGCCGACAGCCTGAAGGCGCAGGTGGGGCAGGCGAAGGCGACGCTTGCGGCAGCGGAAGCCCGATACGCAGCGATGGAGAACGGAGCCAGGGCCGAGCAGGTAGGGCAGGCGCAGGCGGCGCTGGAGCAAGCGCAGGCGAGAAGGGATGCGGTGCTCAAGGGAGCCAAGGAGACAGATATTGCGACGGCGCAGAGCGCAGTGGACCAAGCAAGAGCAGGACTAGCCAATGCCAAGGCAGCGCTGGAGAGAGTGAAGATAGGGCCGACGCAGGCCGAGATAGCAGCAGCGCAGGCAGCCGTGGAGCAGAGCAAGCTAGCCATCAAGGCAG
>DIXP01000028.1 GCA_002436065.1 Chloroflexi bacterium UBA6077
CCCTCCCCCGCGGGGAGAGGGGGAGTACGTATCCCCACGGGGAGAGGGGAGACGGCCCCTTCCCCTTTTGGGGAAGGGGTTGCAGTCGGTACTCGGTACCTGGGGCCAGAACTTAGAGCTTGGAAGCGGTGGGGCGGATGGATGTGACGTTGACGTTGTTGGGGACGGGCACTTCCCATGGGGTGCCGTGCATAGCCTGCGGCTGCGAGGTTTGCAGCTCGGGCGACCCCCGGAATCAGCGATTCCGATGTTCGGCCCTCCTGCAGTATGAGGGATACAGTGTGGTCATCGATACGGCGACGGAGTTCAGGTTGCAGGCTCTGCGGGCGGGCATGACTACCCTCGATGCGGTGCTGTTCACCCATTCACATGCCGACCACATCAGCGGCCTGGACGACGTTCGGTCGTTCAGCGAGCGGCAGGGGGAGGCTATACCCTGCTATGGCTGCGAGGAGTGTCTGGGGGATATCAGGCGTCGCTTCGACTACATCTTCACAGAGACCCAGTTGGGCGGGGGGAAGCCGAGGCTGGAGTTGATCCCGACCGAAGGGCCTTTTGACCTGCACGGGCTGCGGGTACTCCCCGTCCCGGTGCTGCACGGGCGGCTGCCGGTGCTGGGGTTCCGCTTTGGGCCCGCGGCATACGTTACCGATTGCAACCAGATCTCGTCCGACTCGATGGAGTTGCTGAAGGGGCTTGACCTGCTGGTGCTGGATGCGCTGAGGTGGCGGTCGCACCCCACCCACTTCAACGTGGAGCAGGCATTGGAAGTGGTGGAGCAGTTGAGGCCCGGCAGGGTGTACTTCACCCACGTTACCCACGACCTGGACCACGCGGCCACTAACGCGGCGCTGCCGGAGGGGGTGGAGCTGGCCTACGATGGGTTGAGGCTGCAGTTCGAGGTGTAGGGTCCGGCTGAGGTTTCAACCTTGGGGGGTTCGCGGTACAATTCCAATGGGTGGAAAGGGGGTGATGTGCATGGTGACGAAGGGGAATCCCACGCCCTCCAGCGTCGCAGCGCTGCGGCCGGAGGAGCGCAAGCTCAATGTGCAGACAGTTCGATACGGCAAGATTACCTGGGTGAATATCGAGCGTCCCACCAGGGACGAGATCGAGTGGCTGCGCCAGAACTACCCTTTTCATCCTCTCCATCTGGATGACTGTCTCAGCAAGATCCAGCGGCCGAAGATCGACGAGTACGACGACTATCTCTTCATCGTGCTCCACTTTCCCGTCTTCAACAGGATGGCCAGGGTCACGGTGGCGAGCGAGGTGGACATCTTCGTTGGGCCGGACTACTTCGTCACCGTACACGCCGGAGACATCAAGCCGCTGCGGAGGATGTTCCAGGAGTGCTTTGGGAACCCCACGGTGAGGCACGAGCTGATGGGGAAGAGCACGGGATATCTGCTGTACCGGGCGGTGGACCGGCTGGTTGACTACTGCTTCCCGATCCTGAACAAGATCGACGCCAACATCGAGGCGGTGGAGGATACCATCTTCGAGGAGGATATCCGGCAGACGGTGCGGGATATCTCAGTGATCCGGCGGGATATCATCAACTTCCGCCGCATCATCAAGCCCCAGATGCCGGTGATCGCCAGTCTGGAGCACAAGGAGATGCCCTTCCTCCAGGAGGACCTGGAGGCCTACTTCGGGGACATCTCGGACCATGTGGCGAAGATATGGGACATCCTGGAGGACTACAAGGAGGTGGTGGAGGGGCTGGCCGACACCAACGACTCCCTCACCTCCCACCGGCTGAATGAGGTGATGAAGACGCTGACCACCATCTCGGTGATCATCCTGCCGCTCACGCTGGTGTCGGGGGTCTACGGGATGAACATCCCGCTGCCAGTGCAGGAGGACCCGGGGGCCTTTGCTCTGATCATGGGGGCGATGGTGATGATAGCGCTGGGGATGCTGTACTACTTCAGGCGGCGGAGCTGGATATAGGGGGATAGACCTATCCCCCCGGCCCCCTTCCCTGCGAGGGAAGGGGGAGAGCCTTAGTGGTGCATCCACCAAAGCCACGTCGCTTTCCGAGGGACAGAGCCCGAGGCTGAAGCCGTCGGGCTAAGAAAACAAAGCCCTGTCGGGCTGGGAACCTAGCCCCAAAGGGGCTTCGTCTTCTTAGCCCGATCACTTTAGTGTCGGGCTCACGTCCATGACGAAGCTGTTAGGGATTTGGCGGATACACCGCTTAGGGGAGAGAGCGGATGGTTTCCAGGGCCTGGCGGTGGGCCTGGAAGGCGATCTGGTCGGGGAGGCGGTCCAGGGGGAAGGCTCGGACCTCGGCGGCGTCGTCACCGGCCTTCGGCCGGCCGCTCGCGATCCTTCCGGTGTAGACCACCAGCAGGCAGGGGCCTCGGGGGTCGCCCCGCTCCATCAGGACGCCCACCAGCCCCGTCAGCTCCACCTCGACGTCCAACTCCTCCTTCAGCTCCCGGACCGCGGCCTCCTCGGGGCCTTCGCCGTACTCCATGAAGCCGGAAGGGAGTGTCCATTGGCCCTGGAAGGGCTCGTGCTTGCGGCGCACCATCAGCACCTGGCCCTCCTGGACGAGGGCGACGGCGGAGGCCATGTTGGACTTGGGGTAGTAGACCCAGCCGCAGACGGGGCAGGCCTGCCGCGCGTGGTCGCCCTCGCGGCGGGATGCCAGGCGGTTGCCACAGGAGAGGCAGTGGCCAGCGGGTGGGGGCTGCACGACTAGCGGTCCTCCACCTTTTCCACACGGAAGCGCACGATCCCAGCGGGCACCTCCACCGCCACCTCGTCGCCGACGGTCCTGCCGGCCAGGGCTCTGCCGACGGGCGACTGGACGGAGATCTTGCCCTTCCTGGGGTCGATCTCGCCGGGTCCGACAATGGTGTAGACGATCTCCTCGTCCTCCGAGAGGTCACGGAGGGTGACCTTGCTGCCCATGTCGATCAGGTGGGCGGGGCCGGTGTCGCGCACCACCTGGCCGGTCTCCAGGATGCGCTTCAGCTCCCGGATCCGCGCCTCCACCTCGCCCTGGTGGTTCTTGGCGACGTCGTAGGGGGCGTTTTCTCGGAAGTCCTTGTCTGCCGCGGCGGTGCGCAGCTCGTTGGCGATCTGGTGGCGCATGTCCGTCTCAAGGAAGACCAGCTCCTCCTGCAGCTTGCGGAAGCCTTCGGGGGTCAGCCGGAGCGCATCGTTGTCGGAGGAATCCGAGGTTGACTTGGACCGCCTCACGCCCTTCTTGCGCTTCAACTTGACGTTCACGGCGAGGTTGGTGTCGGTCCAGTGCTGGCGCTTGGCCTCCGTAAGGAAGGCACGCAGCGCCTCCAGCCTGCCGGTGACGCCCGCCATGGACTCCGCCAGCATCTGCTCCTGGTATCGCTCCAGGTCTGGAGGGGTGATGGAGCGGATCGGCCGATCGGCGCCATACCAACGGACGAAGTTGTTGATGTCCGAACCCATGGAGGTTCTCTCCTCCTGGGTGAGGGCCGATAGGTAGCTCCCCACGGCCTGGCCGAGGGTGAGGTTTGACTCAGAAGAGGGGGTTCCACTAGTATTCTTGGCAGTGGACCGGGGCATTAATATTGTCCTCCGGGATCATTCTTAAGCATTTGGAATTATATCCCAAGGGCCGTTAGGGGCGCCAACGGCGTGAGAGGGTTGTGGCTGATCTAAAGCTGTTACAGGCGGGGGCTAGCGAGTTGGGGGCGGAGCTGACTGGAGAGCAGCTTTCCGCCTTTTCGCTGTATATGAACGAACTGCTCAAGTGGAACCAGCGGGCGAACCTCACGGCCATCACGGCGCCGGATGAGATCCAGACGAAGCACTTCCTGGACTCCATGACCTGCCTCCTGGGGTTCCCGGGGGCGGGGGCTCCGGAGGAGGGGGCCGCAGGCGAGGGTTTGCTGGATCGGTTGCGGAAGGGGGCCGGGCTGAACTGCATAGATGTGGGCTCGGGGGCCGGTTTCCCTGGCCTGTCCCTCAAGATCTGCCTTCCCGAGATGAGGCTCACGCTGATCGATTCCGTGGGGAAGAAGACTAACTTCATCTCCCACATGGCCTCCCTTCTGAAGATGGAGGACGTCAGGGTGTTCAACGCGAGGTCCGAGGATCTGGTCCAGCTTCCGGGGGAGCGGGAGGGCTACGATGTGGTCGTGGCGCGGGCGGTCTCTCGGGTGGCGGTGGTGGCGGAGCTGTGCCTGCCCTTCTGCCGGATAGGGGGCCGGGTGGTGGCGCCGAAGAAGGGGGATCTGTCCGAGGAGATGGAGGAGGGGCGCTACGCTGTGGAGGCGATGGGCGGGAGGTATGGCGAGTTGGTGCCGATCCATCTGTCGCTGCTGGAGGAGGGGCGTCAGTTGGTGATCCTGGAGAAGGTCTCGCCGACCCCCTCTCAGTATCCCAGGCGAGCGGGAATGGTTGCGAAGAGGCCGCTGGTGGCGGGGCGCCGGCCATAGCTTTGGGGTTTCTGGGAAGGGGTTTGGTGTCTTGGCTTCTGTGGGAGGAGTAGGCGAGGGGCTGGGGGGCGGGTCGGCGGCCACGGCGGTTAGGGAGGACGAGCCGCTGTCTCTGCTGCGCAATGGGCCGTTGGTGGCGCTTGGCATCGGGCACGGGGCGGTGGATCACTGCGCCAACGTGCTGCCGGTGTTCTATCCGATCCTGGCGAGCACACTCAGCCTCTCCTACGCCTCGGTGGGCGTTCTAACGACGGTTCAGGCCCTGTTCTCCTCCCTGAGCCAACCTCTCTTCGGGTGGCTCGCCGACCGGTTCGGGAGTCGCGTGATCGCTCCGGCGAGCGTCGTGCTGGCGGCGGCGGCCATCGCCGCAGCTGGGTTCGTTGGCTCCTACTACGCGCTCCTGGCGATGGTGGCGATGTTGGGGTTGGCGGTGGGCGCCTACCATCCGCAGGGGGCGAAGGGCGCCACTTTGCTGGGCGGGCGGTGGAGGACGACGGCGCTATCCATCTACATGGTCTTCGGCGCCCTGGGCTTCTCCAGCGCCCCCCTCCTGGCCGCGATGGTGTTTGTGCCGAACGGCCTGCAGAGCACCCCCTGGCTGCTGCTCCCCGCGTCGATGGTGGCGTCCATGCTGCTGCTGACGGGCCGGCGGGTGGACCGGGTGGCAATGGCGAGGGCTGGGAAGGCGGGGGTAGCTGGGAAGGCGGCGATCCCTTGGGCGGGGATGGCTGCGGCCGTGAGCCTCATCATCGCCCGGTCCTGGATGGAGTACAACCTGATTGCGTTCGTGCCGCTGCTGTTCGCGGCTCGTGGCGAGCCACGGGAATTGGCGGGGCAGATCCTGTTCGTAATCTTCTCGGCGGGGGCGCTGGGCACGGCCCTCGGGGGATGGCTGGCCGACAGGGTTGGGAGGAGGGCGGTTGCCGTTGGGGCCTTCGCCCTGCTGCTTCCGATCGTCCACTTTTTCCTGGGCGCGACGGGCGGGATGGCGGTAGTGCTGGCCTTCCTGCTGGGGCTCGTGTTGGCCAGTCCGGTCACCCTCTCCATCGCGGCGGTGCAGGAGGCGCTGCCGACCCGGATGGGGATGGCATCGGGGCTGGCCATCAGCTCGGGGATGATAATGGGGGGCTTCGGGGTGTCGGTACACGGCCTCCTGGCGGACGGGTTGGGGCTGGAGAGCAGCGTGCGGTTCCTGATGGTGGCGCTGGTGGTGGGGTTGGCGGCGGGGATAGCGCTGCCCAGGCGGCAGAGGCGGTTTGCGTGATGGGGGGACGGGACGAGGGGAACAGGATGGACAGGATAGTCAGGATGGATGAGGGACGGAAGATCCCTCACCCCGACCCTCTCCCGCGGGGAGAGGGAGTTGGCGGCGCGTGCTAGTCGGGGGGAGGGGCGGCGCCGTCGCGGGAGAAGACGCGGGAGAACATCCTGGGGAGCCTCTGGCGCCAGGCCGAGGGCAGCAGGATGTCCATGGCGTCGTCCACGGTGACGATCCCCTGGAGTCGGTCCTGGTCGTCCACCACCGGCACGGCCAGCAGGTTGTACTTGGCGATCACCTTGGCCACCGTCTCCTGCTTCTCGTTCAGGTTGACGGTGACGGGGTCTCGGTACACCAGGTCGGCGAGGCTCTGGTCGGGGCGGGCGATGATAAGATCGCGGAGGGAGACCGTGCCGACCAGCTTCTCCTCCGGGCCGTCGACCACGTAGAGGGTGTAGACGTCCTCCACGTGCTGGGCCGTCTCCCTGAGCTGCTCCATTGCCTCGCTCACGCGGAGCGTCCCGGTGAGAGAGATGTACTCCGTGGTCATGATGCCGCCGGCAGAGTCCTCGGGGTAGGCGAGTAGCTCGCGGACGTCCTGGGACTCGGCTTCCTCCATGAGTGCGAGCAGCTCGGCGGCCTTGGAGGGGGGCATATCGGCGAGGACGTCTGCGGCGTCGTCCGGGCTCATCTCCTCCAGGATGTCGGCGGCCCGGTTGCTCTCCATCTCCTTCAGGATCTGTACCTGCCGTCGGGAGGACACCTCCTCCAGGGTGTCGGCGGCGGTCTCGTCGTCCATGGCCTCGATGAGGGAGGAGCTTTCGCGGACGGATAGCTGGTCCACGATGTCCGCGAGGTCCGAGGGGTGGATCCTGGGGATGGTGGTGCTGGGCGCGATGATCTGGAGGCTGGGGGAGGGGCCCGGGACCGGTTGCACGTTCTCCCATGGGATCAGGTGGTCCTCCGGCCGAATCCCGACGAGCCTGATGGCGCGGTCGATGCCGAGTCTGCGGAAGAGCCCCTTGGTGCTGGGGTCGAGCGCGAGGACTCGATAGTGGCTGTTGGTCTTGGCGAGCTGTATATCGTTGACGCGGCCCACGCGGTGGCCGTGGAGGTCGGTTAGCTGTCGGTCGAGCACCTGCTCCGAGAGCAGGATGTCGCCCTCGCGCTGTTCGTAGAGCACAATGTATCGCTTGGTTACGTTCAGGTGGATGGTGCTCTGGATCTCGGACACCTGCTCCCAGGCGACGGCGAAGCGTTCGTGGCTTGCGCCGACCACTACCAGCGCCTTCACCGTCGGGAAGCTGCCTCCCGAGGCGACCAGGTCCCTCAATTTCCCCAGGGCCATCCCCTTTGCATCTACCACAGGGCGGCCAATCATCTGGCTGACGAGGAGCATAAAGAAACCACCTCCTTCTCCAGATTAGAGGTGGCATTCCCCTCGACGGCAGGCAGCCCGAAAGCGGTAGGGGGCAGCGGCCAAGGCCCGCGGCCGGCATGCGCTACATAGGGGTCACCTCCGCCACGAAGCGGGAAACGTCACCAGAGACTATTCGGTTGTGCCGGACGTTACGTTCTCCGCCGGAACTATCAGCTTCCATAAGGTCCAGAGTATTTCCTTTGGTTGACCGTGACAAAACGCGATCCGACCACATACTGCAATAGTACGGCCACCCTGTGGGGGTGTCAAGGCGAATTCAGAGGGTCCTGAGAATGCACCATAAGGATCAGG
>DIXP01000015.1 GCA_002436065.1 Chloroflexi bacterium UBA6077
GAAAGCCTGTCGTCGTCTTGTTGTTGGGAGTACGAGCACGCTCGCGCTCCGCTGTTGTGTGTTCGCTCATACTCCATAGTTTACCAGTTATCCGGATAGGCTCCTAACCCCCCCGCGACCCTATAACCACTTGATGGGCGAGACCCGCGGCGAGGCCAAGTCCCTGGGCCAGCGACCTGGCCAGCAGGAACGCCGGCACGGCCAGCGCCAGTGATCGGTCCGCGCCCCACGCCCTGCGCACAAGGGGTAGGGCGGTGGCCAGGAAGGCCAGGGCTGCCGCTGCCGCGGTCCCCTGAGCGAGGGGGGACCATGGGCTTCCAAGGGTAGCAAGCGCCAGAACAGCTGTCAGCAGGATCTGGATGGGCATCAGTCGAGGGGTGTATCCATCTTCCCGCACCCTCCCAGGGTGGCGTTGGTACAGCCGCGCTCGGAAGTAGCCGAAGCGAAGCTTGCGCCAGAGGTAGGTGACCAGCCTCTCAGGGTGCTGGTGCCGCACCAGGGCTCCCTTGGCGTACACCATCCGCTCCCCTCCGGCCGCCATCCGGAAGGAGAGCTCCACGTCCTCCACGGAAGTGGCCGGGAGGCTCTCGTCGAAGCCGCCGTATGCGAGGAAGCGGTCTCGCCGGTAGGCGGCGCAGGCCGTATCCATGACTGCTATCTGCCAGCTGGCCGCCAGCCGCGCCTGCTTCTCCTCCATCTCCAGCTGAGTGAAGCGGGCCGGCAAGGCCCTCTGCCGGCTGGCGTAGCCGCCCCGCACGCCCGCGACCCCGGGATCCGCGAACGGGGCCAGCAGGGCTCGCAGGCAGCCGGGCTCCGGCACGCAGTCGGCGTCGATGAAGACCAGGATGTTGCCCGATGCGGCTTGCGCCCCTGCGTTCCTGGCGGCGGCTGGACCCAACCCGGGGAGAGTCACCACCCTGGATCCATGAGCACGAGCCAACTCCGCCGTGGCATCGGCGGAACCATCGTCAACCACGACCACCTCGTTCGGCTGAACCCCCTGCAAGGAAGGAGATAGGGCAGTCATCAACCCGCCCAAAGTTACTTCAGCGTCGCGGGCGGGGACAATCACGCTCAGGGAGAGATCGGCGCTCATCCTGATCCTCGGAGGGGGCCCATATCGAAGGGCTTGCAGGTGGTGCTGTCTGTCGAATGGCGGCATTATATCAGGCAGGGCAACCGTTCCAAAGCACCCATGCTGCTTGACATGGCTAGGGCGTATTCGCAAACTATAGCCACAGTAGGATGGCTGCGATAGTCCACATGGCCCGATAGTTGTCGGCCCGCTTCTCGTAGCGGGTGGCCAATCGCCTGAACTGTTTGAACCGGTTTATCAGTCGCTCTCCACACTTTCCAGGCTGTTGTTCCCACAGAATAGATCGACGTGCCCGCCAATCCCGTCGCGCCGCTGCGCTCCCTCACGGAAGGGGCGCCGTGGCGAGAGATTCGCCTTGCCCGAGAGGCCGCGGCGACGCTGTGGTGGCTGTACTGGGCGGTGGTGGTGCTGTTCGCGGTGATGGCCTATCTGGTGGTGGGGGTATCGATCAGCGGATGGGTGCCTTAACGTGCGGACTACGAGATCGGGAAAGAGGGAGATACGCAGCAGGTCGCTTTCGCTTTGGGTTGGTGTGTGCGGGCTGGGTGGATGGCTGCTGCTCTCGGCGCTGATACTGTCGGGGGCAACCTCGGGGTTTGACGCGGCCGCGGCAACAGCGGAGGGCACAACTCTGAGGCATGTTATTGATGCCGTTTTCCCGCTGGTGGCCACCCTCTGGTCGCCGGAGCTGTGCCTGCTGTACGGCGCTATCGGCTCGCTGATGCTGTGGCGACGGGGCGCCGGCCGGTGGGCCCTTGCGCCCCTGGCCTTCACCTTGCTGGTGCCGCTGGAGGTGGCGCTGAAGCTGTGGGTGCTCCGGCCGGAGATGCCCGACTTGCTGAAGGAGTGGCCGGGCTACCCAGTGGCGAACATACCGGGGCTGGGGGGAGGCTCCGTGCTGAACGGATCGGCGATGCGGACCGGCTTCCTGTGCGCCCTTGCGGCGCTGCTGCTCTGGAGACGGGGAGGAAGGGCGGGACGCTGGGCCTCCCTGGGCTTCCTGCTGCTGATGCTGTTCACCAGCTTCCTCAGGGTGTACGGCCGCTACCACTGGTTGAGCAACGAGCTGGCAAGCCAGCTTCTGGGGGTGGCGCTGGCGGTGGTAGTGGAGAGGCTGCTCGACGCTGAAGTGATCGGGCTAAAAAGGCGAACTCGGTAAGAGCCATGGGTTTCGTGGATGGACCACTACCTCCTCAGGAACGAGAACCAGGAGCGACGCTGAGGCGGCTGGGGTGGAGGCAATTCGATCTCCTCGTCGCGGAGGATCGCCTCCGGAACGGTCGTGGCCATGGCGTGGGCGGCCTCGTCTCCCACCAGTTGCGCGGCCCGCTGGACGGCGTTTCCCAGAAGGGGGGGGCGGTCGTGGGCGGAGTGGGCGTCGGACGCGATGATCTGGACCAACTGCCTTTTCACCAGTGTCTCGGCCACACGGCGGATGTGGAAGCCAAAGGTACCCTCCAGGCTGCCGGCCGTCACCTGGGCCAGCACGCCTCTATCCACCAGCTTCCGTAGCAGTTCGGGGTTGGACGCGATCTCCGCGTTGCGCTCCGGGTGGGCGATCACCGGCACGATCCCCCGCAGCCGCAGCTCGAAGAGGATCTGCTCCGCGTAGGGCGGCACCATCTGGAGGGGGAACTCCACCAGCAGGTAACGGCTCCCGTTCAGCGTTAGGAGGGGGTCCTCGGCACAGCGAGCCGGCACCTCCGGGGAGAGGAACAGCTCGGCCCCGGCCAGGATCTCCATCTCCACGCCTCTCCCGAGCAGCTCCCCCTGGAGGGCCTGCACCCTCTCCTGGATCTCGGCGCCGGTGCCGGTGAAGGTCCCCTCTCCCCAGTGGGGCGTCGCCACCACCCTACGGACGCCGTCCTGGAGGGCGAGGCGGGCGATGGCGAGGGAGTCGTCCAGGCTGGCGGCCCCGTCGTCTATGCCGGGCAGGATGTGGCAGTGCAGGTCGATCAAGGGAGCGCTCCAAGGCTAGGTTAGACCGCCGCGGCTTCCGAAGCCGCGGCGGTCTAACCTAGCACACACTGTCTGCGAATGGTAGTGTTGACACGACGCCCAACGGCATCAGACGGCCACAGCCTGGACGGAGAGATCCTCGTCCTCGGCGATGACGTAGTTCAGCCGTTCGAAGCCGATGACTCGCCCCTGGGCATCCTTGATGAGGATGACCTCATCGCCGGTTTCCTCAGCGACGCACTCCTTCTCGGGATCGTCGAACCAGACGGTCAGCGTCTTTCCCTCGGCGTCGTAGTATACCTTCAGGGTGCCCACAGCAGTTCCCCTTCCTTTATGGCGTCGGTCAGGTAGGCGGTAACGATGAAGCCTTCCATGTCGAGGCATTTTACCACGACGCCAGGATCCCCAGGGGCGTCCGCACCTCGAAGTACGGCTCGTGCATGGGCAGCGTCCCCCCTTCCTGTGGCAGGGTCTGTGTGTCAAAGGATCCATTTGCCGCGGCTTCCGAAGCCGCGGCGGTCTCGTTTCAGGCGGCTACAGCACCTCTTCCTCGAACACGTTGGCGATGCAGCAGAGGAAGGTGCAGGGCTCCGTGTCGCTGAGGTTCCTCATGCTGTGGGGCTCCATCGTGGGGACGAAGACGAAGTCGGTGGGGTTCATCTCCTTCTGCTCCACCACCTCGTCGGTCTCCGGATCGTGGGACATGACGGCGAGGTGCCCGCTCAGGATGTACATCGTCTGGTAGTAGAGGTGGTTGTGGATGGGGATCTCCCCGTTGGGGCCCATGGTGAAGAATCGGAGGCCGTACTCGGGGTTGTCGGCCGGGCCCGCCTGCGACAGCCAGCGGATCCAGGTTTCCTTCACCACATAGGGCTTGCCCTTGTAGGGGTAGGTCTCGATCTTCCTATCCTGCTTGTCGTTGACGTTCTGTACTATCATCGTACCCTTCCATCGTCGAGATTGGGGGAGGCGAACAGTGGGCCAATCATAACCCGAATCCCCCCTGCGTCGTCCAGAATCGAGTCCCTACCCCCTTGCCGACAGCGCCTCGTGCAGCCTCAGCAGCCCCTCGGCCCTGCGGACGACGGGCGCGTCGACGAACTCGCCGGTGGGGAGCTTCAGGCTGCCGGTGCCGGTGGACTCCGCCTCCCTCGCGGCCTCCACAACCCCCCGTGCCCACTCCACCTCCTCAGCGGATGGCGTGTACACGTCGTTGATGATCCCTACCTGGCTGGGGTGAATGGCGGAGCGTCCGAAGAAGCCCAGGGCGCGACCCTGCCGCGTGCTCCGCTCCAGCCCCTCGGCGTCCTTCAGGTGGGGATACACGCTGTCCAGAGGGGGCTTTATCCCGGCCGCCCGCGAGGCCATCACCACCCGGGACCGCGCGTACAGCGTCTCCAGCCCATCGGGACCAGGCCTCAGCCCCAGGTCCCGCACGAAGTCCACCCCCCCGAAGGACAGCCAGCCCACCCGGGGGTGGGCCCGGGCGATCTCCAGGGCTCGCCACACGCCGGCCGCCGTCTCCACTCCACACATGAAAGCCAGAGAGCCCGCGGGGAGTCCCTGCCGGGCCTCGGCCGCTGCCACCCACTCGTGGATCTGGAGCACGGTCTCGGGCGTCTCCACCTTAGGCAGCCGCAGGGCGTGGACCCCGCGCCTCACCACAGCGTCGACGTCCTCATGGGTCAGCCCCGTCTCCGGGTGGTTGATCCGGACGAACACCACGGGGCGCGGCCCCTCACCCCTTCCCTCGAGCACCTCCGACACGAGCATGCGGGCCCGCCCCTTCTCCGACGGCGGCACCGAGTCCTCCAGGTCCAGCACAACTGCATCGGCGGCCGTGGTGAAGACCTTCTCCAGCAACCTGGAGTTGTTGCCCGGGGCGTACAGCAGCGAACGTAGGGGAGGCAATGCGGCCATTCTCTAGATTACCCCCTTCTCTCTCAACTCGGCCAACCGCTCGGGAGCGATCCCCAGCTCGCCGTAGACCGCCTCGTTGTCCTGTCCGATCCTCCGTCCGGCCCACCGGATCTCTCCCGGTGTGCCCATCATCCGGAACATCACGTTCTGCATCTTCACCGCGCCCAGCTCCTCGTCGGGCACGGACACAATGCTCCCGAGCGCCTGGTACTGAGGGTCCTTCATCACGTCCGATACATCGTAGATCGGGGCTATTGCCGCCTGGGCCTCCTCGAACCGGCTCACCACCTCGTCGAGGTCCCGCTGCGCGATCCACCCGCCTACCGCTGCATCCAGTTCGTCGGCGTGCTTGACCCGCTCCCCGCCACTCCTGAACCAGGGCTCATCTATCATCTCCGGATGGCCCACCAGCTGCATCACCCGTTCGGCGATGGACTGGGCGCTGGTGGAGATCGCCACCCATTTCCCATCGCGGGTCTTGTAGGTGTTGCGGGGGGCGTTGCCGGCGGAGCGGTTCCCGATCCTGCCCTGGATTATCCCCAGTTGGTCGTACACCGTGGGCTGGGACCCAAGGATGGTGAGGATCGGCTCGATGATGGCGAGGTCTACCACCTGCCCCTTCCCGCCACGAGCATCCCGGTTGTACAGCGCGTACATCACGGCGTTGGTGCCGGCCAGGGCGGCGATGCCGTCGGCCAGGGCGAGGGCCGGAAGGGTGGGCGGGCCGTTGGGGTCGCCGGTGATGTAAGCGAAGCCGCTCATGCTCTCGGCGAGGGTGCCGAAACCCGGACGGTGGGAGTACGGGCCAAACTGGCCGAAGCCGGTGACCCGCACGACGACCAGTCGGGGGTTGATCTCCAACAGCCGGTCGGGGCTGAGGTTCCAGCGCTCCAGCGTGCCGGGACGGAAGTTCTCTATCAGCACGTCGGCGGTCTCGACCAGCGACCTCATCAACTCCTGGCCCTCCGGCTTGGAGAAGTCCAGGCTGATGTTGCGCTTGTTTCGGGCGACCACCTTCCACCAGAGGGGAACGCCGTCCTTGCTCAGGCCGTGCAGCCGCACAGGGTCCCCCCGGGGGTGCTCTACCTTGATCACCTCTGCCCCAAAGTCCCCCAGGAACATGCCGATCATTGGGCCCGCGAACAGTGTTGCCGCGTCCAGCACCCGAATTCCCTTCAGCGGGCCGGACCGATCCATGTCCATCCTCTATACCTCCATTCAGCGGTGACAGGATTATAGTCCTAACCTTAGGCGGTCGTAGTGCAGGGCACAGGGCCCTGCCACCCGTTGGCGTACCCGTCCATAACCACCTGCTGTGCCCACACACGGACCCACGCGGCGCGGGGCAGGGCAACTGGACGGCAGGGCAGAGCGCCCTGCACTACGGATTACCTAGAACCCAGAAGCCCCTGGGGTCCGGCTCGCCGTAGCCGAGGAGGTCATCCACGGATACCATCAGCGGATTGATGGCGGGCATCCGGGCAATGGCGAACTTCGCGACCGCGTGGCTCCAGTGGGCGCTTTTGTTGAAGGGGCAGGCCACCAGGCAGAGACCGCAGTTGGTTCCCACCTTGGCCCAGTACTCAGCGCAGGCCCCATGGTCCACCTGCCACATCTTCACGCCAGCGCTGTTGAACTCGCCCACTGGCTGATGGGATCGTGGCCCTTGGGGGATGGCCCTGGACGGGCACGCCCTGGCGCACTTGCCGCACGTCTCGCAGAAGGTCGTGGCGCCCGTCTCGATCGGGCTATCGGTAGTGAGGGGCAGGTCTGTGATCACCTTGCATATCCGGCACATCGGCCCCCACAGGGGGTGGATCAGCTTGGCGTTCCTCCCGAGTTCCCCTAATCCGGCATCGATGGCCAGGGGGATGTTGAGGGCAGTGCAGTTGGCCGATGGAATCGCGTTGTACCCAAGCCCCCGGATGAACTCCGCGACGCTCAGGATCAGGCGATCTATGGCGGAGTAGGTCACCTGGGTCGTGGCCTGCTGCGTGAGGGTCGGGGCGGTGCCCACGCCCCTCCGGTCCATGGGGAGGATCATGACCACCGCGTACTTCATCGATGCGGGGATGACCTGGGTCCGGTCCTCCAGCTGAGTCGGCTCCGCGATGCCCTCGTACCCAGGCTCGTCGGAGAATCGTATGGGGTAGCTCTGCCTGGTCTCCGGATCGAACCAGTGGGAGTACACCCATCGCCGGTCCAGGAGCGTGATCCCCACATCCCCCGCGCCGAACATGCGCGCAACCTGCCTGATGGCTCTCGCGTTCGCCGCCGGATCTCCCGACCACCGCTTCGCACCCTCGAGAGGCCTCGCCCCGAGCGATCCCCAGCCGTTCGACCCGCGATTCGGGACGTTGATGTCCATCCCCGTGACTCGTCCGATGGCCGTGGCGGCGCTGTAGAAGGCCCAATCCAACTGGCTGTAGCCCTGCTTCCCCGCACGCACCAGCCTGGCCTGATTCTCCGCTCGCATCTTCGGGAGGTGGGCCCAGCGCGGGTTCCACAGCCCCTGGCGCATCATGTTGAATCTCTGGTCGAAACGCACGTAGCTCGTCTGGACCTCGTAACGCTCCGCTGCCGCCCGCTCCGTGGTGCGAACCCAGGGCGTGGCTCCAGCCAGGCTCCCCGCGAAAGCCTCATGCCGCCGCCTGGCCGCGAGCCCCTGGAAGAACTCGCTCAACGATGGTCTTCCCACGTTCTCCCTCCCGCTCTGACGCGTCTCCGTCCCTCTGCATGTGCCACGCCATCTCACCGCCGGCACTCCGCGAGAGTCTAGCCTGCCCAAGACAGCGGCGACAACCCCTTTGACGACTTATTGCGGTCTTGTGTGATGTCTCGGCCGTAAACGGCCGGGCTAAATACCATCAGGCTGTCTCACATCCTGCCGCGTTGAACCCCTTTGAGACTCGGTTCCATCCTGTGTGGA
>DIXP01000020.1 GCA_002436065.1 Chloroflexi bacterium UBA6077
GCCGGGGGGTGGGGTCCGTCCCCCCTCCGAAATGCTAGCACACACCAACCCGCCCGGCCTACCCCGTCCCCTCGCTCTCCGCACACAGCCCCCTCAGGCAGGCTATCCCCCTCACGAAAGCCCGGTGCGCCGCCGACCGACTGATCCCCAACGCCCTCGCCACTTCCGCAAAAGGAAGGCCATGATACAGATGCAGCCGCACCACCTCCCCGTCCAGCCCCGGCAGCTCGCTCGTCAGCTCCGCCAACCCCAGCGCCTCGGCCCACTCCCGACCGTCCAGCCCGGCCGTCCTGTCCATCTGCCCCACCAGCTCATCGTGGGGAACCGTGCGGAACTGGTAGCGCGCCGAACGCAGCAGGGGCGTCTGCGAGCGCAGGTAACGCTGCACCCTCCACGGGAAAGAACCCAGGAAGTAGGGCACAAAGCCACCCCGACCGGGCTCCCACTCCGCGACGGCCTCTGCCACCAGGAGATACGCCTGCTGCCACAGATCCTCCGGCTCCACCGTGGTCGGCAGAGGACGCCCGCGACCCGACCTGTAGCGCCGCAGGCACCCCCGCACCAGCGACTCCAGCGCACCGTACAGGTCGCCCAACGCCCCCTGCTCCCCACCCCGGCATCGCAGGGCAAGGGCCGTCACTCTGCCATCCTCATCCAGCCTATCCAACCTCACCTACCCCAAGCCTGCTTCCATCACAGCGTCATGCTCAGCTCGCTTCCCACCTCGTCCAGCACCCTCGCCAGCGAACTGGCCAGCCCCTCGGCGGAGCGCCCATCCAGGGCATACTGCACCTTGAGCGCCCTGCAGAGCGTCTCGATCGCCTTGCGGGTGCCCTCCGCGTCCCCCTCCTGCACCGCGGCCCGGATCAGCATCCGCAGCACGGCGATCTCGTCGTCCACCCCCCGCAGCGCCGCGGCCACCTCCAAATCCAGCATCCCGTCCCGCACCCCCGTCGAGTAGAAGGGCGAAAGCTCCTGGCCCCGTTCGGCTACACCGTACTTGTCGGGATGCCGCCGGTGGTATCCGCAGAACCGGCTGTCGGAGTAGGTCTTCCGCCCACACCGCTTCCCCGTGCCCCTGACGATCGCCTCGCACCCCACGCCTGCCACCCCCTCTCTATCAGTAGAACACATGTTCTATAACATTCTACGCCGCCCCTTTTGCCCAGTCAAGTAGTTCCAGCCCCCACACTCCGCCGGTACCGGCTGCCCACTGTGTACTCTGCACAAACATCGAACTCGGTTTCCAGGCTGCTGCACACGTAGACCCCTGGCGCAGCAGGGACTAATCTCCCAGTCAGGCAACTCCTGCCACAGAGGGCGAAGACAAGCGACGCATATTGCGGAAGCGCGACCAACCGAAGCGACTACAGGGGCGAAGGGGCTCCGACTATCACGTACCAGGTTAATACTTGACGGCATTCGAGGCAGAGTGTTATGTTCCTCGCCATCGCGTCTTTCCCGCAAGATGCACCACCCAATCGATCCTTGGCAGACAACTCCCACCACGGTCTCCGCCGACCAACCATGGCAATGATGCCAGAGATGCCTGTTCTCTCCCGCGTCCCACTATGTCGCAAGGGAGGATGACTTGAGCGATCTCCTGGTATACAACGCCCGCGTCCGCACCCTGGAACCCACGCAGCCCTTTGCGCAGGCAGTCCTGGTGCGGAATGAACGTATCGTAGCCGTCGGCCAGGACGAGGACCTTCTGCCCCTCGCGGCAGGAGTCCGCAAGCTCGACGCCGCGGGCAGAACGGTGCTCCCCGGCTTCGTCGACTGCCACGTCCACTTCTGGCGCTCCGGCCTATCGGAACAGATGGTCGACCTCCGTCCCGCTCGCAGCATCCCCGAGGTCCTGGACCTGATCCGTCGGCGGGCCGAGGAGCAGCCTCCAGGCAGCATGGTCATGGCTCGCGGCTTCATGGACACCAAGCTGGCCGAGAACCGCTGGCCCACCCTGGCCGAGAAGGACGAGGCATCCCCCGACCACCTGCTCTGCATCCGCCACAACAACGGCCACGGGCTCGGCGTCAACTCCAGTTTCCTGGCTATGCTCGACATTCCAATCGGAACCCCTGGTCTCGAGACCGACCCCTCCACGGGTCAGCCGACAGGTACGCTTCGCCAGGGTCTCTTCCCCATGGGCGAGGAGAAGGCGACGAAGCTCCTGGACCCGGCAATGCTGCGGAACTGCCTGCAGATCATCTCCGACATCGCCATCCGGGTCGGAGTCACGACCGTCCACTGCCTCGATGGGGGGCGAATGCCTGGGGACATGGACATGGTCGACCTTCTGGCCCACCGGGACGAACTCCCCCTCAACACGGTGATCTACTACCAGATTACCGACGTCGAGAAGATCGTGGGTATGGGGCTGCCCCGCATTGGCGGCTGCATCCTGATCGACGGCACTCCGGCAACCCACACCGGCGCCCTCTTCGAACCCTACTCCGACCGGCCCGACATCCTGGGCCCCACCTACTGGGAGCAGGATGAGCTGGACGAGTTCGTGTGGCGGGCCCACAGCGCCGGACTGCAGATCTCCCTGCACGCCACCTGCGAGCGGGCCATCGATCGGGCACTGGCGGCCTACGAGCGGGCCATCACCCGCCTCCCCCGGCCGGACCACCGCCACCGTATCGAGCACTTCTACTTCCCCCGCAAGCAGGACGTAGAGCGGGCGGCTCGCCTGGGGGTGTGCGCCGGTGTCCAGCCTGCCTTCGAGACCGCTTTCAGGGAGATGTACCCTCTCCGGTTGGGCCCTGAGCGGATGCATCGGCTCCACCCCTACCGGTGGCACCTGGATGCGGGCGTCGCCGCGGGTGGAGGGTCCGACTCGCCGGTCTCGCCCGTGGACCCCCTCGCCGGCATCCACGCCGCCGTGAACCACTCGGTGCGGGAGCAGCGGATCACCCCCGAGGAGGCGGTCCGGATGTTCACCCTCGGCGGGGCCTACCTGGCCTTCGAGGAACAGGAGACCGGCACCATCCGGGAGGGGAAGCGAGGCGACCTGGTGCTCCTGAGCGACGATCCCCTCACCGTTGACCCGGCAGCCATCAAGGACATCAAAGTCGAGGCAACGGTAGTCCGCGGTCGCATAGTGTACGAAGCCTAGAATGCTGGAGGAGAAGATGAAGAGACTGTCCGTTCTAGCGATGTCCCTCGCCATGGCGACCCTGATCTTGGCTGTTGGATGTGCCGCACCCGCCGCACCCACGCCGACCGCCGCTCCGCCTAAGCCCGCGGCCACCACCGCGCCGGCTGCGCCTGCCGCAACAGCCCCTGCCAAGGCTGCTGAGCCCACCAAGCCTGCTGCGGCAGCCACAGCCGCCCCCACCAAGCCTGCCGCTGCCGCCACAGCTGCCCCTACCAAGCCTGCCGCCGCCGCCAAGCCCTCCGGCTGGCCACAGAGTGGCCGGAACATGACCCTCCTGGTCCCCTACGCCGCGGGCGGCGCCACCGACATCCAGGCCCGACTCCTGGCCGTTCCCCTTGAGAAGGAGCTCGGCTTCCCCGTCCAGATCGTGAACAAGGCGGGCGCAGCCACCCAGTTGGGCGCTACGGACCTGGTCACCAACACCAAGCCCGACGGCTACACACTGTACGCCAACGAGCTCCCGTCGACTGCCATGACCTACCTCGACCCAAGCCGCAAGGCCATCTACACCCGCAAGGACTTCCAGACCGTGGCCGGCCATGTGCTGGACCCAGCGGGCATGTGCGTCAAGGCCGACAGCCCAATCAAGAACCTCAAGGACCTGGTGGACGCAATGAAGGCGAACCCCACTCAGGTCAAGGTGGGGACCGTCGGGGCTGGCACTGCCTCTCACCTGGGCGCGGACGCTATCGGGAAGCAGGCGGGCGCCAAGTTCGACTTCGTCCACTTCAATGGCAATGCACCGGCCATAACGGCTCTACTTGGCGGGCACGTGACCGCTCTGACGATGAGTTCCGCGGGAGCCATGCCCCAGGTCAAGAGCAATGACGTGCGGATGATCACCGTATTCGGCGCGGAGGAAAGCCCCTTCTACCCCGGCATCAAGTCTGCCCAGCAGCAGGGCTTCGACGCATGGGTGGTCAGCTCCAGGGGCTGGGTCGTGAAGGCCGGCACCCCCGTGGAGATCGTGAACTACCTGTCCGCGGCGATAAAGAAGATCATCGACACCGACACGGAAATGAAGAAGAAGATGGACGAATCGGCCTTGATGCAGAAGTACTGGACCCCCGAGGAGTACGAAAAGTACTGGGCCGACGAGGAAACCAGGTTCAAGCCTCTCCTCGACGAGTACCTCAAGACGGCGGCAAACTAATCTGACCATCCGACACTAGTACACGACCAAACTGGTTTCGATAGGCCGCCATCTGGTGGCCTATGCTGGGAGCGCGGGCGGCTCGCCCGCACGAGGGACTGGCGGGCGAGCCGCCCGCGCTCCCAGCAGGCGGCTTCGCCGCCTACCAAAACTAGTTTGGTCGAGCACTAGCCGGATGCGCCACTAGTACACATTGGTTGAAGTCCATCGTCGGTTTCATGCAGCCAAAGGGCGTCCGGCATAGGTCCACTTGAACGCCTTGGCCATGGTTCGGTTGTAGTAGTCGATGAAGGCGAGAATACGCTGGCACAGGTCGTCAAGGGAGGTGAAGCTCGACCTCTTCAGTAGCCTGCGCACCAGGATGCTGAACCAGATCTCCACCTGGTTCATCCAGGAGGAGTGCTTTGGGGTATACACGAAGCGGATGCGGTGGATCTGGTCGGTCAGAAAGGCCGCTCGCGTCGGCTTCGACTTCAGGATGCCGTGCTTGCCTTTCTCGCCCAGGTCGGCGGCGTCGATACTGCAGTGCTCGGCCACGTACCGCACCAAGGAGGCCGACTGGTGAGTGTCCAGGTTGTCCGTGACGAAGACCCAGCCACCCTGCGGATCTGTAGCCACCGTCCTCGCGATGTGGGCGACGAAGTCTCCCTCGGTCCGGCTCGGCCCCACTGTGGGAGCAATCACCCGGCCGGTGGCCACCTCGAAGTTGGCTATCAAGCAGAGGGTGCCATGTCGCACGTACTCGAACTCCCGACGCTCCACCAGACCCGGCCTCATCGGCAACGTTGGATGGATCGGCTCAAGGGCCTGGATGCCCGTCTTCTCGTCAGTGCTGACCAGGTGGACCCCAGCCTCGTGCATCGCTGGGGCCTCCTCGTACAGCTTACAGACAGCTTCGACCTTCTCCTCGAAGGCCAAAGGGTCTTCTGGGGCCGAGTTGAGCCAGTAACGGCTCAGATGGGGCTTGAGGTCGGCCTGATTTTAAAAAACGCCCGACGCTGCGGGAGGAGATGCTCTCGACTATGCCTCGCTTGATCGCTTCATTGGCCAGTTCTGAAGGAGTCCAGTGGCTGATCGGATGCCCCGAAGCCGAGGGGGCTTCGCACGCCAGGGCCACGATCTGGACGACTTGCTCGGGAGTGAAGGTGGCAGGGGTGCCCGAACGATGCTCGTCGGCCAGGATCCTCTCGATCAGCTCAGCCAGGGCCTTGTCGTCCCCCTCAGCCTCCAGCGCTTCCAGGGATGGGGCAGCTTCCAGCCACCGTTGGCGCCAGCTACGCACCGTCTCCCGATGGCTGTCCAGCCAGTACGCAACCTGCTCGTTGTTGTTATTGATGCTCGCATCCAGGATCATCCTGGCTCGCCTCACCAACCGCTGGGGGCTGCTGTGCCAACGCACTATCTGCGCCAGAATCGCACGTTGTCGTGCAGTCAATTCGATTGCAACGGGCCTGGGTCCACGCATGAGCTCTTTGTTAATCCAAGTTCGGGATGTGGGGAGCTTCCGCCCCTACTACCCTAACTATACCAGTTATCGGCGGATTACTTCCGCTAGGGTGTACTAGGGGAGCCAACAACTCTGGTTGGGCATCGGGGATATTCCCACCGCCATCCACAATTGACATATCCCACACCACTCAATATCATTCTGCTCAGGATCAGCACTCCGCCACCTGGATTATGACACCTGTCATCCTGAGAGCGCTCGCACCGGTGTCATCCAGAGCGATCAGCGAAGGATCTCCTGTTACAGGCGGACCCTTCGCCGCTTTCAGCGTGACGGCGCCTATCAGTCTCACCGTGGTGGACCACTAGGTCGGCCCGCACCCGCGGATACGCCGGGCTTTCACCACTATCTCACGCCAGTAGAGGCAGGCTTCCCATGTCCAGCCCATCGCTTCCCGCCTCCAGCCGCCGCAAACAGCCGCCGGAGGAGACCCTTCCAGTCGTCCCAGAGCCCAAACAGGGCAGCATAGGAAACGTCCTGGCCATATTGAGCGTCATGGCCGTGCTGGGCTTTGGCCTCTGGACGGCTTTCGCCACCCTCACGGCCCCAGATAAGCCCGCCACCAAGCCCTCAGCCACCGCCGGCCCCACCCTGGCCGCCACCAAGGCCCCCGCCGCCCCGGCGGCAGCCACCACCCCGGCGCCGGCCACCGCAGCTCCAGCCACTACCCCAACCGGCGCCGCCGCTACCACCCCCACGGGGGGCAGGGTGCATGTGGTGGGAGAGGGAGACAACCTGTACCGGATCGCTCAGAGGTACGGCACCACCGTGGAAGCCATCATGGCCGCCAACGGCTTCACCGACAAAAGCAAGATCCTCCACGTAGGGGATAGGCTC
The DNA here is from genome assembly GCA_002436065.1 of Chloroflexi bacterium UBA6077. Lineage (GTDB taxonomy): Bacteria > Chloroflexota > UBA6077 > UBA6077 > UBA6077 > UBA6077. The sequence goes on from DIXP01000020.1 coordinate 6,658, forward strand.
ACTATCCCCTGACAGCCAAAAGGGGCAGGTCTGAGACCTGCCCCTATCCCAGCAGCTGGCCCAACATCACCAGTACCGCCAGCCCCCCGCCCGACACCAGCACCCTGGCCACCAGCCCCAACGCACCCAGGCCTTCCTTCTTCTTCTGGCCCTCTTCAGCCTTTGCATCCATGGCTGCATCACCTCCTGGCCTCGCCCCCATAAGGCACGCCCCGTACCACCGATTCCCGCCCATTGCAGGCCCATCGGGCAGCTAGGGCGCTGGACTGCCCCGCCGGCCCTGTGCTATCGTTCGCCCACAGGTAATCCATCGCACAGTCGCCGCTTCCGGCGAGCTTCCATTTCAGCCCCTTTCCCCGCCAGGGCGAGGCGCTATCATAGGCAGCGCAGGCCACCATTAAGCCTGCTCGAGCCCAAGACGAGCAGAACCCGTCCCGCGTGGAACCCGTCATTCCCGCTTTCGCGGGAACCCAGTCGGGCCACCCAACGGGTCTGCTCGATCCCATAGCGAGGGCACCGACACCACCCCCCATTCGCAGCCCTCCGGCTATCTGTGCCCTCCACACCATCACCACTTGGGAGGAAAGTAGAATAGCAACTCTACGAATTGGGTCTACCTCCCCCCAAAAGGAGGCAAGGCAACCGTGAAACAGCGATTCCTTCGATACTCCCACCTGTGGCCATGCAGAGCCCTGCTCGTGGTCCTTCTGACTGTGGCGGTCTACGCCCTCTCCCTGACCCACGGAATGGCCGCGCCGTCAGCCCAGGAGATCGACGACCCCTCGATGGCCGATACCGAGCAATGGGACCCCAACGCCCAGGAGCCCCCGTTGGAAGCAACCGCGGATACCGAGATAGCCGCCGACGATGAATCGGACCCGGCATCGGAGGGAGACGAATCGGCGGAAGGAGACCAGGTAGCGGAAGGAGACCAAGCCGCCGACGGAGCCGACGTGGCCGAGGGAGCCGAACCGGCAGAGCTCGCCTCCCGTGCGCAGACCTCATCCCGCGGCGGCGTCCGGCCGCCCGCCTCGCCGCCACCCCTGGGGGCCACCATCGCGGCCACCGCCCGGAAATACCTTGGCTTCCCCTACGCCTGGGCTGGTAGCTCCCCCAGGATCGGCTTCGACTGCAGCGGCTTCGTCTGGTACGTCTGCCAGATGGCCGGAATCGCGGTGCCCAACCACAACCTCGCGGGGCAGATGACCTCCGGGCCATCGATCCCTCGCGACCAGCTCCAGCCTGGCGACCTGCTGTTCTTCAAGAACACCTACCGCTCAGGGCTGTCCCACGGCGGGATCTACCTCGGCAACGGGCAGTTCATCCATTCCGTGGACGAATCGAAAGGCGTCTGCATCAGCAACCTCTGGGACAGCTACTGGGCCCCCCGATACCTGGGCGCCTCCCGCCCCGCCGACCGCTAACCCCAACCCCTGCCGGGAAGCCGCGGCTTCCCGGCAGGGGCGAGGCTCCCACCGAGCAGCCCCAACTACCATGCCGCGCTCCCTCTCATCCCGCGCCCCCTGTCATGCCGGGCGCCTCTTCGTTGTCATCCTGAGCGTCGAGCGAAGGATCTCCTGTTGGAGGGTGAACACGATCCATTTTCGTAGAAGCCGCAGCGAAGCATCTCCAGTTGCTCCCACCAGGCGCTAAGAATGCAGACTTCGCGGCACAATGCGACCCGTCCGCGCGCAGTACGCCCGGTAGGCATTCCCAAAATGGTCCAGCATCATCCGCTCTTCCTGTGGAATGCGGACAAAATACAGCTGAAGACCCAGTGGCGAGATCGGCATTTCTCTCGCGAAGTCCTGACTCGGCGCCATTAGCCGCCGTGCCACGATCAGTCGGAGGTATCCGCTGCCGCCCGGGTTTCCTCCGGATCCTGAAGGGGCTGCCGGCCGCGCCCCTTCCTCAGCCTCTCATCCACCGCACGCTGCAGGATGAACTCGATCTGGCCGTTCACGCTCCGGAACTCCTGGTCGGCCCAACGGTTCAGCTCCTCCCACAGCTCGGGGCTGATGCGCAGCAGAAACTTCTTCCGCTCCGACACGATCGACGACCTACTGGTAGAGCGTGCCGGCGTTTACCACCGGCGTGGCTGACGATTCACTGCACAGCACCACCAGCAGATTGCTGACCATGGCCGCCTTTCTATCCTCGTCCAGCTCCACAACCTTCCTCTCGGACAGCCTCTCCAGCGCCATTTCGACCATGCCGACGGCGCCGCTCACGATCTGCGCGCGCGCCGCTACCACAGCCTGAGCCTGCTGCCGGCGCAACATGACCTCGGCGATCTCGGAGGCGTACGCCAGATGGCTCAGGCGGGCTTCGATCACGTGAACCCCTGCCCTCTGGAAGCGCTCGCTCAACTCCATCTCCAGCACCTGGTTGACCTGCTCCGCCCCCGCCCGCAGCGTAAGAACGTCGTCTTCGTGATTCTCGAAGGTGTCGTAGGGATAGGAACCGGCCAGGTGCCTGACCGCCGCTTCGCTCTGGACCACCACGTACTGCTCGTAGTCGTCCACGTCGAAGGATGCCCGGAAGGTGTCTTCCACCTGCCAGACCACGACCGCAGCGATCTCGATCGGGTTGCCTGACTTGTCGTTGACCTTCAGCTTCTGGCCGTTCAGGTTCCTCGCACGGAGCGTGAGCCTCTTCTTGATGTAGAAAGGGTTGGCCCAGTAGAAGCCGCTGCTCCGAACGGTTCCAGCGTAGGTCCCGAAGAGGACAAGGACCTTGGCATCGTTCGGATTGACGATGAAGAGCCCGGCCAGGGCGAGCGCAGCGACGATGGAGACGAGCAGCAGGGGAATGAGCAGCAGCAAGTTCTCCTGTTGGATAATCGGGACGAGCAGGCCGATTGCCGCCAGGATCGCGAGGACGCCGATGGCCAGTGCCAGGTAACCCGAGGCCGCAGAGCGACGGTGTTCGGTGTTCATGTTGCCTCCAACAGCTTTATGATATCCGCATGATATCACTTTGATAGAGGCTGTCAAGCACATTCCGAACTGGCACTCGGCCAGGTCGGCCCGTCTCGGTTACTCCACGACCGCGGTCGCGAAGCCGCCCCACGACCGCTTGTCCCCTGTCTCCTGCCCGAGACCATGGAGTCTGAGCGACTCTCTTACCTCTCCGTCTGAACCGCCACCAGACTCGTTGCGCCGTACTTCTCCCTTAGACGCGGTTTCTCGATCTTGCCGGTGGGATTGCGCGGGACTCTATCGAAGATGATCCTGCGCGGACGTTTGTAGCGCGGCATCGGAGCGCAGAACGCCACTATCTCCTCTTCAGTGCACTCGCATCCCTGTTTCAGTTCGATGATAGCAGCCGCTATCTCGCCTAGCCGCTTATCAGGCAATCCGATGACCGCCACATCCTTGATTGCGTTGTGCGCACGGAGGAAATCTTCAATCTGTACCGGATACAGATTCTCTCCGCCGCTGATAATCACATCCTTCTTCCGATCCACCAGGTAGATGAACCCGTCCTCATCCATCCGGGCCATATCTCCAGTGAACAACCAGCCATCCTTGATTGCCGCCGCGGTTGCTTCGGGGTCGTTGTAGTAGCATTTCATCACACCCGGCCCCTTCACGGCCAACTCCCCAACCTGCCCCTGCGTTACCGGGTTCCCGCCGTCGTCGACGATCTTGGCTTCCCAGTTGTAGCCCGGTATCCCGATAGCCCCGACCTTATGGATGTTCTCAGTACCCAAATGGACGCATCCAGGGCCGGTAGACTCGCTCAGACCATAGTTCGTATCGTAAAGATGGTCGGGGAAATACTCTTTCCAACGACGAATCAAGCTAGCAGGAACCGGCTGCGCGCCAATGTGCATCAGCCTCCACTGGGAAAGCTCGTAATCCTCCAGCTTGATATCTCCTCTTTGGATCGAATCCAGGATGTCCTGGGCCCAGGGGACCAGCAGCCAGACAATGGTGATCTTCTCTTCGGAGACTGCCTTGAGTATCCATTCAGGCTTGGCTCCGCGAAGCAATACGGCCTTGCTCCCCGACAGCAGACTGCCGAACCAGTGCATCTTCGCGCCGGTATGGTAAAGCGGCGGGATGCACAGAAAGTTGTCTTCGCGCTTCTGGCCGTGGTGCTCCATTTCCGCATAACATGCCGACATCAGACTCCGGTGCGGATGCAGAATCGCTTTTGGAAACCCCGTAGTACCCGAGGAGAAGTACACCGCCGCATCATCTTCGTCCGTGAGTTTGATATGCGGGGCTTCAGAGGAACAGTTGGCAGTAAGACGGTCGTAGTTCTCGGCAAAACTCGGACGGTTCTCTCCCGAAAAGAGGAGCATCTTCACCCTGGGTATCTGATCGTAAATCGTCTCCACCCGGCCGATGAACTCGGGCCCGAAGATCAAAGCAATGGCTTCCGATAGGTCCAAACAGTACTTGATCTCCTCAGGCGTGTAGCGAAAGTTTAACGGTACTGCGACGGCGCCGGTCTTCAGTATTCCAAAGTAGATCGGCAGCCACTCCAGGCAATTCATCAAGAGAATGGCGACCTTATCCCCCTTCTTGATGCCCCTCTTCAGCAGCAGATTGGCCAGCCGATTGGCCTTCTCGTCGAACACACCCCAGCTCATTTCCCGCCGGTATTCGCCTGCCGAGCTGTTTTCGATCAGTTCATACTCACGCCAGGTGACGTTATGGCTTTCCTGGAGATCCATATTGATCTCAGTCAAGCATTTCTCCTGTCCATACAGCTCGGCATTGCGCGACAGTATCTCCGTGATGGGCACCTTCCATCTCCTCCCGTTATATCAACACGACGCAAGGCATCATGTATTTACTAATCTACTCATGAGACGAAACAAAGGGGAGCCAGTACTCCGGTTTCCTGGGCGAGCTATGGTAGCACGAAAAGCCCCTGAGGGTCTGCCAAGCATGTCACCCCAACTTGGGTTCGGCACCTATCATCTGCCAATCTGGGCTCTCTTGAGAACGATTCCAGCGGGTGCTCGGTGAAGTTGCCTCCACGGCCGTAGCCGAAGTGCAAGCCGTATAGTGCGGCTCCCTTAGTGGTCCGTCCACCAAGTCCCTTGCAGCTTCGCCATGTCCCGTCGCCCGACACTAAAGTGATCGAGCTAAGAAAACGAAGCCCCTTCGGGGCTAGGTACCCAGCCCGCTGAAGCGGGCTTCGTTTTCTTAGCCCGACGGCTTCAGCCTCGGGCTCTCGAACACGGAAAGTGACGTGGATTTGGCGGACGGACCACTGAGGGAGCCCCACTCTGCAGCTTGCACTTTGTACTCTGCACTCTGTACCCTGCTCCTTGCACCCTGCACCCGATTCAGGAAGAGAGGTAGTCGAGGATGAGAATCGAGACGCTGGCAGTCCACGCCGGGCTGCGGGTCGATCCGGACACAGGGGCGGTGACGCCGCCCATACACATGACCACCACCTTCGAGCGGGCTGCCGATGGCAGCTTCCCTCACGGCTACATCTACGCCCGCACCAGCAACCCCAACAGGGACGCCCTGGAGGAAGCCCTGGCGGCCCTGGAGGGCGGCGCCGCGGCCGCGGCATTCTCCTCCGGCATGGCCGCCACCATGAGCGTCCTCCAGACCCTCTCCCCCGGCGACCACGTGGTGGCGCCCAGCGATGTATACCACGGCACCACGAAGCTGCTGCGGGAGACCTTCTCTCGGTGGGGGCTGGAATCGACCTTCGTGGACATGGCGGACCCGGGCCGGGTCCGGAGCGCCCTCCGGCCGAACACGAAGCTGGTGTGGATAGAGACGCCCTCCAACCCCCTGCTCAAGATAACCGACATTGCCGCCATCGCGGATCTCGCCCACTCGGTCGGGGCCATCTGCGCCTGCGACAACAGCTGGGCCAGTCCGATTCTACAGCGCCCCCTCGATCTGGGAGCGGACCTGACCGTGCATTCGACCACCAAGTACCTGGGGGGCCACAGCGACGTCACCGGGGGCGCCGTGGTGGCGAAGACCGCCGAGGGATTCTTCGAGCAGGTGCGGCAGATCCAGGTTTCGGGCGGCGCCGTGCCGTCCCCCTTCGAGTGCTGGCTGGTGATGCGGGGCATCCGGACCCTGCCCTACCGGATGAGAGCCCACTCCGAAAACGCCGGCCGGATCGCGATCTTCCTGAACGGCCACCCAGGGGTCGAGCGAGTGCACTACCCTGGGCTCCCCCAGCACCCCGGCCACGACGTGGCCGGCAGGCAGATGGCCCTCTTCGGGGGGATGCTCTCCTTCCAGGTGAAGGGTGATGGGCGCCGGACCCTGGAGGTGGCTGCGGCCATGCGGGTCTTCACTCGGGCTACGAGCCTCGGCGGCTTCGAGAGCCTGGTCGAGCACCGGGCCTCCATCGAGGGACCCGACACCCGCACGCCGGAGAACCTCCTGCGCCTCTCCATCGGACTGGAGCACCCCGACGACCTGGTGGAGGACCTGGAACGGGCCCTCGGCTAGAACCGCAAACGCCGAGGCTCCCCACCACAGAGGACACAGACTTCCCCTGCCTACCTGTACCCCCGGCATCCGCCGGCCGGCAGGGACAAGCCTGTGTCCAACTTGGCGCCGTCATATCCCCGAGCCCCCCTCTCGATCGGAACCGGAAGAACCCCCATTGGGTCGTGTAGGAGTGGACTTGCTGAATGCACCACTAAGCTGCTTTCCGTTTGTATGCGCGCATCGCAAACAGATATGCGACGATCAGTATCCCTGAGCACCACGCGAGCGCAACCCAAATATCATTTCCGACAGGTTGCCCCGACAGGAGCGCGCGGATGGCGTCCACTATCGAAGTAACCGGCTGATTTTCGGCAAAAGCGCGGACAGCCGACGGCATCGATTCGGTAGGCACAAACGCCGAACTGATAAACGGAAGGAAGATAAGCGGATAGGCAAAGGCGCTTGCGCCGTCCACCGATTTTGCAATCAGTCCAGGAATCACCGCGATCCAAGTCAGGGCCAGTGTGAACAGCGCGAGTATCCCGGCTACGGCAAGCCATGAGAGTACCCCCGCCGGCGAGCGGAAGCCTATAACGAGCGCTACGAGAATGATGACGACAATCGAAATCGCGTTGGATACCAGCGAGGTCAGCACGTGCCCCCACAGCATGGACGAACGCGCAATCGGCATGGAGTGGAACCGCTCGAATATGCCCCCCTGCACATCCATAAACAGGCGGAGAGCCGTATAGGCAGTGCCGCTTGCTATCGCAATCAGCAGGATGCCAGGCAACAGGTAATTCACATAGTTATCCGTACCGGTTTGAATCGCGCCGCCAAACACATAGACGAACAGCAGCAGCAACGCGATCGGAGTGATGGTGACCGTGATGATGGTATCCATGCTGCGGAAAATGTGGCGCATGGAACGTCCAAGCATAACGCCCATATCGCTGAAAGAGTGTTCCTCAATCGTCTCCATTTATTCTTCCTCTTTTTTGCCGATGATTGCGAGGAATATCTCCTCCAATGTGGGTTGTTTTTCAACGTACTCCACCTTTGCGGGCGGGAACAGCTTTTTCAGCTCCGCGAGTGTGCCGTTGGCGATGATCTTGCCCTCATGCAGAATGGCAATTTGATCGGCAAACTGTTCAGCTTCCTCCAGATACTGCGTGGTTAGGAATACCGTCGTGCCGCCGTCAGCAAGTTCTTTGACAACCCTCCAAACCTCAATGCGCGCCTCGGGGTCAAGCCCGGTGGTCGGCTCGTCGAGAAAGATAAGCTGCGGTCTTCCGATCAGGCTCATGGCGATGTCGAGTCTGCGGCGCATACCGCCCGAATAGGTGGAAACTCTGCGGTCGGCGGCATCGGTCAGGGCGAAGCGGTTCAGTAAATCCTCCGCGACCTGACGCGGATTTTTGAGGTGCCGCAGCTTAGCGATCATGATCAGATTTTCCCGCCCGGTCAAAATCTCATCCACGGCGGCAAATTGCCCGGTCAGACTGATCGACTGCCGCACATAGTCGGGCTTCGCCGCAACGTCAAAGCCGTTTACGGTGGCGGTTCCGCCTTCCGGTTTCAACAGTGTGGTGAGGATTTTGACAATCGTTGTCTTGCCCGCGCCGTTGGAACCGAGCAGGGCAAAAATACTGCCTCTTTCCACCTCAAAATCCACGCCTTTCAGAACATGAAGCTGTTTGTAGGACTTTTGCAGCCCTTTCACTTGGATTGCCTGGTTTTGCATATCCTTCACTCTTTATATAATAGTAACGTTTGATAAATCGGCCCCCATGCCCTTGAGGGCGTTGTAGCTCAGCTTATCCATTATCGCGCCGTCAAACCTAATGGTCTTGATGGCGTTGTAGTATTTCTTGGACAGGGAAAACGGCGGTGTAAAGGACACATTCTTGAGCGTCGCGCCCTTGAACGTAACTTCATTCAGCGCCGCCTCGCCGAACTTGACGCCGACAAAGGTGTGCCCTTCGAGAGGAAGCCCCCGCAGGTCGGAATATTTGAAGTCCACGCCGGTGAAGATACATCTCTCAAAGACCGTCTTTCTAAGGTCGCACATGGTCAGCTTGACATCGATTAGTTTTACATTGACGAATTTTGCTCCGACCATCCCCGACACTTTGAACTCCGTACGCACAAGTATGGACTTATTGAAGCTCGCATCCGCAAGGTCGACGGTGTAGAAGTTGCAGTCCGTCAGATTCGCGCCGTCAAAATTCGCTTCGCGCACTTCGCTGGCCTTAAACGAGCTGCCGGTCAGGTCCGCGCCCGAGAAGTCGGAGCCGCGCAAATTGCTCGCTTCAAATCTTCCTTTATGTGCGGTAACACCCGCGAAGTCGCTCTTCGGCAAGTTGCTCGCGCTGAAGTTGATCAACAACTGCCGCTCCAGCGAGCGGGAAAGGCCGGCGGCCTCCCGCACCGTTTGCTCAATGTCTCCGATGCTGTCGATGGTCATCTGAAAAGCCGTTTCATCGTCCTTGCCCTCGGCTTTGAGTTCACGAAATCGCTCCTGCAAGTCGGAGAGCAGGTCGGCCTTCAGTTCATCGACACTCTTTACCCCGTCGTAAGGCGCAAAAACGCCATTCAAATAGTTCGCTAGTTTTTCATTCATAACATCAACTCTCCTTACAATAATTTATCGAGCACGCGCTTTGCGTACTCCCAATTGCCTTTGTTGCTGGCATAAGTGGCCTTGCCCTTTTCGGTGATCCTGAAATATTTTCGCCGTCCGCCCTGGGATTCGTCGCCCCAATACCACTCGATGTCGCCGTCCGCCTCAAGCCGCCGGACGCTGGAATACATCGTGGCTTCCTTCAACTCATACTCGCCGCCCGAGCGCTCGGCAATCAACTTGACAATCTCGTACCCATAACGATCCGCTTCGGATAAGAGCCGTAAAATCATCGTATCGGTATGCCCGCGCAACAGGTCGGATGTGATCATGTTCTCACTCATATTATCTCCTGGCATTGTTATACATCACATTACCATGTCTGTCAAGGTAATGTGATAAATAGAATGGCTCTTGCCCACATTCATAGGTCCCGTCACCCGAGGCGAGGTAACCTTAACCAACGCCGATGCTTGCCTAAGGTTATGCTGTCGAGCTATGCTAACCTTAACTAACTAGCTGGGGAGGATAGGGTTGGCGAGAGAGGAGAAACGAGTTTGGCAGGGCTCGCATGACCTTGGCATCGACCGACGCTACAGGCGCAATATCGAATACGCCGCATACGTTCCCGACCCCTTGGTGGGACGCTCCATTCTTTTGCCGCCGGATATCTCGGAGGCTCTAGGGGAAGCGGGACGATGTGTCCGCGAACTGAACGAGAGTGAGCCCATGGTAGCTAGTCCCGAAGCGGTGGCGCGGCTCTTGTTGCGGGCGGAGGCCATAGCTTCGTCGAAGATCGAGGGCTATGAGGTGGGGCCTCGCAAGTTGCTGCGTGCCGAGGTCGGCCATGCTGTTGCCTCCTCAGTCGAAGAGCGGAGAGACTCCACGGCAGAAACCGTCCTGGGCAACATTGAAGCCATGCGGATAGCCGTCGGCGAGCTGACCGAGCGTCCCAAACTGGAGCTGGACGACCTCCTGATGCTGCACGATGCGCTCATGCGCCACACCCCTACCCCCGAGCTGGGCGGGAAGATACGCACCGCTCAGAACTGGATCGGCAGAACCGACTACGGTCCATATGACGCGGACTTCGTCCCTCCGCCCCCAGAGTATGTGGTCGAGCTTCTGAACGACCTGGTCGCTTACATGAACGACGAGGAACACCCGGCGCTCCTTCAGGCGGCCATGGCTCATGCCCAGTTCGAGGCTATCCACCCCTTCGGCGACGGCAGGCGGCCCCCGTTCGGCGTGGCTCAGCCGCCGATCTCTTGATCTCCGCTCTAGTATCGGCCCCAATGGTTACGGTAGCCACGGCGGCGAAACTCATCAACCGAAGTGAGGTCGCGACCAACGCAGCCATAGAGCAACTCAGCTCTGCCGGTGTGCTTTTTCCCATACGAAACGTCCGACGAAACCGAGCATTTGAGGCGAAGGGGTTTGTGGAGCTGTTCACCCTGTTTGAGAGGGAAATGGCGAGTCCCGCTGGTGATACTCGTGAGGAGCCTCCGGTTGGCCCCTGCCCCGCCCTTCCACAGCAGAGACACGGGGTACAAGCACAAGAGGTGCATGTGGAACACAGGGAATCTCAAACCGCCGCGCCGAGGGAAGCTCCCGTTCATGTTCGGGAGTATCGTCGGAAGGACGGTCGGGTGGTGATGGCGCACACCCGTAACTCACCTCGCAAGCCGTAGAAGCCTGTACTACTTCTCGAACTAGAACCAGTGCAGGCTATCGGGTTGTACCCAGAAAGCTGACGCCGGATCAGATCAAGGCCAAGCTGGCGCAGGCCGTGAAGGCGGGCACCCTTACCCAGGCCCAGGCAGATGCCTTGCTACAGAAGGTCTTGCAACATCAAGCAGAGTCGCAGCAGGCTGCCGCGAAGGGTGAAGGCACCGACAAGTCCAGTGAGACCGGAAAAGGTGCCTGACACCATGAGAGCAACGATCGATGCCCACTTGACGGTCACCCAGCGGAACCGGAAGAACCCCCATTGGGTCGTGTAGGAGATGAGAAAGCCGGTGATAAGGCTTCCCATGTGTTGTAAGGAGCTCTTACTGATCGAAAGGACAGAAGCATCAACGGCTCGACGATGTGGTTGTAGACGTAGCGTGCGTCATGATCCGGGTCAGGTCGGCGCTCATAGGCTCCCGGCCCGCGATACTCGCCAAGCCAGCCGAGCCAGTGCTCCTTCTGGGTTCTGTACCAGGCCTTGGGGTTGTCACGAGGCCATCGGACGGTAGCGCCTCTATCGCACGGCACAACGCCTCAATGCTGACGGCGTCACTCATGGTCTCCCTCGACTGTGGTGCCGCATACAGCGGTTGTGCAGCCGGTCGGTGGTTCGGCCCGTGTGACCCAGTTCACAATACGCTCTAGAACCGCCATTGTTGCTCTCTGATCAACTGAAGCACGGTGATACAGCGAATGCCATAGCGAGCACACACATCCGGGATCTTTGGTGCATCGGGTCTCCCGGAGTTCTTCTCGCCCGAAACCACCGTCCGCCCAGTGATCTTCGCCAAAGCAATCAAGAACGGGTCTGCCTGGTGTCGGAACCTCTTGGTATCGACCAGTCGAGGAAAGTCGCCGAGGACCTGTCGTACTGCCAGTTGAAGCTCTTCGTCAATGGGATAGAACAGAGCAGGCCGATTCTTCCCCCACTGGTGCAGGTCATCCTCTTGCTTCTCCAATTCGTGGAGCACCTCATCGGGGCAGATCAGGCTGCCATTGCCGATCATGCAATCAACGTTGGTCCAGAAGGTGGGAAACGCATCCTGGGGGTATGATCTGACCCAAGCATCGATGAGCGCGCTTGTGTCCACACAGTATTCGGTCATCAGCTACCGGTCGCTGCTGCAGTTGGAAACAGCGTGCGTTCTATGGCACCGAGATGTTTCAACCGAACATCCAGGAAGTCCGATACATCGCGTGCGGTAATCCTATCCTCATAATAGGCTTCTAGCACCATCCTGGTGTAGCGAATCCCGTTTCTCTGGACCACCATACGGTAATGTGGAGGATGACCACTGTCCTTATTTAGCTTCTGCATCTCTCTGCGCTGCCGGTAGGCTTCCTCGAACTCCTCCCGTTTGCGCGCATAGAAGTCCTCCGACGCGGCCCCTATCAGTACGAGCTTGCGGAGAATGACCTCCCTACTGACCCAATACTTATCAGCCAGACTTGCCACATCCTCATCTGACCAATCGCGCAGCCCACTCGACCTGCGAACCAGAGGCTCTTGAAGCAAGCTCGCCGACGGCACCAGTACGGCTCCGGCCACTCGATTGCAGTACACCTCCATCGCGTCGGTCTGAGTAGGCCTCCTCATCGTTGTTTCGTGCAGGTCACAGATTCCACCATTGCGCAGACTCAGGTGCGCAAACTCGTGAAGCAGCGTAAAGACCCTGCCCCGTGGAGAGTCCTGCCCGTTGACAATGATGCATGGGAGAATGTCCTCGCTGATCGACATGCCACGCATATCGTCCAGCGGGAGATGCGCTGTCTGGAAAACCAGGACTCCAACATCCTCGAGAGCCATCCTCCAGCTGTTTAGAGCATTGTACTGGTCCGACCAGGAGAACTGAGTCTGGATCGAAATGGCCAGGTAATCGCGTATCTGATCAGCGACGATCTCAGCAGACTCCCGGGCATCAACTCGAAGGGCCAACTCGATGTTTGGCTCCCCCAGTTGCCGAGCCAGTTCGATAGCTATCTCTCGGCGGGCCATCGCCCTGCGGATTTCGATGCTCAGTCCCGGAGAAATCACGTCATCAACTCCGTCGGGAAGCCGGCGGAAATCGTGCATCGCATCGAAGGTCTTCGGAGGTTCCGGCAGATAGAAGACAGCGAGCGGCCTCTTGTAGACGGAGGCGAGTTTTCGAAGTTGAGGTATGGTAGGACGTAGCTCCCCGCTTTCCCACTGGCACAGCCTGTCGACCGCTACGTCTATCTTCTTGGCAGCTTCCTCTATGGAAAGACGGGAGTCCTTTCTGGCCCACAGGAGCAGTTCCGGTTTGACAAGAGCATCAACTCGCGATGCCATGGGCCGTCTCCAAAAGGCGCAGAATCACGTTGAGGCAAACGGTTTATTGACAGAATTGCCACAGCCAGACCAATTATAGACGAAGGGGACGTTTAGTGTCTCGGCATATTCCAGGGCCTGCTGCATGCCGTCGCCAACGCTGTGGTTGTTGTCCTTGGCCTCTATGAGGGCGATGGGGATGTTCGGCCTGTAGTAGAGGATGCAGTCGGCCCGTTTCGCCTTGCCGCGTGTCACCAGCTTTCCGCGAACGATGATCCGGCCCTTGGTGAAGCTCACCTCTTCCCGAATCTGGGACATCTCATCCCAACCCGCCTGCTTCACGGCCGGGATGATGAACTTCGTGCAGATGTCGCGCTCGCTCAGCTGTCTCTTGTCCACACGGCTCTCCCTGGGCGCCCCTCCCCCTGTCATCCTGAAGCGCAGCGAAGGATCTCCCGTCACAGGTACACCCCTCTCCCCACACTCAGCATCACAGCACATGGCAAGATCACTTGGCAGACTACCAATGACCCAAAGACTACGGTCGGCTTCGCAGCAAGGAAAGAGGGTCTCGGTTCTCCGGTGGGGAGGCTTTGTCCGGCGCTCATGCTCTACACGGGCAGTGTAGCACCGTGGCCCCCAGCCAGCAACGCTGTTGAAGAAGGCTACAGTTGCACCAATGAGTCTCACACTCACATTAGGTCTGCTCTGCGCACACCGGCACACCGCTTGCATCGCTCTGTACATGGCGTATAATATGTACATGCTATGCAGCGTCGAGGAGGGCCCGTGGCTGCCACCTCCACTGAACCAATGATACGCGAAGTGAACGTAACCGAAGCTCGCAAGCTCATCAGCCAGATTCTGGATGAGGCAGTGAAGGGGGGAAGGCCCGTTGCCGTCGTCCGGGACAAGAAGGATGAGGCGCTGTTCATTGGGCGAGAATTGGTGCGCAGGCTTCTGGAGGGCTACCAACTTCATGTCAACATCACGCCCCACGAGGATGGCAAGGGCTTCACACTGTGGGTCCCTGAGCTAAAGGTGGTGGCTGATGGGGCTTCCGCCAAGGAAGCTCGGGTGAATCTTCTGGCCGCCGTTCGTTCCTACGTCCGTGACTACTTCGAGCAGTTTGACTTCTACAAGCACCTTGCCGACAAGTTAGAGCAGCACCCTTATGTCTTGCGCCTTAGCCTGGCCAGGGACGATGGCGAACTCTTGGAGATGCTCTTCGGAAGGAAGCCCACAAAAGAGTCTTCTTCGGCAGCAGCCTAGTATGCTGCCGAAATGGGGACAGGTCCGGCAGTTCTGTGAGATGCAGGGCTACAATAAGACCGAAACGGACCATACCCACTACATCAAGCCCCTGCCGGACCGTACCAGTTCAGATACCATGATCTCTCACGGCAAGGACAGCGAGACCGTCGATGCCTCCACCTGGACTAGAGTATGGAAGCACCAGCTTCGGCTGTTGAGCGAAGCCGATTTCTGGAAAGGGATAGAGGGAAAGCCCGTTCAGTATGACATCCCGCCAACGCCAGAAGCCCCACAACCGCTTCCTGATTACCTCCAACGCCTGTTGCGCGACAGGCTCCACCTCCGTGAGGATCAGATTTCCCAACTCGACCGTGACGAAGCGCAAGAACTGGTGGACAGCTTCTTCAGCCAGGAAGTCCTTAACGACTGAGATCTCCACCTCTTCTCCCCTACCATGGCCGTCATCCCCTGCCATGGCCGTCATCCCCTGCCATGGCCGTCATCCCCTGCCATGGCCGTCATCCCCGTCTCCCTACCGTCATCCCCGCGAAAGCGGGGATCCACAAGGCACTCGTCAATGCAACAGGCTGGATTCCCGGGCTCAACGCGGCAAAGTGTGAAACAGCCTCGGCCCTGATGGACCCTAACGAAACAGTCTGACATGCAGTCCACCAACGCCAGCAGATAGCCAGCCTGGTTGGTGATGGCAGAGAGCCCGAGGAAGGCGAACGCCGCGGAAGCTGCGTTGGTTTCCGAGGGAGAGAGCCCGAGGCTGAAGCCGTCAGACTGAAAGAACAAAGCCCACTAAAGGGGCTAACAAGGGTCTTTGCAGGGCAACACTAGGCAGTATGCAACGAGGAAGGCCATTGTTTAGCGTTGGCTATCGCTGTACACGTGTAACTTCTCAATAAATCGGGGTT
>DIXP01000103.1 GCA_002436065.1 Chloroflexi bacterium UBA6077
CCGAGGAGCCTGCCGAGCCGGTGCCGACCCCCGAGCAGATGGGCTCCAGGTAGGAGGTTCCAACGCATGAACGGCGAGCTGTTCATTCGCCACGGTCCAGGACCGATCTTCACGCCGGACGACCTGCCCTTTGAGGCCAACTCGGTGTTCAATCCAGGAGTGGCCGAGGTGGATGGCGAGGTCGCGCTGCTGCTGCGCATAGAGGACCGGCGAGGCGTATCCCATGTCCACGTGGCCAGGAGCCGCAACGGGGTGGATGGCTGGCGGATGGATGGAGGGCCGCTGCTGGCGGCGGACCTGCCGGAGCAGCCGTTTGAGGAGTGGGGTGTGGAGGACCCCAGGGTAACGCAGATCGGCCCGCGGAAATGGTTGATCGCCTACACGGCCTACTCCCGGTACGGCCCCGCGGTGGCCCTGGCCACCACCGAGGACTTCGTGACGGCCACTCGGCTGGGTGTGGTGCTTTCGCCAACCAACAAGGACGCCGCCGTCTTCCCTCAGCCGTTCGACGGTCTGTGGATCATGCTCCACCGGCCGGTGACGGGTGGGCAGGAGCACATCTGGTACGTCTGCTCGCCCGAGGGCCTGATGCACTGGAGCCTGCCTGGGGTGTTGCTTCCGGAACGGGGCGGCCCCTGGTGGGACGGGCTCAAGGTGGGCGTCGGGGCGCCGCCGCTTCGGACCGAGGAGGGGTGGCTCCTCATATACCATGGCGTCAAGGAGGTGGCCACGCACATGGTGTACCGCCTCGGGCTCGCGCTGTTGGACCTCGAAAACCCCCGCAGGGTGCTGGCCCGGGCCTCCGAGTGGGCCTTTGCTCCCGAGGCCGAGTACGAGCAGCGGGGACTGGTGCCCAACGTCGTGTACACTTGTGGAGCACTCCAACGGGGCGATGAGGTGTGGATGTACTATGGCGCAGCGGACACCGTGATTGGGCTGGCGATCGCCAAGACGGCGGACCTGCTCCACTTCGTGCACAAGCATGACTTCTTGCAGCACGTGGGCCGCGAGAAGGGCATGGCCTCCTGATGGAGCGGGAAGGGGGCTGCAAAGCCTCCTACCTGCTCCAGATGAAGGCCCCCCTCTGGAGCAGGTAGCTGCCGAGCAGGTTGGATGAGCCGTTGTCCTTGCCGGAGGCGGTGATGCCGTGGTTCAGGAACAGCCCTCCTGGCCTGAGCCCCTCCCACGCAGTCTTGAAGTACCCGGGGAGCTTGGCCCTGCCGACGTGCTCGACCATCCCCACGCTGACGATCTTTTCGAAGGGGCATCGGCTGGATAGATCGCGGTAGTCCAGGACGACGGCCCTGCAACGGGCGCCCAACCCGGCCGCCGCTATCCTTTCCGTGGCCAGCTCTGCCTGGGGCCTGCTCAGGGTGATCCCCAGGGCATCTACGCCGTACCTCTCGGCTGCGTAGATGATTAATCCTCCCCATCCGCACCCGATGTCCAGCAGCCGCTCGCCGGAACGCAACCGCAGCTTGCGGCAGATGTAATCGAGCTTGGCCTCCTGCGCCCCGTCCAGCTCCTCCTGGCCTGATGGGAAGTAGCCGCAGGAGTAGACCATCCGCTGGTCTAGGAACAGGCTGTAGAAGTCGTTGCCCACGTCGTAGTGGTAGGTGATCGCCTGCCGGTCGCGCTCCCTGGAGTGCTCTCGACCACGGAGGCTAGCCCGCTGGCGGCCGAGTCCCGCTCCTCCCTTCCCTTCATCATCCGCGAGCGATGGCTCTTTCGGCAGAGCCATCACCTGCCTCGCGAGGCCGACCCAGCCCCCGACTCCAATGGAGACCCCTTCGAAGACATCGCTCAGCCGCATCGCCGCGATGACGTCCCCTTCGATGTCGAACTCCCCGTCCAGGTACGCCTCCCCCAGGGCAAGCTTGCTCGGGGGTAGCAGCATGCGCCGTAGCGCCCCTGGGTGGTTCAGGGCGAGGGTGAAACTGGCCTCCTGGCCGGGGTCCGGGGGCACCGTGGTGCCGTCCCACAGCCTTATCGCGAAGTCCCTGGGGCCGTAACTCGCCAGCAGCCGGTTCAGGATCGCCAGGGCGAGGGCAGTTTCGCGCAGCCTTCCACCGGCATGCCTCGAATCAGTCGAAACCTCCGTAATTGCGAGCTTTCCCATATCTCTGCCCCCTTCCGCACTCCTCGGCCGCCACACAGTTGGGCATCATCGACAGCATTGGGTAGCGACCGAGGGGACTATCCGCCAAACTACCACTATGTTGCCGCACGATTCATACCCATGGAGAGGTCACGGCCAGGGCGGGCACACCACTTGCCGCCCGTTCTGTTGTGGTGGGCGGCTTTGCCCAATGAGGAGGCGCATGTGGCCTACAAAGCCCTAGGCGCCCTTCTTCAGCACCATCAGCACGGCGGACCCGCCACTGAATCTCTGCGGCAGGAAGTGGCCGGGGAAGGCCAGGTAGATCTCCTCGGGCACGGGTCTGGAGCTGAGGATCCCCCCCAGCGACCGGATCAGGCGGCCCTGCCAGCTGGCCGACTCGGCGAGGAATAGGAGGACTACGTGATCCTCCTCGCTCAGCACCCCCATCGTCTTCTCTACCATCGCTAATGGATCGGGCAGGTGAGAGAACACCCAGGTGGAAACCGCGAGGTCGAAGGGACCTTCGGGCAGAGGATCGGTAACCAGGTCCAACCGCTGGAAGGACGCCCTGTCGACGCCGGCGAACCGCTCCCTGGCTCTGGCCAGCATTTCCTCCGACTGGTCTACCCCCACATAGGAGCCGAAGGGCAGTCCCAGGCTGAGTAGCCGCTCCAGGTTGGCCCCTGTGCCGCATCCCAGGTCGAGCACCCGCCCATTCGGGGGGAGATACTCGGCCAGAGCCCGGTCCAGTGCCGCATGAGCGTCCACATACAGCCATCGCTTCCACAGGAAGTTGGCCGGGTCGTAGATATCGGCGATGGCACGGTATAGCTCTCTCACCTGAATGGGGACTCTCCGAAGCAAGGCAAGGGCAAACCCTATTTCGGCGACCCCGGCCAGGCGCAAGGCCCAGGAGGGAAGGGCGGCGAACCAATCAGCCAACCCCCGGGCGAAACTGGCCCCCATCTGACACAACCGGGCGTAGCCGCGCCCTCCGATCAGAAGCAGCAGCCCATCGGCGATGGCAAACAGCGCTAACCATCGAAGGAGTATCTTACCGTTCATAGCTCACTTGAAGTCCGTGCGATTGCGACGGACCAGACATACCGCCTTCGGTGTGGGCAAGTAATGTACCGCTCCATCGCATTGCCTTGAAGGCATGCTCGCACGCGCAGCGGAGTGACCTTGTGCCGGCCTTACCCTTGCCCGGCGCGACTTTGGCACACGGCTTGCGACCCTGCTTGGAGTTCGACGACAAGAACTCATCGGCGTGGTGCAGTAACTTGAACTGTGTCTTTGATGCCGCTGTCGTGGGGGCAGGGCCGGCCGGATCTATGGCGGCCTACCAGCTGGCCCGAGCGGGGGTGCGGGTGCTTCTCCTGGAGAAGGAGACTGCGCCGCGCTATAAGCCCTGCGCCGGCGGGCTCACCCCCAAGACGGTTCAGGAGGTCCCCTTCGACCTCGACGACCTGGTAGAGGACGTCTGCCAGGACTTCCAGGTGAGCCTGAGACTCGGCCAGCCATTTCGGAGGCGCTACCCGCATCCCATGGTCTACATGGTCATGAGGGATCGCTTCGACCAATACCTGACAGAACGTGCCGTTCAAGCAGGGGTGGTGCTGAGGGACGGGTCGCCAGCCACCGGTGTGGAGCTTAGACCTGTCTACGCCGAGGTGCGGACGAAAGGGGACACCTTCCGAGTTGCCGCGCTGGTGGGGGCGGACGGGGCCAACGGGGTAGTGGCGCGGAGTCTGGGGTTGGGCAGCGACTTCCATCATTGGGTGGCCTGGGAGAGCGAGGTGGTCCCTGACGACGTGGACCTCGAACGTTGGAGAGGGCTGATCGGGATTGACCTGGGTACGCTGCGGGGAGGCGGCTACGCCTGGGTGTTCCCCAAGCGGGACCTCCTGTCAGTTGGAGCCGGTGGCTGCACGCAGGTCGGCAGAGACCTCAGGGGCTACTGCGATCGCTTCGTGGCCGGGCTGGGTCTGCGGAGCGCGCGGGCGCTTCGCCAGCGAGGCCACCTGCTACCGATACGCCCTCGCGGCTCGCCAATACAGCTGGGCAGGGCACTCCTGGCGGGCGATGCTGCCGGGCTGGTGGATGCCAGCACCGGTGAGGGCATCTACTGGGCGGTCCGGAGCGGGAAGCTCGCGGCATCGGCAGTGCTAGAGCTGCTGGCCGGCGAGATCCAAGACCTGGAAAGCTACGAGCGGCGTGTGGACGATGAGCTGATGCCGGAACTGCTCGCGGCCCGCCGCTGGGTGAGCCTGTACCTGTGGGCGCCGGCCCTCTGCTCCCTGCTGATTCACCGTAGCGACCCCTTCTGGCAGACGATCTGCATGCTGTTTCGGGGCGACCAGGGCTATCAGGATGTCGCCCGGCTGCTGGGGCCGCTGCGTTTTCTGCCGTCTCTACTGCCCGAGGTCGATGGAAAAGCTCGCCACTCTGCCATGAGGTAGTACCGAGCAACCGACATGATTCACTTCGGATCGTTCGAGCTTCCCAGCGATCTGCAGCGCCAAGTCAACACTTGGGAGGTTTGGCGTGACCTGGAGCGCATGATTGAACCTGATCGCGGGCTTGCTGCTAATCACCTCTCCCTTCGCGCTTCGGTGCTATCCGTTTGCTGACCCCTCACTGCTCCGCGTCCCTACGAGTCCGCCGGACAAAGGTGATCAGTAGGATCACCACCAGCGCGATCGCCGCGGCGATGGCGGTCACGCCAAGCCCTAGCCGCAGCCACACCTGAAGGACGAACACCAGGATGATGAGCGAACACAGCCAGAGCACGAAGGCCAGCCCTAGCGAACTGGAATCGCTACCCATCACAGCTAGACCACCCATTGGGTATGCAGTTCAACAATGCCCTCTCAACGATCGAGGGCTGAGCATTCCCACGACATCGCATCAGCAAGGAACGGCTTCTTCACGGCGACCGCCGAGTGCATGCGGCCGTCTGTTCATCTCACTCCGCACCCCGTGAGTTGTCTCACGCTTGTCTCCAACGGGATCATGCGCTGCACGCACTACTCGTGCCAGTCGGCGAGCTACCTGTAGGAAATGGAACGGGTATGGACATTGCGGCTTCCAAGCATCGAGCGGCACCGACGGACTGCTATCTCCGGGAAGAAGGTGGGTGCAGACAGCCTGCTAGAACTGGAGCAATCATGGACCTACTGATGGGGCTGCAGGTACTCTGGACGATCCGCAGCTGGCGCAACCGGGACCGGTGGACCCGTTCACAGATGGAGGCCCACCAGGCCCACTCCCTGCATCGCCTGCGCGAGCAAGCCTACCGGTCCTCCCCCTTCTACCAGCGGTTCCATGACGGCATGGAAAGCAGGCCCCTCTACGAATTGCCTGTACTGACCAAGGCCATGGTGATGGAGCACTTCGATGAGTTGGTCACGGACCGATCCATCCGCCTTGCCGACGTGGAGTCGCACCTCGCGACGCTCCGTGGAGACGACCGCTACCTCGGCCGCTACTGGGTGAATGCCACCTCGGGCACCACCGGCCGTCGGGGGCTCTTCCTCTTCGGTCGCTCCGAGTGGGCCACGGTTCTAGCATCCTTCGCGCGGGGCCACGAGTGGGCTGGTCGGCCTGTGGGGATAGCCCACCGAATGAGGTTGGCAGAGATAAGCTCCACGGTTCCCTGGCACATGTCGGCCAGGGCTGGCGCCACCTTGAGCAGTCCGTGGGCCCCGACTCTCCGCATCGATGCTTCCGAGCCTGTGGATGCCATAGTCGATAAATTGAACGGGTGGCAGCCGGAGATGCTGGTCGCGTACCCATCGATAGCCCGTGTCGTGGCGGAGGAGCAGCAGGTGGGGAGGCTGCGCATCCAACCCGAGCTGCTCTTCACCAGTGGTGAGCTGCTCACCGGGGAGACGAGACGGCGGATAGAGGGGGTCTGGAACCGACGTGTCTTCAACCAGTACGCGGCTACCGAATGCGGCGGGTTGGCGGCGGAGTGTACAGAGCACAGGGGGCTGCACCTCTTCGAGGACCTGGTGATAGTGGAGGTGGTGGACTCCGATAACCGGCCGGTGCCACCAGGCGTCTTCGGTGACAAGCTGCTGATCACCGTTCTCTTCAGCCAGACACAGCCGCTGATCCGGTACGAGCTGAGCGACAGCCTCAAACTCGCTTCGGGCGCCTGCTCCTGTGGTCGTCCCTTCGCACTCATTGAGGAGATCCAGGGTAGGACCGAAGAGGTGCTGTCTCTTTCGACTCCCGACGGCGGCACGGCTACGGTCCAACCAGGACTCTTCCACCGTCTCATGGACGCAGTCCCCAGCGAGGGGTGGCAGGTGGTCCAGAAGCCGGAAGAGCTGGAGGTGCTGGTGGCAGGCGCCCGCGCGGATTTCGATGGTGAGGCGCTTGCGGAGTCGCTGCGGCTAGGGCTGGCGGCTCAGGGCATCCAGGTCCCGCCGGTGGCGGTGCGGCGGGTGCAGGCTATCCCGCGAGGCGCCACCGGAAAGGCCCCGCTCATAAGGTCCGAGCTGCACCAGATGGCTCGCCCCCGACAGTGACGGGTCGATCGCCAATTCGCAATCATCGATAGGGGTTTCCAGGCTCCAGCAGCATTCTTGGCTTGGCATACTATCTGCTAGGTTCCACAACCAAAGTGCTCGCGACTTCGCGAAGGTGTCCCTCCTGGGCTTCGATCCGGTAGTAGGACCCGCCTTTGGAGCAGTGGAGTACTCAAGTCGACGGGTGAGGCAGGAGGGACGGGGATGAGGGTCAGTCGCAGGGGTTTCTTGAAGCGCGCGGCGGCGGCATCGCTCGCACTCGTGGCGGGAGGTGGCACGGTCGTGGGCGGATACACCCTGGCGAGGGGGCCGGACGAGGCTCCGACTCGTGCAGGCCAGAGCCCCTTCGGCCTCCCCGGCCAGGCTCGGACGGCCTCTCCGGCCGACTACAACACCCTGGACCCTCGGAACCCCGACAACTTCACCGGTGCCCTTAAGCTGCCCCGGACCGATGGGGGGCTGTTCGGCGTCCTGGAGGTCCCGGCAGAGCGGCTCGACCTCACGGCCGGGCGGGAGGCGGTGGATATCCTGCCTGGCATCCGGACCGATGCCCTCGTCTACCGGGTCGAGCATGGGGGCAGGGTGTACCTGAACCCGATCCTGAAGGTCCAGAAGGGCGGGAGCGTAGCCGTCCGGCTGGCCAACGACATCGGGGAGGACACGATCGTCCACTGGCACGGGCTGCACGTCGATTGGCGCAACGATGGGCACCCGATCCACGCCGTCCCGAGCGGGCAGGCCTACGAGTACAGCTTCGCGGTGCAGGACAGGTCGGCGACCTACTGGTACCATCCTCACCCCCACACCCTTACTGGCCGTCAGGCCTACCGAGGGTTGGCGGGCTTCTTCCTCGTGGAGGACGAGGACGAGAGGCGGCTGAGGGAGCAGCTCGACCTCCAGTTCGGCGTCACCGACCTCCCGCTGCTGATCCAGGACAAGCGGTTCGACGAGCGTGGCCAGCTAATCTACCTGTCGGGCGATCCCATGGAGCAGTTCTCCGGCTTCTTCGGCGACGTGATGGCCGTCAACCTCTCGGTGAACCCATCTCTTGATGTGTCCACTCGGCTCTACCGGTTCAGGCTGCTCAACGGCTCCAACGCCCGCAGCTATCGGCTCGCCTTCACTAGGGGCAACGATTCCCTGCCGTTCCATCTGATCGGCACGGATGGTGGCCTCCTGGCGCAGGCTGCCAGCGTGAAGGAGCTGTTCCTATCGCCGGCGGAGCGGGCGGATGTGCTGCTGGACCTGCGCGACCTCGGAGCGGGCGATACGGTCTTCCTGAGGAGCGTGACCTTCGACCCCATGCACAACGAGATGGGCGGCATGGGTGGAATGGGCGGTATGGGCCACGGCGGGATGCAGCAGGGCGATGGCACGACGAGCGGCGTGGGCACGTCGAGGCTTGACGACGGGGAGGCGTTCTACCTGCTGAGGCTGTCCATTCGGGAGCGCGTGGCCTACGACAGGACTGTGCCCACAACCCTGGCGAGCGTCGATCCCATCGATGTGAGGGGGGCGGGGAGCCGCACCTTCGAGCTGTCCCAGGGGATGATGATGCAGTGGCTCATCAACGGGAGGAGCTTCGAGATGGATAGCGCGCTGTTCTCGGTGCGGAAGGGTGCGACCGAGGTGTGGGATATCAGGAATGCCGACGCGAGTATGCCCCATCCGATGCACCTGCACGGGTTCCAGTTCCAGGTGGTGGAGCGGCGCGGCAGCCCCTCGCAGCTGCGCGGGCTGACGGTGGATGGGAAGGGGAGGTTGCCCACCGACCTGGGCTGGAAGGACACGGTGCTGGTGTGGCCCGGCGAGACGGTGAGCGTTGCTGCCAGCTTCGCCCACGGCTTCGAGGGCGAGCAGACCTACCAGTTGCACTGCCACAACCTGGAGCATGAGGACATGGGCATGATGGTGAACTATCGGGTGACGTAGTGGCGTTGGTTCGATGAGGCAACGCCTCGACGATCTAACCGAGAGCTAGGCGGCCAGGGATCGGTCGCCCGGCTTCGCTCCCTTACCGTAGCTCCCGCCGCATCTCATCGTACTGCTCGCGGGTGATCTCCCCTCGAGCATAGCGCTGCTGGAGGATATCCCTTGCCGCGTCTCCACCGGCCGTGACCTCCCGACGGTTGAGGGCCACGATCAGCCAGATGACGCCCCCGATCAGCAGGCCCCAGAACAGCACCATCCACAGGATCATTGCGGCCAGGCCGAAGCCCGAGTGCCACCAGGCCCAGGCCGTGAAGGGATCGGTCACGAAGGATGGGGCGTTGGCGACGGCGACGATGGTCATGATTATCGCCACCGTGGCCAGAAGCCCCACCAGGACGAGAAACAGTTGTGTCGGACGCATATGTTGATCTCCTCAGCCGTTCCTGCGGTTGTGCTCCAGGTCTCGTTCTTGTAACGATAGCTGTTGTCGGGCAAGAGGCATGCCGCCCACCAGTCATGGCCCGAAAGCTGCTCAACGGCGTTAATCATTTAACCTTATACCCCAGGAGAGGCGGGAGATGGTTGTCCCGCGCAGATATCTCGCCCGCTACAGGTAGGTGGTGACCACCCTGGCCAGCACGGCTTGGCCTCTTCACACTGACGGCCGCGGGTGTGTGGATGATGATCAAGGTGCTACAGCGAGGCACAGTTGACGACGGAGGGCGTGCCGAAATGAAACGGGACATCGTGGAGGTGGACTGGCTGCTGATGCCCGAAGACGCTCGGGCCGTGGAGAAACGGCTTTGCGCCCACCCTGGCATCCATCGGGCGGACGTCAGCCCTGTGAGCGGGTTGGGGGTGGTGGTCTACGACGAGACGCGCGTCACCATCGGGGACATCCAGCGGGTGGTGGCCGAGTGCGGCTTCCATTGCCGGGGCGTGATCGGGCCTCGTTACCTGATTAAGGAGGAGGAAGGCCCGACTCAGCCGCCGAGGCCGGTGGCGGGTGGGTCAGGCCAGGACGGGCATCAGGGTCACGCCGGTGGGCATGCGGACCACGACCGGCATGCTCGTCATGAGGCCCCAGTCCCAGAAACCCCTCAGGCCGGCCCTCCCTCGGGCCACGAGCAGCATGGGGGGATGAGCGGAAACCTCGAGTCCATGGCAGTCGACATGCTCCGCCGCACCCTGGTCTCCATCCCCCTCACCCTCCTCATCATTCCCTACTCCATGCTGTTCCGGGAACTCACCGGCATCCTCCTGCCGACCCCCTTCGGCCTCTCACCGGACGTGGTCATGTTCATCCTCGCTACCCCGGTCGTGCTGTGGGGTGGATGGATGTTCTACGTCGACGCCCTCTACGCCGTGCGGAACCGCACCCTCAACCTGTCGGTGCTGGTCACCCTCTCGGTGCTCTCCGCCTACATCTTCAGCGTGGGTGCCACCTTCTTCTTCACCGCCGAGACCTTCTACGAGGCGGCCACCGTGCTGATGGTGTTCATTCTGGGTGGCCACTGGCTGGACCTGCGTGCCCGCAGCACCGCCTCCAACGCCATTCGCGCCCTCCTGGAACTCTCTCCGCCGAAGGCCACGGTCCTCAGGGACGGCCGGCCGGTGGAGGTCCCGACGGCCGAGGTGCAGGTGGACGACAGCCTCCTCGTGCGCCCGGGGGAGAAGGTCCCGGTGGACGGGGTGGTGCTGGAGGGGGAGTCGTCAGTGAACGAATCCATGGTCACGGGCGAGAGCCTGCCGGTGGGCAAGGGCCCCGGGGACGAGGTGATCGGGGGGACGATCAACCAGACCGGGGCTTTCCGCTTCCGGGCCACCAAGGTGGGGACCGATACCGCCCTGGCCCAGATCGTCCAGCTGGTGGCCGCAGCCCAGGCATCCAGGCCCCCGGCACAGCTGTTGGCCGACCGCGCTGCCCAGTGGCTGACTCTGGCCGCCATTGTGCTGGCCCCCCTCACCTTCTTCACCTGGTACCTTCTGGGGGCACCGGTGGTGTTCGCGTTCACCCTGGCGGTCACCGTGCTGGTGATCGCCTGCCCGGATGCCCTGGGGCTGGCTACGCCCATGGCGGTTCAGGTGGGCACCTCCATGTCGGCCGAGCGGGGCATCCTCTTTAAGAGCGCAACCGCCCTGGAGGACGCCTCACGGCTGCAGGCCGTGATCATGGACAAGACGGGCACCCTCACCAAGGGGGAGATGGAGGTGGTGGAGGTGGTGCCGGCGGATGGGGTTGGCGAGGGGGAGTTGGTGGCGATGGCGGCGGCGGTGGAGCGAGGCTCGGAGCACCCCATCGCCAAGGCGGTCCTGAGGCGAGCCGAGGGGATGAAGTTGCCGGAGGTTGGCGGCTTCGAGGCGATCCCAGGGTACGGGGCGCGGGCACAGGTGGATGGGCGGTCAGCCCTGGTGGGCAACCTCAGGCTGATGGAGACCAGGCAGGTGTCCATGGATGGGATGCGGCAGCGAGCCGAGGAGTTGTCGGCCGAGGGTAGAACGGTGGTCTTCGTGGCGAGGGATGGCCGGATGGCGGGTTTGATCGCCGTGGCCGATGCGGTGAGGCCGACCTCCCGGGAGGCGGTGCGGCGTCTCAGGGAACGGGGCGTCGAGGTGGTGATGCTCACCGGGGACAACTGGGCGACGGCCAGGCGGATCGCCGCGGACCTGGGGATAGAGAAGATCTTCGCCGAGGTGCTTCCGGCCCAGAAGGTGGACAAGGTGAAGGAGGTGCAGGCCGAGGGGAAGCTGGTGGCGATGGTGGGGGACGGGATCAACGACGCCCCGGCCCTGGCCCAGGCGAACGTGGGGATTGCGATCGGAGCGGGGACCGACGTGGCGCTCGAATCGGCCGACGTAGTGCTGATGCGAAGCGATCCCCTCGATGTGGCGAGGGCGATCACCATCAGCGCGGCGACGCGGCGGAAGATGGTCCAGAACCTCTGGTACGCGGCGGGCTACAACATTATCGCCTTCCCCATCGCCGCTGGGGTATTCTACCCCCTGATCGGGCTGCTGCTGCGGCCGGAGATCGCGGCCTTCACCATGGCGGGCAGCTCCGTCCTGGTTACCATCAACGCGCTGGCGCTCCAGCGCACTGCGACCGACTGACCGCGAGCCGCGCGGGAATCCCCCTATGTGAGTAGCGGCGCCTCAGCGACGGTGGGTGGCACAGCCGTTGCTGGGGGAAGGGTATCGTCGGCGGGAGTGGCGGATTGGACCGAATACGCAGTCGGTGGCGCGGGGCTACTGCGGAGATGGCGGAGTACGCTGTCATCCTCGGCCTTGTGCTCTTGCTCGTAGCCATATTTCTCCTGCACACACTGGTGCTCTATCCCCTGGTCCACGTGGCGGCGCTCTATACCCTCCCCGCGCTGCTCGCGGCCTGGCTGCTACGACCTCCTGCCGCGATTGGGATCACAATCCTCGCCCTGGTGCTGCACAGCCTGGACTCCTACATGGACGAGACCGCCATCTACAATTGGGCCTCCGAAGCGGCCGTCATTGCCCTGGTCTCCGGCATCGGCATTTGGGGCGCGGAGCAGGCGAGGAGACAGGCTCGCCTGGCTCGGGAGAACGCCCGGCTGTACGAGCAGCAGGAGGAGTTGATTGGCGAGCTCAACGAGGAACGGCGCGCCCGGGAGCAGTCGCTCGGGATGGTGACCCACGAGATCGCGGGGGTGGTGACGGTGCTCTCCGGCTACACTCAGCTGTTCGAACGGCCCGAGGGGCGGCGACCGGAGATGCTGGAGCGAATGGTAACGGTGGTCCCGGCCCAGATGCAGCGGCTGAAGCGGCTGGTAAGGGATCTCCAGGACATCTCACGGCTGGAGCGGGGGCGGTTCGACATCAACCCGACCAGATGCGACCTGGTGGTTCTGGCCAGGCAGGTGGTGGGTGAGCTACAGACGGGCGCCGATGACCACCACCTTGTGCTGGATGCCGACCTGGACAGTCTGCCCGGCGAGTGGGATTGCGATCGCCTGGCGCAGGTGCTGAGCAACCTGGTTAGAAACGCCATCAACTACTCACCCGATGGGGGCGATGTGCGGGTGGCCGTGGACAGGCAGGACGGCAGGGCGCGTGTATCGGTATCCGACCAGGGGGTCGGGATAGCCCCCGAGGACATCCCCAGGCTGTTCAGGCTGTACTCTCGACTGGAGCGCACCCAGGAGGTGAAGGGCACTGGCCTGGGGCTCTACATCTCCAAGGCGATTGTTGAGGCCCATGGCGGCAACATCGGTGTGCAGAGCGAACCGGGCAAGGGTAGCACCTTCTCCTTCACGCTCCCGCTGAGCGACCGGAAACCCGCGTAGCTTCCGCATAGATCCCTTCGCAGCTTATTCATAACCCGCGTCTCCCCATCATCAACGCGGTGGCCAACCCCAGGACTCCGCCCAGCGCCAGCCTTCCCCGCAACGGCAACGGTTCTGCGCGAAGGGCCAGAGGGGCCAGGAGTGGCCTTGCCAGGTACCCAAGGTAGCTGAGGGAAGCCCAGCCAAGGGTGGCGCGGTTGTATTCCGCCACCGCGCGGTTGCCGCCGCGCCTCAACCCTCGCCAACCATAGACGAGGGAGGCGGCGAGGTGGGGCACCCGGTCGACGCCAGCGGCTACCGGCCACCCTGTCCCGCCCAACGCCAGCAACTCGTCCATTGCCTGCCTCAGCTTGGGTGCCGAGGTCCACATGCCGTAGAACGCAACCCGCCCCTCGACGTCAATCAGGTAGGCGGGATCGGCCATGCCTCCGTAGGCTGCATGGACAGTCCCCTCCAGGTCGTCGACCAGCACGGTCCACGGGATCTCCTCCAACCTCTGGTACTCCCTGGCGGATTCCCTCTTCTGATCGTAGCTTCGGTAGGGGCCGCGGAGTTCTCCGGGATGGGCTTGCCGGATGAGTACATCCACGAACTGGACGAGTGTGCCGTACTGCTGATGCAACCGCCTCAACGGCGGAACTCCGCCGATGGCGAGGGGTCAAGTAAGACTGGTGAAATGCAGAAGCACCGGACGGCCCCGCAAGTGACTCAGCCGGATCCTGTTTCCTTCCGTCGACTCCAACTCGAAGTCCGGCGACTCACGACCGGGGAGCACTCCTTCCTTTCTCATGCTTCGCGCTAGGTCGCTGAGGAAGTGCCTGCTCTCGTAGTACTCGTAGTTGTACTCGAGAAGGTGCTCGGTCTGAATGCCCCTCGTCTGTCCTGCAATTCCCACGCTTCGCCTCCCTGTTGTCGATGAGGGCATACCAACTCCAGCCATATTGTGGATACGGGAATCAGGCCGCACGGAACATGCCATAACTCGGGCAGTTCGAGACCTTTATCTTCTCACCCCGCGCTGAGATTGTGCTGAACCGAGGCTGAGACTTGGTTGAGTCCTTCCCAACGGACAATCCGCATAGCTTCCGCACAGACCCTTCACGGCTTCTTCACATTCCGCTGCTACGATCCTAACCATGAGAAACGGTGAGGCGCGGGTCTCACGAAGGAGTCGGTTGAGGAGGAGCACACGATGAAAAGGTTGGCAATAGCCCTGGCGGTTGTGGCGGTCCTAGCAGTTGGATCGGTCGCGGTGGTGTTCGCCCAAACGGCAGGTCAGCCGGGCGGTTGGGGTTGCCCTGGATGGGGTGGAGATGGTACTGGGAATGTTGATCCGGCCAACAACCCTGTTCTGGGACGGCTAGCCGACAAGCTGGGGATGACCCCCAAGGATCTGGCAGCCGAGCTGGAGGGCGGCAAGAGCGTTGCTGAGGTGGCCAGTGCGAGGAAGGTGGATCTGCAAACACTGGTGGACCTCCTGAACGCTCCTCGGGTTGAGATGATGAAGATCGGTGTCCAGTACGGCTACCACACCCAGGAGCAGGCCGACGCCATGCAGAAGTACATGGCCGAGCAGACCAGGTACCAGCTCGAGCAGAAGGGCTTCTCCGGCTGGGGCTACGGGATGATGGGTGGTGGCATGATGAGGTCTGGTATGGGGAACTTCGGTGGCATGATGCGGGGTTGGCAATAGTCCTCGTGCACGGGAGCAGCCAGGCGACTCTCGAGATGATGCTGGTCCGGAGGTGGAGCAAGGTGCCTTGCTCCACCTCCGGGCTATCGGAGATGAGGGAAGCTACCCTGCGGAGTAGGCATTGGAGATACCGCAGGAGATGCGTGCCTGGTCTGATACAATTCCATTGGGCCGTGCAAGGGCCGCCACGGGGACAGTGCTGTGTCGATGTAGGGAGTGGCTCTGGTGACGAGAGACAGGATACTGGTAGTCGAAGACGAAGCGAAGATCGCCGAGGTGCTTCGCCTGTACCTAGAGAAGAACGGGTACGAGCTGTCCGTGGCTGCCGACGGCCATCAAGCGCTGGAGTCAGTCCGAAGACAGAAACCAGACCTGGTGCTGCTCGATCTTAACCTTCCCGGGATGGATGGGTTAGAGGTGTGCCGCCGCCTTCGCCAGGAATCGTCGATTCCCATCATCATGGTCACGGCGCGGAACGAGGAAACGGACAAGCTGATAGGGCTGGAGTTGGGCGCGGACGACTACGTGACCAAGCCCTTCAGCCCTCGAGAGGTCGTGGCTAGAGTCCGAGCGGTGTTGAGGCGAGTAACCTCCGCGGAAACTCAGCCGAGCCTCCTGCGCGTTGGAGAGCTGGCCCTCGACCCCCAGCGCCACGAGGCCCAACTTGCCGGTCGCCTCCTGGATCTCACCCCGACGGAGTTCCGCCTCCTGCAAGCCTTGATGGGCAATCCTGGCCGGGTGTTTAGCCGCCTGCAACTGCTGGAGCAGCTTCAGGGCGAGGCGTTCGAGGGCTACGAGCGTACCGTGGATGCCCACGTCAAAAACCTGCGCCAGAAGATCGAGTCTAACCCCCAGAAACCAGCCAGACTGCTGACGGTGTACGGCGTGGGCTACAAGTTCGCGGAGCGAACCGATGCGTAGCATTACGGCCAAGCTGGTACTGGGCTTCGCGATCGTAGCCGTGGTTGGCGTCCTCATCGTGGCCTTCCTCATGAGCCGGTACACTACCGGCGAGTTTGGGAGCTACGTCGCACGGGGGATCAACGCCCGCGATCAGAGGGCGGCTGACTACCTGGCGGAGCGGTACGGAGCGGCGGGATGGCAGGGCGTGAGGGCGAGTCTGCCCGCCCTCTCCCACTGGACGGGAATGCGCCTGGTGGTGGTCGATTCCTCTGGTGTGGCAGTGGCGGACTCAGAGGGGTGGCTTGCCCTAGGGGAGCCGGCGAGCTCATTGCCGGGGAGCACGGTTCCCATCCTGGTGGACGGCAAGCCTGCCGCCAACCTCTACGTGACCCCACCCAGTCCGGCTTCGGCGGGCTCGGCAGCCCCTTCCGGCATGATGGACCACATGATGGCTGCTGGCACCGTGCGCTCCATGATGGAGATGATGCTGCCCGCTACAAATGGGGGGTCGGAAGTCCAATTCCTCGACGTCCTCGGGCAGGCCACCTGGACCGCGGGCGGGGTAGCACTGGTCGTTGCGCTGCTGGTGGGGCTAGGCCTCAGCTATCGGATCACCTCTCCCGTGCGGCGCCTAACCGCGGCCGCGGGGCGAGTCTCGGCGGGGGACTTCGCTCAGCGGGTGCCGGTCGACTCGGGGGACGAGTTGGCCTCCCTGGGCAACGCCTTCAACTCCATGGCGGAGAACCTGGCCAGGAATGAACGGCAGCGGAAGCAGCTGCTGAGCGATGTTGCCCACGAACTGAACACACCCATTACCGTTCTCCAGGGGAACCTGGAGGCGATGATCGATGGGCTGGTGGAACCGACCGCCGAGCGGTTGTCCTCGCTCCAGGAGGAGGCGCTCCTGCTTGGCAGGCTCGTCTCCGACCTGCGCGACCTGTCGCTGGCCGAGTCGGGGTATCTTCATCTGCGGATCGAGCCTGTGGATGTGGGGGAGCTTGTGAAGAGCGTGCTCTCCGGTGTCCAGGCCAAGGCTGATGGCCGCGGTATCGAGCTTTCCATGGAGGTCGAGCCCTCGCTGCCCCTGCCCCTCGTGCAGGCCGACAGGGATCGGGTGGGCCAGGTGCTGCGCAACCTGCTTACCAACGCACTCCGCTACACCTCACCTGGAGGCGCCGTCAGGGTGACGGCCATGGCGAAGAGCGGAAGCGGCGCGCGAGGCGATGGTGCGGTCTTGGTGAGTGTGGAGGATACCGGAGTGGGTATATCGCTGGAGGACCTACCCTATCTGTTCGATCGTTTCTTCCGAGTGGACAGGTCCAGGAACCGTGCAAGCGGCGGCACCGGGCTGGGGCTCTCGGTGGTGAAGCAGCTGGTCGAGGCCCACGGCGGCACTGTTTGGGCTGAGAGCGAAGTGGGCAAAGGTTCGGTCTTTCACTTCACCCTGCCGGTGGTTCCGACGCAGTCAGGGAAGGGTTAGATCGCAGGGGACAGGCTGGCGAGCCGCCCGCCGGGAGCGCGGGCGGCTCGCCAGCCTGTCAGGATCGGTCGGTCTGGTACAATTTATTGTGAACTGAAGCTGGCATCCGCCGTTTCGCGGCGTGTGCCGAGAGTCTACTGAACGCCAACAGCGTGGTTGAGATTATGAAGACGCGCATTCTCGTGATCGACGACGACCCCGCCATCACCGGGGTATTGAAGCGGGGTCTCTCCTACGAGGGCTTCCT
This sequence comes from Chloroflexi bacterium UBA6077, assembly GCA_002436065.1. Classification (GTDB taxonomy): domain Bacteria; phylum Chloroflexota; class UBA6077; order UBA6077; family UBA6077; genus UBA6077. Next base: position 17,211 of record DIXP01000103.1, read on the forward strand.
GGTGGATGTGGCTGCCACCGGCAAGGAGGGCCTGGATAAGGCCAGGGAGCTGCCTCCCAGCCTGGTCATCCTGGACGTGATGATGCCCGGCATCGATGGCCTGGAGGTGTGCCGTCGTCTCAGATCGGCTGATCCCAACCTGCCCATCCTCATGCTCACAGCGAGGGACGCCGTCAGCGACCAGGTGCAGGGGTTGGAGACGGGCGCGGACGATTACATGGTGAAGCCCTTCACCTTCGAGCTGCTGCTGGCAAGGGTCCGGGCGCTGCTACGGCGTGTCGAGCCGACGGGGGCCAAGAAGCTGCGCTTCGCCGACCTGGTGCTGGACACGGGCACCCACGCGGCCAACAGGGGGCAGCGGGAGATCGAGCTCACCACGACCGAGTACCAACTGCTGCTCGAGTTGCTTCGCCATCCCCGCCAGGTGCTCTCCAAGGAGCAGTTGGTGGACAGGGTCTGGGGCTACGACTTCGAAGGCAACTACAACATCCTCGAGGTCTACGTTCGCTACCTCAGGAGCAAGCTGGAGGCTGCCGGCGAGGCCAGGTTGATCCATACCGTCCGTGGGGCTGGCTACCTGCTCAGGGAACCACGCGAGGGCGGAGATAGGGAGTAACCTTGGCAAGCGTATTCCGGTCTCTTCGATTCCGCCTGGCTCTCTGGTACGCGGCGCTGCTGGGAGTGATCCTGATCGTTACCTCCCTCCTCTCCTACAGCTTCCACAGCGCCTCCCACTACGACGAGGTTGACCGCTCCCTGGTGGGGACCGCCATCCACGCGTCGAGTCAGCTCCGAGATGCCGGTGACGGCTATCGGTTGAATGAGGGGGTACAGCTACCTCCTGTGGAGGAGTTCGTCTCGCCAGACGTATGGGTGAGGCTGTACGATGCCGAGGGTCGGCTGCTGTCCTCCTCGGCCAATGCCCCACGCAACTCACCGCCCGATCCACGGGTTGTCGCATCCTCCCCCAGGGTTCCTGAGAGCGGAGGTGTTCTCGGCTGGCTCGTCCATCCCCTGGTGAACGTGGGGCAACCAGCTGTCTACCACGAGGGCGGCTTCGTCTCGATCACGGATCCCAAAGGCGGCGGTAGGACCCGCATCCACGGCATGGCGTTGTTGTCCGGCGACCAAGCGGTGGCGTACCTGGAGACCGGCGCATCGCTCGTCCACCTGGATGCATCCATGGAACGTCTCGGCCTGCTGCTGCTGGTCACCTGCTCCCTGGGCCTCCTAGCGGCGCTGTTTGGAGGGTGGGCCATCGCCGCCGGTGCCCTGAGGCCGGTGTCCACCATGGCTACCGTGGCGAGGTCGATCGCCTCCTCCCGGGGGTTCTCCCGCCGCCTCTCTCCATTGGAACGGCGCGACGAACTGGGACAGCTTGCCACCGCCTTCAACGGGATGCTCACCAGCCTCGAGGAGGCATACCGGACTCAGCAGCGCTTCGTCGCCGATGCCTCCCACGAGTTGCGGGCACCCCTGACGGCACTGCAGGGCAATCTGGAGCTGTTGGAGCGGGCACCCGACCTACCGGACGCGGAGAAGGCCGAGATGGTGGCCTGCCTGCGGCAGGAGATCGGCCGCATGGGCCGGCTGGTATCGGATCTCCTTGCGCTGGCGCACGCCGATGCTGGCCAGAAGCTGGTTTCGAAGAAGCTGGTGGAGCTGGACCGCCTCCTGTTGGAGGCATTCCGCGATGCGCGGGGCCTCGCCAAGGGCCAGAGGCTATCGGTGGGGGAGCTTGATCAGTTGCAGGTCGTGGGTGACCCCGACCGGTTGAAGCAGTTGCTGGTCATCCTGATGGACAACGCCCTTAAGTACACTCCCACTGGTGGAGAGGTATCCCTAGGGCTCCGAAGAAGTGGTGGAATTGTGGAACTCACCGTAAAGGATACGGGGATCGGCATCTCCGCTGAGGACCTCCCCCACATCTTCGAGCGCTTCTATCGGGCAGACAAGGCCCGTTCCCGCGACCTGGGGGGGAGTGGTCTGGGCCTCTCCATCGCCAAATGGATAGTCGAGCAGCACGGCGGCTCAATCTCCGTCTCCAGCATCCCTGGCAGCGGCAGTACCTTCACGGTGTGTCTGCCGGCGTCCGCCTCTGCTCCGGGAAGGCCCGCGCGGCAATAGGCGCATTCCTCGGCCTTGGCCCTGCCGTGTGCTCCGCATCACCAGTGTTTTCGAAGCTGGAGCCGGCTCTCAGCCCCCCTTAAGCGGGGCACAAGCTGTGTCTAAGCGGGGGACGTTACGCTATCTCCAATCCCACCAGAGGCAGTCGCCACCACCAATTGGCGTCTGACCTTGTGTGGAGACCATGGAGGAGAGTAATCGTGAAGAGGCGCCTTCTGGCGATCCTGACCCTGGCTGTTGTCACCTTCGTTGGGGCCGCTACCCCTGCCCTGGCCGCCCCGGCTAATGGGGGACGCGATTTTGGACAGCGGGTCTCGAACATGGCTCCGGTTTGTCCCCAGGAGCACGGCGCGGCCTTTGGAGCTTGTGTGAGCGAAATGGCCAAGGGTGGCGAGTGTAGCCACATGCAGTAGGCCGCTATTACTTGGATGGTGGGGCGGCAGGAGGGTGGCGTCGCCACCCTTCCCGCTCAGCAGTGATGTTGGTTCAAAAGTGCGGAGTGATCCCGCTAGTTGAGTATCCGGCTGCTTCAACTACGACCGACGAAGCGTATGACACGCACTTTGGTGAAGAATCCGAAGACGCTATTGCACGACTATCTCTCTACCCACGGCGACATCCTGGAAGCTGTTTGGGAACTCCCTTCGGAAGGCGTCCAGACTCCAGTCGCAGCTATCGTGAGCGGAGAGCGCCACCAGCTTCGGCTGACGCCTCCCGATTGAGGCCATCCCCATCTTCACGTCTTCCCGCCCTATCGGTTTCCATGGCCACTTTCCGGTCCCGAAGATCTTCTGAAATGGCAGCGGTCCCGCCATCCACCGCGAGGCCGTGACCGGATAGTGGAGCCCTCCCACGACACCGTAGATCGGTGCATCTAGTAGCATCTCCACCCGCCCGATGATTCGGTCGACCCCCGGGTGGCCGCAGCCGATCACGATCACGATGCCCTTTCCTTCGACGTTGAAGGCCAGCGACTGCTCCAGCGTCCAGCCAAACATGAAATCCTGGTTCGCAATCGGCCCAGTGGTGATGACGCCAGTGGCAAGGCACCTGGGGCCTTCCACCACGACCGGGCGAGCAGTAGGGATCTTGACGGGAGCGGGCACGAAGACAGGTACATCTGGGAGATCCACGGGGCCACGGGAGAGGGCAACACTCCCCATCCGCCCTCCCATATGGTCCGCGTGGTTGTGGGAAATGACCAGCAAGTTGATGTCCGCGAGACGTATCCCCAGGGCAGCCATGTTGCGGAGCAGAGGAGCTGGATGCTCCCCTCGCTGGTTGAGGCCAGTGTCAAGAAGGATGTTGGTGTCGTCCGCCCGGATCAGGTAGGACACTCCAGGTTCGCCAACCAGATCGTCCCGATCCGCGTACCAATCGATCAAGGGGAGTATCGAGAGGCGCTTCACCGCGCCGGCGTCGTTCAGCTTGGGGAAACGAGCGCCAGTCCATGCGCGTTCTGCTCGACGTGAACCCACATAGAACCGGGCCGATGCGGCCCCTAGAGATCCTACAGCAGCCGTGCTCAGACCGGTGATGATCCTTTGAACGGTTCCCACTTCTCTACCTCCTACCCTGTGGCTCAGGTCGGAGCCAAAGCCACACTCTCAGCTCGATCCTAGATGCTGCCTGCGCTTTGGATTGCTACTAATCCTTCTGAAGAGTGCCTGCTAAGTCTCGATGCGACAACAATGACGGCGGCCATCAGGGCGAGCGTGATAATGAAGCCGAGGGCCGCCGGTAGGGGCATGGTGAGTCCGTCGTTGATGTAGGTGTACATGCCACCCATCGGGGTGTAGAAGGGCCATAGGAGCAGAATGTTCCGCGTGAGCCGGAAGGTGGCGCCGAAGACTAGCCCGAGGACGAACAGGACCATCATCTCCCCCGGCGTCATGCCGTAGCCCACGTGGTACAGGCTGTAGCAGATGGCACCCAGGAACAGTCCGGGGAGCAGGCCAAAGGCTGCTTCGAACCGGAGTTGCAGCCAGCCCCGGAAGAAGATCGCCTCGTAGAGACCGACAGCGAGCCCGAGTGTGACGAGGGGCAGGTGATCAATCGTCCAGGCGACGTTCAGGGTGGCGGTGGTGGCGAAGTAGGTTTGTGCCCCTAGGAGGATGCCCAGGACGAGGCTCGGGACTAGGTGCTTGCTCGTGATGCCGACGTCCGAGAGCGGGCGGCGCCTCACAAGCGTCGTGTACAGCGCCGGTATGCCGACTCCCAGAGCAACCATGGTGATGGGGCCGTAGGTGATGAAGTTGGCCGCTACCGCCTGGGTGGTGAAGACTTGGAAGGCCGTGAAGAGGCTCCCCACCACGAGGAAGTAGGAAATGAGGGCCACGACGGTGTCCTCTGTTGGTTGGAATCGAACCGTCAGAATGCCACGTAGTAGTTGCCGAAGTCTCTGTGCCATCTGTCTGCACTCCTTTCCCTGTCATGCAAACTTCAATCCTGCTTCGTCTAAATGATTGCTCTGCACGGCAAGTAGTACATCAGGAGAAGGATGTAATGCGGCCTAGGAAGATTGGATGGTCGATCTAAGCGAATCGCTGAGGGTAGTCTCCGAGAGTGGTTCTCGGGGCACAGTGTCAGAAATCGCCAGTACTACTGAGCAGATCAGCAGGACGGCAGGGCAGGGCAGAGCGCCCTCCACCACCCAGTGAAGCCACTGTGGCGGAGTACGGTGAGACCCTACTCCAGATCGCCGCCGGCTATGTGGCTGGGGGGATGCTTGGCCCTAGGTCGAGACCTAGCTATGCTCCAGAAAGGCAGAAGGTGGGTGACCTACCAGTGCCCACCTTCTGCCTTTCCATGAGTTTTCGCTGGACCGCCGGCCCTACATCCTCATGGCCATCGGCAGGAAGAACAGCAGCAGGTTCACGACTCCGAGGATCAGGATCAGCCCAACCACCGGCACCACGATTCCCCACAGCCCCCGCGCCTTGCCCCCGCCGGCGAGGCGGTAGGCCGTGTAGGCCGAGCCGGCCGTCCCAAGCAGGACGAGGAGATACTGCAGTGCCTGGATGGTGGCAGTGTCCAGCAGACTCGATGACCCTTGCGACTCTATCCCGACCAGCGCAAGGCCTGTGAACAACACCGCCTTGCCCTCAGCCAGCAAATGGAACAGGTTGTGGGCCAGGTGGCCCGCCAGGTCCAGCGGGATCAGGGCGTATCCGAAAAGGGTGAAGGTCGCCACGATCCCCTTGCGGCCGGTAAGGTTCGACAGGGCGCTAGCCGCGAACAGGGCGAGGATGGGCAGCGCCATCATCACGGCGAATGTCACCGTGAAGGTCACGGCGTAGCTCGTCGTACCCAGGGTCGCCTCTAGCCAGGACAGGATCGGCGGCCAGATATCCAGCATGGTGATGTTCTGAACGAACACTATGCCCATGATCACGCAGGCGAGGAAAGCCTCGTCGAACTTGGGCTTGCGAAGGCTCCACAGCTCCCTCGTTGGTATCCGTGCGCTGAGACGGATAGAGTCGTTGGGGCAGCTCTTGACGCAGTAGCCGCACAGGTTGCAGCGGGCATTGGTGTCCATGGTGCGAGGGAACTCGAACATGGGGCAGCCCGCTGCCTTGTCGTTACCCCGATAGCAGGCCTGCACGTTGCACTTGGCGCACTTGGAGGGCGTTGCCCTCAGCTCCATGGCGCCTGCCCTGGAGTAGTTGCCCGACAGACCACCGAGGAAGCAAAGGTAGCGGCACCAGGTCCTCCGCTCGAAGAAGACCCCTGCCGTCACCACCCCCAGGATGAGGGCCATCAGCAGGTAGCCCGAACCCCGAGGGCTCTCCACGATCCCAAAGACGTGATCCGCCCAGGTGATCAGGATGAAGGCGGCGTCGATGACCCAGATGCCGTACTTCTTGAGGAAGGCCGGCACCGGGCTGTTGAGGCCTACCATCCTCTGGGCCAGGTCGCTCAAGGTGGCGAAGGGGCAGATGGCGCACCAGAAACGCCCCAGCACCAGGAAGAACAGCGGGATGAGCGGCCACCACAGCACCCAGGTCATCGCCGTGCCGAAGTTGTCGTGAGCCTTGAGGGGACCCGCGAGCAGCTCGACGAGTATCACAGCGAAGACGATTGCCGTGATCGCCTGCAGGATGCCTGGGTAGAGCCTGCTCTGGACTACCCTCTTGACCAGAGGGTAGTCCAAAAGGTTGAAGTCGGAGGATTCGGCCTGCAGAGGGGACTCGTTGGGTGACCCACGACGATGTGTGTTCGAGTGGGAGTCGCTCTTCGAGGCCACGAGACCCTGGCTCTCGCCCTTGTTCTCTACGGTCTTCATGACTGGACTGGCTCCGTGCTGATGGTGGCACGTGCGGACGAACCCTTTCGCTTTGCCATGGCCGCTGCCACGACGACCAGCGCCAGAACGCCGATGAAGCCCCCGATGACAAGCCAGTTGGGGCCGCTGCTCACAACATGTACTCCGAAGCTGACCGGGCCACGAGCACCGTTTCCATCGACCAACACCGTGGCCTTCCAGTCACCGGCGTCGGTGAACGGCACCTTGCCGCTGTACTTGCCCGGGGCCTCCGCGCTCGCCTTCAGGTTGGCGAGGACCGGCTTCTGGTTGGACATGCTGCCGTGATTCATCGACGAGTCGCCCTCGTCCATGGTCAGTTCAACCTGCACCGAGTCCCGCACGATCGGCTGCCCGGTGGCCGTGTCCTTCAGTTGCACTGCGATGTGGCTCTCGCCCACGATCGTGCCCTCGGCCTCGGTGATGAACTCCACCTGCACGGTCCCGGTGGTCTTCGTCTGTGACTCACCCTTGAACTCATCGGCGTACGCCACCCCTGTGGCCAGCAACAGGCTGGCCAGGCTCGCCACCACCATCAGTGTCCACTTTACCTTCACGTCTTGTTTCCTCCCAACTGAATGTTGTCGTGCTTTCCTGCGGGGTTTCGTCCCAGACCTGCTAAGGTGAGTACGATGCTTGCTAGCCCTGCCGGGGTGGGTTCACTGATTCCGGTTGGGACTTATGGCAGCTTGTGGAACCGTGAGAACCGTGCCTCATCCCACGCATCATGAAGAGGTGGAGCAGCGGGCACATCAACACCAGCGCCCAGGTTGCCAGGCTGTCCAGAGGGATGCCCAACTGCCTCACCAGCACCAGGCCAACCATGGGCACGGCGCAGCAGGCGAGCATGATCAAGAGATGACTATTGCCGTGCTGTCCGTTCACCTTCCACCTCCCACCGTTTCTCTGCCCGGCACGTCCAGGCATGCAGGAGTTACTTTCGCATGTCAGCCTTAAGGTCTGGCTAGAGTATCCTTAGACTGGACTGAGACAAGGGAAGTCCGAGCGGAGAGGCTCGACCATGGGCCGGGGGTTGGAATTGGATGAGTCGACTCGGCCGTCCTTGAGCAGGATGGTTCTGTGGGTGTAGCGCGCGTTATCCGGGTTGTGCGTGACCAGCAGCACCGTCAACCCCTCCCTGTTGAGCGATTGGAGCAGCTCCATCACCTGGAGGCCGGTTTGGGTATCCAGGCATCCCGTGGGCTCGTCGGCCAGCAGGATCGGAGGCTCGTTCACGATGGCTCGTGCGATCGCGACCCGCTCCTGCTCCCCTCCGGATAGCTGCCCGGGCAGGCGGTGAAGCTTGTCTCCCAGCCCTACCCGCTCCAGAGCGGTTCTCGCCATCGCCGACTGCTCACCCTGGGGCCTGCGGCTGATGGCCAGCGGCAGCATGGCGTTTTCCAGGGCGTTCAAGTAAGGGATCAGATGCTGCTGCTGGAAGACGAAGCCCAGGTACTCGTGGCGGAAGTCCGCCCGCCGCTCCGAGGAGAGGGCGTACAGGTCGATCGTGTCCACCACCACCCTCCCCTCGGTGGGAGGGTTCATGGCCCCGAGGATGGTCAGGAGGGTGCTCTTTCCGCTCCCCGAGTGCCCCATGATGGCCACCATCTCCCCCTGCTCTATGCGCAGCGTCACGTCCTGCAGCGCCACTGCTGTCGGCCCGTTCCCCGAGTAGCGCTTGGTCACATTCATCAGTTCTATGAGTGCCAAAGGTATCTCCTGATTAGCTGTTAGCCCCCTCGTCCGTCTCGTAGGGAAGAGGCTTGTCCCCTTCCGCCCCCCGGAAATGGACGTCCGATGCAGCCCATCCCCTACCGCCGGGCGGCAGGGGACAAGCCCCCGCCCTACGGGTACTCGCGGGCCAGCGGCCCGCGCTCCCGGCAGGCGGCTTGGCCGCCTCTCCGCTAAATGCTCCGCAGGGCTTCGGCGGGGTCCAAGGCGGAGGCGCGAAGGGTGGGGTAGAGGCTCCCCAGGACGCCGACCAGCAACGCCAGCGCCGTGGCCACCAGGGCCAGCAGTGGGTCCCATCCCACCGGCACCTCTAGCCGTGCAACCTGCGACGCGACAACTGAGCTCCCGGCGGTCCCCACGGCCCACCCGATCAGACCGCTGAGCAGGCTGAGCACCGTCGCCTCGGCCAGAAGGATCCGCACCACGTGGCTCCGGCGGAAGCCCACCGCCCTGAACACACCGATCTCTCGCGTGCGCTCGCTCACGCTGGACATCATGGTCGTCAGCACCACGAGGCCACCTACCAGCAGCACCACCGCCGAGACGGCGAGGGAGAAGTTGGACAGCTGTTCCACTGTCTGCTCCCTCGACTTCATCACCTGGGATAGGGCCGTGACCCTGGCCTGTGGCAGCTTCTGCCCGATCTGCGCGACGATCTCCTCGATGGGGCAGGTGGAGCAGAGGGCGCTCACCTCCACCAGGCTGACCCGCCCCGGCTTGCCCAGCAGCCCCTGGACGGTAGCCAGGTCGGCGTAGATCAGCGAGTCCTCCTGGTTGCCGACCGTTTCTAGCACGGCCGCCACCCGGAAGGGCTTGCCGAGGATCTGGAGCATACTGCCGGGAGCGGCCTGGAGCCTGTCGGCCGCCTCGTGGCCAAGGATCAGCTGATCCGGACTCTCCGGTTTCTGCCCCTTGAGGATCCACCATTTCTTCAACAGCAGTTCCTGGCGGAAGTCCACCCCCACCAGCAGGGCGCGAACCCCTTCCACCTCCACTGCGCTCAGTAGCTTCGGCGCGACGACGCTGATGTTCTCGGAGCTCTTGATGGTCCGTATGGCGTCGGCATCCCCGGCGCTTAGCTCCTGCACTGTCGAGCTGACCCCCACCGCTACCCCGCCGTAGCTGAGGGCGAGGTCGTCCGAGCGTGGGAGCACCAGGATGTTCGCGCCGAACTGGTCGATCTTCCGCTCGGTGTCGGCCTTCAGGGCCGCGGTCACCGCCAGCATGCTGACCACGGTCGCCACCCCTATCGCCAGGCTAAGGACCACCAGCGCCGCCTTTCCCCGGCGGCGCCTCAGGTTGTTGAGGGCGATGGTGCTGAGTCGCACGGCTAAACCCTCGGCTTCCAGCTGGCTATCTCTTGCTCGTCGACCGTGATCTCGCCGTCGACGATGCTGCTGGGCAGCAACTCAGGAGGGTAGCCCTGGCAACCACCGGAGATCCCCTTGGAGCTCTCCAACTCCCACCGGGAGCCGCAGGCGTTGCACACCAACTGGTTGCCCTCGGTGTGGAAGCTGGTGGAGTTGCACGGCTCGCACATCCGGACCGCCACCTTCGTGGCGCCCGAGGGAGTGACGTAGGCCACCAGGGGTACGGCCACATTGTCCTTCTTGTAGTTCCAGGCGACCAGCTTCTTGGTGGCTACCTCTTCTGTTGAGATGGAGACCTTGCCGTTGTCTGTGGCGGCCGTGGTCGCCGCGACCTGCTGAATCGGCGCCGCCGAGGCGGTCTTCGCCCCCGTGTTGCCAAGGATTGTCACGCCTACGACCGTGACAACCAACAGCACGCCGACCAGGGCTAGGATCGCCCCTGGGGTGAATCGTCTCCGTCGCGGCGTAGCGGCGCTGGGTGAAGGGCCCGTGAAGCGGCTTCGCTTCTCCTCCCAACTACTTGATGCATCCTGTCTCGGCGCGGGGGTCGCGCCCCTGGCCTGCCGTATCCTGTCCTGTCTTGGCATCTGGACCTCCTGGAAAAGCTCGGTGATCGGGGAGATAGCCGGGTTTGTACACACTTTGTCACACGTCCCTTAAGCCACCATTAGCCACGCCTTAACGCCAGCTTAGCGGCGAGGCCGTCATGGTGTTGACGCGGCCCGCATCTCGCCTTATACTGACGATCAAATGATCGTTTGATTATCCTGTGAGGGAGGTGGCCGTCGTGCCGATACCATCGCTTGACGAATACCGGGAAGATGCCCCGGTTTGCCAGGTCACCTGCGTACACGATGAGCTGGTGGCCCCTCTGAGGGAGTCGCTTCAGCGCACAGAGGGGATCTCCACCATCTTCAAGGCCCTGGCCGATGACACTCGTGTGAAGGTGGTATACGCCCTCAGCCAGTCCGAATTGTGCGTCTGCGACGTGGCGAATCTGATCGGCAGCTCGAAGGCGACTGCCTCCTACCACCTGCGGCTGCTCAACCACATGGGGCTGGCGACCTACCGCAGAGATGGGAAGCTTGTGTTCTACCGGCTCTCCGATCCCCACATCGGCAACCTGGTGCGGGAGGTGGTGGAGCACCTGGAGGAGCAGGGCGATCTTCGCTCCGGCAGATCCAATGTTCCAGTCGCATCCATGAGGCCTCAATCCAAAGGCTAGTCCTTGTCACGAAGGAGTGATCGCACCATGGCTCAAGCTGAACTAGCCAAACCGGCCGCTACCGTGGTCTTCCGCGTAGAGGGGATCACCTGCCTGGACTGCGCCGCCAAGTTCGAGGAGAACGTCGGCGGGCTTCCGGGGGTGGCGAGCGCCACCCTGAACAGCATGGCCGGCAAGCTCACGGTCGAGGGGGTGGCCGACCTGCGAGCTATCCGCGAGGAGGCCAAGAAGGAAGGCTATCAGGTGACCCCACTGGATGAGAAGCGGGTGGCGACCGCAGGGGTCCGGCGCAACTGGGCCCTCCTGCGTACCCTGATCTCCGCCCTGGCCTTCGCCGCGGCCTACGCCCTGTCCCGAGCCGGCGCGGCCTCCGATCTGTCCGTTCCCCTCTACATCGTGGCGATGCTGGTCGGTGGCTGGGGCAACCTTCGGAGAGCCCGATACTCGCTTCCCAGGCTGGAATTCAACATGAGCGTCATGATGGCCTCTGCCCTCATTGGCGCCGCTGCCATCGGCCAGTGGGAGGAGGGCGCGGGAGTAGCCTTCCTTTACAGTGTCTCCGAGCTGCTGGAATCCTGGACCATGGAGCAGGGCCGGCGCTCCCTGCGTCAGTTGATCAACCTGGCGCCGAGGATGGCGAGGATCCGCCGTGGCGTCGAGGACGTTGAGGTCCCGGCGGAGGATGTGCGGGTGGGTGACGTGATGCTCCTTCGTCCGGGCGAGAAGATCGCCATGGATGGCCGTATCCTCAAGGGCGAGTCAGCAGTCAACCAGGCCGCCATCACCGGCGAGTCGGTGCCTGTAGAGAAGGGACCCGGGGACGAGCTGTTCGCCGGTACCTTCAACACCCACGGCTCCCTCGAGGTCGAGGTTACCAAGCGGGTCGAGGACACGACCCTCGTCCGGATCATCCACTTGGTGGAGGACGCCCAGGCCAAACGCGCCCCCTCGCAGGCGTTCGTGGACCGGTTCGCCAGGGTGTACACCCCTGTCGTGCTGGCTCTCGCGGCCCTGGTGACGCTGGTGCCGCCGCTCCTGCTCGGCTACGATTGGAGTGCCTGGCTGTACCGCGGCCTCGCCCTGCTGGTGGTCTCCTGTCCATGCGCCCTGGTGGTCTCCACGCCGGTCACCATCGTGAGCGCCATCAGCAACGCTGCCAGGAACGGCGTGCTGATCAAGGGGGGCATGAGCCTGGAGGCGGCAGGCGCGGTCAGGGCGGTGGCTTTCGACAAGACCGGGACCCTCAGCAGGGGCCGACCGGTCGTTACCGACCTGGTGCCTCTGGGATCGATCTCGGAGCGGGATCTGCTCCAGCTAGCCGCCGACCTGGAGGCGCGGTCGGAGCACCCGCTTTCCGAGGCTATCGTGAGGGCGGCGGAAGCTCAGGGACTGCGCCCCCAGGCCGTGGAGGGGTTCTCTGCGCGGCCCGGCCGTGGTGTCCAGGGGGCTGTGGACGGGGAGACCCTCTACGTGGGGAACCTTCGACTGTTCGAGGATCTGGGGATCTCCACCGAAGCCGTCTCCGAAGCCGTTCGTCGTCTCCAGGGGGAGGGGAAGACAGTTATGGTCGTAGGGACGGCTGCGAGCTTCCTGGGCATCGTCGCCGTGGCCGACGAGATCCGCGAGATGAGTAGGTCTGCCGTCGCCCAGCTGAAGCGGGCTGGAGTCGGCCGCACCGTGATGCTCACGGGGGACAACGAGGCGACTGCCCGGGCCGTGGCCTCCAGGGTGGGGGTGGACGAGTTCCGGGCGGAGCTGCTGCCCCACGAAAAGGTGGAGTACATCGAGGGGCTGCTGGCGGAGCATGGGAAGGTAGCCATGGTTGGCGATGGCATCAACGACGCGCCAGCCCTGGCCACGGCAACGGTGGGCATCGCCATGGGTGGGGCCGGCTCGGACACCGCGCTGGAGACCGCCGACGTAGTGCTGATGGCCGACGACCTCTCCAAGCTCCCGTTCACGGTGCGGCTCAGCCGGATGGCCCTCACGGTTATCAAGCAGAACATCACCTTCTCCCTGGTGATCAAGGCCATCGCCGTGGCGGCCGTCTTCCCCGGGTGGCTCACCCTGTGGCTGGCGGTGCTTGCCGACGTGGGCGCGACGGTGCTGGTGACGCTGAATGGAATGAGGCTTCTCCGTGTGAAGCCTGAGAAGTAGATGGACGGCAATCGCTGCGTGGAGGCCGGGAGGATGAGGCATGATGAATGAGCGGGGTGAGTCGGCTGGCGATGCAGAGATCGCGGCAACTCACCACGTCTCCCCTCTGGTGCTACCCCTTTCCGAACTCGGGCGAGGCGATCTCGCGGTGGCAGGAGGCAAGGGCGCCAACCTGGGTGAGCTGGTCAGGGCTGGCTTTCCCGTGCCGCCGGGCTTCGTGGTAACCACGTTGGCCTACGAGCGATTCGTGGCTGAGAATCACCTGGAGGACACCATCGTTCGGGCGCTCCGTGAGGAGCGGGACAACGGCGCTGCGATTCGAGGCGCCTTCGAGGGTGTGCCGATCCCGGTGGAGATTGAGCGGGAGGTTCTGACAGCCTATCGCGTCCTCGGCCGTGGCGCGGTAGCCGTGCGCTCCAGCGCCACGGCCGAGGACCTGCCGGGGGCGACCTTCGCCGGCCAGCAGGACACCTTTCTCAACGTCGTCGGCGAGGATGCGCTGCTGGACGCCGTGCGGCGCTGCTGGGCCTCACTCTGGACCGACCGTGCCATTGCCTACCGCGAACGCCAGGGTCTGGACCAGCAAACGGTCAAGCTCGCCGTCGTGGTCCAGCGCATGGTAGCGGCGGAGGCTGCGGGCGTGCTGTTCACCGCAAATGCCGTCACGGGCGCGCGGGATGAGGTCATCGTGGATGCCAGTCCGGGCCTGGGGGAGGCCGTGGTCTCCGGCTTGGTGACGCCCGACCACTTCGTACTGCGGAAGGGCCGCTGGGGCTGGCGCATCAGCGAACGTCACCTCGGACAACGCGAGGTGGTTATCCGGGCAAGATCGGGCGGAGGCACAGAGCACGTGGAAGGAGTAGCTGCCGCCGGCGCCCCAGCACTCGCGGACCGGGCGCTGCGCCAACTCGCTCGTATCGGCGTTGCTATCGAAAGGCACTTTGGCGCTCCTCAAGACGTCGAGTGGGCGTGGGCCGACGGACAGCTCTTCATCGTCCAGTCCCGCCCGATCACCGCCCTGCCGGAGCCGCCGCCCCGTCCGTCCATGCCGATGCAACTGCTTGCCGGCATCGTGACGGAGATACTCCCGACCCGGCCGTACCCGCTGGAATACACAACCTGGGGTCCGGATCTCCTGGTCTCGGCGCTTCTCGGGCCGATGATTCGGCTGGTCGGGCTCGAATATCGACTCGACTGGTCGATCGTCGAGGAGGACGGCGTCGTCGTTCGGTTCAACGGCAGGATGCCGGTCCAGCCGACGCCGGGTATCCTGCTCGCGCCCGTGCGGCTGCTGCGCCAGGCGCGGCGCTACGATCCTGCCCGTTGGCGTGCCGATCCGCTGCTAGCCGAGGCACAGTCGCGTGTCCGAGCACTGGAGAAGCGCGACCTGAGGGGGCTCTCGTGGACGAGTCTGCTCGATACGGTGCACGAGGCGCTGGCGATCCCTCCCCTGATCGGGGAGATCCGCGTCCGCTACCTGCCGCGAACTGCCCTCGCTGTCGGGCGCCTCCGTCTCGTGCTCGCCCTGCTGAGGGCCGGGGACCGCTTCGGCACGCTCCTCTTCACCGGCGTCGAGAGCAGGACGATGGAGGCGAACCGTGCGCTGGAGGAGTTGGCGACGCGGATTCGGTCCGACCCCAGCCTTGCTAGCGTCTTCGCCAGCCGAGAGGCTGGCGAGCTCAGGGGCGCGTTGGAGCAGTTCCCGTCGGGCCGGGTCTTCCTGGACAAGCTACGCGCCTTCCTGGACAGCTATGGCCACCGTGAGGTGGGAGGGACCCTGCAGCTTTCGCGGTCGACCTGGAAGGACGCACCGGAGGCTGTATTTGGCATCCTCAAGGGACTCGCCACGGCTCCACCTCGACCCGAGGTCGGGCAGGCTCCATGGGAAGCCGCTCGGGACCAACTGCTCTCGCGTCCCCTCCTGCGAATCCCGCTCCTGCGGTCCGCGTTCCTCGGGCTCCTGGCAGAAGCGCGCTGGTTCCCCCAGATCCGCGAGGACACTCGCTTCTACGGCACGCTGATCCTGCCGGTTCTCCACCGGACGCTGCTCGAATTCGGCCAACGTCTCGCCGCCGCGGGCGTGCTGGACTCCCCAGAGGATGTCTTCCACTTCAAGCTGGACGAGCTGGAACGGGTTGGCGAGTCGTGGCCGCCGCCTGCGCAGCTTGTCGAGGAGCTACGCGCCCTGATGGTGCGGCGAAGGGAGAAGCGGGCCGCGCTCGAGGGCACCCCCATAGTGGATCCGCGGCTCCTCCGCCAGCCCGCTACCGAGGGCGAGGCGCTGGTCACCGGTACGCCGGGTAGCCCTGGCGTGGCAGAGGGGCCGGTGCGCGTCATCCGCGATGCATCGGAGTTTGGCAAGCTTGGCTCCGGCGAAGTGCTGGTCGCCCCCTACACGAATCCGGCCTGGACGCCGCTATTCCAGCGGGCCGCTGCCGTCGTGGTGGACAGCGGCGGGTCGGGATCGCACGCTGCCATCGTTGCGCGCGAGTACCGAATACCGGCCGTAATGGGGACCATCGACGGGACAACCAAGCTCCAGAATGGGCAGCGGGTTCGCGTCGATGGCGACCGGGGATTGGTCTTCAGCGCCCCACAAACCACGGGACCTCCCGAGCAGGAGTAGCAGGGTCGAACCACGTTTCAAGGAGTTGCTGGATCCAACTGGCAGGGCTCGAGAGGCGCTACCCAGCGGCGGACCCAGCTGCGGACGGCCGATTCGGGGGCCTGGAAGAGGTCGGACATCTCGGGGATGCTCCTGCTCTGGGGCCAGAGCTCCCGGACCCACTTCGTGGGCATGAGGATGCTGGCGGCGAAGTAGTCGGCGATGGCTTCGTTGAAGGGCCGGCAGTTGTCACCGGCCTCCCCCTCGTGCATGGCGGAGAGGCGGCAGAGGATGTGGTATCCCTCGTGAAAGGCCACGTAGCGATTCATCAGGGGCGACTGGTTGGAGTTCAGGTGGAGGACCCAGGCGTCGTTGACGAGCCAGACGGCGCCGTAGTGAGAGTTCAGTGGCAGGAACCGGATCTCCACGGGCCTGTCGGGGTCGAAGCTGTGCACCAACTCCAGCGGCACTGGGGGATTGGAGATGTGGGCCGCATCGAGGAATCCTGTGGCGATATCCTCGACGTGCTGGAGCATCTTGCAGGGCCGCTCGCAGCGGCCGTCGCAACAGCCTTCCAGGGACAGCATCCGGTAATCGGTGTTGCTTACGGCGGCTTGCTCCCGCTTCTGCCTGCACCAGGGCCCCCGTCGGCAGGGGCACTTCTCCTCGAAGGGGCACGCCGCCGTCGTCGCGGCGTGGGGAGGGACTGCGACCCGGGATGGTCTACCTGCCCTCGACCTCACGCTTTCTCCTTCGGCGCTCGATGAGGTCCTCGATCATGGCGATCACGTCCTCATCCAACTCGTTGGGGTACTTCAGCCGCGCATACTCGCGGAACTCCGGCCACTGGGTGGCTCCCGCCGTCTCCAGGGCTGGCAGGTAGCGGGCGAGGGAGAGGAGCCACTCGACCCGGATGCCACCGTAATCGGCCAGCTTCTCGCAAGATTGGGGGGAGGGCACGTCCTTGCCCGATAGCCATCGGCTGACGGTGGCGTGGCTAACCCCGATCTCTCTGGCCAACCGGCTGGGGGAGATGCCGCGTCGACGTATTAGCGATGTGAGAAAGCCAACCATATCTTCCATAGCGATACCATAATACTACCGCGCACGCACAATGTCGATCCCTGGCGCACATGTAATCCCAGATTCCCTTGACAACCCGTACGTGTGCGCACATACTACTTACGCGCGCGCACGTATCTGTACAGGTGCGGACAGTTGGGGTGGAGAGTGCCGCGGCACTGAGCGCCCCAAGGTCGAACACGAGTACTAAAGAGAGGTGCGCTTTGGACGAGTTCTTGCTGGTTCTCGAAAACGAGGTGCAGCTGGTAGCCCTTACCCTTTTTGCGCTCATCTACGGCACCAAGCTGTTCTGGCTCAAGTCCCTCCGCGCTCCCCTGGAGAAGATGCCGCCCAAGGGTTCAGCTAACAAGGGGGCACTTCTTTCCTTCGGCTATCTGGCGTGGCCGTGGGCAATGGAGAGCACGCGCAAGCATCTGGCCGTCTACGTCGAGTTTGCCCTGTTCCACATCGCCGTGGCCATCGCCATCGGCGGTACCTTCATCGTCCCCTACATGCCCCAGCTGCTGACGCCGCTGGTGGTCAACGTCTTCACTGCATTTCTGATCCTGGGGTTCTTCGCGGGGCTGATCAGGATCCGGCGCAGGTTGGTCACCCCGGAGCTCCGGGCCATCAATACCCCGGACGACTACTTCGCCATCACGGTGATAACCGCGTACTTCCTCACGGCGGCCTGGGGCCTCTACACCCACAGTTTCTGGGGAATGGCGACCTACTTCGGATTGACGACCTTCCTGCTGATCTACGTGCCCATGAGCAAGGTTTCTCACTACATCTACTGGCCCTTCACCCGCTTCTACTACGGCCACCTGTTTGGCCGGCGCGGCGCGATGGCGGCAGCCAGGCAAGGGAGGTAAAGAAATGGCTACCGTAGTCATCCCGCGCACGGACGAAGGCGACGGCAAGGCGGCCATGAAGGTGATGGATACGAAGCTCACCCGCCAGTTCGCGGTGAACATGCACGCCTGCGTGCATTGCGGCATGTGCTTCGAGTCCTGCCACTACTACAAGTCCACCGGCAATCTCAAGTACACCCCGGCCTACAAGGCCGAGCAGGTCCGGAGTCTATACAAGCGGAAGTACGACTGGATGGGGAAGCTGATCCCCGGTTGGGTCCACGCTTCCGAGCCCACCGAAGAGCAGTTGTCCGCCCTCTACGATGCGGCCTTCGGCTCCTGCACCATGTGTCGCCGCTGCAACTTCAACTGTCCCATGGGGCTCGACATGGGGCTGATGATGCGTACAGCCCGCGCCATGCTCACCAGCATTGGCAGGATACCTCCTGGTCTCAAGGCGACTGTGGATGCCCATGTGAATACCGGCAACAACATGGGGATTACCCGTGAGGACTTCATCGAGACGGTGGAGTGGATCGAGGAGGAGGTTCAGAAGGATGTGGGTGATCCGAACTTCCGCATCCCCATCGACAAGCCCGGCACCCAGTACCTTATGTGCCTCAACCCCCGGGAGGTAAAGTTCTTCCCGCTGCTGTTCATGGCGCAGATGAAGACCTGCTATGCCGCCGGGCAGAGTTGGGGTGTCTCCAGCCTGTCCTGGGACGCCACCAACTATGGTCTCTTCTCCGGCGACGATGAGGCGTGCAAGAAGATCGTCACCCGTAACCTGGACGAGGCGGCCCGCCTCGGAGCTGAGACCATGGTGATGACCGAGTGCGGCCATGGATACCGAGTGTACCGGTGGGAGTCGCAGGGTTGGTACGGCAAGCCGCTCCCAGTGAAGGTGATGAGCTACGTGGAGCTGACCGCCGAGTTCATCCGAACCGGCAAGATCAAGCTCGATCCCACGAAGAACACCGAGTCGGTTACCTACCACGATCCTTGCAACCAGGCCAGGAGTGGCGGCATCTACGACGAGCCGCGCTACATCTTGGCCAACGCCGTCATGGACTTCCGTGACATGGAGCCCCACGGCCTCAACAACTTCTGCTGCGGGGGGGGCGGCGGTGCCCTCACAATGACGGAGTTCCGCGGCAGGCGGCTGGAGGCCGCCAAGACCAAGGCGGATCAGATCAAAGCTACGGGAGTGAAGATTGTCGCAACGTCATGCCATAACTGTATCGACCAATTGGGAGAGATCAACCAGCACTACAAGCTTGGGGTCAAGGTCAAGAACCTGTGCGAGTTGGTGGCCGACGCGATAGTTCTACAAACCCGCGACGGGCCGGCCGTCATCCCTGGTACCCCGGTAGAGGTGACCGAGAAAGGCTTCATCAAGGACCCGGCCCGCTGGACCTCCGAGGCGGCCAGATACCTGGCTTACCGGCAGGGGTACGGGCAGGCGTTGCAGGACCTCACCGATGATCATTGGAGGGTGATCGAGAGCGTCCGCGCTCACTACGCGCGATGTGGTGTCGCCCCCTCCCGGTTGGAGGTCTGCTCTGAGGTAGGGCTCACCAAGAAGGAGTTCTACAGGCTGTTCCCCGGCACCATGAAGACCGCATATAAGGTAGCGGGGCTGCCGGAGTCGGCGGACATCGTGCCCAAGGCGGCGACGGTCGACTAGATCGAACCGGCCCTGCGTTGCGCCCTGTGTCATAAGGGGGAGGAAGCGTTCGTTTGATCGCTTCCTCCCCCCTCGTCATCCCCGACCCCTCGTCATTCCCGCGTAGGCGGGAATGACGACATTGAGCCGATACAACTCCTCGATTCTGAACTGTTACGCCAGATGTTATATTGACATTATTCGATATAGTGCTATGATGGTGCTGACGTTGGAGGTGGGAGGTGGAACTTGGCGGATAGCAGTGAGTGTTGCCGTTTGCCAGACTGTTGCGCGGTAGATCGGCTCTATCCTGATCTGGCCGAGGGAGAGAGTCTGTTCGGGGCCCTGGCCGACGAGACTCGACTGGCCATACTGAGGCAGCTTCGGGAGCGGGGAGAGGTTGCGGCCTGCGACTTCCACGCCTGTTGCGACCTCGCGCAACCGACGGTGTCTTACCATCTCAAGATACTGCGCAAGGCCGGACTTGTGAAGGCTGAGAAGCGCGGGTTGTGGGTGTACTACAGCTTGAACGATGAGACGATCGGGAGGTTGCGCGAGCTGCTTCCATGATCGTCTCTCGTTGACGATTACATCGATATTTCTCGATATAGCAAGTGACACGGAAAGAAGGGAGCTAGAAAAAGCCATGGGAGAGACCAACGAGCAGGAGATCAGGGATGCCGTTCAGAAGAGATACGCGGCGGCGGCAAGGCAGGTGAAGGTACAACGTCGAGCGAGCTGCTGCTCGGATTCGGGTTGCTGTGACAGCCATACGCCGCAGCTGTACGACCTCAGCCAGTTGGCGGAGGTGCCCGATAACGCTGCCCTGGCCTCCCTTGGTTGCGGCAACCCGACGCTGCTGGCCGAGCTGAAGCCGGGGGAGACCGTCCTGGATCTGGGTTCGGGCGGCGGCATCGATGTGCTGCTTTCCGCGCGGAGGGTGGGTCCATCGGGCATGGCCTACGGCCTGGACATGACCGACGAGATGCTGGAGCTGGCCAGGGAGAACGCCACAAGGGCGGGCGTCGCCAACGTACAGTTCCTGAAGGGGGAGATGGAGTCGATTCCCCTGCCCGACGCCAGCGTGGACGTGATCATCTCAAACTGTGTCATCAACCTTTCGGCCGACAAGGACAGGGTGCTATCCGAGGCGTTCCGGGTGTTGAAGCCCGGCGGGCGTTTCGCGGTGGCGGACATGGTCGTCCAGGGCGGCTCCCTGCCAGACTCTGTCAGAAAGGTCATGTCTCTCTGGGCTGGATGTATCGCCGGTGCCCTCTCTGAAGAAGAGTACCGGCAGAAGCTCGCTGGCGCCGGTTTCGAGGGTGTGGATCTCCAGGTGCTGAAGGTGTACACCAAGGACGACGTGCCGGAGGAATACCACGAGGAGCTGTCCAAGGCGCAGGGAGCGGACCCCGACACCAGGGTGATCTCCGCCTTTGTGAAGGCTCGGAAAGCTCTGGAAGGGGAGCGCAAGACCCGGATCGCGATTGGGAAGGCGGGCAGTGATAACGAGCTGCGCGGCCATCTGCCGGGAACGCGGGCTGCTGGCTTGCAAGGATCGGTTGGGGGACCAACTGTGCCCCCCGCGAAGGGCTGCTGCGGCGATCAGGTGAAGAGCTATTTCCGGCGGGTCGCCACCCAGTGGGACCAGTTGCGGCAAGGCTACTTCACAGAGGAGGTCCGGGAGTCGGCCATGGCGCGAGCGGGCCTTACCCCGGAGTCGGTGGTGGCCGACGTGGGCGCCGGCACCGGCTTCATGCTGGCCGGTCTGGCGCCCCGCGTCCGCCAGGCCTACGGTTTCGACAACTCGCCCGAGATGCTGGATGTGGCCAGGGCCAATCTGAGCGAACTGCCCAACGTCGAGCTGAAGCTCTCCGAGGGTGCTTCCCTCCCGGTCGCGGCGGGCTCCTTCGATGCCGTCTTCGCCAACATGTACCTCCACCATGCCCCTGACCCGGCAGCGGCCATCGCTGAGTTGGCCCGTGTGCTGAAGCCCAGTGGCAGGTTGGTGATCACCGACATGGATAAGCACGACCACGAGTGGCTGCGGGAGGAGATGGCCGACCTCTGGATGGGGTTCGAGCGATCCGAGGTAGAGGGATGGTACAGGGCTGCCGGGCTATCCGACATCAGGGTGGAGTGCACCGAGCGGAGCTGTTGCGCCGCCTCGGCCTCCCGTGAGGCGAGCATCAGCGTCTTCGTGGCCTGCGGGATCGTCGGCGCTTGACTGGGATGCTGCCCCTCCAGTTCCTGCTACAATTGGCTCATCGGGGATAGTAGGTGTCTGCATCTGTTGAGAGGAGGGATTCTAGATGAAGATAGCCCTGTTCAGCGACATCCACGGCAACATGCACGCCTTGGAGGCGGTGCTGGAGGAGATTGATCGGGAGAGGGCTGATCGCGTGTACTGCCTGGGCGACCTGGTGGGCTATGGGGCCTACCCCAACGAGGTGATCGAGTTGATTCGCAGCCGAGACATTCCCACGATCATGGGCAACTACGACGATGGCGTGGGGTTCGACAAGGACGACTGCGGCTGCGCCTACAAGGGCGCCGAGATGCGCCGCCTGGGCGACCTATCCCTCCAATGGAGCAAGGAGCAGGTTACCTCCGAGAACAAGGAGTTCCTCCGCTCCCTGCACTCCCAGATTCGCTTCCCTGCTGAGGGCAAGCGGGTCTTTCTGGTCCATGGTAGCCCTCGCAAGATCAACGAGTACCTCTTCGAGGACCGGCCCCTCTTCAGTCTGGAGCGAATCGCTCGAGAGTCCGAGGCGGACCTGCTGGCCTTCGGCCACACCCACCTGCCCTACGAGAAGGATGTGCTCGGGGTGCGCTTCATCAACGACGGCAGCGTGGGGAAGCCGAAGGATGGCAACCCCCGCGCTGGCTACGCCCTTGTCGAGATCGGCGATCGTATCGAAGTGACCTTCCGCCGCGTGCCCTACGACGTGGACGCTGCCGCGGCCGCCGTCCGGGCCAGCAGCCTCCCCGCCCAGTTCGCCGACATGCTCGAGAGCGCCACCGGGTGACGTCTTCTCGACTATTGACACCAAGGCGAGGCCGGCCGTAATATATTGATCAGTATCAATGGATTTTGGGGGTGGATTGAATATCTCTCGTTACGCCGCTGCTCCTTTCGCTGAAGCCAACAGCTCGGAGGCCGACTTCGACCTGCTGCCCGTATTGCAGGCGCTAGCCGATAGCAGCAGGCTACGGATCATTCGCATGCTTCGGGAACGGGAGCAGTGCGTCTGCCACCTGACAGAGTCCCTGGGGCTCAGCCAAGGGACAATCTCCCATCACGTGGGGGTCCTGAAGCGGGTGGGGTTGGTGCTGGACCGGCGCGATGAGACCGATGCGCGATGGGTCTACTACAGGCTGGCTCCCCTGGCGGAGAGGGTGGGCCGCGAGTTGGCGGAGTTGTTGGACGCAACGCGGGTGGATCCAATCCCCGCAGTCTGTGCGGATAGTACGAAGGAAGGCCGGAGGCCGAAATCGACCATGGGAGGTTTGGAGACAGTGGCCCCAAGCGAGAGCAGAATCACCGATGGAGGTAAATGAGGTGTCGCAGGTGACCCAAGATCGTTCGGCTGCTGCCAACGTCGTTGGCCGGCTTTCCTTCCTGGACCGTTTCCTCCCACTCTGGATCTTCCTGGCCATGGGGCTGGGGATCGGTCTTGGCTACCTCTGGCCGGGCATCGCCACGGTGCTCGATTCGGCACGGATCGACACTGTCTCCTTCCCCATAGCCGTTGGTCTGCTCTGGATGATGTACCCCGTGCTGGCCAGGGTGAAGTACGAGGAGTTGGGAAAGATCAGGAGCGCGGGGAAGATGTTCACTCTCTCCCTGATCGAGAACTGGATAGTCGGCCCGCTGCTGATGTTCGTCCTGGCCTGGCTGCTGCTGCCCGACCTGCCGGAGTACCGGACCGGTCTTATCCTCGTTGGCCTGGCTCGCTGCATCGCCATGGTGCTGATATGGAATATGCTGGCCGATGGCGACAACGAGTACTGCGCCGTCCTGGTGGCCCTGAACTCGGTATTCCAGGTGCTGGTCTTCTCGGCCCTGGCCTACTTCTACCTCACGGTCCTGCCGGGCTGGCTCGGTCTTGGCGCGGGGCAGGCGGTACACATCGAGTTCTGGGATATCGCCAAGTCGGTGTTCATCTTCCTGGGCATCCCGTTGCTGGCTGGAATAGTCACCCGTTATGTGGGTCTCAAGACTCGAGGCAAGGAGTGGTACGACGGCGTGGCGATGCCGAAGCTCGCGCCCACGGCGCTGCTCGCCCTGCTGTTCACCATCGTGGTGATGTTCTCCATGAAGGGCGAGGTTATCCTCACCCTGCCCATGGACGTGGTGCGGATCGCCATACCGCTGCTGGCCTACTTCGGCCTGATGTTCGGCGGGTCCTTCTGGCTGGGCGCCAGGCTGGGGTTGAAGTACCAGGAGACGGCTACTCTCTCCTTTACGGCGGCCAGCAACAACTTCGAGCTGGCCATCGCGGTGGCGGTGGGGGTGTTTGGCATTGCCTCGGGGCAGGCGCTGGCGGCGGTGGTTGGTCCCCTCATCGAGGTGCCGGTGCTGATCGGCCTGGTGTATGTGGCGCTGGCGCTGAAGGATCGCATGTTCCAGGCCGACAAGCCAGCGCGGATCTCTGGTTGACCTGACAGAGAAGAGCAAGAGGCCGCGCGAACTCGCGCGGCCTCTTCATCCGCGCCGCCGTACGCCCAGTGGCAGTGTCCCGGGCAGAAGACTACCACCCCCGGGCGGAGGACCTGGATCACCTTCACCCTTCCCACCATGGGCAGCTTAACCCCGTTCTTGCTTTCCATGGCTCGATTCGTGCGATAATTCAAACTAGATTGAATTATTGACACGCGGTTGATGGATACCCAGCAGGAGGGATGGATGACTTCCATGGCAGCCTCTTCTCCGCCGACCAAGTTTCTCCGCCTACTCGCCCACAGCCTCCGGTGGCAGATTCTGACTGCACTGGCCCGCAGTGACCATCGGGTCCAGGATCTCGCCAACCTCGGTGGCAAGCCAATGAACCTGATCTCCTACCACCTGGGGCGCTTGCGCGCCATGAAGCTGGTGAGGGAGCGCCGCAGTGACGCCGACGGCAGGGACGTGTACTACAGCCTCGACCTGGACAGGCTCCAGCATATCTACAGGGCTGTCGGCCACGCCCTGCATCCGGCGCTGGACATGTCTGAGCCTCTCTCAAGAGACGGAGTGCTCCAGGACCGTCCGGCCCATGTGCTGTTCCTGTGCACGGAGAACAGCGCGAGATCCCAGATGGCGGAGGGAATCCTGCGGCATCTCAGCCACGGACAGGTGGAGGTAGCGAGCGCAGGCTCCCATCCAAGCTCGGTTCATCCACTCGCTGTCCAGGTGCTGGCCGAGCAAGGCATCGATATCAGCGGCCACCGGTCCAAGTCCCTGGAGGAGTTCCGCGGCCAGAAGTTTGACTACATCATCACCGTCTGCGACCGCATCAAGGAGACCTGCCCAACCTTCACGGGGGACCCGGAGCGCATCCACTGGAGCTTCGCCGACCCCGCCGCCACGGGTGATGAGACCCGTTACTGGGCGTTCAAGGTGGCCGCCAAGGAGTTGATGACCATGATTCGCTACCTACTCATCATGATCGATAGAGACACGAAGCAGTCAGCCCACCTTAAGTAACGGGAGAGCCTTTCAGATGAGAATCGCCATCTTCAGCGACATACACGGTAACCGCCATGCCCTATCTGCCGTTCTTGCCGACATCGACCGGGAGGTACCCGACCGCGTCTATTGCCTCGGAGATCTAGTGGGCTACGGTGCGTATCCTAACGAGGTGATCGAGAGGATCAGAGATCGCGGGATCCCGACTCTCATGGGCAACTACGACGACGGCGTTGGATTTGACAAGGACGAGTGCGGCTGCGCCTATACCGATCCCGAGATGAAGAGGCTGGGGGACAGATCCCTCATGTGGACTCGAGAGGTGGTCCCTCCAGAGAACAAGGAGTTTCTACGCTCTCTGCTTCCCAGCATCCGCTTCAACGTCGGGGGCAAGGAGATTCTCCTGGTCCATGGTAGCCCACGTAGGATCAACGAATACATCTACGAGGACCGGCCCCTCTTCAGCTTGGAGCATATCGCTAAGAGCGCGGAGGCTGACATCCTCGTTTTCGGCCATACGCACCTTCCCTACGTCAAGGAGGTGGCTGGGGTGCTGCTGGTCAACGACGGAAGCGTCGGCAAGCCCAAGGATGGCGATGCCAGGGCCGGCTATGTCATGCTGCATATCGGGGATGAGGTGAAGGTGGAGTTCCGCCGGGTGCCCTACGACGTGGCTGCTGCGGCAGAGTCCATTCGGGAAGGCGGACTGCCGGCCCACTTCGCTTTCCTGTTGGAGAACGCCCGCGGGTGACCAGAGCGTGTGCCGGTGGGGATGGTACCGATCCTGCACGTGGGCGGACACCATGAAAGCACGTGAGGTGATGACACCCGACCCGGTGACGGTCGGCCCAGAGACTCCCGTGGAAGAGATCGCGCGGTTGATTGTGGCGCATCGCATCAACGGAGTGCCGGTGGTGGATGCAGCCGGCAATCTGCTGGGGTTGGTGACGGAGGGAGATCTGGTCCACCGTGCGGCCGACGAGAGACTCGAACCGCGCACTTCGCTCTGGAAGGAGAACTTCTGGCGGAGCGTCTTCCGTCGACGGGGCGCGGAGCCCGACAAGGCCGAGGGGCGCACCGCCGCAGAGGTGATGACGCGGGAAGCCGTCACGGTCACACCGGAGACAGATGTCGTGCTGGTGGCTCGGTTGCTGATCGAGCACGCGGTGAAGGCGCTGCCGGTCGTGGAGGGGCGGCGTTTGGTTGGCATGGTATCTCGCTTCGATCTCGTCAAGTGCCTGAGCGAGCAAGGGGAACCCTTCAACCCGCTGGGGGCCTGAGATTGTTGCTGGTTGCCCTGCTCATCTTCGTTGCCACCCTGGTCCTGGTTATCTGGCAGCCGCGCGGCCTTGGCATCGGTTGGAGCGCCCTTGCAGGGGCGGCCGTGGCCCTGCTGGCCGGCGTGGTCCAACCCGGCGACATCCCCATCGTGTGGGACATTGTCTGGAATGCCACCCTCACCTTCGTCGCCGTGATCATCATCTCGCTGTTGCTGGACGGGGCTGGGTTCTTCGAGTGGGCTGCTCTGCACGTTGCCGGGTGGGGCGGTGGGCAGGGGCAACGGCTGTTCGCCCTGATCATCCTTCTGGGCGCGGTCGCCGCCGCAGTCTTCGCCAACGACGGAGCAGCTCTGATCCTGACGCCGATCGTGATGGAGATGTTGCTGGCGCTTGGCTTCGGCCCTGCCGCGAGCCTGGCCTTCGTGATGGCCACCGGCTTCATTGCGGACGCCGCCAGTCTGCCCCTGGTGGTGTCGAACCTGGTCAACATCGTGTCGGCCGATTTCTTCGACATTAGCTTCGCCGAGTTCGCCCGCATCCAGGTCCCGGTGAATCTGGTTGCCGTGTTGGCGAGCCTCGTGGTGCTGTCGCTCTACTTCCACGGCAGCATTCCGCGCGCCTACCGCCGTGAGGCATTGAGGCGGCCCGCCGAGGCCATCCGGGACCCGTTGACGTTTCGCGTCGGCTGGCTGGTCCTCGTGCTCCTCCTCATTGGCTACTTTGGTGCCGGCGCACTGGAGGTGCCGGTATCGGCCGTAGCCGGGCTCGGGGCGGTGGTCCTGCTGGCCGTCGCCGGCCGCGTGTGGCACCTGGGAAGGGCGGACTCGGGGCGCGTCATTCCGGTCGGCCAGATCGTCCGCGACGCACCGTGGCAGATCGTGCTCTTCAGCCTGGGCATGTACCTGGTGGTCTTTGGCCTCCGCAACCAGGGATTGACCGCCGAGGTCGCGCGCGCCCTGAACGTCTTTGCGAGCCAGGGGATGCTCGTCGCCACCGTTGGCACAGGGGCGCTCGCCGCGGGGCTCTCCTCGATCATGAACAACATGCCCACCGGCATGGTGGTGGCGCTGTCGATCGACGAGAGCGTGGCGCAGGGAGTGACAAGGGAGGCCATGGTGTACGCCAACGTGATCGGCTCGGACCTCGGGCCCAATCTAGCCCTCGCCGGATGGCTCGCGATCGTCGGCGGGAGCATGTACTAGGGCCGAGAGTCGGGCTGGATAACGACGGCGCGCCACGCCAGACGATACGCCCCGATTCCATGGAAGCCGGAGTCGCCCATGGGCGCCGGTGGGCTGCTCTCTCTGGCCAGGGACGGCCGTGGCAACGACTCAGTGCAGGCTTAGGAGTCTGACAATCGCCGGAATCACTCCGGCTCGCCCTCGCTGCTGATCCCCGGGGACTCTGGAAATCAGCAGCAAAGGGTGTGGCGAAGGAACTGGGCCAGGTTGAGGATCTGCATGCTCAGACCCTCAACCCATATGGCTCCCGAGTCCGGATCTCACTTCCCCTCATCATTGATGCTGCTGGACTCGGCTTTGGGTGCTGGCCCGCAGCAGCACGATCCACCGTTCTTGGTAGCCCCCTGCTCGCTGGTTCCATCCTGGTCGTCGGCTTTGGGAATCTCCTCGATCCTGTAGGAGGAGCAGCACCCGCCCTTCTTCTGCGCACCAAACAGTCGCGTGAACCATCCCTTCTTTTGCTCTTCTGCCATTGAACCTACCTCCGCGAAATCTATATACCGACGACCACTGTCAGGAAGTTGAAGAGGAAGCCTATCAAGGTGGCGATGGTGAAGATGGTCACCACGTAGGCGATCCACAGTCGCCTCTTGAATATGCCCGCCAGCATGGTAAGCTCCGGTATGCTGGCGCCTGCCCCCCCGATGGCGAGGGCCATGAAGGCCCCAACGCTCACCCCCTTCTGGGTGAGGGCGAAGCCAATGGGTATCATGGTCTCGGTGCGTACGTACATCGGCACGCCGATCGCAGCGGCGACGGGCACCGCGAGGGGATTGTCCGGCCCGGCCACCTGAGCCAGGAAGCTGGCAGGGACGAAGCCGTAGATGAACGAGCCGATGGCAACGCCGATGATGAGAAAGGGGACCATCTGCCGGAACAGCCCGACGGCGTTGCGGGCCGCTATGCCCACGCGCACCCCGAACAGCGCCCACCCCTTGTCTCGCACGACGGGTTCCGCCGAGCCGGCGGATTCCGTGGAGTCGCAGCAACCGCTGCCGCCGGCGATTATTCGGACCTTCTTGACATGGCTGCCCAAGCCCAGGGCGTCGAGAAGGATACCGGCCAGGACGGCCGCCACGAAGGTGGTGAGCACGTAGCCCACCATGACAGTCGGGCCGAAGAGGGTGCCGAAG
The DNA here is from genome assembly GCA_002436065.1 of Chloroflexi bacterium UBA6077. GTDB lineage: Bacteria > Chloroflexota > UBA6077 > UBA6077 > UBA6077 > UBA6077. Next base: position 45,636 of record DIXP01000103.1, read on the forward strand.
AGGGAGAGCACGACGGGGTTGAAGACCCCGAGGGGGGATGCGATGAGGAAGGACATCGCCACCCCGAAGGGGACGCCCAGCTCCAGGAGGCCCATCAGCATCGGGACGGCCGAACAGGAGCAGAAGGGGGTGACCCCGCCGAAGGTGGCCCCGATCAGGTTGCCGACACCGAGCCGCTTGCCGGAGAGGACTCGCTTAACCGTCTCCGGGTTGGCGTACTGGAGGATGAGGCTGACGAGGAAGGTGATGCCGACGAACAGCACCACCAGTTCCAGGGAGATCATGACGAAGAACGCTAGGGCCGTGGTGAGGTTGTTCAGCTGATCGTTCACTACTGGTTCACCCTCATGTCGAGCTAGATATTACTCTCCTATGCATCGCCCTACAACATATAGGGAGAAAAAAAGAGACGGGGCAGGGGGTCACCCTCCCTTCGTCGAGGCCGTTGCGGCCTCTAGCACGTAGTTGGTTACCTCCTTCCACGCCTCTACCGCCACCTCGAAGGCAAGCCGCCCCCTCGCCGTCAAGGTGTAGACCTTCCTTTCCCGCCCGCCGACAGTCTCGACGGCGGAGGTAACGTAGCCCTCCTCCTCGAACTCGCGCAGCACAGGGTAGATCGTTCCCTCGGTTGGGGCGCAGCACCCTTTGGTCACCTCTGCCACCGTGCGGGTGATCTCGTAGCCGTGCATGGGCTGTGTGTAGAGGACCCGCAGGATGAAGAACTTGGAGAGGCTCATTTTGATGATGCCGTTCCAGTACTCGCGGCTGGTGTAGTCGATCGGCATTCTATCCTTGCCCATCTATGCCTAGAAGATCGATGCTACGAGCGATTGTAGTACTTGGGGGGAGCGGCGTCAACCAGCCCGGCTGCGCCAGTTGGGTGAGGTGGAGCCAAAGAGGTCCGTGGCTAAGAGGAGCAGCAGGGTAATGCTGATCCCGGCCAGGGCGAGGCACCAGTAGCAGACGGCGTGCAGGACGAGCAGCTCCACCGCCGTGAGGTAGGCCATGAAGACCACTGCCGCCAGCACCAACTCGTGAAGCAGCACCGTCAATTGCCACCAGCGGCGAGTCGGGGCGCACAGGCGCCACACCGCCAGGGCGAGGATGCCCAGGTAGAGGGCGGATCCCAGGGCGGCGACGGGTATTCCAAAGATCTCCGCATAGGAACTGGCATTGACCTGAGCACAGCCGGCGTAGGCGCCGCACTGGGGCTCCTCGCCCCACCAATGGACCATCGCCAGGTAGAGGCTATCGCCCAGCCCCAGCGCGGCGAGGGTCGCGACGAAAGAATCCTTGCGTTTCATGGTTTCTTTGCTAGCTCCTCATCGATCAACTTGCCCATGCGCTCCGCCGAAGGCACTCCCTCAATGTCGCAACGGTCCGGCAGGCGGGGCACTGGAAGTCGAACCGCTCGTCGATCACGATGGGCGCGCTGGAGCTGCCCTTTGTCCGGCGGGCGAGCACCTCAGGCGCGGTCTTGCTGGCGGCCGTCGGGGATGGGGTGTTGAGGCTGTTAGCGCGGGACAGGGCTGCAGGCGCGGCTGCCTGAAAGGCCGGCGGTGGGGTGGGCGCTATTGCAGGCCGAGGCTGAGAGGGTTGAGCAGCCGGTACCGGCGGAGCCGCCATCTTTCCCGTGGAGATGGAGACCGACAGCAGGCTCAGGGCTATGGCAGCCACGCCCAACAAGATGCCGAGGGTCGAGGAAACCGCGACCCACAGGGGCCACTGGGGAGGCGCGCCCTGGCTCGCAGCCCCCCGGCTGGGATCCCTGAGGTGGCGCTCCACCCGTTGCATACTCGCCACCCGTCCACGGCTGGGATCCGCCTGGCGTCCGCTTTTGCCCTTTGGCATTCCCTCCAACCCCCTCCCTGCAGCCTCGGTCGCTCCGATTGTGCCCCAGCGCGAGCTCCGTTTTGGGCGGGCACCTGCCGGCGTTCGGTTCGGTGTTGACAGCATTATATATGCGACCTATGATATATTCAACAGGCTGCATAAGTTGGAGGACCCATGAGTGCGAGGATCGAGAGCTTGGAGTTGCAGGCGGAGATGCTGAAGGCGCTAGCCCACCCTGTGAGGTTGAGGCTGTTGGCCGAGTTGGTCCAGGAAGAGGAGTGTGTCTGCCACCTGGCCCTTCTGATCGAGCGGCCGCAGCCCTACATCTCCCAGCAGCTTGCCGCCCTCAGGGAGGCAGGGCTGGTGGTGGACCGTAGGGACGCTCAGAGGGTCTACTACCGGGTGGCGAACCAAGAGGTTGCCGAACTGCTAAGGGCCGCCGACTGCCTGGTTGGCCTTCCTCAGGACCCCTCGACGCCCAGGCAGTCGAACGCGGGCTGGCTCGAGGGGGCCCGAGGATAGAAAAGGGGGCGGTAGAGTGGCGACGTTGGCTGTGTACCTAATCGGGACACCTGTGGTGCTCTTCTTCTCGGCCATCCTTTCCATGGCGGGTCTGGGCGCGGCCTTCCTTTTCGTGCCCTTCTTCTACTGGCTGGGGGTACCCCTGGAAGTGGCGATGCCAACGGCCTTGCTGCTCAACTTCGTCAGCTTGGTCTTTGCCTCCGCCGTCTACTTGAAGAGCCGCCTGGTGGACTTCCGGGCGGCGTTGCCCATCGCCATTGCGGCGGTGGCTCTCTCCCCTCTGGGGACCCAGGCTACTCAACTGGTCGACAAGGCCGTGCTGCTATGGTTGTTCTCAGCCTTCCTGGTTTTCGCAGCCTCAATGATGCTGTTCCACAAGACGAAGGTTCGCCCTGCCCGACGGGGGGCTGGGGTTGCCGCACTTGGCGCGGGAATGGGCGGGGTCGCTGGCTTCCTGGGGGGGCTGCTGGGGGTAGGTGGGGGCAACTTCATCGTGCCGGTCCTCAACGGGCTGGGTTTCGATCCGAAGGTAGCGGCGGGCACGACCGCTTTCGTGGTGGTCTTTTCCTCCCTGGCCGGGTTCCTGGGCCACGCCTCCCTGGGGGAATTGGACTACACCTTTCTGGTGGTGATGGCACTCGCCTCTATCGGTGGGGCGCTCCTGGGCTCATATCTCATGCGCTACAAGCTGAGTAGCCCTCAGCTAAAGCGGATCATCGGCCTAGTGCTCTACGTCGTGGCGGCCAAGATGGTCTGGGGACTGGTGGCTGGATGAGCTACTTCGTCTCTATGCTCAATTACTGATTGGAGGAAAGGGTGAAATGGACGGCAGAGGCATTCTCTTGGACGCACTCAGATTTCACGGCCACAAGTGCTGGGCCAGCGTCGCGGGAGTACGCGCGGGGCTGGCAGCGTTGCGAGCTCTTGAGGTCCGGCGGTCCGGCGGCACGCAGCTCTACGGCATTGTGGAGATTGGGGAAGACCATGGTGGGATGTGCTTTGGCGATGGTGTTCAGTACGCCACCGGCTGCACCTTTGGCAAAGGAAACATCCGAAAACTCGCGGTGGGCAAGCTCGCCTTCACTCTCATCGACAAGGACACCAATCGTGCGGTGCGAGTCTCGTATAAACCGACTCTGCAGAAGCGGATCTCGGGATCGGCATTCATGACCAAGAGGGGTCTGGGAATCATGCCGGACGACATCCCGGAGGCGGAACAAATGGAGGTTGTGGACCTCATTTGGGACGCTCCGGAGCAAGACGTGCTGACGGTGGGTGCGCCGTTTCAGTATCAGGGCCACTGGTACCCCGAAGTCATGGGCTTCGTATCCTGCGCCTCGTGCGGTGAGTTGGTCGCGAAAGCATATCTCCGTGTCGTGGGCGACAAGCTCACCTGCATTCCATGCTCCGGCTACGAGAGGTAGAAAGGCCGCGGCAGGCTGACGAGATCACGGCGTGGAGCCAGCGATGACCAGCGCACCAGGATACAGAGCAGATGGCCAGGAGGGGGAAACCGTGGTAATCAAGGTTCTCGGCTCGGGTTGCGCCAACTGCAAGAAGCTGGAGGCGCTGGTGAAGGAGGTGGCCGAGTAAAAGGAGATCGAGGCTACCTTCCAGAAGGTCACAGACTACAAGGACATCGTGTCCTATGGGGTGATGCGCACCCCGGGCCTCGTGGTCGATGGGAAGGTGGTCTCCTCGGGACGGATCCCCTCCAAGGAGGAGATCGTCGTCTGGCTCACAGAGGCGATGGCATAGAGAGCCTCGTGCCCCTGCCCAGGTCGGTAGGCAGAGGCACGAGGCGTTGGGCGACAGGAGGTGGCTCTTGGGCATGAAGCTGGAGAGATCGACCGTTTCTTTCGACGAGCGGGAGTTGATGGATCTTGAGGCTATCGTCCAGGACGGTGACAAGGAAGCCGCTCTGGTGTTTCTGCGGGAGCTGCGAAAGAAGATCGTTGAGATGCAGCGACGCCGCATGTCTGGCTGCTTGTAGAGATGAAGAGGGGTTGGACAACGACATGAGAGATCTGAGTCAAGCCGAGATCCGAATGAAGGAGATCCTGGGGCTCGAACGCTCACCGGTTGCGGTCAAGTTCATCCGAAAGGGCGAGCTGTTGCCAGAGGGTTTCGACGCCCCGCCGTCACGGCGCTACTGCCAGATCCTGATGGAGGCGAGCGAGGGGCGGAGGATGCTGATCACCCCTGAGAACATCGCTTGCCCCGCTTCGGCCTCGGCCCTGGGTTTCAAGCCGCTGCCGGAGAAGCTGGTGACGGGGGAGATGCTGGCCTCTTTCGGCATCTTCGCCAGCAAGGAGGCTGGGCGCAACACGGTCGAGTCGATGACCAGGCTACCGATGGGCGAGTACAGGGCAGCGGCGGCCTGCCCGCTAGGGGAGGCGCCCTACGAGCCGGACGTGGTGGTTCTGGAATCGAAGCCGGAGCACTTGATGTGGGTGGCGCTGGCCTCGGTGCGGGAGACTGGTGGGCGGCTCTGCTGGTGGCCGGTGTGTCGTGGCTCACGGCCTGGGCCAACTCGACGGCGAGGCTTGAGCCGTACCTGCGCCGGGCAGCGGGCGTCGCCCTGGTAGGGACAGGGCTGTATGCGACGTGGCAGGGATTGGTTCCCCTGCTGGGGGGCTCGTCTTCGTAGAATTGTGTGGGGGGGTTGGACATGCTTGCGAATCTGGTACTGAGGGCGGTGCTGGCGAGCCTGATCGTCGGGTTCGTGACGGCCTCCATCAAGCTCAACATGGATCGTTTCTTCCTCGTGATCCTGCTGGTATTCCTGATAGGGATGCCGCTGGAACAGGCGATTCTGGTGAACCTCCTTGTCTTGCTGGTGGCCGCAGTGATTCTCTATGCGAGGCAGGGCAGGGGAGTGCGGGCCATCCCGCGGGATTTCCTGGTGGTTATCGCGGCTTCCAGTGCCGTTGGAGGGGTCCTGGGGCGGTTGCTGGGGTTGTCCGTGCCGCCATCGGTGCTCATGATCCTATTCGGGATCTACGCCATTGGGGTGGGGCTGAGGCTGGTGCTGGTGAAGCCGAACATCGGAGCGGCGGCGGGCTGTTCGTCGGGACGTCTTGTACCGCTCTTCCTGTTCTTCAGCGTCGTCACTGGTATGCTGAGCGCGGGAGGCAAGCCTTTCAAGATACCCATCCTGAACCTGGGCTTCGGCTTCCCCCTTCCGCGGGCCTACATGCTGAGTTCCGTTGGTGTGGCAGCGGCGGTTGCTTCAGCGCTGGCCACTCAGCTGGTGATCGCCCCTGGGAGCTTCACCGGGGAGATACTGCTCTGGTCGGCCTGGTTTGCGGTCAGCATCACCCTGGTCTCCCTGTTGGTCGAGAAGTTCTGGACTCCGACCTTGCAGAAGTGGGTTTCGCTGGCGATATCTCCCGTCCTGGTGATTGTCGGGGTGCGCTTCCTCCTCCTGGCCATGGCCTGAGGGGGTAGGGTGCTCGATCGGCGCAAGGGAGCCCACAACGGCCCGGCCAGTGTATCCTTGTGGTGACCGATCAGCTTCCCGAGGGGCTCAAGCTCAGCGGCGCCCTATCCACCTTGACATCCGTGCATAACTCGGCGGTTCGCGCTACTGGGCCGCATCTTGACTATTCGGCTCGACCATCGAGCGGCCACAATTCGGCTTGGCAGTGGGACAACCGACGTGTGTGCACCAGGCTACCGGGAGTCATGCACGGATCTCAGAGATCATTGTTGACAGCATTATGTATGCGGTCTATGATATATTCAATAGACTGCATAAGTTGGAGGATCCATGAGCGCGAGGATCGAGAGCTTGGAGTTGCAGGCGGAGATGCTGAAGGCGCTAGCGCATCCATTCAGACTTCGTCTGTTGAGGGAATTATCTCGAGAAGAGGAGTGCGTGTGCCACCTGTCGGCGCTCTTCGAGCGGCCGCAGCCCTACGTCTCCCAGCAGCTTGCTGCCCTCAGGGAGGCTGGGCTGGTGGTGGACCGTAGGGACGCTCAGCGGGTCTACTACCGGGTGGCGAGCCAGGAGGTTGCCGAATTGCTTAGGGCTGCCGACCGTCTGGTTGGCCTTCCGCAGGACCCCTTGACGCCCAGGCAGTCGATCGCGGGCTGCCCCTGCCCGAAATGCGGGTAGAGGGGTCGCGCGCTCCTTCTTCAGACTCTGGGAGGTTTCGCATCATGTATAGTGCTAGACGTTTTGTTACGGTGGTGGTACCCCTGCCGGCGCGGTTGATCGTGGCGGGGCTGGTCTGGCTCCTGGCGTATCAGGCCCTGCCGGGTGTGGCGGAGTTCCTCACATCCTCGGTGCTGGGGCTCGACCTCGCCAGCCCGCTGGGCTCGGCGGTCGGCTTCTTCCTCTACGACGTGCCGAAGATCCTTCTGCTGCTGTCGCTCATCGTCTTTCTGGTGGGCATCCTCCGCTCCTTCTTCAGCCCGGAGCGAACGCGCGCGCTGCTTGGTGGCAAGCGAGAGGGAGTCGGCAACGTCCTGGCCTCCATGCTGGGGATTGTCACCCCCTTCTGCTCCTGCTCGGCCGTGCCGCTCTTCCTGGGCTTCGTTCAGTCGGGAGTGCCCCTGGGGGTTACCTTCTCCTTCCTGATCGCCGCCCCGATGATCAACGAGGTCGCCGTCGTGATGCTGTTCGGCCTTTTCGGCTGGAAGGTAGCGGCCCTCTACATCGGCACCGGTCTGACCATTGCCATCCTGGCGGGATGGGTGATCGGCAAGCTACGGTTGGAGCGGTGGATCGAGGATTGGGTCCATGGAGTCCGGGTGGGCGATGCCGAGCTAGAGGAGAACCTCTCCCTCGAGGGGCGGGTGCAGTACGGCTGGCAGTCGGTGAAGGATATCGTCGGCAGGGTGTGGCCCTACGTGGTCGGTGGCATCGCCCTCGGGGCAGCCATTCACGGCTACGTCCCCGAGGACTTCATGGTGGGCATCATGGGCAAGGACGCCTGGTGGAGCGTGCCGGCGGCCGTAGCCTTCGGTATACCCATGTACTCCAACGCTGCCGGCATAATCCCGATAGTCCAGGCGCTGATGGGCAAGGGAGCCGCACTGGGGACGGTGCTGGCCTTCATGATGGCCGTCATAGCCCTAAGCCTGCCGGAAATGGTCATCCTGCGGCGGGTGCTGAAGCCCCAACTGATAGCCGTCTTCGTGGGGGTGGTCGGGATGGGTATCGTCCTGACCGGATACCTCTTCAATCTACTGGTCTAGGAGGATAGAACCATGGTAATCAAGGTTCTCGGCTCAGGCTGCGCCAACTGCAAGAAGTTGGAGGCGCTGGTGAAGGAGGTGGCCGAGGAGAAGGAGATCGAGGCCACCTTCCAGAAGGTGACTGATTACAAGGACATCGTGTCCTATGGGGTGATGCGCACCCCGGGCCTCGTGGTGGATGAGAAGGTTGTTGCTTCAGGCCGCATACCCTCCAAGGAGGAGATCGCGGGCTGGCTCGAGGGGGCCAAAGGGTAGGTGGCAACGCGCCCTGCCCTCGCTCGTCAATACGGGCGAGGGCAGGGCGCGTTGCCGAGGTCAACTTACGGCGGCCTGCTTCAGATGCAGAAGCAGATCGAGTAACTACTGGTGAGAGACCCTGCGTACGGCCAGCAGCAGAGCCTCCTTCATGTTTTGGTGTTCGGCTACTCCCTTGCCAGCAATGTCGTATGCGCTCCCGTGGGCTGGCGTGTAGTAGGGCACGGGCAGGCCCTCTATGGTCGTGGTGGCGTGCCCGAAGTCCAGCAGCTTCATCGCCGCTCGCCCCTGGTCGTGGTACATTCCCACGTACACGTCGTATATGGGATCCCTCAAAGTTGCGAAGAAGCTGTCGGCTGGAAACGGGCCGTGGACGTCTATTCCCTCGGCCCTTGCACGGTCGATGGCTGGCCGGATGGCCTCGACTTCCTCGGTGCCCAACGTTCCACCTTCGCCCCCGTGCGGGTTCAGGGCAGCCACTCCAATCCTAGGTCGGACAGTCCCTTCTCTGGAAATCGCAGAGTGGCTGTCGCGGAGTGTACGCAGCACCCTGTCTCGGGTAATCCAACCAGCCACATCCTTAATGGCGACGTGCAGTGCCACTGTGGCCAGAGTGAAACGGCGGCCAACCACCAGCACGGTGTACTCCTCAACCCCTAACAGGGATGCCAGGTAATCGCACTCGTCATCGAAATCATAGCCTGCTAGCTTGATCGACTCCTTGTTCAGAGGTGCGCTCACCACCACATCCACCTGCCCGGCCAGCGCCAGTTCCATCGCCTTGTTCAGATATTCCGTGACCGCTTTCCCACCCTCTGGACTCGGAACTCCTACCCTGAGACCGTCGGGGACATTGTCCATGTCCACAATGGCCACGGTACCGGGTTGCACCGCACCCACATCCGCTGCCTGGACCCGCTGGAGGCGCAGTCCGCTACTCTGCCATCCAGGTGCACGCGAAAGCGATCCCGCATCCCCGATCACAACGGGGATGCACTGCCGGTAGACATCCCCGTCCAACAGCACTTTCGCCACGATCTCGGGTCCGATTCCTGCCGGATCTCCCATGCATAGCGCCACCTTGGGCAGTCCAAGGCCGTCCTTTTGTGACTCTTTCACGATCCCTCCGATCCTACTTGATGAGATCCATCATCGGCTTCATGGTGGCCTCCATCTGGTCCCAGTAGGCCGAGAACCGCTCCGAGTCCATGAAGAAAGGCAGTTGGCTCATGTCCTGCAGACGCTTCTTGTGATCTTCGGTTTCCATTGCCCTCTTTATCGCCCCGTTCAGGACATCTACCACATCCTTGGGAACGCCTGCCGGCGCCATGACGGATCGGTAGATCGCCCAGTTGATGTTGTATCCCTGGGACTTCATTGTCGGCACATCCGGAGCAAAGGGGTTCTTGTCCTCCTGCAACAGCGCCAATGGCCTCAGTTCTTCTGCCTTAATCTGCGGAAGTTGAGGGCTGATAGCCGTGCAGATAGCGTCTACATGTCCCCCCATGAGGGCTGTGATGCATGGAGCGCCGCCGTCGATGATCACGGAGGCGAACTTCACCCCGGCGGCCTGCTCCAACTGGATCAGCGCCAGGTGACTCGGGTCGCCGCGTCCCATGACCGCGAACTTGATCTTCTCTGGAGATGCCTTCGCAGCGTCGACCAAGTCCTTGACAGTCTTGTACTTGCTGTCACCTTTGACGGTTATGGCATCGGGATCATAGGCGTGCATCGCGATTGCGGTGAAGCTCTGTCTGTCGTAGCCCGCTTTGCGCTCGGGGTCGAGGTAGACACCAATGTTCTGAGGCATGCTGCTGTAGAGCAGGGTGTAGCCATCGGGCTTGGCGTTAGCCAGCTCCGCATGGCCAACCTGGCCGCCGGCGCCCGCTTTGTTGAGCACCTGAATTGGAACGCCCAACTCCTTCTCCAAGGAGGCGGCCAGGACCCGCGCGGCATTGTCACCCCCACCGCCAGCCGCGAAGGGGCAGATCATCGTCACGGTCCTACCCTTCACAGGGTAATCGGTTTTCTTGGCGGGTGCAGGAGAAGGCTGTGCGGTTTCTGTCTTGACCGTGCTAGTTGGTGCCTTGGTGGCCTCGACGGCTTTCGATTGCGGGGCGGCCGCTGTGGTTGGAGCTGCTGATGGTGTCGAGACTGCACATCCTGCGACTACTAGAGCTGCGGACGCTAGAGCGACAGTTGCCACGGCTAGAAGTTGTCTCATGGGCCAGTATTCATCTCCTTACTCATTGATGTGTAGCTGCTTGCGGGGAAGGGAATGGTCCGCCGGGGCTTAGTCTAAGGAGAGAGTTGGCACAGGAGAAGCAAAGAGATCACTTCCTGGTGTGATCGTCGTCACAGCGCGCTCTGCCTGTCGTTCAGCTGCGGCTTGACTACTTACCTGGCGGCAAGATGCTGTAGTAGCTCAGGCCTATGTACGCTGACTCGATGGCGGTCGATCGTCACTATCCCCTTGCGGGATAGTTCAGCCAGCACCCTAGTAACCGTTTCGCGGCTCGTCCGAAGCAGCAGAGCCATCTCCTCGCGAGACAGATCAATAGGGAAAGAATCCTGTTCTCTCCCCGATGCGGTAACCCCTGCTGCGTACTCCAACAGGAACCCTGCCACCCTTGCGGTTACTGGGGTCTTGGTGATGCGGAGAACGGCTTGATTTCCCTGCGCGATCGTCCTGTACAGTTCTCGAGTGACCTCATGGGCAAACGCAGGGAAGCTATCGTAGAGGTGGAGGAAGCTCTCCCTGGCCAGTATGATTACCTTACTGTTCGTTGTCGCCCTCGCAGTGAGGGAGCGTCGATGGCCTAGCACGACAGCTGCCAGGCCAATCGAGTCGCCGGGGAAGTAGATGAGCATCGGGTAGGCTTTCCCCGAACTATCGTGCTCGAGCAGGGCGACGAGCCCCGACCCAAGCAGGAACTGGTGGTCAGGCCGATCGCCGGCGTAGTAGAGGTAGTGCCCTTTCTGATACTCCCGCTCGCGAGCTTCAGATGCCAGCTGAACGAGAGCATCTTTCGGCAGGCTGGAGAACAGCCTGTGGGTGGACATAAAGTCCAGTATGGAGTTCGTTTCGCCAAGCTGTGGTGGCAACTGATCGTCGAGCCGAGACAACGGCTGCTCCACAAAACGAAGTTGGCTCACCTGAGAGACCAATTATAGCTTCTGGCCCGGGCGCGCAACAGTCTTCGTCGTTACACCCTGGTGGCTGCGAATGAGGGCCTCTTTTTGGAGCCTCGGGCGGTGGATGATAGACTAACCAGCGAACGGAGCGCATCGTGGACTCTCGTCAGACAGCGAGAAAGTGTCCTTTGGGGTGACGCGAACCCCTGGCCTGAGCGTCGACGGCAAGGTGGTTTCCTCGGGACGGCTTCTCCCAAGGAGGAGATTGCCGGCTGGATCGTAGGGGTCGTCGAGGGGCGGCTCGGGCCCGGCGTGGCCGAAGGGTCTCAGGTTGCTCTACGGTCCGGCCTAGCGGCCGGACCGGCTGCGATAGGCGGGAGGATAGACCGATGGAGATCGAGTAGTAGCGGAGAGTACGGCTTATCCGGTCTCCTTTTTCTTCGGTCCGAAGACACCAGCCTGGGCATTCTCGATGTGTGCGAACGTGGTCTTCGCCGCCCCCTCGGGGTTACGGGCCGCCACCTCCTGCCAGATGCGGCGATGATCGTAGGTTGAATGGATCGGCCGACCTGGGGTGACGAAGTTGTACTTCATCGTCTCTTCGATCATGAACATGGTGTTGTCAACTAGGCCTATGAGAGCCACGTTTCCACTGCAGAGAGTAAGCTGACGGTGAAATGCCTTATTCAGTGGCGCGAGCCTTCTCAAGAGCTCTTCAGGAGGGGCCTGATCCGCAGCTTCCACCAACTGTACCATGTCCTCTGCGATCTTCCCGAGAGCTGCAATGGACTCGTCGGTTCCTCGTTCGGCAGCCCATGCCGCACCTTGAGACTCGAGTATCTTGCGCATCTCGAAAAGATCCTTCAGCTGATCTGGGGGAACAACAGCGGCGGGGGTAAGGCGGCGCACAATCTCATTGGTGTCCATGTCGTTCACGTAAATGCCGTCGCCGCGCTTGATAGACACAACCCCGAGAGCCTGAAGGATCTTGAGCGCTTCCCGCAAAGATGGTCTGCCCACTCCCAGGGATGATGCTAGATCCAGTTCGCGCGGTAATCGCTCCCCAGGGGCGAGTTCCCCGGTCGAGATCTTCTGCAAGATAGTGTCGGCCAATTCCTGGTATAGCGGTTTGGGCTCTCGCAGTCGAGCGAATTTCGTGATATCAGCAGGCTTTCCTCGTGGCACGCCTACCACCTTCCATATTGCTGAGCCGCAGCCATGGATTCGTCGGTCCGCAGACGAGGCCAGGGCACACAGCAGCAGAGAATGTCTCGTCGCCCTTCGGCGGGTCCGGCGTGTCCCTGAATCCCACCATGCCTGTGGTCCCATGCCTAGCGGCGACGTAACGCAGCGGTAATACCGCAGACTTGATGCTAACAGATCAAATAGATTGAGTCAATCTTCGGTCGGTGCGCATACCTCTTCAGTTCTCGGCTGCCAACCAAATGGCATTGATGGTCAGAAGATGGCGTGGTGGCGTCGGTCGCGGAGTTATGGACGGATCTCAGACAAACCCATTGACAGGCCATATCATCTGTGCCATACTGCGCGTCGCATAGGTATTAGGTATTACCGCAGACTGCAAGGGTTGTTCGCATCCCCGAGTGGCCGGGTGCATCCCCCCGCTTCGATGCCATTGGCGACTACGGATTATTGCGAGGGCTGCTGATATGCGCGTTGTCTTACCCTACGGCAGGGCCCAGATAGAAGCAGAGATTCCCGATGCCAATCTGATGGGTATCGCCGTTCCTCGCTCACCCATCAACCCAGCGATCGATGAGGCTGTGGAGGTTGAAAGGGCGCTGCACAACCCCATCGGATCGCCACGGCTGCGCGATCTGGCAAGGGGCAGACGGAACGCGACTATCATCGTCAGCGATCATACGAGGCCCACCCCGTCGGGCAAGCTGGTCCCCCCTCTCCTGGAGGAGTTGGAGGCTGCCGGCATCCCCGCGGCCAACGTTGTGGTTGTGTTTGCCACTGGTAGCCATCGCCCGACCAGGCTAGAGGAGATGCGTTCCATCTTTGGGGAGAAAACCTGCTCGCGAGTGAGGGTTCTGTCCCATGAATGCGACGCCCAGGACCATGTGTACATGGGCGAGACCGGAATCAACCATACTCCGGTGTGGGTCAATCGCGTAGTTGCCGAGTCGGATATCCGAATCTCGGTATCCACCGTGGAGCCTCATCAGGGTGCTGGCTGGTCCGGTGGTGCCAAGAATCTTCTGCCTGGGGTGTGCAGCCGCGAGACCATCATGCGCCATCATGCCCTGTACAGTCACCCTGGAACGTGTATTGGAGCCGTCAAGGGCAATCCGTTCCGTGAAGATCTTGAGCAGGCCGCATCTCTCGTTGGCCTCGATTTCGTGGTACAGGTCATCCTCAGCCAGAAGAAGCAGATCTCCAGGGTGTTTGCAGGTCACTGGATAGAAGCTCATCGAGACGCCGTGCGGGTGGCTAGTGATCTTCTCAATTACCAGTTGCCAGAGATGGCTGATATCGTGCTGGCTTCAGTTGGAGGGACGCCGCGAGACAGCAATCTGTGGCAGGTCGAGGGGAAGGGCCTCACTCGCGTCGGATCTGCCGTCAGGCAGGGGGGCGTCATAATCATGGTCGCTGAGTGTTGCGAGGGTGTCGGCCATCTCGAATTGGCCGATGCTCTTCTGAGGGGTGCTCCGGACGAAATCCTCGAGAGGTTCGAAGGGGCTGAGTTCACTGTCGCAAGCAACAAGGCCTATCGCATCGCCTCGCTACAGAAGAAGGCCGCCATCTACCTGGTTACCACCGGGCTGCCCCCTGGTGCATTTGGCAGGATACCCGTCAGGCTGTTCTCGCAGGTCGATGAAGCCTTAGCTGCAGCCTTTGCGAGTGTGGGATCGGCGGCCAGGGTGGTAGTGGTTCCGCGGACTCCGGAAGTGCTTCTGAGTGTCAGCCCGATGTCGGTGGCATCCCCGCGTTGAGAGGTTCGTACATCGATGGCATCCGCGACTGCTGACCGACTGAGTGTACGCAGCCTGAATCTACCTCTTACCAGGAATGGCCTGTCGTCTCATGCCCTCAGCTTTCTGCATGTGCCGGCTTGCCTGAGTCCCAATCTCCGGAGGCGAGTGGGATTCGGAGATCATCCCGGCACCCGAGCGACGGACTCTCTTTGGGAAGGTGAGCGTTCTTGCCGGATTTTCGTGGTTTCGCTTGTCCGGCGCATCGAGAGGTTCTCGTTCATGCCATATCTTGTTCGATGAGGCCAGCCACACGCTCACCGGCTAGGCCATGAACGTCACCTCGTCAAGAGCAGTCTAGTGGAGGTTCGGTGAATTGCTGAGGAGAACGAAGATCCACATCACGCTTGGCCCGGCGAGCTCTTCTGAAACGGTTCTGCGACAGATGGTGCAGGCAGGCGTGGACGGCTGCCGCATCAACTTTTCTCACGCGAGGCCGGAGGATGCTCGCCAACTGGTCGGCACCGTCAGGCAGCTCTCCGCTGAGTATGGTCGGCCTATCGCCATCCGCCAGGACCTGCAGGGGCCCCGCATTCGCATTGGGGAGATGAAAGAGGGGCGGGCACTCCTCGAGGCCGGCCAGGATTTCGTGCTGACCTCCGATCCAATAGAGGGTGACTCCAGAGCGGTCACTGTGGGATACCGCGACCTGCCGAAGGATGTGCGGCCGGGGGAGATCGTCATGATCGATGAGGCTGCAATCCATCTGCGGGTTGTCGCGAGCGACGACACGACCATTCGATGCAAAGTACTTGTGGGCGGAGAACTGCTTCCCCGCAAGGGAATCAACCTGCCTACTACCCGGATATCCATGCCCGTTCTCACTGAGAAGGACAAGGCCGACTTGGAGGCGGGTATTCGCCTGGGCGTGGACTACGTCACCATTTCCTTCGTTCGTGATGCCGGGGACATCGAGGCAGTAAGACAGTTCATGCGTGAGCGGGAGGCTTGCATTCCGATTGTGCCCAAGATTGAGAAGCGGGAGGCGGTGATCAACGCCGACCAGATCATCGCAGCGGCCGACGGGATCAGCATCTCCCGGGGCGATCTGGGTATCGAAGCCGGGTATCAAGAGGTGCTCCCCATTCAAAGCTACTTTGTGCGTAAGTGCCATGATGCTGGGAAGATGGTCCAGGTGGGTGGGGAGTTGATGGACACGATGATCAAGAACCCTGGCCCAACCCGTTCCGAGTGTGTGGACGTGGCCACCGCGGTGCTTCAGGGGGTCGACGGTGTCTCTCTGTCGGGCGAAACGGCCATCGGGCTCTGTCCCGTGCAGACCGTGAGAATCCTGGACAAGATCGTGCGGCGGGCAGAGGTGGCTCTGGGCTACTCCGAAGGTACCGGCGACATGGATGTGCTTGCCCCACAGCCGTTTGAGCCGGTGCGCGAGTTGAAGCTCAAGGGGATTGATGCGCTGTTGGTCGAAGACGGGGATGCGGCGGTGGCTGCTGCTCTCTCTGCGGCAAGACCGCGTTGCCCAATCCTTGTGGTGGCTGAAGGCCAGAAGGCCAACTGGCTCAACACCTGGTGGGGCGTGTATCCGGTGGAGAGCGTGGCTGCCGCAAAGCGCCAAGGGCTCCTGCCACCGGGCGCATGTGTCCTGAGGATCGCGGGCACTCAGTATCCTTGACCTGCCGAACCCGATATGAAGCCGTGTATGCTAGCTAAATATGCTAGTAGCGCATTAATAGGAGTGGATCATGACAGAGACAAAGAAGAAGTCGTGGCAAGGCATTCTGGATTACCCTCTTCCTAACCGGACTGCCAAACCCCGGCAGGATGGGATCACCTTTCTCTCCGTCAAAGGTTACGGAATCTATGGCTTGAAGGACCTGGTGGCCGATGCTGCTGACTACATCGACCGAGTGAAGTTCTCCTTCGGTACTACTCTCCTTTATGACGAGGAGCTGCTGCGGGAGAAGATAGCGATCCTTCGCGCGGCGAACATCGACATCAACCCTGGTGGTACCTGTGGGGAGATAGCGGTTTACCAGGGAGAGTACGACCAGTTCCTGGCGAACGCCAGAGACCTCGGTTTCACCACCATAGAGGTCTCAGACGGCACCATCACCATGGACGATGCTACGCGAGAGCGAATCGTCAAGAAGACCCTGGACGCCGGCTTCAAGGTTGTCTCGGAGGTTGGCAAGAAGGACAGTGCGTTGAGTTTGTCGGTTGAGGAGATGATCCGTCAGATTCAGAGAGACCTCGATTATGGGGTCGACAAGGTAACGATCGAATCCAGGAGCAGCGCCCAGGGAATCGGGGTCTACGATGCGAAGGGCCAGGTGAAGGGCGATGATGTCGATCAGATCACGGCTGCGGTGGATTGCAGGCGGCTCATCTGGGAGGCCCCGAACAAGGACGGTCAGGAGTACTTCATAAAGCGCATGGGAAACAACGTGAACCTGGGCAACATCAAGCCTGAGGACATCATACCTCTGGAAGGGCTCCGGCGTGGTCTCAGAGGGGACACCTTCCGACTGGTGGTCTACCAACAGGACAAGCTGGCATCCTCCTGCCGGTAGCAGCAGAAAGGAAGCGACGAAGCAGAAAGGATGGTCTGGATGTGTTAGTACCGATGGGTGAACTGCTCAAGGACGCCCTGGAGCATAAGTATGCCGTAGGGGCCTTCGATGTCCCGAGTCTGGAGACGGTCGAAGCTGTTCTCGAAGCAGCGGTTGGGAACAGCTCGCCTGTGATAGTCGCCATTCCCGAGAGCTTCTGTCGCGACGTACGGTTCGAGACGCTGGTCGGCTGTGCCAGGGAGCAGGCGCTCCCGTTGAAGGTCCCAGTGGCGATAATCCTGGATCATGGGCGCAGCTACGAGTCCTGCATACGAGCCCTTCGAGCCGGTATGACCTCCGTCATGTTCGACGGCTCATCCCTCCCCTACGGGGAGAATGTTGCCATCACAAGAGAAGTGGTCAGGGTTGCTCACGCTGTCGGAGTGACGGTGGAGGGAGAGATCGGCCACGTTGGACAGGGGGCCGAGTACGAGAAAGGCCAGGAGGTACTGACCAAGCCCGAGGAGGCAGCTCAATTCGTCGCCGACACCGGCGTGGACGCCCTGGCAGTGGCCGTCGGCACGGCCCACGGCAAGTACAAGGGCGAGCCTAAGATCCACTACGACCTGCTGTCCACCATTTACGATACGGTGAAGATGCCCCTGGTGCTCCATGGCGGCTCCTCCACGGGCGACGAGCGGCTGAAGAGGTCCATCGATTACGGTATCGCCAAGGTCAACATCTACACCGACATGGCCGAGGAGGCGAAGAGGCGGATCAAGAAGGCGCTGGACGAGAGGTGGGACAAAGTTCGACTCAACGACCTGATTCACGAGACGAGGGGAGCCTTCAAGGACGTGTCCGGCCATTACATGCAACTGTTCGGATCGACAGGCAGAGCCTGATTCCCCAGTCGCGAGCCAGCCTCCGGCGTTTCGGCTTGAAGGTGATGGTGTGCCACTCCTCTCGATCACGTACAGGATCCCATCCAGGATGGTCCGATAGCTGTGGATACGTTCCTGGCCATGGGGGCGGGTGACAGGCATCAAGGATTCCAGAACCAGCTACTGCGGATCGGGCGATTCACCCGGGAAGACCCTCCGTTCAGGTCTGCGGGCGGAGGATGAGGCGTCATAATTGGGTAAGACGGAGGTACAGAGAGTGACAAGGGGACGTGGTCTCACGCGACGGGAACTGCTGCAGCGAGGCACAGTGGGAGTTGTCGGGTTGGTCGGGCTTGGCGTACTGTCCAACTGTAGTGCGCCAGCATCGCCACCCGTCAGCCCCAGCCAGGCTGCTTCCAACCCCAGCCAGGCTGCTTCTGCGAGCGCGAAGACGCCATCTGCTGCCGGCCCGAAGAAGGGTGGCGTCCTTCGGTTCGGCAACGCCGCAGACCTCCTGGGATTCGACCCCACGAAGCTGCCTGGTGGTAACTACCCCATGACCTTGACGGTATACGACACTCTCCTGCGCTATGACGACAGCATGAAGCCTACCCCCGAGCTCGCTGAGTCGTGGGAGTTCGGCGATGGGGGCAAGCGGCTGGTGATGAAACTGCGCAAGGGAGTGACCTTCCATTCCGGACGTGATTTCACCGCCGAGGACGTGGTTTACAATTTGAAGCGCTACCAGGATGAGAAGGTGGGTGCCCAGGTGCGTCAGATGGCCCTGTACATCTCGGACGTCAAGGCGAACGACAAGTACACCGTGACCTTCCTTCTGGATGAACCGAATGCCGCGATTCTGGACCTCTTCGACCTCTTGTTCATCACGGACAAGGAAGCAGAGAAGGATCTCCAGACCAAAGGCGTTGGGACAGGGCCATTCAAGTTGAAGTCCTGGATCCCCAGCGACAAGACCACCTTCGAGAAGAACGTGAACTACTGGAAGGAGGGCAAGCCCTATCTCGACGGTGTTGAACTCCTGGTGGTTCCCGATCACAATGCTCTAGCTGTGCATGTCGAGTCGGGCGCGATCGACATCGCCGATGGGCTCAACGCTGACGAGTTGAAGCAGCTTGAGAAGAATAGCGGCATAGAGCTGGTAATAGCGGGCAAGGGTGGCAATACCAACGATATTTCCATAAATACTACTATGCCACCGTTCGACAATCGGAAGGTGCGGGCTGCCTTCGACCTGGCTATCGACCGCAAGCGGTTCAATGAGAGATACTGGGCTGGACTGGGGGTGCCTACTCGCCTTCCCTATCCCCGCCATTGCCCCGGGTACTTCGAGGATCAAGACAAGTACGAGTTCAACCTCGAGAAGGCCAGAGAACTGCTGAAGGAAGCAGGAGTCCCGAATCTCGAAGCTACTGTGACGACTTCGTCGGGTTCATACCAGCCCGGATCCGATGTGATGGCGGCAATACTGCAGGCTGACATGAAGAAGATTGGAGTCAACCTGCGAATCGAGGACTTGCCGCAGGCACAAGCGAGACCCAAGTTCTTCGAGAGGAAGTATCAGATAGCCTGCCATTCCTACGGGCGGGGCAACAGGGATCCGATCGCTCTCTTGAACGCGGCGTCGCCATGGGTGCCGAATCCGGAGAACAACATTACGGGTTTCAAGTCGGAGAAATACGAGCAACTGATCAAGGATGCTGCGAAGACAACGGACGCGGAGAAGCGCAAGCCCATCCTGAGAGAGTTGAACAATCTGATAATAGCCGAGTCCTTCTGCATTCCGGTCTGTCAGGGTTTTCGTGGCTTCCCGAAGCAGAAGAGAGTTCAAGGGTTCGGGGCGAATCTGGACGGCATGGCCATCCTGGAAGGGGTATGGCTCAGCTAGGTATGTGTCCAGGAAGAAGCGGATCCTGGGAGCAGTGCTTGGCAGACTGCGGGGCGTGACGGCAGGGAGCGCGGTGTCACGCCCTAGAACCTCTCCCGTTGCCGCCGGTCACATGCCTCCAACCTATTGTGCCCTGGACTCGTTGTGGACGACCGGCTTGCGTCTACCTGCTTGGCTCACGGGTACGCCAAGACGCTTCCAGAATGTCATCTTTCACGTGGAAGGGGTTGACGTCGGTCCCGCCCTCGAAACGGGTGGAACCGACGTCAACTGGTCTCTGGTTAGGAGTAATAGAGAAGGGGCTTTTCGTGATTCGGTACATCATTGTGCGGTTGCTGCAAGCGATCCCGACGGTGGTGCTGGCGTCCATTTTCGTCTTTCTGTTGATTCATCTGGTGCCAGGTGATCCTGCACTCATTCTCGCTGGGCCTGATCCGACCCCGGAAGTGGTGGCGGCTATCCGGCAGAAAATGGGATTGGATCAGTCGTTGCCTGTTCAGTATCTCACGTGGGCCGGCAATGCCCTTCATGGAGACCTTGGAGTCTCATACATCAATCAATACCCGACGTGGGAATTGGTGATGCTGCGGGCCCCAGCGAGTTTCGAGCTGTTGGTGGCGGGTTTCACCCTGAGCTTGTTGGTAGCCCTCCCGCTGGGTATTCTGGCTTCCTTGCGCCAGCACAGTCGAATCGACATGGGCATAAGCATCTATACCTCGGTGGCCCTCGGCATTCCCAACTTCTGGCTCGGCATTCTCCTGATTCTGCTGTTTTCGTTGGGATTGGGTTGGCTGCCTCCCGGAGGTCGTGTCCCTCTCCTGGAGGACCCCGGGCGAGGATGGAAATACCTGGTTATGCCGGTCGTGGCGCTGGCAATTGCCCAGGCGGCGATTCTCACTCGGTTCGTGCGAGTGTCCATGTTGGAGGTGCTTCATGATGACTATATACGAACCGCACGAGCGAAGGGCCTCCAGGAACGGGTGATTCTGGTAAGACATGCGTTACGCAATGCTCTGGTTCCCATCGTCACTGTTGCCGGTATACAGATCGGGCGGCTCCTGGGTGGAACCGTCATCATCGAGACCGTCTTCGCATGGCCGGGGTTGGGCAGGATGCTGATTAACGCCATAGCCACTCGTGACTACGCTGTAGTGCAAGGGGGATTGCTGTTGTTGGTGATGGCGTTCATCTTGGTGAATCTGATCACGGATATCATCTACGCGTTCCTGGACCCGAGGATAAGGCTGGCGAAGGATTCGGGGGCATAGCATGAACGATGCGCGGACAATCCCCGGTACTAGTCGGCGTGGGGCCTTGATAACTGGGCTGGAGCGGAGGTTCATCGTAGCGACTTTCCGGCGAGTGCTTGGATTCCCGTTGGGACGGTTCGGGCTTCTGGTCGTGCTCAGTCTGGCGCTGATCGCGAGCCTCGCATCCTATGTGGCGCCGTATGACCCCTATGTTCAGCATGCTGGAGACGAACTGCTGGCGCCCAGTGTGACCTACCTTTTCGGGACGGATGAATACGGCAGGGACATCCTCAGTCGGTTGATGTATGGGGCTCGGATCTCCTTCATGGTCGGCGTTGTGAGCGTCGTGCTCGGAGTGGTCGTTGGGGTCAGTACTGGTCTCATAGCGGGTTATTGGGGTGGATGGGTCGATGCGGGAATCATGCGAGTCTATGATGCGCTGCTCGCCTTTCCCGCCATCCTGCTGGGAATCGCTGTGGCTTCCGTGCTGGGGCCGGGAGTGATCAATGCGGCTATCGCTGTGGGGATAGTCTCGATGCCCCAGTTTGCTCGCATCTCGCGAGCGGCGATGCTTGGGGAGCGCGGAAAGGAGTACGTGCTTGCAGCCCGAACGCAGGGAGCGTCGGACGTGCGCATTGTCTTCCGACATATATTGCCAAACACCCTGGCCCCGACTATCGTGCAGGTATCCCTGGCAATGGCTTTCGCGGTGCTTCTTGAAGCATCGCTCTCCTTCCTGGGGTTGGGAGCTCAACCGCCTGAACCCAGCTGGGGATCAATGTTGAGTGCCTCACGGAGTTACCTGCGGGTAGCCCCGTGGTATGGCGTGGCGCCCGGTGTGTGCCTGACAGTGTTGCTCCTCGGCATGAACCTGCTTGCCGATGCGATGCGCGATGCGCTCGATCCACGCCAGATCAACCTAAGTCGTTGATACTGTGTCGAGGGGACGGACACTGTGCGGGATAGCGTCCCCTTAGAGCCTGTCCGATAACCCACGGAGCGTCGCGTTACTGCCAGATTGCTGGTGGTTACCAGATAGGCTCTTAGAGTCCGTCCTCTTTGGATGGTTCATCGGGCCAGGGTGATTCTTCGTTTGTTCTTCGCTCCATCGGGCCCTCCGGTCCGAGGCTACGGCCGAAGGGAGACGCGGCGCATCCAGAAATAGGGCTCCAACGACCACTGGGAACCGTCGCAGCCCACGCCGCTCTCTTTGATGCCGATGTGCGGCAGAGGGACGAAGTTGCCACCCGGGGGGTTGTTCACCAGTACTTCCCCGAAGGTGAATTCCTCGGTGACCCTGGCGATCACCCGTGCATCGTGGGTGAACAGGTACGAGCAGAGGCCGTAGTCGGTATCGTTGGCAGCCGCGATCACCTCATCCAGATCGTCGAAGGTGTACACCGGCAGAACAGGCCCGAATATCTCCTCGTGGCACAGCCGCATGGTGTCCTGCGCATGGTCCAGCAGGGTGGGCAGGATGAAGGACCCCGCCTCCAGCTCCTCAGGAACCGCTCCGCCGTACACCAGGGTGGCGCCCTTGTCGACGGCGTCGCGGATCAGGTCGAGCACCCGGGCACGGACTGCTCGATGGATCATCGGGCCCATGGCATCGCCCTGGTCCTTGCCCCAGCCGACTTTCACCTTCCGGAGGTTTTTGTGGAGGAGGCTGACGAACCCGTCGTGAACCTTCTGGTGGACGTAGATCCGGTTGATGTTGGCGCAGCCCTGGCCACAGCAGCGGATCTTGCGCGTAACCATGAAGTCGGCGGTTTCTTCCAGGTCGGCATCGGGCATAACGACGGCGGGAGCGTTGCCCCCTAACTCCAAGGAGAAGCGCTTGATGGAGGTAGCGGCCTCCGACAACACCTGGCGGCCGGTCTCCGAGGAACCGATCAGGGTGATCAGCCGTGGGATCTTGCTCTCGTTGAGCGTCTTCCCGACTACCGAGGAAGGGCCGGCAAGGATGTTGAACACGCCGTTGGGGAAGCCGATCTTCTCGGCGATGGCGCCCAGGTAGAGGGTGGCCAGAGGGGTGCTGCTGGAGGGCTTGAGCACGCAGGTGCAGCCCGAGGCGAGGGAGGGTGCCAGTTTGAGGGCGGCGTTCTGTACGGGGAAGTTCCAGGCGAGATGGCCGACGGCGACACCGACGGGGTACTTCCGCATAACGTGGAAGGCCTCGCCGGGTCTGGAGGTGTAGTCGGCCATGGTGGTGCCGTACACCCGCTTGATCTCTTCGCAGTAGAAGTCGAGGATGGTGGCCATGCCGCTGCATTCAGTCTCGGCTTCAGGATAGGACTTGCCGACCTCGCGAGCCAGCAGATCTACCAGGACGTCCCTCTCCGCGAGGAAGGCCTCCCGGAGCCTGGAGATCCAGGTCACCCGTTCCCTGAGGGGAGTCCTGGACCAAGTCTTGAACGCATCCTGAGCGGCTTGGAGAGCTTCAATCGTCTGGGCCTCATCGGCCGCCCCGAGGGTGGCGATCACTTCGTCGGTTGCCGGGTTGGCGACCTCGAAGGGTCGCCCTCTGCCTTCGATGCTTCTGCCGTTGATGTACTGGTTAAATCCCATTGCTCTACTGGGCTCCTCTCATAAACTCCGGTGCAGTACAACATGTTCTTGCTAAGCCCTGCATCAGGCTGCGAACTCCCGGGGACATTCCGAGTCCTACCAGGCCCGAGCGTTGCGCTCGGTGTCCTGGACCCTCTCTAGCGATCTACGCACGGGTTAGTAACCCAAGTAACCTGCGGGAGAGCCCGACGATGTCGCAGGATGGGGAAAGACGCATGGACTCGCGAGCTATAGGGCAAGGATTACCTTGGCGCAATCCTCTGTCTTGTCGGCAACAATCTCCATGGCGCGCTGAGCTTCTTCGATCGGGAGTACGTGGGTTATCAGACTCCTGGCATCCACCAACCCGCGAGTAATGAGTTCCGCGGCAACGTGGAAGTCTTCTTTGGTGTACTGAAGAATGCCAAGCAACTCCAGTTCCTTGCTGACGATCATGTGCGGAGCGGGGATGGTCAGCGGATCATCGAACTGTGCTACCAAGCCAACCCGGCCCTGCTTGCGAACACTCGCCAGGGCCTGATTCACCACTGATGAGAAGCCTGCCGTGACAAAGCCAACATCTACTCCGTCGGAGCCTGCATACTGGGCCACCACTGCGGACAGACTGTTCTCTTTGCGTACATTGACCGCCGCCGCAGCCCCCATGTTGCGGGCGAGCTTGAGGTTGAAATCGATGGTATCGGTGGCGATGACCGTGGTTCCGGCAGTGGCTTTCGCAGCAGCGATACAGCACAGGCCGATAGCCCCGGCACCAAGCACCAGAACGGAGTCGCCCTCTTGGAGTCGTGCTCTCTTAATGGCGTGCACCGCAACAGCCATTGGTTCAAGAATCACGCCTTCTTCATATGATAGATCCTCGGGCAGCTTGACAAGAGCACGTTCCGGAGCAACGATGTACTCTCCAAAGCACCCGGTCCATCCAGGAGTGCCAATCAACACCTTGTTAGAGCAAAGATAGTAACTGCCCATCCGACAGTAGCGACAGCTTCCACAACTCGTGAATGCCTCGATGGTCACTCGGTCGTCGGGTCTGAAGTGACTCACCTGGGAGCCGACCTCCACTATCTCCCCCACCATCTCGTGGCCGAGAATCGCCGGGGGCTTGCGGGATGGGTGGGTTCCAATGAAGATGTGGACCTCGGAGCCACAGACGCCAGCGAACCGTACCCTGATCAGCACTTCGTCTGGCTTGGGTTTTGGTGTCGGCACTTCTTGTACTTGAATGGTCCTGATGTCAGTTAAGACCGCTGCTCTCATCTCGGTTCCTTTGAAGGGATCAGTAGCGGTTCCAAGCAGGCATGACCAGGAAGAGATGCGCCCAGGAGGGGCTCCGCGTAGGCGCGAAAGGCAGGGGTCACGCCGAAGGTGCCTATGAACTCGGAGGGCAGTAGCCTCTCTCGATTCGCCACATCACTCAGTTTGGCAATGCTGGTGGTGCACTCATAGGGGCTGTCGGGGGACCTCTCAAGGGTGACCATGTATCCACTCTTCCCTTCGGCAACACGGCGCACGGCGGCACGTCCTACCTCGCGCGCTTCCATTTGATCTACGTTCGACACACAGGCCATGGAAGCTCTCTGGATAGAACCCGGCATATCCCACCGGCACGTGAACCCAAGTTCCGCTCGAATCAGACCTGTCAGGTAGTTGCCAACCCCGAATCCAATCTTATGCCCGAAGGAATCGGTGGCAATTGCCGAACCTGAGTTGGGCGCCGCCTCATCGGAAGCTACCCGAATTCCCTGCGAGGCCACTACCAGGACACAACCGAAGGCCTTCTGGACTTCCGCCACGCGAGCCAGAAACCTGGCAGGATCGAACGGCTCCTCGGGCAGGCAAAGGACGAGAGGGAGGTCCTTGTTTGGACGATTGGCGAGACTGGCTGCTGCTGCAAGCCAACCCGCGTTGCGTCCCATCACCTCGAGGACATAAACCTGCATGAAAGTGCGCATGGCTCGCAGATCCGCGGCAGTATCAAGGACTGTATGGGCTATGTATCGTGCTGCGCTACCATAGCCGGGACAGTGATGAGTACACTCGAGGTCATTGTCTATGGTCTTGGGAATGCCTATTACCTGCAAGTCATAATTCTTGAGACGCGCCAGGGCCTCTACCTGCAGGGCTGTATCCATGGAGTCATTGCCACCGATATAAAGGAAGTAGCGGACGTTATGAGCGCGGAATACCTGGTAGATTCTCTCGTAGTCAGGAGGAGCGAGCTTGAGACGGCACGAGCCGAGTGCGGAAGCCGGAGTCTGGAGCAGTCCGTCGAGGACGGTGCGCGGTTGAGAGCCCAAGTCAATGAAGGTCTCGTTCAAGGCTCCCTGTACGCCGTTGACCAGTCCGAGCACCGAGCCGATCTCAGAGCGGCTGCGAGATTCCTCGATAACCCCAACCAGGCTGCAGTTGATAACTGCCGTGGGTCCTCCTGATTGGCCTACTACCAGATTGCCTTTTGCCTTGAGCATACTGCTTACTCCTTCGTGCATCCAGACACATTACTCCACGCCGGCCATGCAGCTGTTGGCACCGGCGAAAATGCTCAGGCTTTGACTGGTGACCGTGTCTCGCACCAGCCTCTGACACAACTGCAGCCGGTGAGCTGAGGAGTGCGGGTAGTCAATGAGAGAGAGTGGCAGCCGGCCATAGTAAAGCCTTGGGCGGACGATCATTTCGCTGGCGTTCTCATACAGCATTTTCGCGAGGACATCTCGGCCTCGGATCTTGGTGAAGATCGCCTGGGTGCTCTCGGCCTCGATCCTGGGGAACAGCCAGTTCATCTTGGGGTTGACGATCACGTCGTCGCGAGTCTGGACTCGGGTGAAGGAGACACCGATCTTCGCCTCTCCCTCCTTCTCCGGGCGCAAGTCCTTGATGCCAAGCACTTCCTGCGCCTCGGGATAGTCATCAGCGACGGTTCTGACTCGGACGTTGTCGTACAGGGAGCCCTTATGAAAGGTCGCTCCCCGGTCTGTGAAGTGGACGTGGGTCATCTCGGTGGCGAAGATCTTGTAGCCTCTACGAAGCGTTCCCTCCAGCATCATCACCGTCTTGCCCGCTCCTGGTGGGCCTACGATGACGTACATCTCGTTACTGTCCTCGTCATACATGGATGTGGCATGGAAGGACAGCATATCGTGGCAGCGCTCCAGCAGGGTATACGCGAACTTGGTGAGGATGCCGCCGTTGCCGAAGAGGGAGTACCGCTTCGCTGAGGGGTTCGCATCCAAATCCCTCTCATAGCCGGAGATGTCGCCTGAGATCATCAGTCGATCCGGGGTGGCCATGATCTCAGGTAGGGCATCCGTGGAGTCGAAGATGTGGATATACCCGTCCATGCCGGGACCGAAGGGCACTTCCTCCACAGCTCTTATGGCGGTGAAGATCGTCCAGATTCGGGCCTGCTCTTCCATTTGAATGGGGTCCAGGTAGGGGAGCACATTCAGCAAGGCGGGATTATTGCTGGACAGCCCAATGCTGGCGAGAACCACCTTGAGACCGCGGACCATCGAGTAGCACGAACTCTGGACATTCTGTTCCATGGATTAAGTGACCTCACTATGTTGGTTGTAGCGATGGCTATGCAGGCGCGGGTTCCGAAGGAGTGCCAACGGCCCGTGTTCTCATGCTTGGGGTTACTGCGGGGAGAGCCGTTCGCTTCACCTGCAAAGGGCTAGGGCAACAGCACAGATACTGATCGCATACAGACACTGATCGGATAAGGATGGGAGGCGACCCTCAGGAACTCCCCTGAGGGTGCAGCGGAAGAACGCCGCATCCTCAGGGACCCCAGGACTGCTCCGACTAGATCATGGGTCTTACCTATTACCTTTTATCATAGGCTACATCCCTTGTCAAGCCTCTGGGAGCGCGGCATGGCAATCCGCTTGCACTCCAACTCCAGCGGGGCGTAGACCAGCGGGGCCACCAGGGTGCAGAAGACGAGCCGGAGGATCCTCTCACGCGTTCGAGGTGCGAAATCCAGACCAAAGCTGCGCTATACTCTCACGAATCCCAGATGAGGGTGGCGGGAGGTAGCCCTATGGCTTTCAGCGTCGACGGGGGCAGGTGCGATGGTTGCGGTGTGTGTGCTGAGATGTGTCCCTCTGCCGCCATCCCCTACATCGCCCCCGTCGCCTTCATCGACGAGGGGCTGTGTACTGAGTGTGGCATGTGCGCGCAGGGGTGCCCCCAGGAGGCGGTGCTGTGGGATGGCCTGCGGTGTCGCCTCTTGCCTCCGGCTGCGGAGGCGAAAGAGGGCGGGGTCCAGGGTTGTTGAGGGTAGCCTTCCGGCCGTGAGCCGGAGAGAGACTACGATGGGCCGGCGATGGCGCGGCCCTCTTCCATGAGGGAAGGGAGTACGGAGTTCGTGGCTCACAGGGTATCTATCGATGGAGACGGCAGCTTCCACCCGTCTGAGGAGCAGCGCCGCCGCTGGGGTTTGGAGTCCGGAGCGGAGTTCCTCGTCCAGGAGAGGCCGGAGGGGCTGCTCCTGCGCCGGGAGGATCCGGTCCTGGCCCGGGTGATCGTCGAGCCCACCAACTGTTGCAACCTGGCTTGCCGAACCTGCGTACGCAACTCCTGGGACGAGCCCGAGGGCTTCATGGGCATGGGGGTCTACCGGAGGCTCGTCGAAGGGCTGCGGCAGGCCCACTCCCTCCGTCGTATGAGCTTCTGGGGCTTCGGCGAGCCGCTGCTCCACCCCCACATCTTGGAGATGATCGCCCTGGCCAAGGGGCTGGGGGTGAAGGTAGACCTGATCACCAACGGGATGCTGCTGGGGCCGAAGATGGCCGAGGCGCTGGTGGATCTGGAGCTGGACAGCCTGGTGGTTTCCGCAGACGGCGCTACCCCCGAGAGCTTCTCCGACGTACGGCAAGGTGGCCAGCTGGATCTCGTTCGCCGGAACGTGGAGTATCTGCAGGCTCTCCGGCTGGAGAGCCCCAAGGGGAAGCCGGAGCTCGGCATCGAGTTCGTCGCCATGCGCCGGAATCTGCCGGAGCTGTCCAGGCTGCGGCAACTCGCCGTTTCCATGGGGGCCAGCTTCGTGGTGGTGAGCAACGTGCTTCCCTACACCGAGGAGCTCAGCGACGAGATCCTGTACGGCTGGCACGCCGGCACCTGCTACCCGGTCTTCCACTCCCGTTGGAGCCCGGACCTCCAGCTTCCTCGACTGGACAGGCGGCGGGAGGTGCTGGAGGCGGTGTCGACCCTGCTGGAGCACACCGGCGAGAACAACTTCCCAGTGGGCCGGCTCGAGGGCGCGGCAGGATACTGCCGCTTCGTGGGGGAGGGCACCGCGGCTATCACCTGGGAGGGGAAGGTCAGCCCCTGCGTCTACCTGATGCACTCCTTCAGCTGCTACATCATGCGGCGGCAGAAGCGTATCCGGGCCTATCACCTGGGCAGCATCGATGGGGAAGACATCCTTACGATCTGGCGAAAGGCGGACTTCGCCCACTTCCGAAAGCGCGTGCAGCGGTTCGACTTCTCCCCCTGTACCGACTGCGGGGGCTGCGAGTTCGCCGAATCCAACGAGGAGGACTGCTTCGGCAACAGCTTTCCCACCTGCGGCGACTGCCTCTGGGCCAAGGGGGTGCTACAGTGCCCGTGAATGACCAGCCTTCTGGACATGCGGCGTGGGATGCGCGATTATGTTGGCGGGATAGACCCTCAGGAGGAAATTCGTTCGGCGGCAGCTCGGCGTTGAGCTGTGGGTATAGGTGCGATGATGAGAACAGAAGACTGTCACCACGATCATGGTGAACACCACTCCCACCAGGACTGTGCGGAGCGCGCCGAAGAGGTTGGGCGGCGGTTGCTGCTGTCGTTGACCCTGACGGGGCTCGTCTGCGTAGCGGAAGTGGTTGGAGGGTTCTGGACGGGCAGCCTGGCCCTGCTCAGCGACGCTGCCCACGTTTTTCTGGACGTGGTGGCTCTCGGTATGAGCTATGGGGCCCTGAGATTGGCCGCATTGCCTCCGAACCCCCGTCACAGCTACGGCTACCGGCGGGCGGAGGTGCTGGTCGCCCTGGCAAATGCAGTGACCCTGCTGATGGTGGCCGCGGTCATCGGCCGGGAGGCGTGGGAGCGATGGCACAGCCCCACGGAGGTACACAGCGCGGAGATGCTGGCCGTGGCGACGATCGGTCTTGCGGTCAACCTGGCCGTCGCGCTTACCCTGCACGGCCACTCCCACGGCAACCTCAATGTGAGAAGCGCCTTCCTGCATGTGGTGGGTGATGCCCTGGCCTCTCTGGGGGTGATAGCGGCTGCCCTCATCATGCTGACCACGGGCTGGTACAGAGCCGATCCTCTGATAAGCGTCGTTATTGGGTTGATCATAGCCGTCGGCGGATGGGGCGTGTTGAGAGAAGCGGTTCATATCCTGATGGAGGGGGCGCCAGAAGGCATGATGGCTCCGGAAATGGCCCGATCCCTCGCGAGCGTTGAAGGGGTCCTGGGGGTTCACGACCTGCACGTCTGGAGCACCGGCTCGAGCCAACCAGTATTGAGCGCCCACGTGCGAGTGGCCGAGGCGAGTCTGTCTCAGAGCCCGGCTCTCCTGCTGCAGTTGAGGATGCTGCTGAAGGAGAGATATGGCATCGAGCACGCTACCCTGCAGGTAGAGAGCGAGGATTGTGGCCAGGGCTGCCTCGAGTGTCTTGAGGCAGCGGGCTCCCCCGTACCCGCCGGATCGCTTCCGGCGGGGGATCGCTGATGGCGGAGCGTGCCGTGAAGGGGGATGCAGGGGGCCTGGCACCGGTGTCGACGCCAGCCAGCGATCCTGTCGAGCCGCTGGCTGCCCGAGGGATCCTCTGGCTCTGCGGGCGGCAGCAGGAGCTAGAGGCATTCATTTCTCCAGCGAGGTCGGTGGTGGAGAACCTGGCGATCGACGAGGCGATGACCAGGGCAGCGGCCGGCGACGGGCGCTGGACCCTGAGGCTGTGGTGGGGCACGGACCCTACCGTGGTGGTGGGCAGCTCCGAGAAGCCGGAGGTGGTGGCCGACCTGGATGCCTGCGAGCGGCTGGGGGTGGAGGTGGTCAAGCGCTCCACCGGCGGCGGCACCGTCCTCCAGACACCGGATGTCCTCAACTACTCCATCACCGGCCCGGCGCCGGTCAACTTCGACGTGCGGGCGATCTTCGGCGAGGGGGCACGTTTCCTCATCGATGCCCTTGGTCGGTTGGGGGTTGAGGCCCAGGCGCGGGGGATCTCCGACGTCGCGGTGGAGGGCCGGAAGGTTTCCGGCAATGCCATGGCCAAGAGGTGGGGAGGCTTGTTGCTCCACGGCACCCTGCTGTGGGACATCGACCTCGATCTGCTGGAAGCCTGCCTCCGCCACCCTCCGAGGGAGCCGGACTACCGCCAGGGTCGCGGCCATCGCGCCTTCCTGGTTACACTCAGGGAGTTGGGGGTGATGGGGGGGCGGAAGGAGCTGGAGAGGGCGCTGCTGCGGGCCGCCGGCGTAGCGGAGTAAGAGCCCCTCCATATCTTCTTGCTCAGGAGCTTGCTCCGCATTCTCGGACAGCTCGCAGGTTTCGCGACCCGAGCCAGGAACGCGGACGGCAACAGATACAGCGCCGACACTTCGGAAAGGTCCGAAGTGTCGGCGCTGTATCCATGGCAGCTCGCAGTCCGGAGTTCGCAGATCTATTGCGGCGTGAGTCCTATGATCTCACGT
>DIXP01000094.1 GCA_002436065.1 Chloroflexi bacterium UBA6077
CCTGTGCCATAGTGAAATGGCCCTTGCCAACTCCCACAAATGCTGGACGAATGCCTTGCCACGCTCGATAATGTTCATGGGCTCTGTCACCTCCGGATCTTCCTAATCCAGAAGGTTGCAGAGCCCGTTCCTTGACCCTACCCCCCACACCACCAACTCATCAACACTCTTTGCAGCCGAGTCTGGCCCCACTCCCCCTTGAGTCTGGCGGCTTCTTTGCTATAATGGTGGGGCATGCTTACCATCAGCACCAGACATGCTTTCTTATGCATCGTCTCCAGCCGATCCGGGAGCGGATCTCGGCACTTGACTCTCGACGTCCCTCAGGAGGGCAAAATTGAACCTGAATCAGTTGAAGGTGTTTTGCGAGGTTGTGGAGCGAAAGGGCTTCACCCGAGCTGCTGAAGCGCTGTACCTGACCCAACCTGCCGTCTCCCGCCAGGTTCAGGAGCTGGAACGGCACTACGGCGTGGAGCTGTTCGAGCAGATCGGGAAGCGTATCTATCCAACGGAAGCAGGCAACACCCTGTACAGCTACGCCAAGGACATTTTCCACACTTTGGACGATCTGGATGTGGACATCAACGAACTCAAGGGGCTGAAGGCAGGGCACATGCGTATCGCTGCCAGCGCCACGGCCGGCACTTATCTGCTGCCCCCCCTGTTGGGCAAGTTTAAGCGCAAATACCCAGGTGTGGAGGTGACCCTGGAAATCCACAACAGCCAGCAGGTGGAGACGATGCTCATGGAGCTGCACCATCTCGACCTGGGAGTGACAGAGCGTCCTGTCCTGGATACGGCCCTCTACTCGGAGCCATTCGACACCGACGAACTGCTGGTCATCACGGCTCCTGACCACCCCTTCACGGAGAAGGCATCTGTGACTGCGACTGATCTGGAAGGCGAGAGATTCATCATGCGAGAGCAGGGATCCGGCACGCGAACCCTGTTGGATGAGGAGTTCTCTCGTCTCAACCTCAGGGTCAGGCCGATCATGGAGCTCGGAAGTACGGCGGCGGTCAAGCAGGCTGTGGCCGCCGGACTCGGGATATCCATCATCTCCAGCCGCTCCATTCGACTGGAGGTCGCGGCGGGGCTGCTCAAGCCGATGCGCTGCACCGACCTCCGGCTGGTGCGTGAGATCCGTTACGTCCACCACAAGGACAAGCGGTTGTCCCGAGCAGCGACGGCCTTCCTGCAGATCCTGAAGAAGGCGTATCCCGACGCGCGGTAGCACTCGGGATACCGTGGATGGCTCGCCCACCGGTCCTGGTAAGGTACTGACTCCTGCATAGGTAAATGAATAGTTGGGGACACCCCAAACCCTGCCAGAAGTTGCGCCCTGGACCCGCTGTTTAGCTACCCGTGCAGAGGTCGGCCCCATGGAACGCATGGGCGGTTCGCGAACCGCCCCTACACGAGGTTCAGGCAGCCATGTAGCATGGGGTTCAGGCGGCCATGCAGAGGGCAGCAAGCCTGCGGCGAGACGCTCGCGCTTTTCTCTTCACGGCATGCCCCGTGCGAGGAAGCAGGCCATGGCGAACACCCTGAAGCTGCTGTGGCGCTATCTTTGGGCTGGACCTAACACCATGTTAGGCCTGGCCGCAGCGGCGGCTTCTGCCTCCCTCCCCACTCTCGCCCACGGTATACTCCTCTGCAGGTCGAATCGAGGCTTCGCCAATTGGTTCCTTACCCGCCGTGGCTACTGCGCCATCACCCTCGGCCACCTCGTACTGGTGACCAGTCAAGCCTCACCCCAAATCATGGATCACGAGATGGTCCACGTCCGGCAGTCAGAGAGGTGGGGCCCTCTCTTTGTACCGGCCTACCTGACTGGAATGGTGATCGCCCGAGTCCAGGGGAGAGACCCCTATTTGGACAACTCCTTCGAATTGGAGGCCCGCCGCCAAGATGGCTCTTCTACACCTCAGGGGCCTGTGGCATAATAGGCTCACTTAACAAGAGGTTTTTGTAGATGCCGCGAAAGCGTAGCGCGCGTTCCGCAGCCTCGATAGTCACCGAACTGCCGGTTCTCCCAGTCCGAGACACCGTCCTGTTTCCCCACATGATGAGCCCCCTCTTCGTCGACAGGGACCGTTCCCTGCGGGCGCTCGAGGATGCTGTGGCCAACGATCGAACGGTGCTCATCGTCTCCCAGAGAAACTCTGACATCCAGCGTCCGCGTAAGGACGATCTCTACGAGGTGGGAACCGAGGCTGTCATCGGCCGGATGCTGAAGATGCCCGAGGGGACAACCAGCGTGCTGGTCCAGGGGCAGCGGCGGGTGAGACTGCTGGACCTAGTCACCGACGAGCCATATCTCATCGGCCGGGCAACCCCTCTCACTGAGGAGATACTGGACCCGGAACCGGGCGGATACACGATCGATGCCCTGATGCGGGCGGTGCTGGTGCTGTTCGAGAAATGCGTCAGGCTGAGCCACGCCCTGCCTGACGATGCCTATGTCGCCGCCTCCAATGTGGACGAACCAGGTTGGCTGGCCGATCTGGTGGCCTCCACCATAGACCTGCCCCTGTCAGAGCGGCAGGCACTCCTGGAGACACTGGATCCAGTGGCAAGGCTCCAGAAGATCAGCGTTCTGCTGGCAAAGGAAGTCGACGTCCTGGAGCTGGAAAACCGGATCCAGTCCCAGGTGCAGAAGGAGGTCGACAAGTCCCAGCGTGAGTACTACCTGAGGGAGCAGATAAGGGCGATCCAACGGGAGCTGGGAGAATCCGACATTTTCGCACGTGACTTGGCCGATTTGAGGACCAAAATCACCAACTCCGGTATGCCTCCTGAGGTGGCCAAGAAGGCCGATGCAGAGCTGGACAGGTTGGCTGCCGTTCCCCCCGTCTCACCTGAAACCACCGTCATCAGGACCTACGTGGACTGGCTCGTCAGCATACCCTGGTCGGCCCAAACCGAGGACAACCTGGACCTGCGCAGAGCCGCGACGGTGCTTAACAGCAACCACTATGGGCTCTCCAAGGTGAAGGAACGGATCCTGGAATACATGGCGGTCCGCAAGATGGTCTCCAATTCGATGCGGAGCCCCATCCTGTGCTTTGTCGGCCCTCCCGGCGTTGGCAAGACCAGCCTCGGCCGGTCGATCACCGAGGCGCTTGGTCGGAGATTCGTCCGTGTGTCCCTGGGCGGGATCAGGGACGAGGCGGAGATCCGAGGCCACCGTCGCACGTACGTGGCGGCCTTGCCGGGAAGGATCATCCAAACCATGCGCACGGCCGGCACTGTGAATCCCCTCTTCATGCTGGACGAGATCGATAAGATTGGGGCGGACTTTCGCGGAGACCCTTCGGCGGCGCTGCTTGAAGTGCTGGACCCGGAGCAGAACCGCAACTTCTCCGACCACTACCTGGATGTGCCTTTCGACCTGTCCAGGGTGATGTTCATTACCACGGCCAACACACTCGATCCGGTGCCGCCTGCCCTTCGGGACCGGATGGAGGTGATCGAACTGCCGGGCTACCCGGAGGACGAGAAGCTGCAGATAGCCAAGCGCTTCCTGATACCCAAACAGCTGGCTGAGCACGGGCTCCAGATTACCCAGCTACGCTTCGCCGACGCGGCGCTGGCAACGATAATTCGGCAGTTCACTCATGAGGCCGGTGTGCGTAACCTTGAGCGGGAGATAGGCTCCATCTGCAGAAAGGTCGCCAAGAGGGTCGCCGAAGGTAGACGGATACCTTCCATCGTAACCGAGCAGGCCGTCCAACGGTTCCTCGGTCCACAGCGCTTCTTCTTCGGAACCGCGGAGGAGCATGACGAGATCGGTGTGGCCACCGCCGTCTACTGGTCTCCCGTAGGCGGAGATGTAATGGCAATAGAGGTCGCGCTGATGGATGGCAAGGGCCAACTGGTGCTGACCGGCCAGTTGGGCGACGTCATGCGGGAGTCGGCACAAGCTGCCCTTACCTACTCCCGTTCTCGCTCCAGCCAGCTAGGGGTGAAGAGCGGCTTCTACGAGCAAACAGACATCCACGTCCACGTGCCGGCGGGTGGGGTACCCAAGGATGGACCCTCCGCGGGCATAACCATTGCGACAGCACTGATCTCGGCGCTCACGAGGCAACCCACCAGGAAGGACGTCGCCATGACCGGCGAGATCACGTTGCGCGGCCGAATCCTCCCTGTTGGTGGAATCCGGGAGAAGGTGCTGGCAGCCCACAGAGCCGGCATCAGGACCTTTGTATTGCCCAAGAAGAACCTCAAGGACCTGGTGGAGGTGCCTCCGGCAGTCAAGCGGCAGGTACACTTCATCCTTGTAGAGCACATGGACCAGGTGCTGCCGGTCGCCCTGGCGAACGGCGCTCTCCACAACCCTGGTCATGATGACCATGACCCCACAACTTAGAGAAAGGAGACTGGCTGGCATGGCGGGCAAGGGCAAGGACAAGCCGAAGCAGACCAAGGAACCCATGAAGAACAAAGGACCGAAGAAGAAGTAGCAGGATCGCGAAACGCAATCATAGGGGGCGGCGTGTCTAAACGCCGCCCCCTGATTGCGTTTCTAGCCGATGCTAGGGGCCAGGCGCAGAGGCGGCTCTGTCATCTTCTGGAGTTCTTCCAGAGTGAGGCCGGGCGCCATCTCCCTCACCACCAATCCCGAGGGAGTCACGTCCATCACGGCCAGATCCGTGAATATCTTGCTTACGCACTTGGGAGCCGTCAGTGGATAGCTACACTGATTCACTATCTTGACTTCGCCGGACTTATCCCTGTGGCGCATGATCACGAACACCTGGCCAGCGCCCACTGCCAGGTCCATTGCCCCACCGACACCCGTCGGCGGGTTCTGTCCGGCCGCGGCCCAATTGGCCAGATCGCCCTCGCCGGAGACCTGATAGGCCCCCAGCACCGTCACGTCCAGGTGCCCTCCCCGGATTACGGCGAAGGACACATCGTGATTGAAAACCGACGCGCCTGGGAGCAGGGAGACCTGCCGACTGCCAGCGTCTACCACATCCGGGTCCGCTTGATCCGCGGGCGGCTCGGGGCCGACGCCGAGGAGACCATGCTCGCAGTGGTAGATCACCTCCCGTCCAGCGGGAACGTGATTGGAGACCAGTTGGGGCATGCCAATTCCGAGGTTCACGTAGGAGCCGTCCCATAGCTCCGCTGCTACTCGCTTGGCCATCTCGTCCAGAGACCAGGGTTGTACTGCCATCTCTACCTCCCTACCACGACGACACGGTCGACGAAGATGCCGGGGGTGTGGACGTCGTCGGGGTCAATCGCCCCAAGGGGAACCAGTTCCTCCACCTCGACAATAGTGACCTTGGCCGCCATCGCCATCACTGGATTGAAGTTCCTCGCGCCGCGGTTGAAGCGCAGGTTGCCGTGCCGATCAGCCTGCCGCGCATGGATCAGGGCGAAATCGCCACGAATGGCCTGCTCGAAGACCTGCAGCCGGCCATCCAGCTCGCGAGTCTCTTTCCCCTCGGCCAGAATCGTTCCGACGCCGGTAGGAGTGAAGAAACCCCCAATCCCAGCGCCGCCGGCCCTAATCCGCTCGGCCAAGGTCCCCTGCGGCACGATCTGCAGATCCACTTCACCTCTATCATACGCGTCCTTGAAGTCATTGCAGCCGGGCCGTATAGGGAAGGAAGCAAGGGCTTTGCCGACCTGGCTGTTCTTGAACAGCATCCCCAGGTCACCATCCTTGCCCATCCCCAGATTGTTGGAGATGATCGTGAGGTCCTTAACGCCGCGCCTCGAAATCCCGGGTATCAGCTTCATTGGGACACCCCTGCCCCCAAAACCGCCGACGAGCAGAACCGCCCCGTCCGGCACGTCGGCCAGGGCTTCATCGATGCTCGCCACCACCTTGTCTATCACCTGGTCACCTCCTAGATGATTCGGAGACTTGGAAGGACTGTACAGGCCCACATGGTACCCGCGCAGACTCGCTCTTGGCAAGTTCCCTGTTGCCCCCAACGCCGCTGCAGACAACCCCTTGGGTAAGAGGCGCATAGCAGACAGGGAGGTACCCCGCTCGGCTTCAAGTTGCGTGCTTTGCCTCAACCCACCATACTATTGGCTACACAGGGAGCGACTCATCTTCAGGAGAAGGTTAGATGAACGACCGGGACGCCGTAATCGTTGACGCAGTACGCACCCCCATCGGCCGCTACGGCGGCTGTCTGAAGGACGTCCGGCCGGACGACCTGGCAGCGCTAGTCATCGCCGAGGTTGTGAGCCGGACGAAGATCGACCCCGCCGAGATCGAGGATGTGATCTTCGGCTGCACCAACCAGGCGGGGGAGGACAACAGGAACGTGGCCCGCATGGCGCTGTTGCTGGCCGGCCTACCGATGGAGGTGTCGGGCCTCACAGTTAACCGCCTCTGCGGCAGCGGCATGGCCGCGCTCCACATCGCGTCCCAGGCCATCTGGGCGGGCCAGGGAGACCTATTCGTCGTCGGGGGCGTGGAGAGTATGACGAGAGCCCCCATCGTGTTCGGCAAGAGCAATGCGGCATTCCCCAGGGGGGATGTGACCGGCTACGACAGCACGATAGGATGGCGATTCATCAATCCCAAGCTGGCTGAGATGTACCATCCCTACAGCATGGGAGAGACCGCAGAGAATGTCGCCGAGAAGTGGGCAGTCTCCCGCGAGGATCAGGACAGCTTCGCCCTATCCAGCCAGCAGAAAGCGGCGGCGGCCATGAGCCGTGGCCGCCTGGCCAAGGAGATCCTCCCCGTAACGGTGCCTCAAGTCAGAGGCGAGCCGATGGTTGTGTCCAAGGACGAGCACCCGCGTCCGGACACCACCCTGGAGAAGCTGGCCAAGCTGAGGCCGGCCTTCAAGAAGGGGGGGACTGTCACGGCGGGGAACTCCTCCGGCGTCAACGACGGGGCGGCAGCCGTAGTCGTCATGTCTGCGGCTCGCGCCCGAGATCTTGGCTTGACGCCCATGGCACGGGTGGTGTCCATGGCCTCCGCAGGCGTGAACCCTGCCTACATGGGGATCGGGCCAGTTCCCGCGAGCCGGAAAGCCCTCCACCGAGCCGGGCTGCGTATCGAGCAGATAGACGTGGTAGAGCTCAACGAGGCATTTGCCGCCCAGGCCATCGCGTGCCAAAGGGAACTGGGCATTACCGACCGGCAGATCAACCCAAACGGCGGGGGCATCGCCCTGGGGCACCCCGTTGGGGCCAGCGGAGGGCGCCTGATCCTGACCACCGCGTACGAACTGGTCGAACGTGGCGCGAGATATGGGCTGGCGACCATGTGCATCGGTGTGGGCCAGGGCATCGCCACTATTCTCGAAGGCATGAACTGAGGGGGGAGGTCACCATGGACAACGATCAGCCAAAGGCATCAGACGATTCCGTGCACGAGGAAGAGCAGCTTCAGCATCAACCCACTCCTTCCAGCAACGCTCAGGAGCCCCTGCGCCTGGGGGGCGTAATCCAGGCGGGAACCGTCGAGGTGAGCAGGGGTGCAACCCTGGCAATCATCGCCAACGAGGCACGGGTACAGCAGGCGGCATCAATCATCACCATCGCCGAGGAACTCTCGCTCAAGCAGGGCGGATCTCAATGGCTCATCGCCGGCGAGGCCGAACTGGAACAGAGCGGCGCAGGAATCGTCATTGCACGAGAAGTCGAGGCCCCCAATGCCCGGATAGGAGCGATCATTGGCGGTGAGGTAGAGGGCAATCTCCAGGTGGGAATACTGCTGGCCGGTCGGGTGGAGGGGGATGTACAAGCTCTCATGGACACGCCCACTGCCATCCGCTTTGGGGCAGCATTCGGAGCGGTCGTCGGGTTCTTCCTGCTGCTCCGCCGCTTCATCGGTGGCCGCTAGCCGACATTCCCAATTGTTAACTGCTATTTATCACTTTTCCATTGACTCTTAGTTAGCCTGGTGATACACTGCCGCGCGGCCACCGATCTATCTATGGCAGATAGCTTAGGAGGGTAACATGCAGACGGCTCCACTCACCAACGATATAGCCCACACCTCGGACCTCTTCGTGGCCATCATCGATAAGCTGATGACCCAGAGAATGCTGGACCAGAGCTTTGACCAGCAGGTGACACCTTCGCAGTTGGTGGCCCTGAGATATCTCTCGCTCAACGAGAGCAGCCTGATGAGCGATGTGGCCGATGGCCTCGGCATCAGCTTCCCTGCCGCCACCAAGACCATCGACCGACTGGTACGCAAGGCCCTGGTCAGCAGGGCGGAAGACTCCCACGACAGGCGGGTGGTGCGCATCCGGCTCACCGACCGAGGCAGGCAGCTGGTCTCGGAGATCAACGAGGAGCGGTCCCGCCGTTTCGCCACGGTACTGGGACGCATGGGCGCCGATTCCCTGGACACACTCCAGAGGTCGATGCAGCTGTTCATCACTGCTGCCATCGACGACGAAGAGACGGCGCGGTCGATGTGTCTCCACTGCGGAAGCCAGCATCACGACAACTGTCCGGTCAAGGTGGCCTACCTGAGGCTGACCAAGGCGTCGACACTATGAACCTCGGCTGAGAGCGCTGGCTGCCACACTCCGATCGGCTCCTGATCCGTGCCGTCCTCGGCTCTTGATTCCTGCCTGGCCCCCACAGTTCAGCGTAGTGTTGCTGGTGGAGTACCGGTGGTCCGACTGTCCGTCATAATTGTGAACTGGAACACCAGGGAACTGCTGGAGCGCTGCCTTTGCTCGGTGTACCGAACAGAGACAGCGCTCCAGGCTGAGGTGATCGTCGTCGACAACGCCTCAGGCGACGGAAGCGTGGAGATGGTTGCCTCGCGATACCCGGAGGCCATCCTCATCGCCAATCCCGAGAACCGGGGCTTTGCCCGGGCCAACAACCAGGCAATGGAAAGAGCCACCGGGGATTACCTGCTGCTCCTCAATCCAGACACAGAGGTACTGGGCCACGCCCTCTCCGAAATGATTGAGTACGCCGACCAGCACCCCGAGGTAGCTGTCGTCGGACCTCATCTGCTGAACCCGGACGGCAGCGTGCAGTCATCCCGACGCCGATTCCCCACGCCGGCCACGGCTTTTCTCGAGAGCACCGTGCTCCAACGGTGGGTCCCCAACCACGCGGCCCTCCGGCGCTACTACCTGCTCGATCGCTCCGACTCGGAGGTCCAGGAGGTGGACTGGCTGGTCGGCGCTTGCCTCCTCGTCCGGGCCGATGCGGCTCGGCAGGTAGGGCCAATGGACGAGGGCTACTTCATGTACTCCGAGGAGCTGGATTGGTGCAAGCGGTTCGCCGCCAAGGGCTGGAAGCTGGTCTACACACCAACGGCCCAGGTGGTCCACTTCGGAGGCCAAAGCAGCGATCAAGATGTCTATGGGCGACACATCCAGTTCCAGTACAGCAAGGGTCGCTATTTCGAGAAGTACCATGGCTCCTTCTTCGCGCAGCTGCTAAGGCTGTTCATCCTCGGCAACTACCTGTTCCTGCTAGGAGAGGATCTGCTGAAGCTGGTCCTGTCGCCGCGCAAGCGCTCAATGCGTCGGCAGAGAATCCGCACCCTGAGACAGGTGATCGGCTGGCTGATCCGGTGGGTTGCCAGCATGGGCAGGGTATCCCCGTGAAGCCAAGAGTGCTTATGGTCACCGGGGAGTATCCACCCAGCATGGGAGGCGTCGCCGACTACACATCTCTCCTTGCGAGGCAGTTGGAGCAGTTGGGAACCGCGGTTACTGTACTGGCTCCGCCTCTTGCCGTCGAAAACAGGAACGCTGAGCCGTCTCCTCGAGAGGGCGTTCCGGTCGTCCGTGTGCAGGGGAGCTGGGGGCTCTCTTCCTGGCGTCAAGTGGCACGGGCGGCCCAGATCAGCGAATCCTCGATCGTCCATCTCCAGTACCAGGCGGCGGCCTACGGGATGCATCCAGCCATGAACCTGCTTCCGGCCTATATACGCCTCCGCGAGAGGCAGTTGAAAGCCGTCACCACTTTCCACGACCTCCGGGTCCCATACATATTCCCGAAGGCCGGTCCGATCCGTCGACAGGCAATCCTGGCTCTGGACCGCTGGAGCCACGCATCCGTGGTGACGAACCACGCGGACCTCGACAACCTGGAAGCGTCAGGCAAGCTCTCTGATTCCCCCTCGCAGAGGCGATGGCTCATCCCCATCGGCAGCAATGTCGAGTGCTGTCCGCCGCCGGAGTTCGACCGGCAACGATATCGGGCAGGACTTGGTGTTGACAGGGACACGCTCCTTCTCTCCTACTTCGGCTTCATGAACCAATCCAAGGGAGTAGACAGTCTGGTGGAAGCGCTCAGGATCCTGGTGGAGAGGGGGATTGACACCCGGCTGCTGGTGGTGGGGGGAGAGGAGGGCACGAGCGACCCGACCAATCATGCCTACTCCAGGCAGGTCGAGGAGCTCATCCGGACCCGCGGGCTGGAGAAGCGGGTCGTGCGGGCCGGTTTCCTGGCACCTCAAGAGGTGTCAGCGGCTCTACTTGCCGCTGACCTCTGTGTGCTCCCCTTCAAGGATGGGGCTTCCCTGCGCCGGGGCAGTCTGGTTGCAGCGCTCGCCCATGGCCTGGCTATCCTGACCACCTATCCCGAGAAGCCTGAGCCGCTGCTGACAGACGCTGAGGGCTTGGCCATGGTGCCGAGGGATGATCCCAAGAGTCTTGCCGATGCGATCGAACGGCTCTGGCACGATCCGGGGGCGAGGGAACGGCTATCGGCGGGAGCATCCAGGTTGGCGCCCCGGTTTCGCTGGCCCGACATCGCCAGGCGCCACCAGGAGCTGTATGATTGCCTGATGTAGTATTTGGCCAGACTGGTCCTGATAGGCGGCTGAGCCGCCCGTCCTTTCGTCTCAGTAGCCGCAGGCTTCAGCCTGCGCGTACCTGTTGGTGATACCGCCTCTACCCCACCGGGCTACGCGCAACCTGAAGGTTGCGGCTACATTCATTTTGCGGCGGGAGCGCGGGCGGCCCGCGCTCCCGGCATTGGATCGCCTTCGGCGACCGATCGAGACCTGATTGGCGAAGCTCTGGTGGTCCGTCCCAATGACGGTGGTGCGTCGTGCGTCCATGTTCCTGGCGGCAGGGTACAAGACCCTGCCCTACGAGAACGTGTGGGCCGATCTGAACCGCACCGATTGATGAGTAATGAGTGCCCGTTGAGGCCACTTAGATGTGTGCTGAATGAGTAGTATGCCGGACACAGCCTTTCCCGCGCGGAGGCGCTTTCGTGTTGGCGCCCTGCCGGCGGCCCTGCTGGCCGCTGCGTTGGGCC
This sequence comes from Chloroflexi bacterium UBA6077, assembly GCA_002436065.1. Lineage (GTDB taxonomy): Bacteria > Chloroflexota > UBA6077 > UBA6077 > UBA6077 > UBA6077. Next base: position 11,242 of record DIXP01000094.1, read on the forward strand.
TGCTGCTGGCCTGGGGCGTCGTATCTCAGTCGCCCTACCTGACCGTGGTGGCCCTTCTGGAGATGAGCCTGGCTGTCGCCATCTTCGCGAGGCCGAAGCTGGGGCTGTTCGCCTTTGTTGCCATAGCCAACCTGCTGCCTTTCGGCGTGAGCCCGCTCAAGCTGTTCGGGTTTGGACCTACCTTTGTGGACATCACCCTCACAGCCATGCTGGCAGGCTGGCTCTTCTGGTCCTTCTACCAGCGCCGTACAGTGGTCGGCACACGCCTCGCCGGCCCCGTCCTCCTCTATGTCGGCCTGGCGATTACATCCCTCATCCTCGGCCTGGACTACTCACTCTCACCCGAGCGTTTGCGGCTGTTCTTCAAGGCGATCAACAGCACCCTTCTTTTCTTCAGCGTGGCAAATTGCCTGGAGTCCAAGGTGGACCTTCGGCGGCTGACAATAGCGCTGATGGTCTGCGGGGTGATAGCCTCCGTGATCGCCCTGCTGCTACTAGCACTCCCAAAGTCCGCTGCAGCCGATCTCCTGCGGGCTCTGGGTCCCATTGGCTACCCCACCGGCCCCGACGTGCTCCGGCCCATTGCCGATACGGACATCTTGCGAGCCATCGGCAGTTCGGTGGACCCCAACGTCCTGGGTGGCCTGCTGATGATGGTCTCCGCTCTCCTTGCAGGGCAATTGGCCTCCACCCGCCCTCTGCTCACCCGTCGGTGGCTCTGTCTCATGCTGGCGGTTGCGGTGGCGGGATTGCTGCTAACCTATTCTCGGAGCGCGCTCGGGGGACTCCTGATCGGGGCGACGGTGATCGGGGTCTACCGGGATCGCCGTGTGCTCGTGGCGTTGGTGATTGCCGCACTACTGCTGCCCCTCGTCCCCCAATCGGAGGTGATCCTGGGGAGGCTGCAGTCCGGGCTGGCATTCCAGGACCGCGGGGCGGCGATGAGGCTGGACGAGTACCGGAACGCGCTGGCGGTTATCTCCCAGTACCCCTGGTTCGGGGTGGGGTTCGGCGAGTCTCCTTCGATCGACCTGTTCCTGGGCGTCTCCAGCATCTACCTGCTGATCGGGCAGGAGATGGGGCTGGTCGGACTGTCATCCTTCCTGCTGATCCTTGCGTTGCTGGGGTGGGAGGTGGTCAAGGGGCTGGCGTTGACGCGAGACGAGGAGATGCGGGGGGTGCTGCAGGGGCTGGCGGCCGCATTGATCGCAGCGACCTCGGCAGGGCTGCTAGACCACTACTACGTCAACGTCGTCTTTCCCCACATGATCGGACTGTTCTGGCTGTACGTGGGGATGGCAATGGTGGCAACGAACAATGCAGGGGCCGGCAGGGTTGCCGGCCCCTAACACCAAGCTACATCAACTCCTCTGGCACCTTCAGCACGGCACCTGTAGCGGCGGAGGTCACTAGCGCAGCATAGCGCACCAAATAGCCACTCGTGACCTTCGGCTTCGGGCGCCTCCACTCGGCGCGTCGCCTGGCCAGCTCATCCTCCTCGACCTTCAGCTCGAGGCGTCTGTTGGGGATGTCAATCTCGATCACATCTCCAGTGCGAACCAGCCCGATAGGTCCGCCCAGGGCAGCCTCTGGGGAAACGTGACCGATGGCGGCACCACGGCTGGCGCCGGAGAAGCGGCCGTCGGTGATCAGGGCAACGTCCTTGTCCAGTCCCATCCCCACTATGGTGGCGGTGGGCACCAGCATCTCCCTCATCCCTGGCCCGCCCTTGGGTCCTTCGTACCGGATCACCACTACGTCGCCCTTCTCCATCTTTCGGGCCATCATGTCAGCGAAGGCGTCTTCCTCGGAGTCGTACACTTTGGCAACGCCGGAGCGCTTCAGCATGCTTGGATCGACAGCGGCGGCTTTGACGACAGCGCCGGCTGGGGCCAAATTGCCAAACAGGATGGCGATGCCGCCCTCGCTCCGGTGGGGGTTCTCCACAGGACGGATGACCTCGCGGTTCTGTACGGCCGCCTGCTCCAGGTTCTCTTCCACGGTCTTTCCGGTGACTGTGGGAAGCCCCTTGTGGATCAGCCCCTTTCGGTCCAACTCCTTCATGACGGCCTGGATACCGCCGGCCTCGTCCAGGTCCACCAGGAAGTTCTTCCCACCAGGACTCATGGAGCAGATGTACGGGGTCTTCCGGCTGATGGTGTCAAAAGTCTTCAACTCGAGATCAACACCGGCCTCGTAGGCGATCGCGGGGAGGTGCAGCACGGTGTTGGTGGAGCCGCCCAGCGCCATATCCACCACCACAGCATTCTCGAATGCCTGTCGGGTCATGATATCTCGGGGCTTGATGTCTCTCTCAAGCAACTCCATGATGCGAGCGCCAGCGCGCTTGGCCAGCCGCAGTCGTGCGGCGTAGACGGCAGGAATTGTCCCGTTGCCTGGAAGGGCCATCCCCAACGCCTCGGCCATGCAATTCATGGTGTTGGCCGTGAACATACCCGCGCAGGAGCCGCAGCCAGAGCAGCCCGACTCCTCCAGCCCTGCCATGTCCGCCTCGCTGGCCTTGCCGGCGAGGAAGCGACCCGTGACCTCGAAGATCTTGGCCACATCGGACTTCTCCCCCTTTACGACGCCCGGGAGCATCGGCCCACCGCTGACGACGACGGCAGGGATATTCACCCTGGCGGCGGCCATCAGCATGGCGGGGGTGATCTTATCGCAGTTGGTGATCAGCACCAGGGCGTCGAACTGGTGCGCCATGGCCATAGCCTCGATGGAGTCGGCGATCAACTCCCGAGTTGCCAGGACGTACTTCATACCCACATGGCCCATGGCGATGCCATCGTCGGCGGCAATGGTGGAGAATTCCACCGGCGTGCCCCCGGCGGAGCGAATCCCGTCCTTGACAGCCCTGGCTATGGAATCGAGGTGGAAGTGTCCCGGGACGATCTCGTTCTGGGAGTTGACCACTCCGATCAGCGGGCGCTCCAGTTCCTCGGGCGTGTACCCCATTGCATAGAACAGGGATCGGTGCGCGGCCCGGGCCGGGCCTTTCTTGACTTCGTCGCTTCTCACAGGCGGCTCATCCCCCTTATCTCTTCAACTTCGCTGTCACTATCAGTCGATGGGAATACTCACGCTTCGACGGATTCCACTCCCCGGCGCAGGTTATCAGTGTGATCCTCTCATCCGACGTTGGTTCCATCACACTGGTCTCTGTGGGCAGCACCAGACGAACCTCGCTCACCTCGTAGACAAACTCCGCGGCATCGGTGAAGACCCGCACCCGGTCTCCCAGCTCTATTTGGTACAGGTCCTGAAAGACGTTTCCCGCATTGTGACTCGTGACATGGCCCGAGAAGACGGCATTGCCGACCTCTCCTGCCTTAGCAGTCGCCCGATAGTGAGCCACCACGAAGGGCAGGGTCTCCCACACAAGCTGTCCCTGCTCCCAGTACGTCCCTGCCTCTTTGACCTGCGAGTCCACACCGAGGCTTGGGATAGCCATGCGAATAGGGACGCCAGGATTCGCCAGGGTGGGAGTGGGCGTTGGAGTGGTGGTTGGCTCTCTGGTCGCAACCGGGGTAGATGTCTCGGACGGCACAGCCGTCCTGCTCGGCTCGGCCGTCGCCTCCAAGGCCCCGGACACCAAAGCATCCCTCTGGGGGGTTGGGGTAGTTGCCGGCGACCCAGCATCCTTCTCCAGGGCCACGGGCCGAGGCAGGATCCTGTCTTGTCCGTGCCGGTCCACGGCGAAGGCAAGCGCCGCGACCAATAGGCTCGTCGCCCCGACCAGCAGGAGGAAGTTGCCGAAGAGACGCATCCCACTCACGGGAAGCCTCGCTTACTGCTTCTCCTCCCTCATGGCGTAGTCGTCCATGACGTCCACTACGCCCATCCGCCGCAAGCCGAAATCCCGTTCCAGAGTCTCACTCATCAGATGGAGCAGCTGCTCGATCTTCTGCTCGACCAGAGCCTCCACCTCCTTCTTCGTGGCGGCGCGCATCTGGCTGGACTTCTCGATGGCGGCGCGAACGCGGATGAGAAACAGACCAATATCGAAGGGCTTCGTGATGTAGTCGAAACAGCCCATCCGCCAGCCCTTCAACTGATCGGTATAGCTACTCAATGCGGTCAGGAAAACGATGGGGATGCTCTTGGTATTGTCCTCGCACAGCATCCTGCTTGCGACCTCCCACCCGTCCATGACGGGCATGAGGATATCCAGTACCACGAGATCGATCGGTTTCTGACGAACCACCCTCAGGGCTTCCTCGCCATTCGAAGCCATCTCGACGTTGTAGCCTTCCTCTGTGAGAACAGCCCCAACCATCTGGCGGATAGCATCATCATCATCCACCACCAGAATCCATGCCCCAGACGCCTGCTCTGTCACTGTGTCCCTCCATCGAGTCCCAACATAGCCAGAGTAGAATGATGATAGCATCCACCCGTCCCCCAGGCAAGGAGCCGACGGGTGGGACGCTGGGGGATGGGGACGCGAGAAGGCGGGGATACGGGATACAGAGGATGGGCAGGATTAGGGAGTGAGGCAACTGGTCCCCTCTCCCCGCGGGAGAAGGTTAGGGTGAGGGGCCAGTCTGGTTGCCTCCCAAGTCAGCCCTCACCCCGACCCTCTCCCACCGCGGTGGGAGAGGGAGTGCGGCCTTTCCGGGTGCCGTTACTTGGGCAGGTTGCCCTTGATGAGGTCGTAGGAGACCCTGGGCTTCCCATCGGGATCGGTCAGGGCCCAGTAGTACTGCTCATCCTTAGCTGTCCAGCCCGGATCGCAGAGATAGATCGCGCTCATGGCCCCGATCCAGGGGGCCCAACTCTTCTGAGCATACTGGAAGGCCCGAACTATGTATTCGCCCTTCTCCTTCTCGGTCACCGCATGCCATGCATAGGGTGAACCCTGGCGATTGTCTGTGGTCCAGCCCATCTCCAGCACCATCACCTGCTTGCGCTCGTCTCCATTCTTCACCATGATGCTCCGAAGGTCCTCGACCCGGCGGAACCCGAAGAAGCGCTGTCCGCCCAACTCCTTCCGCGCCGCGATCTCATCGAGGCTCGTCTCAGGTGGAGCCTTGAAGCCAGCAGCGTGCGCGCCCAAGACGTCGAAGTAGTCCTTGGCACCAGCCTTGTACATCTCCTCCAGGAAAACGTCATCAGGGCGAGCTTCTGGTGACGTCGTGCCGGTGGGGGTGAGGCCCGCGCTGACGATCACTGCCTTCGGGTCCGCCTTCTTCGCCGCGAGATAGGCCGTCTTCAGCAGCTGCGTGTACTCCGAAGCGTTGGGCGGCTTGTTACCCCACTCCCTTGCCAGGTTGGGCTCGTTCCAGATCTCGTAGGCGTGGATAGTCCCCTGAGGCGACCCAGTCTTGTACCGGCTTACCAGGGCATAGACGTAGTCCCCAAAGTCCTCATAGTTGTCCGGCGGCCCGTTGTGAGCACCATCTTTGCGTGCCCACTGGGGCTGGTAGTCGATCCTGGCAACGACCTTGAGCCCGTAGTTGTTAATCGCCTTTACCAGGCGGTCAGGCTCGTTCCAGAGGAACTTGCCCTTGCCGTCCCGCTCAATATAGTTCCACTGGAACATCTGCTTGACCCAGGTGAAGCCGGCGTCCTTAGCCAGCTTCAGATCCCTGCCGATATCCACGTTTCCCCACAGGAAAACCTGTATACCCGATTCCGGGCTCTTCATTCTGGCGACTTCCCCAGCAGCGGGTACGGCGGAACTGGCAGAGGCCTTGGAAGCAGTGGCGGCGGCCGCGGGGGTCGCTGCCGATGCTCCAGTCGTGGGTTGGTTGGTGGGAGCAGCCGAGGTGGCCGCTGGTGCAGCAGCCTGGCCCTGGGAAGCTCCGGACGGCGTTCCCGTCGTGGACGGCGCCGGACTGGAACAACCGGCCACCAGCAGGAGGAGCACTCCAATAGTCAGGATAGGCACCCTCGAAAGCTTCATTGCGGACATCTCCTTTAACGACATAGACTCCGAACCTCCCTCGGTTCGGCGCGCTAAGTTGTACGGTAATCACGGGCGTGTGTCAACCCGAATGCCGGCGAGGAAGCAAGGCTGGAATCGTACGGTGGACTCAGCACTCCCCACGGTTGTACAATGGTGTCGAAACGGAAGGGCTGCAGCCGAACAGATCGGATCATCCCTCCATGCCCCTCTTCATTGAGTCCATGGGCCAGGAGAGGGATGTCACCAGGGAGGAAGACAGTTGAACAAACGGAAGAGGGTGGCGATGCAGAAGCATCGCGTCAGAGCGCACAAGTTGGAGGAGAAGCGGAAGGCGACGAAGGTCGCTTCCACCCTGTCTCCCGTTTCGAGACCTCGCCCCTTGGAGGTCGAGCGTCCGTCCGCACCACCACCCAGCCGCCCGCCCGCGCCAAGGCGCCCCAGGACGGCACCCCCTCGACCTGCCGGTCCTCAGGGATCCACATCGGAGCAAGGAGCTGCCCCGCGTCCGCCGAGGCCCCCCGCGCCGCGAAGACCAGCGCAGCCTCAGGAGGAGCAGTCTCCGTCAACCGGCGAGCAGGAATAGGCTTCAGCGACTTGCAAGGAGAAGGCAATGACGGCGCCNNGGCGCCGTCATTGCCTTCTCCTTGCTCGCTCATGATCCCGTTCTCAAGTAGCGCCGATTGCGGCTTCAGTCAACTAGATCATCGACGGTCTGCAACAGCTTGTCCACATCGAAGGGCATGGGCAGCCATGCCGCAACCCCCCATTCTCGCATCAGCGGCCTCGTGTCATAATCAGTGCTCATCAAGACCACAGCCATCCGCTGGGAATGGGCAGCATCGACGATTCGCCGCATGGTGGCCATGCTCATGCCATCGGCATCCAGGTCGATCAGTACCAGCGAGTGGCTCCCTTCACCGAATGCATGCAGGGTTTCGGCAGCGGTGCCCACGACCTCCAACCTGTGGCCCCTGCTCGCCAACACGATTTTGAGCAGTTCCGCTATCGACAGCCTCTCTTCAACGAGAATGATCCCCTTGACCCCTGGAGCCCGTCCCACCGCTTCCTCCCGGTGCAGCCAGAGCTGCTACCCGCGGCAATAGGCCAATCCCAACACTGAACCGAGCCAACCATATGCACCCAACAGGATGTCGCTACCGCAACGACAACCAAGGAGCCCTTTACTACGACTATCGACCAAAGAGCGTACGTCCTTAGTGGCTTTGGTCCCGGATAGTGTGCGGACCTCTGGAAGCCCGCGGGCTGCAAGCCCTTGACGGGTGAGACCGGGTGGTGCACACTCATGAGGCGGAGGCAGTCGAGGGGCCGCTGGTCAACCAGCCCGCCACAGAATCGATCCGCGAATAGCCACAAAGAGGAAGGATCCTTGAAGACGACGATAGTGCTCGCGATGCACGGCGCCCCTCCCAAGGATTTCCCCAGACGGGAGTTGGGCGAGTTCTTCGGACTCAGCCACCAACTGGGGCACTCCGGCGGTCAAGACCATGCCGCGCTGCAAGACCGCCACCGCGAGCTAGAGACCATGATGCGCGCATGGCCGCGCACGGAAGCGAACGATCCATACCATGCTGCCGCCTTCAGGCTTGCCGAGCAGCTTCGGCTGGCGACCGCCGACGAGGTGGTCGTAGGCTTCAATGAGTTCTGTGGCCCCACCCTGGATCAAGCCCTCGACGAGGCAGCCCGGGAGCACCCAGACCGCATCGTCGTGGTCACGCCCATGATGACCCGGGGCGGGGGGCATTCCGAGGTTGATATCCCGCGATCGGTCCAAGCGGCTCAAGAGCGGCATCCGGGCATCAATATCCGCTTCGTCTGGCCTTTTGAGGTGTCGGAAATCGCCGCATTCCTGGCAGCGCAGGTACAGAAGCATCTCCGGGGAATCGAAGAAGGGCAGTGAGGCGGCCAATGGCTTGGCCTCGCTGCCCTGGGATTTACAGGTAGGTTTGGACGTGCTTCTGGCCGTCGTATGTCAAGAGCAGTCTGCGGTCGTCAAGCACTGTCTCCAGGTGAACCGGCCGCCCCCACAGATCAAAGATGGCTTGCATCGTCCTCTCGGCGTACTTGATGTCTAGCTCCTGCCCCTCGAAGCTGTGCCTCAAGTACATCTCGCGGTTCCGACCATAGTCGCCATCCTCGACCACGATATAGGGGACACCGAAGTTGGTCATACTGGCAACCAAATTGTCGCGGATCTTCGTCCAGTCCTTCTCAGCGACAACCCACTGGTCACCCTCCCGCTTGTACACGTACAGGTCTAGCTCGTCGATCAACTCCTTCGTCAGGTAATTCCGAAGGAAGGAGACGTCGCTATCCAACTCTCGCACCTCGAACATCTTCGCGAGCCCCTCGCCGCCCTTACGCTCGAAGTCTCTCCGCTCTTCTTCGGTAGGGTTGTCCCACCGATTCTTGATGGACTCGAATATCTTTACCCCTACATAGTAGGGATTCACCTGGCGCGGAGTGGGGGCAAGCACGCTGGCGTTCAGGTTGGAGAACTGGATGTACTCGTCCGTGGAGAGGTCCAGCTCTCGCATGATCTCCCGATGCCAATAGCTGGCCCAGCCCTCGTTCATTATCTTCGTTATCATCTGAGGGACGAAGTAAAGCTGCTCATTTCTTACGATATAGATTATGTCGCGTTGCCAGTTCTCCAAGTCAGCGGCATGCTCCGCGATGAAGAGTAGGATGTCCTTCTCAGGCTCGGCAGGGAACCTCCTCCTGGGATGCTCCTCCTGGACCTCTGCCTGCTCGATTGGGTCCAGGTGAAAGAGGTCATCATAGGGGGTTTCCCTGGCGGACGGCCCCTCTCCGTCCTCGCCCACCACCAGAGACGCCTTTGGCCTCAGCGATAGATTGGGATCCACATGCTCCTCTATGCAGAGCACCCGATCCAGGAACTTCTCCACCTCCAGGCGGCCATGATGGAACTCGTAGTTCCGAAGGCGCTCAGCGTTAACGCTAGCGCCCTCCACCATCTGGCGATTGGTGTGCCGGAAGTGCACATTGTGTTTGAAGAAGTCGCTGTGAGCGAGCACATGGGCCGCCACGAGCTTGTTCTGGATCTTGCTATTGCCCTCGAGGAGGAAGGCATAGCACGGATCGGTGTTGATTACTAACTCGTAGATCTTGCTGAGGCCATAGTCGTACATCATCTTCATCCGCTGGTACGCCTTGCCGTGCGTCCAGTGGGAAAAGCGGCCCGGGATTCCGTAGGCCCCGAACTCGTACATGATGGCCGCTGGGACGATTTCGAAATGAGTTGGGAAGGGGTCGAGACCGAGGCGGTGGGCGATATGCCATATCCTCTCGATCGTCTCCTCCAGATCCGTCATCTCCTTGGGGGTCATCAGCGGGCTGTCGTTCACGTTTCCTCTCCAGTCTGCTTGCTGAAGAACTTCTGCAGCGCTGGAAGGACGCCGGCCTTCTCCTCGATGGTCACGCCGATGAACTTGGGATCCTGGATGTTCTGAAATGCCGACATCAGAGTGCTCAGGGAGCCGTATCCCCCCTGCCTGATCTCACCATAGCCGAACACGTTGCACTGTCTGAGCATCTCGCCCACCAGATCCAGGCAGAGGCGATTGTCCGTCTCCCCCCAGTTGTCACCGTCGGAGAAGTGGAACGGGAAGATGTTCCACTGGCTCGGGTTGTAACGCTCCTTTATGACGTCCAGGGCCAGCCTGTAGGCCGAGGAAACCTTGGTACCGCCGCTCTCGCCCAGGGTAAAGAACGTGTCCTCATCCACCACCTTGGCCTCAGTGTGGTGGGTGATGAAGACGATCTCCACCTGGTTGTACTTCTTTCGTAGGAACTTCACCATCCAGAAGTAGAAGCTCCGACTGATGTACTTCTCGAACTCGCCCATGGAGCCCGATACGTCCCGCATTGCGATGATGACCGCATTGGTGTCGAACCTGATATCCTCGGTCCACGTCTTGAATCGCAGATCGTCGTTCTTCAAGCCGCCAAAGGTCGGGTGACCGTCCTTGGCATTACGCCGGATGTTCTCCAGCACCGTCCGCTTCTTGTCCATGGTGGCCATGGGGCCGGACTTGCGGATGTCGTTGAAGCGGGTAACCTTGCTCTCCAACTGCTGGGCCTGCTTCTGCTCCAGGTTTGGCAGCTCCAGGTCCTCGAAGATCAGATCCGCCAGTTCATCTATGGTGATCTCGGCCTCGAAGTAATCGAAGCCGGGCTGGTCGCCGGCGCCCTTGCCCTTGCCCGGACCCTCCTGGCCGGACTCGTTCAGAACGTCCCCAATCTGAGAGTCCCCGTTCCCCTGGCCCACATTGTCTTTCCTGTTGGGGTCGAACCGGAAATGCGGTAGTTCCAACGAACGGATGGGCACCTTGATGGCCTTGTCGCCCTCCGAAGTGACGATCGCCTCCTCGGCAACGATGTCGGCCAGGTTGCCCCTTATCGCCTCTTTGACCTTCTCATTATGCCTTGCCTGGTCGGCCGGCGCCTTGCGGTGCAGCGACCAGTCGTGTCTCGAAAGAGATATTGCCCACTTCGTCATTTGTTCCCCCCTTTGGGGAGAGCTAGAGCCAAGACTTCTTGCCGCTGAGGACCGCTCGCGGTTCCCAGCAGTCGAAAGCTGTCAGTCCTCGGTCCTCAGCAGCCAGCCCTCATCAGCGGTTGAGTAAGGTGCCCACGTAGGTGAGCAGTTCGTTGGCACATACGTGGCAGTAGCCATGCTCCTGCACAAGCGTGTCCACCACATCGTTGATCCGTTTCAACTGCTCAGAATCAGGCGTCCTGGTGGAGGTGGTGATCTTCACCACGTCCCTCAGGTCGGCAAACAGCTTCTTCTCTATTGCCTCTTTCAAACGCTCGTGATTGCGGTAGTCCAGCCGCTGGCCTCGACGAGCCACGGCGCTGATGCGGATCAGGATCTCCTCGCGAAACGCCTTCTTGGCGTTCTCAGTGACTCCGATCTGCTCCTCAACGCTGCGCATCAGCTTCTCGTCTGGCTCCACTTCCTCTTCAGTTATTGGATCGCGGAGCTTCGCCCTGTTGGCGAAAGCCTCGACGTTGTCCAGGTAGTTGTTGAACAGGGTCTTGGCGCTCTCTTCGAAGGAGTAGACGAATGCCTTCTGGACTTCCTTCTTGGCCATTTCGTCGTACTCTCTCCGAGTCTCCGAAATGAGGTTCAGGAACTTCTCCTTCTCCTCACGTTTCAGCGAAGTATGCTGCTCGAAGCCATCCTTGAGAGCCCTCAGGGCATCGATGGGGCTGATGCACTTGGTTCCATGTTGCACCAGGGCGCTGGACAGGCGGTTGATCACGTAGCGCGGCGAGATGCCATCCATCCCCTCACGCAACGCCTCCTCCTGCAGCTCCCTGACATCCTTCTGAGAGAAGTCCTCGGTGTCCTCCCCATCGTACAGCTTGAGCTTCTTCATCAAGCTCATGCCGGCCTTCTTGGATGTCTCCAATCGCGACAGGATGGCGAACATACTGGCGATCTTGAGGGTGTGGGGCGCGATGTGCACGTTCTTCAGGCCGCTCTGGCCGATAAGCTTCTCGTAAATCCTGATCTCATCAGAGAGCCTCAGGTTGTACGGCACCTTGATGAGAATGATCCTGTCCTGGAGCGCCTCCGCTTTTCGGTTAGCCACGAAGGCGTTGTACTCGTTCTCGTTGGTGTGGCTCATCACCACTTCGTCTGCATAGATCATGGCGAAGCGGCCGGTCTTGATGGACTGTTCCTGGGACAGGGTTAGGAGCCCATACAGGAACTTCTCATCGCACTTGAGCATCTCGATGAATTCCATCAGGCCCCTATTAGCTATGTTCAGCTCGCCGTCGAAGCGATAGGCCCGCGGGTCGCTCTCGCTTCCATACTCGCCTATGGTGGACAGGTCGATCGAGCCGGTTAACTCGCTGATGTCCTGGCTCTTCGGATCGCTGGGAGAGAAGGTGCCGATACCAACGCGCTGCTTCTCCGTGAAGGCGATCCGCTCTACTGGCATGTCCTCGGATCGCCCCCCGTGCTGCTCCCTGAGCACCATCTGACAGTGAGGGCAGAGTTCGCCCTCGATGTATATGCCATACTCCCGATGAATGTCGGGTCTCAGCGACTCGGGGATCAGGTGCAACGGCTCCTCGTGCATTGGGCAGCCCTTGATAGCGTACACCGCCCCCACATCCGACTTGGTGTACTCCTCCAAGCCCCTCTTGAGTAGCGAGACGATGGTGGACTTGCCACCACCAACCGGGCCCATCAGCAGCAAGATCCTCTTGCGGACCTCCAGCCGTTTGGCGGCGGAGTTGAAGTACTCCACCAGCTGATCGAGGGTCTTTTCGAGACCGAATATCTCCCTGTCGAAGAACTGGTACTGCTTCTCACCCTTCTCGCCCTGACCCACTCCGGCGCTCATTATCATGTCGTAAATCCTGGCGTGGGCGAGCTGAGCCAATCCGGGGTTCTTCTGGACTAGCTTCCAATAGTCAGCGAAGGTCCCTTGCCACTTCAGACTCTCTTCTTCTGCCCGAAACTGCTCTAGTCGCTCGATGAGATTCATGCCGTCATGCCTCCTCTGCCGTCGGCTACCTGCAGATCGCCGTCTTCGATCCCCTTCAGGACCCTGCAGGGCGGGCCCATTCACTGAACCCATCCGCCAGGCACTCCTTGTCTATCTACACGCTCCCAGTAACAAAAACGGGCCACGCTCACTCCCACCTGTGGAGTCGATACAAGCTAGCCCTCTTCTGCATCGGCGCGTATAGATTGAGCTATCCTATTGGTCTGTAGGCCCTCCGTGTGACCTGCTGGCACTGCAGGCAGCCGGCTGGGAGTCAGAAGCTACCGTAGCCTCGGGCACTACTCCGGCGATGTCTACCTCGAACGGTCGACCCCGTCTCGCGTCGCTGCGTCTCACGGCCGCGGATAGTGCAGAATGCATGCCATTTTTAGGCAGCGTGTGTTGTCGCGATGCGATTCTGGCGTGGCTGTACAGGAAACAGTCCTGGACGAATAATGAAGGAGAAGCAAGAGGCACAGAGAAGACAGGGGCATTAGCGCTTGGGCTTGATCAACTGGTGCATCCAGCGAGTCCACGTCGCTTTCCGAGGGAGAGAGCCCGAGGTTGAAACCGTCGGGCTCACGTCCATAGCGTAGCTGCCAGGGATTTGGTGGATGGACCACTTAGCGCATGCCATGCCACTCGGTAACGGTGAAGCCTGGCTCCCCTCGCCGAGCCCGTTCCAACTGCGCCTGCTGCCAGCGGTCGAACTCGGAGTACTCAACCGCAGGCTGTCGCGCGGCCGCCGTCGCAGGCTGGACAGCCCAATCGAAATACCACCAAAGGTTGAAGGCGCATATCGCCATGACCAGGGAAACCAGCAAGGGGGCAACCCCCTTGGCCGTAGTGAAGCGCCACAGGAGGTTCAGGGTCACTCCCGCGAAGAGATAGATGGCCGGAACCACCACGATGGCTCGCCCCGTGTCAGGGGTGCCGATGCTAAGTATCTGGGTAGCAAGGAGAGGCACGAACAGCAGGAGGTACCAGAGCGCCGTCCGCCGGAGCATCAGCAGTCCAGCCAGCAGCCCGGCGACGTACAGGGCGCCAGTGGCGTAGTCCAGTGGAGGGCTGCCTGGCGGCGTGTAGCGTGGAGTCTGGAACTTGTCCGCCTCCAGCAGCACAAAGCCCCGAATGGTCCGCTCCGTTTGCAGCCCCAGCAGCCTGACTGGGTCTCGCTCACCGAAATAGGGCTGCTTTTGGTGAAAGATGGAGACAGATTCCACCCGTCGGTTGGTGTACTCCCAGTCTCGCTGGAACAGCTGAAACTGGGGGAGGAAAAGGCCGCCGGCCACCACTATCATCAGGAGGGCGCCGGCCAGAGTGCTCCGCCACCGGTCCCTTCGAAGCAGCAGGCCGGCGGGTAGGAACAGCAGCAGAGCAGCCACAATCGCTCTGCCGGCGTAATACCCGTAGAGGGTCAGGCCGATAGCCACCCCCGCCAGCAGGTACGTGTGCCATTTCTGGCGATCCAGGGCCTCCAGTAGGAGATATGCCGACAGCAGCGCAAATGGCACAACATACACGTTGGCCCAGGCAGTCCTCGAGAAGTTCAGGTACCAGAGCGAGGTTGACAGGAGCAGCGTCGAGAGAAGGGCAGGCATCGGCTGCACCGCTCGTCGCGCCAACAGGTAGAAGGGGAACAGGGCAAGGCTACTGGTGACCACAGCCGCCATCCTCATGCCCACCACCGTCAGGCCGCACAGCTTCACAAAGAAGGCCATCAGGTACACGCTGAAGGCAGGCAGCTGCGTCCAATCCAGGCCGATCAGGTCAGGTCCGGTGCCGGACAGGATGTGGTGAACGTCCGACATGTTGTCGGCCTCGTCGGGCATGACGTTCGTCGGCACCTGGTCCAACAGCAGGATTCGGACGGCGAAGGCAAGAGCCACCACCAGAAGGAGGGGTAGCGCTTCGTGGCGATCGACTGGGGACACCGCGGGCGGCCGCAGCCTGTTGGCGAGCTTCGAGAAAGCCCGTAGCCCCACTACGACCCCTCACCTCCGTGAACGCGCTCTCTGGCACATTCACGCTGGCCCAGAGGGAGTGTGAGTCCGTCGGTCGCGTCCCGTTTTGGAAGAGGGTTAGGGTGAGAGTGAGGGTGATGTTCAACACCCGTCGAAGACCCTGGCGTGCCGTTTCCGTCGACTCCCAGTCTGCGCCTCTTTTCCAGCGCTATGCACAGCACCGCCACGTCGGCCGGGGTCACCCCATTGATGCGGGAGGCCATACCCACTGTCGCGGGTCTGAAACGCGACAGCTTCTCCCGAGCCTCGTTTCGCAGCCCTGTCACCAGGTCGTAGTCCAGGTCGTTTGGGATCGCAAGCCGCTCCAGCCGGCGCGCCCGATCCACCTGGACCTCCTGCTTTCGGATGTAGGCCTGATACCGTATTCGCGTCTCGACCTGCTCGCCGTCGGCCCCAGTCTCGCAGCCCTCGCCGATCAGACCGAGGAGGGTGCGGTAGTCCATCTCCTGGCGGCACAGGAGAGAACTAGCGGTCATGCTCTTCGACAGCGGCTCCACGCCCATCTCGCTGAGGCGCCGGTTGAACTCGATGGAAGGGTTGAGCCACAACCCCTTCAGCCGATCCTCCTCCCTGGCCGCCCTTTCGTACTTGTGCAGGGTCTGCCGGTACAACTCCTCGCTGACCAGTCCCAATCGATACCCTATCGAGGCAAGCCTTTCGTCAGCGTTGTCCTGGCGAAGGAGGAGACGGTGCTCGGCCCTGGATGTGAGAAGGCGGTAGGGCTCCAGGATCTCCCTTGTGACCAGGTCATCCAGCATCACCCCGATGTAGGCTTGCGACCGCTCCAGTATGAGCGGTGGCTGCCCCCGGAGTGCCAGGGCAGCGTTGATGCCGGCCAGCAATCCCTGCGCCGCGGCCTCCTCATAGCCCGAGGTGCCGTTGATCTGCCCGGCAAGGAACAGGCCGGACACCCGCTTAGTCTCCAACCACGCGGTGATCTGGCCGGGCGACACATAGTCGTATTCTATGGCATATCCCACCCGCACGATTTCGGCTCGAGCCAGCGCAGGGATGCTCCGCAGCAATTCCTCCTGTACATCCTCGGGCAGGCTGGTGTTTGCCCCTTGGACATACACTTCTCCAGTCTCCCACCCCTCCGGCTCCAGAAACAGCTGGTGCCGCTCTTTGTTGGGGAAGCGCACGATCTTGTCTTCGATGGAAGGGCAGTAGCGCGGGCCCGTACCCTCTATTAGCCCGTTGAAGAGGGGAGCCCTGTGGAGGTTGGCTCGAATCGCCTCATGAGTCCGTTCGTTGGTGTAGGCCAAGAAGCAGGGAAGCTGCGGGCGCCAAGGCGATGGAGCGCCCTGGGGGTATGCAGGGTTGGGCCGAGGAAATGGCTGGCAGTCCACCCCATCGCGGGGCCAGAAGCTGAAGTGCAGAGGCTTGAGGCTCCCTGGTATCAACTCTGTACGTGAGTAGTCGACGGTCCGAGCATCCACCCTCGGTGGCGTTCCTGTCTTCAGCCTCCCCAACTCCAGTCCCAGGGCCCGCAATCCGTCCGGCAGCACCATCGCCGCCTGCTCTCCAGAACGGCCGGCGGAGTACGCTTGATCTCCCACGATCACCCTTCCTCGCAAGGAAGTACCCGTGGTGAGGACTACCGCCTTCGCCCTGTACTGCCGTCCCAGGCTGGTGACAACCCCACGCACTCGCCCGCGCTGTGTGCTGAGTGCTGATGGCCTCTGGCTGATGTCTTCCATTAGAAGGCCATCGACCATGGCTTGCTTCAGCTGTAGGCCGGCCTGGCACTCAAGAGCCATCTTCATCCTCAGGCTGTAGGCCGCCTTGTCGGCCTGTGCGCGGAGGGCCTGGACCGCGGGACCCTTGCCGGTGTTAAGGGTCCGAATATGGATGAAGGTATCGTCGATGGCCCTGGCCATCTCCCCGCCCAGGGCATCGATCTCCCTCACCAGGTTACCCTTGGCCGGCCCTCCAATGGAGGGGTTGCAGGGCATCAATCCGATGGTGTCCAGATTCATGGTCAGCAGGAGGGTTCGGCTACCCATTCGGGCGGCCGCGAGCGCCGCCTCGCACCCCGCGTGGCCTCCCCCCACCACAATGACGTCGTAGTCCTCTTCCATGCCTCCAGTCTACCATGGAACCCGGGGACGGCAAACCCGCCCATCAGTCGTCTTTCGCCTGTGTCGCCATCTCTGGTATCCTTAGCCTCTGCAAGTCAGCCGCCGTTCGGCCATTACCGTGGGAGAGTGTGCCATGCATGTTGCTGTTCTTGCCGGAGGGAGCGGGACTCGCCTCTGGCCATTAAGCCGAAGCAAGCGACCCAAGCAGTTGCTGGCCCTGGTTTCGGATCGGAGCCTAATACAGGAAACCGTGCAACGGATCGAGCCGCTGGTGAGCTCAGATAGGGTCTTCATAGTCACCGAGCGATCCCACTCCGACGACATCAGGGCGCAGCTTCCTGGGATTCCAGAGCGCAACTTCGTCATCGAGCCAACGCGTCGAGGCACAGCGCCCGCGCTTGCCCTTGCCAGTCTGATCATCCAGCACACCGCGCCCGACGCCGTGATGGCGTCGCTCCACTCCGATGCGGTGATCACCAATCCGGAAGAGTTGTTGAGAGCCCTCCGTGTCGCCGAGACGGTGGCCTCCTCGAGTGACTACGTACTGACGCTCGGAGTGAAGCCCACCAACCCCGCCACCACGTACGGCTACATTGAGATGGCCGGCAGGCTGCAGGGGTTGGGAGACGTCCCAGTCCACGTCGCGGCCCGTTTCGTCGAGAAGCCCAACGAAGAGAAGGCCAAGGAGTTTTTGCGCAACGGCAACTACTTCTGGAACAGCGGCATCTTCGTCTGGCGAGTATCCTTGATCATGCAGCTCTTCGAGCAGTTGATGCCTTCCCTCTACAGACAGCTGATGGAGATCAAGCCTCACCTGGGCACACCAGACGAGGCAAAGGCAATCGCGGAAATCTATCCGCGCATGGAGAAGGAGACCATCGACTACGGGATCATGGAGAGGGCGCCCAAGGTTGCGGTGGTGCCCACCGAACTGAACTGGTACGACGTCGGCAGTTGGTCGGAACTGATGGAGGTCTCCCAGCCCAATCAGGGCACCAACCTGGTTCGCGGCACCCACCTGGGGCTGGACACCGAGAACTGCCTCGTGTTCGCGACTGAGAAGCCGATAGTCACCATCGGCGTGGAGGACCTGATCATCGTGGACACGGGCGACGTCCTGCTGGTCTCCAAGAGGGAGAGGGCAAAGGACGTCAAGACCATAGTGGAACAGTTAGAGAAGGACGAGAAGCTTCGCCATCTGTGCTAGGGTGACCAAGAAGTACTATGGCGAGTGTGGCATGTCCATAGTAACGTCTCTCGACAATCGTGCACTGTTCTCCCGCCGAACTGCGAGCATCTACTGCGCGGCGCCACTGCGCCGAGAATCGGCGTCGCCTTCGGAGATTGGGTGCAGGCACCGCCCGAGTGTTGTAATGAAGGCTTTCCGAGTCAACGCCGCAGTGCGGCAAGCGCCTGCCGAGTTGCCCGATCAATCGCTCTCCCGGCCGTCCGAGGGTCCAGGGCCTCAATCGTTGTTCGCCCGTCGCATGGCCGGCAGCACGGCACCGCCGGCTTTCCTGGCCCTTGCAGCGGTTGTCCACATCCTGTCGCTGACAAACACCCCCGCTCCCTTTGTCGACGAAGGCTGGAATGCGGCCAGGGCCTGGGGGTTCATCCACAGCGGACGGACTTTCGGAGTGTTGGATGCGGGCGTCATCGACAGCTATGAAGGGCATTGGACCTTCTTTCCGTGGCTCCCAACCCTGTTTCAGGGATTGGGCATCCAACTTCTGGGACTGAGCATCTCCTCAGTGCGGCTGGTGTCGCTGGTATTCGGGCTCGTTCTCCTGATATCCATCTACCAGATCGCAGCTCGCCTTTACGACAGATGGGTTGGGGTGATGGCGATGCTGCTGGTGGCGGCATCGCCGGCATTCATGTCAGCTTCCCACCTTGCCAGACACGACATCATGGCAGCATCCCTCGGGTTTGGCGCCATCGCCCTGCACGTTTCAAATCGAGGCGCCCATAGCCCGGTTGTGAGTGGCCTCTCCGGCCTAGCCATCGGTCTAGCCTTCGAAATCCACCCCAACGGCGCGATCTTTGGGGTGACTTTGGTGGCGCTGCATTGCCTCGACCATGGACGGTTGATCCTGCTGGCCAAGGGCTTCTGGGGCTTCGCCGCCGGCATCTGTGTCGGGCTTGCCTTTTACGTAGCGATGCACATCCTGCCCTACCCGCAGACCTACCTGTCGCTAACCTCCATATTCTTTGGCCCTACCCGCGTACCACCGATACTCGTCCCCGATCCAGTTCACTGGGTGCGCTCTATCGCGGATGCGGCCGAACTGCTGTCCAGGTCTCTCACTTTTGCCATACCGGTAGCTGTGATGGCGCTCGTCGCCGTCTGGCTAAGGGCATCCAAGTCTGACAAGACGCTGCTTGTACTGGCCGCATCGCACTTCCTGGCGTTTTCGCTATTGGTCCGGGCGAAGAATGACTACTATCTGATCCTGGTTTCGCCGATGCTTGACCTCGTCCTGGCCGTCTTTCTCGTCTCCTGGGCCTGTAGGCTGTGGCATGTCTCCCTATGGTCCCGTTTGCGGACCGCTCTTAGTCTGGGGCTGGTCCTGGCATCCGCCATGTTGAGCTTGACTTCAGCACTAGACAATCCGATGGACGACTATCGAGCCGTCACCAAGCAACTCGCCGCGATCGTTCCGCCGGACTCCTCGGTGATGGGTTCGCAGACATACTGGTTTGAACTCCCGAACCACCGGTATCTGTCCTGGGAGCAGCTGGTGTTCTACCAGCGCCAATTCCCAGGAAGCACGCTGACCGATGCTCTGTTCGCCCTTCAACCCGACTACCTCGTCATCGATAGGCAGATGCGCGCCTACATTGGCGATGGCCCCGCGGAGGTCTACAACTACGAGTCCTTCCAACTGTTGGTATCCAGGACGGAACTGCAGCGCTTCTTGGATTCGCATTCCCGAGCAGTCGCGGACGTCGACACCTGGACCTATGGCGAACTGCGCATCTACAGGCTCGAGTACGACAGCAGCCAACGACCTCTCCCGATGCAATCCAGGCCAGGAGTATGAACGACATCAACAGCTTGTCAGTAGTAATACCCGTCTACAACAGCGCTCCAACACTTGCCACTCTGCTGGAACGGCTCACAGTGGTCCTGGATGGGTGCAGGCTGCCCTACGAGGTCATCCTAGTCAACGACGGCAGTCGGGACGGGAGTTGGGAACAGATAGTAGATCTGGCTGAGAAGTATCCCTGCTTGTTGGGCGTGAACTTGATGCGCAACTATGGCCAACACAACGCCCTACTCGTCGGCATCCGGCATGCCCGCCATGAGGTCATTGTCACCATGGACGACGACCTTCAGCATCCCCCCGGCGAGATTCCCAAGCTGCTGGAGAGGCTGTCAGAGGGACATGACGTGGTGTATGGAACCCCAGTTCAGGAGCAACATGGGCTGTGGAGAGACCTGGCGTCCCAGATCAGCAAATTGGCCCTGAAGAGCGCGATGGGAGCCCAAACGGCGCGCAAGGTGAGTGCCCTACGAGCCTTCCGCACGCAACTCCGCGAGGCTTTTTCCGGCTACGACAGCTCGTTCGTCTCTTTGGACGTGCTCCTCACCTGGGGTACCACCCGGTTCTCTAGCGTTCCAGTACAGCATGACCGTCGTATGGTCGGAACCTCAAACTACACATTCCGCAAGCTGACTACCCACGCCCTGAACATGATGACCGGCTTCAGCACGTGGCCCCTGCAGTTGGCAAGCCTAATCGGCTTCGCCTTCACCTTCTTCGGGATGACAATCCTGGTTTACGTGATTGGGCGCTACCTGATGGAGGGGGGCAGTGTACCTGGATTCCCCTTCCTTGCCTCAATCATCGCCATTTTCTCGGGAGCGCAGCTCTTTGCGTTGGGGATTATCGGGGAGTACCTCGCGCGCATGCACTACCGAACCCTGGGGCGCCCAGCCGGCATCGTGCGAGACCGGATTGGGCGCCCCTGCCATCAGGAGGACTCGGACTGTGATCACTCGACAAGCCGAATGCCAACTCTCGCCCATCGATCATCTGCAGTTCGGCATACGTACGGTGAGGGCCGCCGAAGTCACCGTTGACGCCCTGCCTGCAATCTTGGAGTTCTGTCGATCCAACGAGGCACGACTGCTCATCGCGCGCTGCCTCACCAGCGAACTCTCTGCAGTCCAGGCCATGGAGCGAGAGGGTTTTCTCCTGATGGATACCCTGGTGTACTACGAACGCGATCTCCTGAAGACACCGATCCCCCCTGATCAGGGAAGGATCCCGATCCGCACTTTCAGGCCAGGCGAGGAAGACGCAGTCAGAGCAGTCGCGGCGTCCGCGTTTCGGGGCTACTTCGGACACTACCATGCAGACAGTCGTCTGGATCGCCACAGGAGCGATGAAGCCTACGCCGATTGGGCGCAGCGCTCCTGCCTCTCCGGAGAGGCAGCGGACGAGGTGCTGGTGGCCGATTGCGACGGCAAGCCTGTGGGGTTCACGACGCTTCGCATGAACAGCCCCACCGAGGGAGAGGGAGTCCTGGTTGCCGTGGCTCCAGAAGCTCAAGGGAGAGGGGTCTGTGTCTCCTTCATGGTGCACGCCATGAAATGGTGCCTATCAAGAGGGGCAAGCACGATGATAATTTCGACTCAACTCACCAATCTGTCGGCCCAGAAAGCCTGGGTTCGAGTCGGGTTCAGACCTGTTCAATCCTACTACACCTTCCACAAGTGGTTCGACAATCTCGGCTGCTAACAAGGATGGAGAGATGACAATGGTGACGGGACTTGCACCGAGACAGTCTGGTTCTGAGACGGTAGCTGGCTACCACATCCCCTTCAACCGACCGTGCTTCGCAGGGAACGAGCAAGCCTACATCGCCCAGGCAATTGCCAACGGGCAGATCTCCGGCGATGGGCTCTTTACGAAGAGGTGCCACGCCTATCTGGAACGTGAACTCGGGGTTCCCAAGGCGCTACTCACCACATCCTGCACTCATGCTCTCGAAATGGCTGCCCTTCTGCTACGCCTTCAGCCAGGGGATGAGGTGATCATCCCCTCCTTCACGTTCGTTTCGACGGTGAACGCATTCGTGTTGCATGGAGCCCGCCCCGTGTTCGCTGACATTCGTCCCGATACGCTGAACCTTGACGATGACCAACTCGAATCGCTTCTCACCGAAAGAACCAGGGCGGTCGTAGTGGTGCACTACGCGGGCGTTGGGTGCGAAATGGATACGATCATGAAGATCGCCTCTCGCCATGGTGTGGCGGTCATCGAGGATAACGCCCACGGCCTCTTCGGGAAGTACAGAGGCAAGTACCTGGGAACACTTGGATGCTTGGCGACCCAGAGCTTCCACGAGACCAAGAACTTCACCTGTGGCGAAGGCGGGGCACTCCTCATCAACGACCAGCGATACGTCGAGCGAGCAGAGATAATCCGGGAGAAGGGCACCGACCGAAGCCGTTTCTTTCGCGGCCAGGTGGACAAGTACAGCTGGAAAGACCTGGGATCCAGCTACCTTCCCTCCGACGTTCTTGCCGCATTCCTATTCGCGCAGTTGGAAGCCAGAGAGCTGATCCAAGCCAAACGGCGGCGCATATGGAAGTACTACTACGATCGTCTCGCAGACTGGGGGCAAGCTCGGAATGTGAGACTCCCCATCGTACCGCCGGATTGTGAGCACCCGGATCACCTGTTCTACCTGCTCCTTCCCTCACTTGAGAAGCGCCACGCACTCATCGAGCAGCTGAGGGCACGCGGAATTCTAGGGATCTTTCACTACCTTCCCCTGCACCTGTCAGACATGGGCCAGCGCTTCGGCGGAAGACCCGGGGACTGCCCGGTGACCGAAGACATCAGCGACCGGCTGCTGCGTCTGCCCTTCTACAACGACTTGAGAGAAGAAGACCAGGAGCGCGTGGTAGATGCCATCCGTTCCTCCGGAGTCTAGCGTGCAACCGACCAGACCTCCGGCAGAGCGAGCCGACGCTGACGGCTTTGATCCAGGTTTCTTTGCCCCTCTGCATGCCGTGGAGGACCGGCACTTCTGGTTCCGTGGCCGAAACCGCGCCATCTCGGCCCTCGCTGCCCGGGCTGCAAGTCGGTTCGCGCCTGGGTATCGAGTGCTTGAGGTAGGGTGTGGAACCGGCAATGTGCTGCGTGTCTTGGAGGAAAGCTGCGAGCAGGGTTCGATCGTGGGAATGGACCTGTTCGCCGAGGGTCTCAGCTACGCACGGCGGCGCACCAGTTGCCCTCTCGTTCAGGGTGACATGCATTCGCCACCCTTCGGCAAGCCCTTCGACCTGATAGGCCTCTTCGACGTACTCGAGCACCTGTCGGATGATCTGCAGGTCCTTCGCACCCTACACACCATGCTGGCCCAAAACGGGCTGCTGCTGCTGACAGTACCCGCCCACCAGTCGCTATGGAGCTACTTCGACGAAGCATCTCATCATGTGCGGAGGTACGATCTAGTAGAGCTGGAGGCCAAACTGGCTTCGACCGGCTATCGGACCGAGTACATGACCGAGTACATGGTGAGTACTCTTCCGATGGTCTGGCTGCGCCGCCTGCTGGAACGGGCCAGCCGCCGCTCGACCGATAGGCCGCTCCACGCTAAGGAATTGGCTGCAAGAGAGCTTCAGATCATTCCTGGGGTCAACGGTCTTCTCACGCGCCTCCTATCGTTGGAGGCTCGTGCCATTGCCTGCGGTCGGAAGCTCCCTGCAGGATCCTCTCTGATAGTCGCCGCGAGAAAGAACGGGGCCTCTGCCCAGTGACCACGAAGCGGTCCAACCCAACGGTACTGAGCGGGGAAAACGAATAGAAACATGCAAGACGGCGGGACCCGCTCGGGTCCCGCCGTCTTGCATGTCTTTGAACAGCACGGGCTGTATGGTCGCGACCTAACTCGAAGCCTTGGCAACCTGCTTGCTGCCGAACAGCCGGCGCCACCCAGCCTTCAACTCGCCATTCTCCCACACCACCAGCAGGGACGAGGCCACGAAGATCGAGGAGTAGGTTCCCGCTGTAACTCCGATGAGCATCGCCAGCACGAAGTTACGTGTTGTGACACCGCCGAACAGGTATAGCGCCCCCAGCACCAGCAGCACAGTCATCGTCGTGTTCAGCGAGCGCGACATCGTCTGCATGATACTGTGGTTGATGATGCTCTCCAGCCTGTCACCCACTCGCCGGCCGTAGTTCTCCCTGATTCGGTCGAACACCACAATGGTGTCGTGGACGGAGAAGCCGATGATGGTCATCACCGCTGTGATGAACATCGCGTCCAACTCGATCTCGAAGAACCGGCCAAGGAGCGAGAAGATCCCCAGCACGACCAGGGCGTCGTGGACCAGGGCGACGACCGCGCAGGCGCCCCACCGGAAGGACTTCCGGACCCTTCGGAACGCGTAGGCTATGTACAGCAGGATGCCCACCGAGGCCGCCGCCACCGCCAGGATGGAGTTCCGAACTATCTCCGAGGCGATGAGTGGCGAGACGGAGTCGAAGGTCAGCACCTCCATGGTACCAAACCGCTGCTTCAGGGCGTTCTCCGCCTTCTGCCGACCGGACACCTGGACCACCTGGCCCGAGGTGTCCTTCTGCTCGCCAGACAGAGGGAAGGTGCGGACCAGGAAGGTTGAGCCCCCTGCGGTCCCCGTCGTCTTCTGCACCATCGCCTCTGGGTGGCCAAGGGTGGTGAACTCATCACGCAACTCCGACTGCTCCACCGTCTGCTCGAAATGGAGGGTCATGATCGACCCGCTGGAGAAGTCGATCCCAGGCCGCAATCCGCCCGGCAGCAGCAGGGAGATGATCCCCGGCAGCAGCAGCAGGATGGACCCGAGGAAGTACCAGTACCTCTTTCCGACGATATCAAGCATCATGTTCGGCTACCCCCTCGATTCCTGAGTTGCCGGCATCGCGGCTGTCGAAGACTTCTCCAGGCCAAAGAGCCAGCTACTCGTGGCCAGACCGGTCCTCACCATCATCAGCAGGAAGGTCCTGGTGACCGTGATGGCCGAGAACATGCTGGTCACCACGCCCAAGCCCAGCGTCAGCGCAAACCCCATCACCATGCTGGCCCCGTAGTTGGATCCGAACCAGTACAGGATGACGCAGGTGATGATCGTCGAGATGTTGGAGTCCCTGATCGAAGACCAGGCTCGATTGAAGCCAGCGTCGATAGAAGCGCCAAGCGTCTTGCCAGAGCGCATCTCCTCTCGCATACGTTCAAAGATCAGGATGTTGGCATCCACTGCCATACCAATCGACAGGATGAAGCCCGCGATGCCCGCGAGGGTGAGAGTGACGGGAATTAGCTTGAACTCAGCCAGAGCCAGCAGTGTGTACACCCCAAGGGCCAGGGTGGCCAGGAGACCAGGCAGCCTGTAGTAGACGATCATGAAGATCGCCACCATGAGGAGTCCGATCTCGCCTGCGAGGATGCTCTTGGCCACGGAGTCGCTGCCAAGGGTGGCATCCACGTCGCGCTGTTCGACAACCTGTACGGGCACGGGTAGGGCACCGGCGTTCATTTGGATCGCCAGGTTCTTGGCTTCATCTAGGGTGAAACGCCCGTGGATGACGCCCTGCGCAGAGATCACGGCCTCCACCACAGGTGTGGATATGGGCTCGCCATCCAGGAAGATGCCAACCTGCTTCTGGAGGTTGCGCCGGGTGATCTCCTCAAACAGCTTGGCGCCCTCATCATTGAACTGGAAGGCGATCTGAGGCGTGCCCGTCGTTTGGTCAAAGGTGACGTCGGCCCGCTTGAAGTACTGCCCAGTAAGGGCCTTCTCCTGGCCATCGGAGCCCTTGGCCTTGGCGACTACCCACTCCAACTGGTTAGTCTCAGCGTTCCGAACCTGTTCCCGGAAATCCATCTGGGCCGTCTCGCCGATCAGGCTGATGGCCTCCTCCACATCACGAACGCCGGGCAACTCCACGATCACCCGATCCTCGCCCTGAGCCTGCACTATCGGCTCGCTGACGCCGTATGCGTTCACACGGCGCTCGATCACCCTGATGAGGCCGCTAATTGCGTTGGCCCGGTCCGGCTGGTCAACCTTGGACATATCGGCTTGGAGCAAGAGGTGAGTCCCACCAACCAGGTCCAAGCCGAGCTTGAAGCCGCCACGCTCGAACTCCGTGTCGCCTACCTTGAGATTCAGCCCGCTGCCCTGCGGCAGGGCGCCACCGCCAGGTATGTACTTCTCTGGATTGTGTGGCCAGACAACGGAGAGCGCGAAGAAAGAGAGGATGACGATGCTGATGAAGGTAATCAGTAAGTTTCTTCTCATGCGCTATTACGCCTTTCGGGCGGCCTCTGCTCCCGCCGAAGTGATTTCTGACAACATGACGGCTTGATGAGTACCGTGTGATGAAGGGTCCAGGCGGCCGACACAAAGCGAGGACTTGGCCCTAGCCAGTCCTCCTGCGGTGGCGCCTGTAGCGGGCCCGAGGGCGGAAAACCCTTGACCTATACACCAAGAGTATAGCTCCGGGGCGCTTACGATGTCAATTTTGGGTTGCGACGACGGGGGCAGCCCTGCCCCTGCAGCGCCCTGTCGCCCCACACTTCTGAGGCGCGAGCTACGCCTCGCTCTCGAGCGGCTCCTCCTCTTCCTCTTCCTCCATTGGGCGAACTGGCACCTTCCGCAGGAGATCCATGCTGGGAAGCCGATCGATGAAGAGGATACCGTCTAGATGATCCAATTCATGCTGGATGGCGTGAGCCAGCAACCCGTCAGCCTTAACCTTGATCTCCTTGCCTCTCCGGTTCTTGGCCTTCGCCGTAACCTTGAGGGCACGCTTGACGTTGGCAACGTAGCCTGGGATGGAGAGACAGCCCTCCTCAGGCTCATACTCCCCCTCCATCTCGACGATCTCCGGGTTGCACAGTACGGTTACCTCATCATCCACATCGATGACGACTATACGCAAGGGGACACCAACCTGAGGCGCTGCCAGGCCAGTTCCCGGCGCATCCTGCATGGTGTCCACCATGTCATCTATCAACTGTTGAATCGACTGGTCAAACCGGGTCACCCTCTTCGCCTTCTGGCGGAGGACCGGTTCTCCCAGCAGTACGATCGGTCTAATCGCCATACAGTCCCATACCTCCATCCGCCCTGATGGGCCTACCAATGGTACTTGCCTATTTTACCTCACTAACCATTAGCCTACAACCTCGGTGCCGTCGAACCGCTCAAGCAGGCCGGCCACGATCGTCGAAGCCGCGACGAGTTCCTCCAGATTGATGAACTCCACCGCCTGATGGGCCTGCTGAATTGATCCGGGGCCAAAGACCACCGTTGGCGTGCCTCCGAGGGCGATCTTGCTGCCGTCGGTCCCGTAGTTCACCCCGGCGATCCGCGGCTCCCGTCCACTCCTCCGCACCTCGGCAGCCAGCGCGCGCACTACCGGACTCTCTGGGTCGGTCTCCATGGCATGGTCCAGCAGCAGGGGCTCAACCACCTCCACGTGGCCCTGAGGTAGGGCTTCCAGGTCCTGCTTGTACCGGCGCCAGATCGCCTCAGGATCCTCGCCTGGAAGGGTCCGCCGATCGACATCGATTGAGCATCGGTCTGGAACCACATTTATCGCGGTTCCGCCCTGGATCAGGGTGATTGCCATGGTGGCCGGGCCAACCAGCGGGTGGCTCATCCTGGCCACCTCCGGCATGAGAGTGCCACGGATATGCCCAACAACGTCCACCATTCGCTCAATGGCATTGTCCCCGTCCCACGGCATCGAGCTGTGGGCAGCCTTTCCAGCGGTCACCACCCGGAAACGCACCATGCCCTTGTGGGCAACCACCAGGTCCAGGCCAGTGGGCTCGCCCACGATGGCCGCAACGAAGGGCCGCTTCTCTTCCAGGAAACTGAGGATGCCCTTGAACAGATGCTCCTCATCCACAGCGCAGACCAGCGTGATGGAGATGGGGGGCTTCGATTCTCGGGCGGCCAGATCGGCCACGGCCAGCATGAAGGCAGCCAGTGACCCCTTGGTGTCACAGGAACCTCGCCCGTAGAGGCGGTTGCCCTCCACTCGGCCATCGAACGGATCGCCCACCATCCCCGCAACCTCCACCGTGTCCAGGTGGGCCTCCAGCAGGAGGCTTCGGCTGGTATCCATTCCCTCCAGAATGGCCGTGACATTCGGACGCCCCGGCAAGACCTCACGGGTCTCCGCAGGCACCCCTCGGCGGTTCAACCAGTCCGCCACAAAGGTGGCAACGTCCCTTTCCGCTGGGCTGTCCTCGCCACGAGGATTGACGCTAGGAATGCGTACCAGGCTCTGCAGCAGGCCAACCGCGGCGGCTCTATCGATCATGGCTCACCTCCGATGGCTACTCTCCGAATTGGCACCCCAATTATATGCCAAGGGCATGGTAGTTGCTGAAGCCCATCCGGCACTCGGGTGCTTTCGGCACCTCTCACTGCTATAATGAGCGCCCACCAAGTTGATGCAGTTGAAAGGTGCCCGTGCGCCTTCGGGAAGATATGGTGTCCAACTATTTCCTCGGCCTGGACATTGGATCGGTCAACACCAGGCTCGCTATAGTAGATGAAGCCAGCAAGCTTATACATCTGGACAGGGAGCGGATCCACCGAGGCCCCGTTGCGGCGGTGTCGGCAATACTGACCCGACTCCAGGAGCGCTTGCCGCTGGACTCCATCGCAGGAGCCGGCGTGACCGGCTCAGGGCGGGAGATCTACGCTGGCCAGGAGGGCTGGAGCAGCTTCAGCAACCCCTTCGCTGCCCTGACGGGATTACTGTGGGACCAGACCGACCTCAAGACCGTCATCGCGATAGGCGGTCAGTCTGCCCTGGTCATTGGGCTGCCGGGTGGCATCGACAAGCCCTGGCGCGTAGCACGATCACCCCTCTGTGCGGCAGGAACCGGGCGCTTTCTGGAGCAGCAGGCTTACCGGCTGGGCATACCGATAGAGGAGTTCGGCCCACGGGCGCTGGAGTGGCAAGCCCAACCACCCCGCATCGCCGCCCGCTGCAGCGTCTTCGCCAAGTCCGACCTCATCCACCTGCAGCAGAAGGGCTGGCCCATCCCCGCCATGCTGGCCGGACTATCCGACAGCATCGCCCGAATGATCGTGGCCCAGTGGCGGGATCGGTTCGAGCAGCCCATATGCTGCATCGGCGGGGTCGCGGCCAATCAGGGAGTAGTGCGAGCCCTCTCCGAGCTGCTGGGTGGCGTTCCGATCTTCGTCCCCCCTCATCACGACAGCCGGGAGGCACTGGGAGCGGCCCTCCTGGCGCGCTCCGCCCCCTCGATGCCAGCCGACCTGTATCCGCGGCTCCAACACGAGGACAACGTCTTCTCCCTCTCCCGACGACTGGAACCGGTGGTCTCTTCCAACGGATGGGAGCCTGCCCAATTTGGCCGGGACACGACCGAGGTGGCTGTAGGGGTGGATGTAGGATCCACCAGCACCAAGGCTGTGGTGGTGAGTCTCACCGGAGACGTGTTGGCCAAGAGCTACCTGATGACGGCCGGCCAGCCCCTGGAAGCCATAAAGCAGGTCATGGCGGAGCTTGCGCCCCAGGTAGAGGGCAAGGTGCATGTGAGGGCGGTTGGGGTCACTGGATCTGGCCGGTACCTGGTGGGCAACTTCATCGGGGCCGACCTGATCAAGAACGAAATCACCGCCCAGACCAGGGCTGCCCTGAAGTCAGACCCACGCGTGGACACTATCTTCGAGCTGGGCGGCCAGGACTCCAAGTACGTGTACCTTGAGAACGGCACCGTCCTGGACTACCAGATGAACAAGGCATGTGCCGCGGGGACCGGCAGCTTCATTGACGAGTTGGCAGAGCAGCTAGGAGTATCGACCCGCTCCGGCGAGTTCGCACGACTCGCCTTCAAGGCCGATAGCCAGCTCGACCTGGGGGAGAAATGCACGGCCTTCATGAGTCAGGCCGTGACTTCGGCTCAGCAGGCCGGGGCATCGGTAGATGTAATCGTCTCCAGCCTTTCCACCTCCCTGGCGAAGAACTACCGATCCAAGGTGGTAGGGAACCGGCGCGTGGGCAACAGGATAGTGCTGACTGGGGCGGTCTTCTACAACGACGCGGCGGTGTCGGCCTTCCGTTCGGAGTTCCCAGGCAAGACTCTGGTGGTGCCGGAGCACAAGGAGGTTACGGGCGCCATTGGTGCCGCGCTGCTGGCGATGGAGAGCCTGCCGTCGGACGTCACGTCGGCATTCAGAGGCTTCACGGCCGTGGCCGAAGGGGACTATAAGCTCACCAACTTCACCTGCAGCCATTGTGAGAACCGTTGCGCCATCAGCATGATGACCACGGATTCCGGCGACAAGCTGTACTACGGCTCCCGCTGCGACCGGTACGACGCGGCCGGGGGGAATCGCAACACGGAGACCGAAACATCCCCTCTCCCTCAGGGAGAGGGTCAGGGTGAGGGGGAAGTTGGGAGACAACCAGAGCCAGCCTTCACCCCTGCCCTCTCCTCCAGGGAGAGGGAGAATGCAGGCACTCCGTTCATCGAGAGGGAGAGGCTCCTGTTTGCCGGATACGATCCCTCCAAGGGAACGGGGGCGGTGGTCGGAGTGCCTAGGGCTCTCATGAGCATGGACCTGGCACCGCTGCTCACAGGCTTCCTGAATGCCCTTGGTCTCCGGGTGCGCTACTCGCCGGCAACGAACCACAAGCTGATAGAGAAGTCGGTGGAGCTGGCCTACACGGATAGCTGTTTCCCACTCAAGCTGCTGCACGGCCACGTGGCCGCCCTGGTGGAAGAGGGGGCGGATTACATCCTGATCCCCAATGCCATTCGGATGGGCAGGAAGGATGGCGACGAGGACCAGCGCTACTCCTGTCCCCTGGTCCAGGCCGCGCCCTACATCATCCGCAGTGTCTTCAGCCTCGACGACCGGTTGCTCGATCCCATCATCGACCTTTCCCAGGACGACAATCTGACCATCACAAGCCTGGCGGGGGTTGCCCAACGGTTGGGCTTCGACCGGAACCGGGGGCTCCAGGCAGGCCGGACAGCCCTGGAGCACCTTCGCCGGTTCGAGGCGCGACTTGAGGAGGCCGGCGGGCGGATCTTGTCTGAACTGGCCACCAACCCCGACGCCATCGGCGTGGTGCTGCTATCCCGAGCCTACAACGCCCAGGATTCCGGCGCGAACCTGGGCATGGCCCAAGAGCTGAAGAAGCTGGGGGTAATCCCCATCCCCCTGGACTACCTGCCCCTGAACCAGGTGGACGTGCGGGAGATCTCAGACCGACCTTACTGGAACTACGAGCGAAAGATGCTGGCGGCGTCAAAGCTGATCGCGGAGAACGACCAACTCTTCGGTCTCTTCCTGTCAAATTTCGGCTGCGGTCCCAACTCTATCATCCAGAACATGGTCGAGGACATCATGGGGGGCAAACCGCTGGGGCAGATCGAGTTGGACGAACATGCGGCCGAGGCAGGCTACATCACACGCATAGAGGCGCTGGTAGACACTATTAGAGGCTACCGGCGGTCGGGGCTGCGGCTGTCCGGCGACCCCGCGAAGTACGTGCGGCGCGTGCCTACCTCGGTACGCTCCGGCCAGAGGGTGTTGGTAGCCCGCATGGCCGACCACGCCGATGTAATGGCGGCTGCCATGCGCTCCTTCGGCGTGAACGCCCAGGTATTGCCCGAATCCGATGACCGCAGCATGGCCCTCAGTCGCGACGTGACCAACGGCAAGGAGTGCCTTCCCTTCCGGGATACCCTGGGTGTGTTCATCCGGATGGCCGAGGACGGGCTGCTGTCGAAGAAGTCCCGGGCCATGATGGCAGGGTCGTTCGGGCCTTGTCGACTCGGCAAGTACGCCCAGGAACAGCAGAAGATCCTGGATGAGAGGGGCATCGATCTGGAGATCATGACGACGGTGTCCAACAATGCCTACTCCGACCTCGGACTCGGCACCAGCTTCGAGCTGCTGGCATGGCAGGGCATTGTGGCTACCGACGTCCTGCAGCGGCTGTTGTGGATGACCCGCCCCTACGAGCGCCATCCAGGTCAGAGCAGCCAGGCATATCAGCGCTACCTGGAGCAGTTGCTGAGGGTCTTGGAAGCGCGAAGACCGCTTGAACCGCTGATGCGGGAGGCTGCGGACGCATTTCTGGAGCTGCGCGAGCCAACCCTACCGTCCAGGCCAAAGGTAGGCATCAACGGAGAGATCTACCTGCGGGCCAACCGATTCTGCAACAAGGATCTGGTCCAGGTGTGTGAGGCCAACGGCCTGGAGGCCGAAGTGGCACCCATGGCTGAGTGGCTGAAGTACACCACCTTCCGAAACCTTGAGGACGGCTGGCGCAACCGCGACCTGGGGCGGACGGTTCGAGGGGCACTTCGCAAGCTGGTCACCAACCATTACGAGGGCAAGATCGCCTCCTGGGTATCCAAGGCGATCCACGAGCGAGAGCCCAGCACCCGGGAGCTTTTGGCCGCTTCCTCCCCCTATCTGCCCAGTCGCAATGGTAGCGAGGCAGTGCTCTCCCTTGGCAGCGGCCTCCGGCAGATGGCCGACCCTCATTTCGCAGGGGTGATCTCGGTGATGCCCCACGGATGCATGCCTGGGGGCATAGTTGCCGCCATCGCCGAAGTGATCTCCAGGCAGCATGGCTGTAAGCCTTGGATCAGCCTCACCTACGATGGCTTCGCGGACAAGGTCAACCCCGAGCGGATCTCCGACCTGGCCGAGCAGCTGAGGCATAGAGGGCGATAAGGGCCACTGGTTACCCCCTTCCTCTACCCCTTACCCCACAAGGGGGGACCCGATCCCTATACCACCAGCATCGCGTCGCCAAAGCTGTAGAAGCGGTAGCCCTGCTCCACGGCCTCGCGATAAGCTGTCAGCAATCGCTCCCGGCCTGCCAGTGCGCTCACGAGCATGACCAGGGTCGAGCGAGGGATGTGGAAGTTGGTGACCAGGGCATCCACGACATTGAATCGGTAGCCGGGGTAGATAAAGAGCTGAGTCCATCCAGAACCGGCCACCATACTGGCGGGGTTGCCTTGCGTGGCCGCGCTCTCCAGCACCCGCACCGTCGTGGTTCCGACCGCAATCACCCTCCGGCCCTCTCGCTTGGCCATCGTGATCTCCCTGGCAGCCTCCTCCGGCACCTCGTAGTACTCTCGGTGCATCGGGTGCTCGGTGGGATCCTCCTCTTGAACCGGCCGGAACGTATCAATCCCTATATGCAGGGTAACGAAGCTGATCCCCACCCCCATCTCCCGGATCCGGTCCATCAGTTCGGGAGTAAAGTGCAGGCCTGCGGTAGGGGCAGCCGCGGAGCCGCGGGTCTCGGCGTAGACCGTCTGGTAACGCTCCGGGTCACCGGAGTACTGGGTGATGTAGGGCGGCAGGGGGGCGTGGCCCAAACGATCCACCACCCTGTCCAGCGGCTCGCTGGACTCCAACCGCACCGTTCGGACGCCCAACTCGTTGGAGGAGAGCACCATGGCCACGAGTTCGCCCTGCCCAAAGGTGACCTTCGTCCCCGGCTTCAGTCGGCGAGCGGGCTTCAGCAGCACATCCCAAACGCCCACATCCCCAGCACCGGCGGTTGGCCTCAGCAGCAGCATCTCCACCGCGCTTCCCATGGACTCCTTCACCCCCATCAAGCGAGCGGGGATGACCCGACTGCGGTTGGCCACCAGCAGGTCGCCCGGCCGCAGGTGCTCCGGCAGATCGCGGAACACGCGGTGCTCCAACCTTCCGTTTGTGCGGTTTAGCACCAGGAGGCGGGAGCCATCACGCGGCTCGGCGGGGTTCTGAGCGATCAGTTCAGAGGGAAGATGGTAATCAAAGTCAAGAGTTCGCATGGTCAGTGGTGGAGCAAGACGCGGCAAAGGTCCACGAGAGGCATGGTCTACAGCAACCTCCCCTGCCCGTCCCTCGGTTCCATCCCCATGTGCTCGTACGCCAACCGGGTCGCGACGCGCCCTCGAGGCGTCCTGGCGATGAAACCTATCTGGAGCAGATAGGGCTCGTAGACATCCATGACGGTGTCGGTGTCCTCGTTGGTGGCGGCAGCGATAGTATCGAGGCCAACCGGTCCTCCGTCGAACTTTTCGATGATCGCCCTAAGGATGGAGCGATCCGACTCGTCCAGCCCAAGGTGGTCCACCTCAAGTCGCTCCAGGGCGCGCATCGCTACCTCTCTCGTTATCACGCCGTCGGCCCTCACCTGCGCGTAGTCCCGAACGCGCCGTAGCAGGCGATTCGCTACCCTGGGCGTGCCCCTGGACCGTCTGGATATCTCCGCGGCGCCCTCGGTCTCGATCTCGACTCCGAGGATGCCGGCCGACCGGTTGACTATCTTCTGGATGGCCGCTTCATCGTAGAATTCGAGGCGATAGGTCACGCCGAAACGATCGCGGAGGGGAGCGCTGAGCATCGCCATGCGGGTGGTGGCGCCAATGATGGTGAACTTCTGCAGGCTGAGACGTAGAGTTCGAGCGCTGGGACCCTTCCCCACGATCATGTCCCAGACGTAGTCCTCCATAGCAGGGTAAAGGGCTTCCTCCACGACCCGGCTCAGTCGGTGGATCTCATCGATAAACAGCACATCGCCCTTGCGCATGCTGGTCAAGATCGCTGCCAGATCCCCCTGGTGCTCTATGGCCGGCCCCGAGGTGGTGCGTACGTTCACCTGCATCTCGGCGGCGATGATGTTGGCGAGGGTGGTCTTACCCAGGCCGGGAGGCCCGTACAGCAGGACATGCTCCAAGGCATCCCCACGAGCCCTGGTGGCCTCAATGAAGATGCCCAGGTTGTCCTTGATCCTCTCCTGCCCTATGTACTCATCCAACCTCTTCGGCCTCAGGCTGGACTCCACAGCCTGTTCCGACTCGCCTGCCTTCGGCGAGACCAACCTGTCTTCCAAAGCGATCTCTCCGCCATAGAATACGGGAATCATAACACAATGGCTGTGTTCCTAGCCCTGAAGGAGGCGGAGCGACCGGTTGATAGCCTCGGCAAGCTGTTCTGCCATGGTGGATCGGAAGCTGAACTCCTTGCCTGTCCGCAGACGGATGACCAACTCCCGCCCAACGGACACGACATCCCAGATGTTGAACTGGATGTTGCTGCCGGATGCTTCGGCTTCCCTCACATCAGCCAGGTCGATGTCCATCTTTCGAACCAACAGTTTGTAGTGGAAGACGGGGTCGAAGATGATCCTCTTGGTCGTGACTATCATGATGCCGGCCGCCCTGATGGGCAGGAGCGGCAGCAGGAGACAGCCGGCCCGCCGCGTATAGACACCACCCACCGCTACTCGCTCTTCAGCTTCTTGCATTTACTTCCTCCCTTTCTCATTCATACTCACCACCGTCAGTGATGTCGCTTTGTCTCTTCTTGTCTCTTCTTGTCTCTTCTTGTCTCTTCATCTCATATGCTCACCGCTATTGCTCTCTACTACCTCAGCGGATATAATGCGCCCATCGCCTTCTGGCGACCAACTCAGGGGCAGGGCTGGCACTACTCACGCCGGCACCGGATGGTAACGCCCCAGTAACGCTTCGATCCACCTCGTCCTTATTATCAGGTGTTCGTCTTACCGTCGATCCATGGATGGCGGTCATTCCATACCACGCGAAGGTCGCTCTCTGCTATCGGATTCGCTCGCGGCAGCGACGACCGAGCATCGGAGGTCTTTCAGTTATGTTGCGTCACAAAAGCGCGATGGCCCGACGAGCCACGGTCATGTCGAGTAATGGGAGGGTGATTGTCCAACGAGCTACATCCAAGTTTCGTGATGGCGGCGCGGTGGCCCGACGAGCCATATCCAAGTTTCGTCATGGAGGCGTGGTAGCCCGACGAGTCACAGTCGGCCTCGCATGCGGCTCTCTCATCCTGGCAGCCCTCGTCACGGGCGCCGTGGGTCATCAGGTTACAACCGGAGGTGCACTCGACCAGGGCGCGCAAGTTGCGGCCGCCCAACCAGAGCCTCAGGAGACCGC
The DNA here is from genome assembly GCA_002436065.1 of Chloroflexi bacterium UBA6077. Taxonomy (GTDB): domain Bacteria; phylum Chloroflexota; class UBA6077; order UBA6077; family UBA6077; genus UBA6077. Next base: position 46,811 of record DIXP01000094.1, read on the forward strand.
TCCAGTTGCCACCGCAACACCACAGCCAGCCCCTACGGCCCAGGTCAACCTGGCACTACCTAATCGCCTCCCCTCTTCGACCGCCCAGACCCCCAATCCCACTGCCGCTCCGAGCGGTGGGCAAACCGACCCATCCGCTGACCCCGCCCGTGTTGTCGCCACAAGCCGAGGCTCTCGACCCACCCCAGACATATCCAGCAACGAGAAGTTCATCGCGGCTGTGGCCGAAGCAGCCCAGGAATCCCAGCTCGACAGCAAGGTACCAGCCTCTGTCACTATCGCCCAGGCCATTCTCGAGTCCGATTGGGGCAAAAGCCAGTTGGCCAAGAAGGCTCAGAACTACTTCGGCATCAAGTCTTCCTCTGGTCCCGGGCCCGCGGGCGTGATCAGCATGAACACCTGGGAGGTGATCGGCGGCGCAAACGTGACCGTTAACGATGGATTCAAGGCTTACCACAACCTGTGGGAGTCTGTGCTGGAACATGGTCACTTCCTCGCGGACAATCGCCGCTATGCACCGGCCTTCAAGTTCCCCAACGACCCAAAGGAATTCGCCCGCCAGATTCACCTGGCCGGCTACGCCACCGACCCTGCCTACACATCCAAATTGGTCAACCTGATGAACAAGTTCAACCTGTACCAGTACGACCTCAAGTAGGGTGTATAATACATAGTAGAGTCGCCTGTTTGCGCGGGGCCGGATCGGCCCCGCGCTTCTGCGTCACCCTGAATTGTTTCGGCGGAGAGACAACCCTAACCCTCATGTTCGAATTCACTGTGGAAACCAACTGCCGAGAGACTGCTGCCCGGATGGGAGTGCTGGAAACGCCCCACGGCCGGCTGCATACCCCCGCCTTCATGCCGGTGGGTACCCAGGCTACTGTGAAGACCCTCAGCCCTATCGAATTGCGGGAACTGGGCGCCGAGTGCATCCTCTCCAACAGCTACCACCTTCAGCTTCGGCCGGGATCCGAGGTCATTGCCCGCCAAGGGGGGCTCCATCACTTCATGGGATGGGACCGCGCAATCCTCACCGATAGCGGTGGGTTCCAGGTCTTCAGCCTGGCCCACCTGAGAAAGATCACGGAGGAAGGGGTCCGATTTCGTTCCCACATAGATGGCTCGGAGCAGTTCTTCACGCCTGAAGGGGTGATGCGAATTGAAGAGGGGCTAGGGGCCGACATCATCATGGCCTTCGATGAGTGCACACCATATCCCAGCAGCTTCCAGTACACGAGAGAAGCCATGGAGAGGACCCACAGGTGGGCGGAGAGATGCCTTCGAGCCAAGGCCAGGGAGGACCAGGCGCTCTTCGGCATCGTGCAAGGCGGAATGTACCCGGAGTTGAGGCGAGAGAGCGCCGAGCAGCTGTCCCAGATGGGCTTCCACGGATATGGAATTGGTGGTCTCAGCGTTGGGGAGCCCAAGGCAACGATGTACTCAGTGCTGGAGGAGACCACGCCCCACCTACCCATGGACAAGCCACGCTACCTGATGGGAGTGGGATCCCCCGAGGATCTCCTGGAGTGCGTCGCCAGGGGGGTCGACATGTTCGATTGCGTACTCCCAACCCGCATAGCGCGCAACGGAGCCCTCTTCACGAGGGAGGGGCGGCTCAACATCCGAAACGCCAGGCATCGAGAGGACAGCTCTCCGGTGGAGGATGGCTGTGAGTGCTACTGTTGTCGTCACTTCTCGCGGGCGTACCTGCGACACCTGATCATGTCGGAAGAGGTGTTGGGTCTTCGGCTTACCACCATCCACAATCTCCACTTCCTGCTGAAGCTGGTGCGGCATATTCGATCCTCCATCGCGCAAGGGACCTTTCCTCAACTGTTGAGCAACTTCCGCGACCACTACATCATCGTCGATGAGCGTGTTCGGGCTGCGAATCGGGTTGCCCGAGCGGCTGCATTCGAAACCCGGCGCTAAGGGGCGAGACTAACTTCTTTACAGCTTCCCGCCTCTCTTGTTAAACTCGAACAGGCTACCAAGGAGGTGACTAGGATGGGAAACCGAGACAAGCGTGATGACAAGGCCAAGAAGTCGAAGAAGGATGCCAAGACCGTGAGCCGCGTTCAGGTCACCGAAGTGGCTCCCCCGGTGGAGGTGGTGAAGAAGAAGCGTAAAGAACGCAATCTTGATGAGGACTAGCTTCCCATCTCTTGGAGAGCTTCCTGACAGCGACAGCGGGATGGTCGAGACCCCAGACTACCCTCGACGCAGCCCTCAGACTGCGGCTTGGATCGTGCTGTCCATCGCCTTCGGGATCTTCTGGACTCTGCTGATCGGAGCGTTCATCGGGGCGAGGCATTACTACGATACTGCCTCGGTTGCCGGTACTGGAACCCTCACACGGGAAGAGGGCATAGTACTGTTTCGTGATACCGTGTCCTCCAACCTGATGAACGCTACCGATGATCTCTCCCTACGTGAGGGGGACGAACTCCTGGTCGGCCAGGGAGCGAAGGCATCCCTGCTGCTGTTCGATGGCAGCAGGGTCCGGCTCTACTCCGGATCGGAGTTGCGCATCGATGAGCTGCGCAAGGGTCGCTTCCACAATGGCTTCTCCCGCCTCGGTTTCACCATCACCAAGGGCATGGCCAGGTTGGAGATCGCGGAGCCTACCACCGATAGCTATCAGTTCGTCGCCACAACGCCACATGGACAGGCTCTGCTAACCAGCGGCTCCTACGGGGTGCTGGTCACAGACAGCTACACGCGCGTCTCCTCGCGCAGCGGATATGGACAGGTCATGGGCAAGGGGAAGCCGATAGATGTGCACACAGGAGAAAAGGTGCTTCTGTCGCCCGGCCAACTCTCTAGTGCCCTCCCCGAAGGCGATCCACTGATCGTGAACGGGGACTTCCTGCAGGGTTTTGCGGACTGGCGGACGCTGGACGTCAACGAGACCGGCCGCGACACGGAGCCCGGCCAGCGGATGCTGGTCACCGAGCAGATCGATGGGCGGGAGGCAATTGCCTTCCGGGCAGAACGGGTTAGCCGCAAGGCAACTCACAACGAGACCGGCCTCCTCCAGGTAATCGACCGGGACGTCTCGGATTACCAGAAGCTCCTGATCAACGCCGACGTGCGAGTCGATGAGCAGAGCCTGTCGGGCGGAGGCTACATGGGCTATGAATACCCCATGATGATTCGAGTTCGCTATCGGGACGAACAGGGTACACAGGTGGACTGGAGCCACGGCTTCTTCCATAAGAACCCCGAGGAGCGGCCCACTCCCAACGGGCAGTCGGTTTCGCAGGGCAGGTGGACCCACTACGATGGGGATCTGATGGAGATAGAGCCGCGGCCCGTCCATCTGATCTCTGTCGAGATCCTTGGAGCGGGCCACAGCTTCCTGAGCTATGCTGCTAACCTGAGCTTGGTGGGAAAGTAGGTAGGGGGGAGAGTTATTGGGGACACCCCAAACCCCGCCATGGGGTTGCACCCCCTGGACCCCGGCTTGACTGGCCCTCCCTGCTAGACGGCTTTGGCCTGGCCGCCGGTGCCGTCGCGGGTGACGCTGAAGATGTCCCTCACCCCCTCGATCTTGGCCAAGACGCGCGCCAACCGATCGATGCTGGCGACCTCCAGGGTAGCTGTAAGGGTCATCGTCCGGTCCTTGTGGACGGCCACGTTGGCGGCGGTGATGTTTACTTTCTCGTCCGCCACCACGGCAGCCACGTCCCGAACCAACCCCTCTCGATCCCAGGCCTCGACGCGGATAGCCACAGGGAAGGTCTGCTGGCCCATCCGCCCCCACTCCACCTTGACCAGCCTCTCCGGCTCGTCCTCATTCAATATGCTTGGGCAATCGGCACGGTGGACCGTGACCCCTTTGCCACGCGTTATGTAACCCACTATGGCATCGCCTGGCACCGGGTTGCAGCACCTGGCCAGGCGAGTCAATAGGTCACCAACCCCCTGAACCTGAATGCCCCGAGTGTCGGGCGAAGGCAGAGTGGCGACAGTCGGCGGCAACTCCTCCTCCACCGGAGGAGCGAGCTTGTTCGCGACCTGGTGTGTGTTGATGTCCCCGTAGCCTACCGCCGCAAGGAAGTCGTCCACCTTATCATACTTGAAGGCAGCCGCCACATCGTCCAGCCTGGTTTGGTCGAGCCCCAACCGCTTGAGTTCCTTCTCAAGCATCTCGCGGCCGCGGGCGATGTTCTCATCCCGCTGCTGCCTCTTGAACCACTGCCGGATCTTGTCCCGGGCGTGAGCTGTCTGTATGTAGTTCAGGTTCGGATTCAACCAGTCCCGGCTCGGCCCCTTGGTGGCCTTGGAGGTCAGGATCTCGACGATGTCGCCGTTTTTCAACTGGTAGTCCAGGGCGATGAGCCGGCCGTTGACCTTGGCCCCCACGCACCTGTGCCCCACGTCCGTGTGGATGCGATAGGCGAAGTCCAGCGGCGTTGCCCCTGCCGGCAAGTCCTTGATCTCGCCCTTGGGCGTGAATACATACACCTGGTCCTGGAAGATGTCAGTCCTCAGGGAGTCCACGAACTCCTGGGCGCCGATCATCATGTCCTGCTGCCAGTCGATCAACTGGCGCAGCCAGGCCACCTTGGAGTCGAACTTGGTGTCCTTTTTAACGCCCTCTTTGTACCGCCAGTGGGCGGCAACGCCGTACTCCGCCAACTGGTGCATCTCGCGGGTCCTGATCTGGATCTCCAAAGGCTTCGTGTCCAGACATAGCACCGTGGTGTGGAGCGACTGGTACATGCTCTCTTTGGGGCTGGCAATGTAGTCGTCGAACTGGCCGGGCAGCGGGTGCCACAGAGAATGGACGATCCCCAGTACCGTATAGCAGTCCCTCACCTCGTCGACGATAACCCGGACCGCCTGCAGGTCGAAGATATGGCTGATGTCGGTGTGCTGGCGTTCCATCTTCCTGAAAATGCTGTAGATGTGCTTAGGCCGGCCCGAGATCTCCGCCTCGATGCCGGCCTTCTGCAGCTCTTCCTCCAGGATGGCCACCACCCGATTGATGTAGCGCTCCCGCACGGCTCGCCTGCTCTTCAGAGAAGAGGCGATCTCCTTGTACTTAGCGGGATTCAGGTGGCGGAAGGCCAGATCCTCCAGTTGCCACTTGATCTGCCAGATGCCCAGCCGGTTGGCCAGCGGAGCGTAGATCTCCATGGTCTCCTGGGAGATCCGCTGCCGCTTCTCCTCGGGCAGAAAGCCCAGCGTCTTCATGTTGTGGAGGCGATCTGCCAGCTTGATCAGCACCACCCGGACATCGTCGGCCATGGCGAGGAACATCTTCCGGACGTTCTCCGCCCAGTAGACCTGCTCGTCCTCTCGACGCTTTTCCCTGGCTGCTCCGTCGCTAGAGGGATCCTTCGGAAACCAGCGGACCCTAGTTAGCTTGGTGACGCCGTCCACCAATTTGGCGACCTCGGGCCCAAACTGCTCCTCAATGTACGCGAGGGGCCTGCCCGTGTCCTCCGGCACGTCGTGCAGGAGACCGGTGATCACGGCAGCAGCGTCCATCCGCAAACCCGCGAGGGTCATGGCTGTCGCCAGGGGATGCTGAATATAGGGGTCGCCAGATGCCCGCAGCTGCCCCCTATGGGCCTCCTCGGCTACTGCATACGCCCTCCCGATGGCCTCAAGGTCCTTGTCCGACAGGTGCTTGGAAGCGACCTCCAGGAGGCTATTCAGATCTGCAACACTGTTTACTAGTTCCATCTTGAAGCGCAAGTATATTACAGCCCCTGCCCACCAGCAAACAGCCGGCCGAGATGACAGGGGCCGAGAATCAACGGGCCGGGCTCACTACTGGCCCGGCCCTACTGGTACCCCGTGGCCGACTCGAACGGCCGCACCTGGCTCCGGAGGCCAGTGCTCTATCCACTGAGCTAACGGGGCTTACAGCCATAATTATACCACAAGTCGGTCGGGGTAGGAACACAGGATGAAGTATAATCTGGAGAATGGCGGCCAGCCCATGAGGGCGGGCGTGGGGACTCCCCCGACTCACAGCGGCAGGCTTCTGGGAGGAGTAGGAGAAGGACAGATGGCGCATAACCCCTCGGAACTGGCAGGCGTCGGTACCAGCGCCGGCTATCGATTCGCGATGCGAGCACGCATAGCCAAACGGATTGGAATGCTGGGCAAGGTGGCATCCGCGATAAGCCAGGCTGGTGGCTCAGTAGTGGCCATTGACATCGTGCAGCCTGGCCGACAGCAAATCATAAGAGACTTAACCATCGACGCGGTGGACGAGGCTCACCAGCAAAGGATCGTCGCCAGGGTAAAGCGATTGGAGGGCGTGGATGTAGTCAACGTCTCCGATCGCATCTTCCAGATGCATCTGGGCGGCAAGCTGGAGGTCACCAACAAACGGCCCCTCAAGACCCGCGACGACCTCTCCATGGCCTATACTCCGGGCGTCGCCCGAGTGGCGAAGGCCATCCACGAGGATCCCAGCCGGGTGTTCCGCCTCACTATCAAGGGCAACGCCGTGGCCATCGTCACCGACGGTAGCGCCGTCCTAGGGCTCGGGAACATCGGCCCGGAAGCCGCCCTACCAGTCATGGAGGGCAAGGCCATGCTTTTCAAAGAGTTCGCCGGCGTCGATGCCTTCCCGCTTCCACTGGACACTCAGGACGTCGAGGAAATCATCCAGACAGTGCAGCACATCTCACCGGTCTTCGGCGCCATCAACCTCGAGGACATAGCGGCACCACGCTGCTTCGAGATTGAGGATCGTCTTCGGCAGCAGTTGGAGATTCCGGTGTTTCACGACGACCAGCACGGCACTGCCATCGTCGTCGCCGCGGCGCTAATCAATGCCACAAAGGTGGTGTGTAAGGAATTAGAGGCGCTTCGAGTGGTGGTCAGCGGCATTGGGGCAGCAGGAGTCGCATGCACGAAGATCATGCTCGACCTAGGCATCACAACCATCATTGGATGCGACCGCAACGGCGCCCTCTACCAGGGCAGAGACGTTGGGATGACCCCCATCAAGGAATGGTACGCCTCGGTCACCAACCCTGAGGGGAAGCGGGGATCTATATCGGATGTCATCGAGGAGGCGGACTTCTTCCTGGGAGTATCGGGGCCAGGGCTGCTAACGGCGGACGACATCAAGAAGATGGCCCCGGACCCCATCGTCTTCGCCCTCGCGAACCCCACTCCAGAGATCTCTCCCGAGGAGGCCGAGCCCCATGTGGCCGTCATGGCTACCGGCCGAAGTGACTACCCCAACCAGGTGAACAACGTCCTGGCCTTCCCAGGTGTCTTCCGAGGTGCACTGGATTGCTGTGCCACTACAATCAACGAGCAGATGAACCTAGCAGCGGCGCGGGCGCTCGCCGCGCTTGTGAGCGATGACGAATTGAACCCTGACCACATCATCCCCAGCGTGTTCGACCGCCGGGTAGCGCCGACGGTGGCCCGGGCCGTCTGCGAGGCCGGCCACGAAACCGGCGTAGCGAGGCGATCCAGGAAGTGTTGAGGAAGGAGCGCGGGAGGGCGAAGCGGTGGGGGGGCGAGCCTCGTGGTGGGGGGCTAGTGGTCCGACACAGTGGAGGTGATGCTTCGTGCGTCCATGTTCCTGGCGGAAGGGGACAAGCCCCTTCCCTACGTGACGATGGGACGGGCGGAAGGGGAGCACCGGGGACGGGCGGGCCAGCGGCCCGCGCTCCCGCCGCAAAATGAATGTAGCCGCAACCTTCAGGTTGCGCGTAGCCCGTTGAGGTAGTCTCACCAACAGGTACGCGCAGGCTGAAGCCTGCGGCTACAGGAAGACCGCCAGCATTGCCTACCGGCGGGGCGCCGCTTCCGCCTCGGGAGTCTCAAGTTGCTTCTTTGCGTACAGCACCCGTTGGGCGGCTGTGACGTTCGTCAGCACCGCCAACAGCCACAGCACAGGAGCGAGCAGGTACTGGTGGAAGAGCAACGCCACACCGATCAGGATGATCCGCTCGGGACGGGGCAGCCAGCCCACCTCACCGCGCAGCCCAAGCCCTTCCGCCCGGGCCCGAGTATAGCTCACCATCAGCGATCCTATGATCGCGATATAGGCAGCCAGTAGGGTGGTGGTATCTCCGCGCGTGGACAGCCATCCCATGATACCAAGAAAGAACAGCGCTTCAGAGTATCGATCCAGGGTAGAGTCCAGCATCGCCCCAAAGCGGGTGACTTTGCCGCTGAGCCTGGCAACGGAGCCGTCCAGCATGTCGAATGCGTTCACCAGCAGCAGCAGGACCCCACCCACCACGGGGTGCCCGCTGGCCAGTACATAGGCTACCAGGAAATTCAGCAACAGGCCGGCAATCGTCAGGCTGTTGGGGGATACTCCCAATCGGACCAGGAGTCTGGCAGGATACTGGGCGAGTCCACGAGCTAGGGGATATAGTCGATCTAACACGTTCTACCTACTGATGAAATTGCTGAGGCTTGTGGCGGCCCTCCGCCACCTGCTTCGCTTGGGGACTTGGGCTATGCTCCTGACCAGGATCGCGCGATCGTAGAAGGCCAGAACCTGGCTGGCCACCTTGTCCCACGAGAACTGCTTCGCCTTTCGGCGGCCGGCCTGCCCTAGCTTCTTCCGCAGGTCGGCATCGGAAAGCAGCCTCACCAGGCAGAGCGCCAGGGCCTGCTCGTCCTTCGGAGGCACCAGGAACCCCTCTACCCCGTGATTCACCACTGAACGATAGCCGTCAATATCCGAGGCGACTATGGGGCTACCCGAGGCCATGGCCTCCAGCAGGACAATCCCGAAGCTCTCCTGCCCCGTCGAGGGGGCGCAGAAGATGTCGCAGGACTGATAGTACCGCGGGAGGTCGTCGCTGGGGACGAAACCAACGAACTCCACATTTTCGAGCCGCCGCGACTCCACCAATCGCCGGTAGTCCTCGAGCAGAGGGCCGGTACCCACCACGATCAGTCGGGCAGAAGGGAAGTGGTCCCAAACGCCAACCATCGCCCGAAGAAGGAACTTCAATCCCTTGCGCTTCTCCAACCGTCCCACGAAGAGGATGTTGGGGCCGCTCTTGGCGTACTTCTCGAATGGCGGCGCGGGGCATGCGAAGCGATCATAGTCGATGCCGTTAGGTATGATCTCGTACTCACCGGGGAAGTATTCGGCAATGAAATCCCTGGCCGATGGGGACACAGCGATCCGGCCATGAAGCTTTCGCACGAAGTACCTGAGGATCGGCTTCCCGTAGAAGTACCCCAGGTGAGACTGGGCAAACGCGTGAAAGGTGCCAACGTTTACGGCGTGGGAGTAGCGCAACACGGTGAGAGGAAGGGCAGGAAGCAGCGGCTCGTGCAGGTGCAACACATCGAACTGCTCTCGTTCCAGGATCTCCTTCACCCTTCGCGCAAGCCGCAGGGAGAGGGAGATGCGAGCCACGGAGCCGTTGATAGGAATGGGCACCACGGCGCCGACTGCGTGCACGACTTCCTCGGTCTGCCCACGCTGGCCAGCCGACTGAGGAGCGATCACATGGACCTCGTGGCCCCGCTTCCGAAACTCCGTCGCCAGGTGACATATGTGTTCGGTGACTCCACCGGGATATGGGTAGTCGTAAGGCGATACCAGGCCTATCTTCAACTAGCGGCTCCAAAGCGGTCCTCGGCAGCCCCTTCGGGCCAGACCGATTCGAATACGATCCACTGTTCCGGCTTCTCCGCGATCGCCTTCTCCAGCACGGCAGCCAGCCTCTGGGTATTCAGGCGAACGTCCTCCTTAAGCTTACCAGTCCGCGTCATGGAAAGCGGCTCTTCGATCCGCGCCAGAAAGCCGCCATCCCTTCGCCGGTAGGTGAAGGCCGGCACCAGCGCTGCCCCTGTCCGAAGGGCAAGAGTCACTGGCCCCGAGGGCATGACAGTCTCTGCACCGAAGAACTCCGCCCGCACCCCGCTTCCCTGCAAGTCGCGATCGGCTACCAGGCCGACAATCTCGTTCCTCGCCAACGACTCGTTCAGTACTCGAAAGATACTTGGCCCCAAGGGCACCAAGCGAATCCCGCGGCTCCCCCGAGCACGCGTCATCAGCTCGAGCAGCTGCGGAGGGTTTACAGCCTCCACCACTGAAACGACCCTGCAACGCCTGACGGCCAGGATCTGGGCCACCAGGACAGGACTTCCCAGGTGGGCGGTGACCAGCACCACGCCCTTGCCCCCTTCCAGCCCCTTTTCCAGATGCTCCCAGCCCCTGAGGGTGATCGTCGCCTCAAGCTCTTCGTCAGTGAGTGCGGGCACCCTGAAGGTATCGTAGTAGTACCTGGCACCCTCCCGGAAGGTCTCCCTTATGAGCTGTCCAAGACCCTCGGTACCACCCCGAAGGACCATGGACAGGTTGCGCCGGACGTTGGCCCTCCTCCGAGGAAGCACCCAGTAGGAGATGTCCCCTATCCAACCAAACAGCTTGTAGGCCACCGAGGGGGGTAGCCGAGGCGCCAACCAGCTAAGCAGACGGAATACTGAGTATTCTAGCATGCGGGGCAATCCTCGGGCAGGAGTTCGAGGGGATTCAGGCGTTCAGCGACGCGTCCCTGGGCCACATGGGGCGGAAGATGAACCACTGCTCCGGGTACTCCTTGATGAACCCCTCTATGGTATCAACTATCCGCTGAGTGAGCAGCTTGACGTCCATAGAGAAATCACCGGTCGATTCCAGATCAAACTGAGACGTCACCAACCCCGTGAAGGAGTGATCGGGGTTGCGTATGACTATGCCGGCGAGCACCCTTGCCCCGGTCTTGAGTGCCAGGAGAGCCGGCCCGGCCGGGACGTAGGCAGGTTTCCCAAAGAAATGCACCTGCACGCCATTCTCAGGAGAGGGAATATCGATCAAAAGGCCGAGGATCCCGTTCTTGCGGAGCGTTCCCAACACTCGACGGGCGGAATCCTCCAGCTGAATCACCTTGGTTCCATGGCTGCACCGATGGCCCTGTACCAGGTCGTTCAGCTTCGGGGGGTGGAAGGTATCCACAACGACTGTGACCGGATAGCCTCTCCGGACCAGGGCGGAGGACACTGTGTCCCAATTCCCAGCGTGGGCACTGATGAACACAACACCTCTTCCAGCAGAGAGCGCCGCGTCGAGATCGGGGAGAAAATCAAGGCGCACCTTGGCGTCTATCTCCGCAGGGTCTGTATTGGGCAGCCTCAGAAAGTCGACCATGTAGTAGGCGTAGAACTTGAAAGAATCCCGCGCCTTCCGCCTCGCTTCGGGGTCAGTGCGGTCTCGCCCCAGCACTTGCGCCATGTTGTCGGTGGCATTCCTCCTCTGGCCAGGCAGGACGAGCCACGCAATGCGCGAGAACAGTACTGCCGCCGCGTAGCAAACCCGCAGCGGCAGTACCTGGGCCACCTTCCGCATCATGCGAAGGAGCCAGTAGGTCATTCGCTACTCCGAGGGCCTTTCGCTTCTCGAATATACTCCTCGACCATCTCTCGAGCCTTGTCATCATAGTACTGAATGGGCGGGCTCTTCATGAAATATGCCGACGGCCCGATGAGGCTTCCAGAGATCCCACGATCCATCGCCAACTTGACACACCGGATAGCATCGATCCCGACGCCCGCAGAGTTGGGCGAATCCCAGACCTCCAGCTTCATCTCCAGGTTCAGCGGCACATCCCCGAAGGTTCGCCCCTCCATCCGGATGTATGCCCACTTCCTGTCTGTTAGCCAGGCCACGTAGTCGCTGGGGCCGATGTGGACGTTGTCCGCGCCGATGTCGTAGTCCAGCTGGGAGGTAACTGCGTTGGTCTTGGAAATCTTCTTGGATTCCAATCGGGAGCGCTCAAGCATGTTGAGGAAGTCGGTGTTTCCGCCAACGTTCAGCTGGCTCGTCCGCTCCAGCTTGACCCCGCGCTCTCGGAAGAGCCTGGTCAGCACACGGTGAGTGATGGTCGCCCCCACCTGAGACTTGATGTCGTCGCCCACGATGGGGAGGCCACGGTCCTCGAAGCGCTTCTGCCAGTACGGCTCCCGGGCGATGAACACGGGGATGCAGTTGACCATGCCGCAGCCCGCAGTCAGGATCTGCTCCACATACCACTTGGTGGCGTTCTCGCTGCCCACGGGCAGGTAGCTGATGACGACATCGGTCTTGGTGTCTCTGAGGATGCTTACGATGTCCGAGGTGGCGCCCGGCGCCTTGGTGATGACCTGGGAGAGGTAATGGCCTAACCCATCCAGAGTCATGCCTCGCTCAACAGTGACACCCAACTTCGGCACTTCGCAGAACCTGAAGGTGTTGTTCGGGGCTTGGAAGACGGCCTCACCCAAGTCCTTGCCCACTTTGTTCACGTCAATGTCGAAGGCGGCACTGAACTCGATATCACCAATGTGATATCCGCCGAGGTTGGGGTGCATAAGGCCAGGGATGAACTCATCCTCAGACGCGTTCTTGTAGTAGTGGACCCCCTGCACCAGCGAACAGGCGCAGTTGCCAACGCCGATGATGGCCACACGAATGGTTCCCAACTTGCCGTTTCTCCTTTTCCGCGCTTTCCGGCCCCTCCGGGCACCGTGCACGTGTCAAGACTTCTGCTACTGTAGTACTGTAGTGAGAACTCGCGACGAAGGCGCACAACGTGGCGGATCTTCAGTGCTCAGCTCGGGTCCGCAGAAGGGCTAGCATTCGAAAGGAGGCACGGCCTCACCCTGCGCGCCTTTCTCCTGGAAGCTGGAAACCGTAGACTGAGCGCCGATGGCTCGGCGCCTGTTTGCCTCGGTTGATTAGAGTAGCGCAAGCTCCAGGGAGTGTCAACTGGCGCCACCTCCGGCGGACAGCTATAATTGAGAGGGGTAGCAGGCCGATGCTGCAGACAGGAAAGGTAACTCTCGACGAGGCCAAGGCGCTTCAGCGGCGCTTGAGCCAGATGGTAGTACAAACCGATCAGCTCGGTGAGGTACACTTCGTTGCAGGAGTCGACCTTTCAGGAGTGAGAGCCACCGGCAATGCCACGGCGGCAGCGGTGTTGCTCACGTTCCCTCAGCTCGAGCTGGCCGAAGAGAACAGAGTGAGTGGCCCCCTTGAGTTCCCCTACATCTCGGGGTATCTGTCATTCCGAGAAGCCCCTCTGATGTTGGAGGCACTGCGAGGGCTGCGGACCGAGCCCGATCTAGTCTTGGTCGATGGCCAGGGAAGGGCACACCCGCGGCGGCTAGGAATCGCTTCCCACCTGGGCCTAATCATTGACAAACCGACCATCGGCTGCGCTAAGTCACGGCTGGTGGGAACACACGGGGAACCGGGAACCGAGGCCGGAGAGACTGCCCCATTGGTAGACAGAGGCGAGGTAATCGGCACGGTGCTCCGGACTAAGAGGGGCGTCAAGCCGCTTTTCGTGTCGGTTGGCCACAGGGTCTCCCTGTCCACAGCTGTGGAACTGGTCAAGCGCTGTACCCTGCCGGGCCATCGCCTTCCCGAGCCAACCAGGCTTGCCCACATCGTGGCGGGCCGGGAGCCCGGCGGTTGAAACCGACGGGCAGCTTGTGGCATAACCGAACAGGATAGAGGTAACATCCATTGCTTGAAACGCGACAGCAATTGGCCGCCCTTGAGGCCAAGATCCGAGACCTCATGGTGTGTCTTTGACCTCGCTAGCAAGGAGCACGAACTAGCGGCTCTGGAGGAGAAGGCATCTTCTCCAGAACTATGGAACGATGCCGAGGCGGCGCAGAAGACCCTGAAGCAGCTCGCCGAAATGCGCGAGGAGGTGAGCAGCTGGAAAGAGCTAAGCCAGAGAGTCACCGATCTGCTGGATCTGGCCGACCTGGCGCTGGAGGAGTCCGATGAGAGCGTAGCCCAGGAGTTGGAGACCTCCGAGCGGCAACTCCAGAAGGAGGTTGAGCAGAGGGAGTTCGAACTGCTGCTAAACGGCCCCTACGACCGACGAGACGCCATCGTGGCGATCTACGCGGGCGCGGGCGGGGTGGACTCCCAGGACTGGGCCGAGATGCTGCTCAGAATGTACCTTCGCTGGGCGGAGCGACGCGGCTTCAAGACTGAGGTGCTGGACCTCTCCGAGGGTGAGGAGGCCGGCATCAAGGGTGTCACCCTGGAGATCTCCGGTCCGTACGCCTATGGCTACATGAGAGCGGAGAAGGGCGTTCACCGACTGGTCAGACTGTCTCCCTTCGACAGCGCTCACCGCAGGCATACCTCCTTCGCTTCAGTGGAGATAATGCCCGAGGTAGCCGACGCCGTCGAGGTCCAGGTTCCCCCTGAGGACATCCGCATGGATGTATATCGGGCAACCGGCGCGGGCGGGCAGAACGTAAACAAGACCAGTTGCGCGGTCCGGCTGACCCACATCCCATCCGGGATCGTGGTCACCTGTCAGAACGAGCGCTCGCAGATCCAGAACCGCGAGACCGCCATGAAGATCCTCGCTGCACGGCTACTGGAGCTGGAGCGGCAGAAGGTGGAGCAGGAGAAGGCAAAGCTAAGGGGAGATCACATCGAGGCGGAGTGGGGCAACCAGATCCGATCCTACGTGCTGCACCCCTACACCATGGTAAAGGACCACCGAACTGACATCGAGACCAGCGACGTCAACGCGGTCCTGAACGGCGAGATAGACGAGTTCATATCAGGCTACCTATCGTCCCAGATCGGCAAGGCAGCTTAGCTTACACCCCCTCTCCCTGGGGGAGAGGGTCGGGGCGAGGTGGCAGTCTGGCTGTCCTCCCAGTGAGCCCTCACCCTAACCCTCTCCCCCGGGGAGAGGGAATCAGGAGAGCACGTGATCGCGATAGTTGACTACGGCGCGGGGAACCTGAGAAGCGTCCAGAAGGCGCTGGAGAAGCTGGGCTACGAAGCCCGACTCACCAGCGAGCCCAAGGAGGTCAGCAGCTCTGCCGGCGTGATCCTACCTGGTGTGGGGTCAGCGTGCGGGATTATGGGAGGCCTCCGCCGGTCTGGGATGGTGGCCCCGATCAAAGATGTCATAGCGAGGGGTATCCCATTCCTGGGGGTGTGCATGGGACTCCAGGTGCTGTTCACCGGCAGCGATGAGGGCGGTGGAGAGGAATGCCTGGACGTCCTTCCCGGTCGAGTGCGCCGTCTGCCTCCGGGGCTCAAGGTTCCGCACATGGGTTGGAATGGCGTTCGCCAGCTGACTCCTCACCCCCTGTGGCAGAGCATTCCAGATGGCAGCTACTTCTACTTTGTACACTCCTACTACGTGGACCCGATCGATCGTTCGGTGATAGCAGGCGAAACAGAGTACGGCATCCCCTTCACTTCAGCCATCGCGAGGGGCAACCTCATGGGCACCCAGTTCCACCCGGAGAAGAGTGGAGCGCTGGGGGTTCGGCTGTACGAGAGCTTCGCCAGATTGGTGAAAGATGGAGTTTCAAGTAATTCCGGCAGTTGACATTCGGGGAGGCCGATGTGTACGCCTCTACCAGGGGCAGTACGAGCAGGAGACGGTTTTCTCTGAAGACCCCGTGGCCGTTGCCCTGCAATGGCAGGAAGAGGGGGCGCACCGGCTCCATGTGGTAGATCTGGATGGGGCACTCACGGGCGTCCTGGAGAACCTCGGCATCGTTCGCCGCATGGCGGAGTCCCTCACCATACCCATTGCGATGGGTGGGGGATTGCGAGATCTGCGATCCATCGCTCAGGTACTGCAAGCCGGGATCGAGCGCGTCATCCTGGGGACCGCCGCTATTGAAACCCCAGATCTGGTTAAGAGGGCATGTGACCTCTACGGAGACCGAGTCGCGGTGGCGCTTGACGCTCGCAACGGGACGGTCATGACCCACGGCTGGACCGAGGCTTCGGGGGAGTCGGCCCTGGATGTAGCGTGCGCAATGGTGAACCTGGGGACCCAAAGACTTATCTACACCGACATCACCCGTGACGGCACCCTCACGGAACCCAACTTCGAGTCGTCTGCCCAACTGGTATCCACCGTCGGCGTGCCTGTGGTCGTCTCAGGGGGAATATCTCGTGCCGAGCACCTGGTGCGATTACGGAATCTGGGGGCAGAGGGCGCAGTGATTGGGAGAGCACTCTACACCGGCGCCATAACCATGCCGGAACTCCGCAATCTGGGCTTGCTGTAGGAGCAACATGCTAACCAGGCGCATCATACCCTGCTTCGACGTGGACAGGGGGCGAGTGGTCAAGGGTATCAACTTCGTCAATCTGCGAGACGCCGGCGACCCCGTTGAGTTGGCGGTCCGCTACGAGGGCGAGGGCGCGGATGAGGTGATCTTCCTGGACATCACTGCCTCCAGCGATGCTCGCGATACCATGGTGGACGTGGTTCGCAGGACGGCAGAGGTGCTGTTCATCCCCCTGACAGTGGGAGGAGGGATAAGGTCGGTAGAGGACGCCCGCCGGATGCTCAAGGCAGGGGCTGACAAGGTATCGGTAAACACGGCCGCCATCAAGGATCCAAACGTGATCAGCCGTGGGGCGGACCTGTTCGGCTCCCAGTGCATGGTCGCGTCCATCGACGCCAAGCGACGGCAAGACTCCAAGGACCCTCTGGCCTGGGAGGTGTACATCTACGGTGGACGCAGCCCCACGGGGCTGGACGCGCTGGAGTGGGCTCGGAGGGTTGTGGAGTTGGGCGCGGGGGAGATCTTGCTGACCAGCATGGACCGCGACGGCACCCAGGGTGGCTACGACCTCCAACTCACAGCCGCGATCTCCGAGGCCGTGAGCGTGCCTGTAATCGCTTCTGGCGGCGCCGGCAAGCCTGAGCACCTGTACGATGCCCTGGCCGTCGGAGGGGCCGACGCAGTGCTGGCAGCATCCATCTTCCACTACGGCACCTACTCGGTCGAGCAGGTGAAGCGCTACCTCGCAGACCGCGGACTGCCCATGCGCCTGTGACAGAGCCACGCCGTTGCCAGCATCGGGCTGGAGTTCACCCCCCGCCGCCCGGTCCCCCGTCCGTAGGGCAGGGTCTTGTACCCTGCCGCCCGGCATCGGGTAGGCAGCGCGGTGGGGAATGGGAAGCGTCGGGCGTCCATGTAAGTTGGGCGGAAGGGGACGAGCCCCTTCCCTACGTTTGCGCCTCGTCTGACTCGTCCAGGCGGATCGCCTCCTTGAGGGCCACCATGGCCACCTCCACCTGCGACTCGTCAGGCTCTCGGGTGGTAAGCCGCTGGAGGGCAAGACCCGGAGCGGCGAGGCAACGAACCAACGGATTGGAGTAGTTGGCTGCCGTGAACTTCAGGAACTCGTAGGCAACGCCCGCGATCACCGGGATCAGTATGATCCTGGAGAGGATCCGCCACTCCATGGGCGGCCTACCCAACAGGGCGAAGACCAGGATCGAGATCACCATCACCACCAGCAGGAAACTGGTGCCGCAGCGAGGGTGGGCTGTCGTGAAGGCCATCGCCTCCGAGGGCTCCCACGGCCTCTTCGCCTCGATGGCGTTAATGCACTTGTGCTCAGCGCCGTGGTAGGCGAAAACCCGTTTGATGTCTGGCATCCAGCCGATGGCCCATAAGTAGACCAGGAAGATGCCCATGCGGATAGCGCCCTCGATCACGTTGCTGGCGAAAGAGGACTCGATCTGGCGGTCGATCAGCCCAACGAGCAGCAGGGGTGTCACGAAGAAGAGACCCACGGCGAAGGCAATGGCGATTGCCACGGTGCCCCACATCATGGGCTTGGTCATCTGGGCCTCTTCCTCTTCCAACGCCACGTCGGCAGACCACATCAGGGCCCGCATGCCGAGCACCAGGGTGTCCCACAGCATGACTACGCCCCGGAGGAAGGGCACCTTCAGGAACCAGCCCTCGTAGAGGGCCTTGGGGAGCTTCTCGGAGTGCAAGACTATTTGTGAAGAGGGTGCTCGGACCGCGATGGTTGCCCAGCGCCTACCGCGCATCATGACGCCCTCCAGGACCGCCTGACCGCCATAGCTGAACGGCTTCTTCTTGCCTGAGGCCATCTAGTGCTCCAGTTGAGGGCTGCGGACCCCCTGCTTCCATGAGAAAGGGGGCAATCCGCGCCATAACAAAAACGGGAGAGACAGAGCTATTCGTCCTGTCTCTCCCAATCGCGCAGGGAGATTACCTGGTCTTCTTTTGCAGCTTCTTCAGGAACTTGTCCACCCGTCCGGCCGTATCCACGATCCTCTGCTCACCCGTGAAAAAGGGGTGACACTGGGAACAGACGTCGACCCTTAGGTTCTGCTTGGTGGACGCGATCTCGTGCTGCGCCCCACAGGAGCATACGATAACAGACTTACCGTACTTGGGATGTATCTTCTCTTTCATGTATCCGCCCTCCCCAATCAGCCACTACGCCGTCGGGGCCGCGTAGATGCTGACCTTCTTCTGGTCTCTACTGTAGTTGCCGAACTTCACTATGCCGTTAATCAGGGCGAACAGGGTGTAATCCTTGCCTACGCCCACGTTCTCGCCAGGGCGCATCCAGGTGCCTCGCTGGCGGACCAGGATCGAACCGGCGTGTACCGTCTCGCCGTCGCCGACCTTCAGGCCAAGCCGCTGGCTCGCGCTGTCGCGCCCGTTTCGTGAGCTACCAACTCCCTTTTTATGTGCCATGAAACCCTCTCCTACTCCAGCGCGATGCTGTCGACGGCCACTCGAGTGAAGGACTGCCGGTGGCCTGTCTTCTTGCGATACCGAGTCTTCGGCTTGTAGCGGAAGACGATCAGCTTCTTACCCCTGCCCTGGTGCACCACGTTGCCCATGACTCGGGCCCCAGTCACCACAGGATCACCCACACGGATACCCTCTTCCGTCGATACCATCAGTACACGCCCGAGTTCTACCTTGTCACCAATCTCGGCCGCAATACGCTCGACGTCGACGGTTTGCCCGACCTCGACCCTGTACTGCTTCCCGCCCGTCTCGATAACTGCGTACATCCGTCACCTTCCCGGTCCCGAGCACGGCAACCCTTCCCGGCCCGGTGCGTCGTAGTCTCTCGGGGCATCGCCACACCGACCGGAGCGCAACCCCGCACAGCAAAACGCGGTGCTCACGCCCCGCAGACTAGGAGTATACCCCGCAATCTCCAGACCCGTCAAGCTGCGATTCTGCCGACGATCGCGGTCCGCGCCTTGCCCTGTTCAACAGCAATGAAACCTGCTATAGAATCAGTCAAGGTCAGGATTGCGACGCGGGAGGGCACTCAGATGGGACGCATCGACCCGAGGGTAGTATTCGGCGCGCTGTTGGTACTGTTGGGCGTGCTACTGCTGCTCCAGAACCTCAACCTCCTGCCCCCAGATATCGACCTGCTGTGGGCATTCCTCTTCCTTCTGGGCGGTGTGGCATTCCTCAGCCTGACAAGGTGTCCTGATGGTCGGGATGGGGCTAGCCAATCAGCAGCCTCACACGGGTGATGCGGCAGTCGGCCGGGTCGATCCCCATTTCGCGCAGCACCTCGTCGGGCCTGCCGGCACCCTGAGCATCGATGCGGAGCACCATCCGCACCGCCATCCGCCCCCCGGCCGCCTCTTCGACCGCAAGGTCACGGATCATAGGGCGGAGGTCGTAGGAGCGACCCTTGCCCTCCTTCATCCGCACCCTCGGCAGGCTCTCCGCCGACAGCAGACGCACCGCCGTGGTAAGCAGATCCCCTACCGAGCCGGACACCGCCTGGCAGGTGGTCAGATACTCACCGGCCTGCACCAGCTTCTGAAGCGCAGGGCTCTCAAGAGGCACCTCCTCCACGACCCGCACCACAATCCCAGAGGGCATCTGGCAGCGTAATCGCCGCGCGGCCTCGTCCAGCACCAGCGGCTCGTCAAGCACGACATCCAGCATCTCCGCCTCGCCGGCCACTCCCACCGGCAGCGGGCAGGCGAAGGAGATCTTTGGATGGGGATTGAACCCCTGGCTATGGGAGAGCCGCCACCCGGCCCGGCGGAGCGCCCGTTCCCACAGCCGCATCATTTCCAGGTGTGAGAGGTAGCCGGCAGCGCCCTCTCTCGAGAAGGTGACTCGTAGTCGCTGCATCTTCAGCACCCCCCGTAGCTCTGGCGGACGCCGCAGCCGAGGCACCGCCCCTCCCGGCAGTCCGGGGACAACTCGGCGCGCATCGCCCGCCGATGCTCCTCGACCAGGAATCGCCTGTCGACGCCCGTGGAGATGTGGTCCCACGGCAGCGGCCCATCGAGGGGGAACGCCCTCTCAGCCTCGGTGTGGATGTCCATACCCTCCAGGGCGAAAGCCTCGCTCCACCGCTCGAAGCTAAACTGCTCTGCCCAGGCGTCGAAGCGGCAGCCCAGCCCCCACGCCCGGAGGATAACGTCGGCGGTCCGCCAGCCTCCCCTCGCTAGGGCAGCCTCGAGGACGCTGCTCTCGGGCTCGTGCCAGCTCAGGCTGAGTCCGGGCCCTCGGATCGTCCTCTGCAGCTTGGTCAGCTTCTCCCTGATCCGCCCGTGGGGCTCCTGGCCGCACCATTGGAAGGGGGCGTGAGGTTTGGGGATGAAGGCCCCAACGGAAATCTTCACCTTGGTGCGGCTCCCCGCGTGGCGGCGGCCGATGTCCCTCGCCCGGTACGCCAGACGAGCTATCCCCTCCAGGTCCTCCGCCGTCTCCGTGGGAAGGCCGATCATGAAGTACAGCTTCACAGAGTGCCAACCGTGGGCGAAGGCCGCCTCCACGGCGCCCTCGATCTCCTCCTGACTGACACCCTTGTTGATCACGTCCCGCAAACGCTGCGTGCCCGCCTCCGGAGCGAAGGTTAGTCCGCCGCCGTATGCGCCCTTGAGCCCATGGGCCAGCTTGACAGAGAAGGAGTCCACCCGGAGCGACGGCAAGCTCACCTTGATCCGCCGCGCCGGATAGTCCTCAGCCATCGTGCCGATCACGGTCTCCACGCCGCTATAGTCGCTGGTGCTCAGAGAGACCAGGGAGAGTTCGCCGTATCCGGTGTTGGCAATGACCTCCTCGGCGTTCCGCAGCACCTCTGCGGCCGGACGCTCCCGAACGGGCCGGTAGAGGATGCCGGCCTGGCAGAAGCGGCAGCCACGGGTGCAGCCCCGCTGCACCTCCACCATCGCTCGATCGTGGACGGCCTCAACGAATGGGACGATCGGCCGCGAGGGCGAAGGGCCGAGTTCGGCGATGCGACGCGCCTTCACGGCGACCGGCACCCCAGCCTCGATCGGCACCATCGAACCGTCTTCCAGCCGGTACAGGGACGGAACGTACACACCCTCCACCCTGGCGGCCTCCCGGAGGAACCGCTGCTTTGGCATTCGCGAGCCTGCAAGGCCACACTCTTCCCGCAGCCGTGCGACCAGGTGCATCAACTCCAGCAGCACCTCTTCGCCGTCGCCCACCACCATCAGGTCGAAGAAGGGCGCCATCGGCTCGGGGTTGTAGCAGCCGCTGCCGCCCGCCATCACGACCGGATGGCGATCGTCCCGCTCAGCCGCGAGCAGCGGCAGGCCGGCCAGATCCAGGGCATTCAGGACGTTGGTATAGATCAACTCCAGGGAGAGGGATATTCCCAGCAGGTCGAAGTCGGCCAGGGGTCGGCGCGACTCCAGGGAGAATAGCGGCACAACGCGATCCCGCATGAGGGCTTCCATGTCGGTCCAGGGACAGTAGGACCGCTCCGCCAGGAGGTCAGCCTCCCGGTTTACCAGGTCGTACAGGATCTGGAGGCCCAGGTTGGACATCCCGACCTCGTAGACGTCTGGATAGATCAGGGCAAGGCGAGCCGAAGCCGCATCCCAGTCCTTGCGGACGGAATTCAACTCGCCGCCGGTGTATCGGGCGGGCTTCGTGACCCTCGGCAACAGCCCTTCAATGTCGATCAAGGCAGCATCACCCTTTCGCAGCTTCGCAGCGACACAGCATGGGGTCGGCGGAGTCGCCGACCCCATGCGCATCCACAGGTAGAAAGGGAATTATACCAGAGGGTTGCCGAGGCTACGCCGTGTGGCGGACCACAAGCACGGGGCTGGCCGAGTGCTCAAGTACGCGCTCGACGACGCGGCCGATCGCCATGACCCGGGGACCCACCACGTGGGTGGAACCCACCACGATCAGGTCCGCCCGCCGATCGTCGGCCTCCCCCACGATCTCCAGGTGGGGCGCCCCCCGCCGCAGGACGGTCTCCACCTCCACCCCCTCCTGGCGCGCCATTAGCTCGACGTGGCGGAGGTTTCCCCGAGCACTCTTCTCCAACTCGGCCAGCACCTGCGCCTCGGTCCGGCCCATCACCCGCGCAATCTCCTGGGCCTGCCCCTCGTCCACCACGCCGACCATCACAACCTGTGCGCCGTGCAGCTTC
Source organism: Chloroflexi bacterium UBA6077 (assembly GCA_002436065.1). Taxonomy (GTDB): domain Bacteria; phylum Chloroflexota; class UBA6077; order UBA6077; family UBA6077; genus UBA6077. The sequence continues at coordinate 69,042 of DIXP01000094.1, forward strand.
GCGAGGCGAAGAGCCAGTGACGCGGCCGCCAGGGAGCTCTCGGTGCCGCTGACGGCTACTATGATGGTGCGGAAAACGTCGGCCATGGTCCTGCTCCTGTCACTTGAACCCCCTCTTGCCCGCATCCTAGTCCTGGCTATCCTGCATATCCAGTTATTCCCCGTCTCCGTGGCTCCCCGTCTCCGCATCCCGGAGTCGCCCCTTCTCCACGTTGCGTCTCCTCAGGGTCTTTGCCCGGAAGAAGCCCTCCCGCTCGGTATCCTCGAGGGCCTCCCTGACCTGCTTGATGATGCTCTCCTGCTGGGGGATAACCACGTTCCCCAAAGCATTGACCCGGCGCTGGGTCTTGCGAATCTCCCGTGAGAGCCTCAGCACCGCGGTTTCCCGCTCGGCCGCGGCGCAGACCGCCTCAGCGAGTGCGCGGAAGGCGGCCATGGCCCGGTCCAACTCGGCGGAGGTGCCGCTCAGGCTGTAGGGAGGATCCTCGCCTGCGATGGTGCAGTTGATGGTGGGAATGACGGCGCCCATGGTGCTCCGGTCCGTTACCTTGAGGTCTACCCTCGTCCGCACCGCCAGCGCCGTCCAGCCGACCCTGTCCACCCCCATTGCCATGCGTGCGGAGGCAAGGGCATCATAGGCAGCCTGGAAACCCTGAGCCATCGCCTCCCGCGCCTGCTCCGCCTCCGGGGTCACTGCAAGTAGCTCCGCCAGCAGGATCTCCCGCTTCCGGTCCAGCAGGTCATACCCTTCCCGCGCCAGGGCCAACAACCGCTGGGTCTCCAGCAGCGTGCTGCGGGTAAGGGGAGCCCGAACCCTGGCCACCCTCTACCTCCCTCCGCGGAAGCGTCCGCGCCGGTAGTGTTTGGCCAACTCCTCACGACTTACCCGCTGTAACTCCGATTCGGGAAGGAGGGAGACTACATCCCAGCCCAACTCCAGGGTCTCATCCATGGAGCGGTCATCGCCGACCGATTGCCCCACGAAGCGGCGCTCGAACTCATCTCCAAGCGCCAGGTAACTCTTGTCGATCTCGGTCAACTCCTCGGCGCCGATGATAGAGGCCAGGGATCGCACGTCCCGGACGTGGGCGTAGGCGGCATACAGCTGACTCGCGAGGTCGGGGTGGTCGTCGCGCGTCTTCCCGGCACCAATTCCGTCCTTCATCAGCCTGGAGAGGGAGGGCAGCACATCGACCGGCGGATACACACCACGCTGGTTCAGGTCGCGGCTAAGCACAATCTGCCCTTCCGTGATGAAGCCGGTCAGGTCTGGCACGGGGTCGGTGATGTCATCGTTGGGCATCGTCAGGATTGGCAGCTGGGTGATGGAACCGCTGGAACCCGCGATCTTCCCAGTTCGCTCATAGATGGAGGCCAGATCGCTGTACATATAGCCCGGGTAACCCTTCCGACCTGGAACCTCGCCGCGCACACTGGCCACCTCTCGAACAGCTCCGGCGTAGTCGGTCATGTTGGTGAGGATCACCAGAACGTGGCGGTTGTGGGTGAAGGCCAGGTACTCTGCCATGGTGAGCGCCGTCCGAGGAGTAACGATCCTTTCCATGGGGGGGTCATCGGCGAGACTGAGAAACAGCGTACTGTTATGTAAAGCCCCGCTGGATTCGAAGCTGGTTCGGAAGAAGGTTGCGACGTCGTGACTCACCCCCATGGCCGCAAACACCAGAGAGAACTCCTCACCGGCGCCGGGGATCCGCGCCTGTCTCGCTATCTGTGCGGCGATCTGGTCGTGGGGGAGGCCCGCGCCCGAAAATATAGGCAGCTTCTGGCCTCGCACCAGGGTATTCATCCCGTCGATGGCCGATAGCCCCGTCTGAATGAACTCGGATGGGTACACCCTGGCGGTGGGGTTGATGGGTGTGCCGCCAATCTCCCTCCATTCGTCGGCGATGGGATCGGGACCGCCGTCCAGGGGGGAGCCGAAGGCATCGAAGATCCGCCCCAACATCTCAATCGACACCGGCACCTGGAGGGAATGGCCGAGGAAGCGCACCCGGGTCTCCGCTGCGGAAAGCCCTCTGGTTCCCTGGAACACTTCCACCACCGCACGATCCCCGTCCACCTCCAGCACCCTGCCCCTGCGCAGATCTCCCGCGGGGGACAGCACCTCCACGGTCTCGTCGAAGCTCACGCCTTTGGCGCCCTCGACGAACACCAGCGGCCCCTCGGCCCCCGCGATCCCAACGTACTCCCTGGTCATTCCCTGTTGCATTATGTCTACAGGTACTCCCGTTCGATCTCGGCGGCTTGCTGCTCGATCTCCTTCTCGATTTCCTCGATCCGGGCGAACTCGTCGTTGGGAATGGTGTTGCGCATTCTCAGCAGGGAGTCAATTACCGGGATGCTGCGCACCTTCAGAATTGGCACCGCCCGGTCAATCAGCTTCTGTGCCCGGTCGTGAAATAGGTAGATGGCCCTGAGCATCGCCGACTGCCTCTCCGGCGACGTGTAGCTGTCCACCGGATCGAGGGCGCTCTGCTGCAAGAAGCCTTCCCTGATTATTCGGGCCGTCAGCAGCACTAGCCGCTGAGCGTCGGGTAGGGCATCTGGCCCCACCAGCCGGACGATTTGCTGAAGCCTGTCTTCCTCCTGGAGCAGGGCCAGCGCCCAATCCCGCCGGACCCGCCACTCCGCGTCCACCCCCCGCCACCACTCCTCTACCTCGTCCACATACTGGCTGTAGCTATCGGTCCAATTGATGGCCGGGAAATGTCGCGCCGAGGCCAGGTCGCGATCCAGGGCCCAGAAGGCGCGGACGAACCGCTGGGTGTAGGTGGTGACCGGCTCGGTGAAGGCGCCACCGGGTGGCGACACGGCCCCGATGGCAGCTACCGATCCCTCCTTGCCCCGCAAGGTAATCACCCTCCCGGCCCGCTCGTAGAACTGGGCCAGCCGAGACGGCAGGTAGGCGGGGTACCCCTCCTCCGCCGGCATCTCCTCCAGCCGGGACGCGATCTCCCTTAGAGCCTCCGCCCAGCGCGATGTGGAATCGGCCATGACGGCCACGTGGTAGCCCATGTCCCGGAAGTATTCGGCCAGGGTGATACCGGTGTAGATGGAGGCTTCCCTGGCCGCCACCGGCATGTTGGAGGTGTTGGCCACCAGAATAGTGCGCTGCATCAGCGGCAAGCCGCTGTGGGGATCCAGCAGCTTGGGAAAATCCTCCAGCACCGAGGTCATCTCGTTCCCCCGTTCTCCGCACCCGATGTAGACGATGACATCAGCATCGGACCACTTGGCCAACTGGTGCTGTGTCACAGTCTTGCCCGTGCCAAACCCCCCGGGAATGGCGGCCGTGCCTCCCTTTGCTAGGGGGAAAAAGGTGTCGATCACCCGTTGGCCAGTGACCAGCGGCACGTTGGGCAGGAGTCGAGCACTGTAGGGGCGGCCGATGCGCACCGGCCATCGCTGCAGCATCGACACCCCTTCTTCCCCTCCATCCGCGTCCAGCCTAATCACATGGTCTTCCACGGCCAGATCGCCGGCCGGGGCCGCCCAGGTCACCCTTCCAGATAGCCCGGGAGGGAGCATCACCCGATGCTCAATCAACTCGGTTTCGCGCACTGTGCCCAGCAGGTCCCCACCATGCAGCTCGTCCCCCTCCTTCACCTTCGGCTTCCAAGGCCAGCGCCGAGCTTTGTCGAGGGCAGCCACCTGCACGCCGCGGTGGATGAAAGCACCCGTGCGTTCGCGTATCACCGTGAGCGGCCGCTGGACGCCGTCGAAGACCTGTCCCAACAACCCCGGTCCCAGCTCCGCGGAGAGAAGCCCTCCTGTGCCGTAGAGCTGGGCACCGGGCCTGAGTCCCCCCGTGTCCTCGTACACCTGGATAGTGACCCGGCCACCCTCCAGCCGAATGACTTCACCCAGCAACCGCTCATCGCCCACCTGGACCATCTCGAGCATGCCAAATCGCTCGGCGCCAACCGCGGCAACCACCGGGCCGTTAATGGATACCACCGTCGCCGTCCTTGCTGGGCTGTGCTTCTCCCGTCGCGCCTCCACCGCTCTAGCCATGGTTAGCCCCCTCACACCCATCCCCACACAGGAAGCGCCAGGCGTCGCCGCGAAGCTGCGCCTCCTGGCGCTTCAACCGAGCCTCGAGGGAGTTGTCCACCACGATGCGGCCCTCCTCCTGGCTCACTATCGCGCCACCCGTGACAGACGCCGGCTGCTTCGCGGGCTGCAGTTCGGCTCGAATACCATCCCTAGACAGCCTTCGCCTCGCTTCAGCAAGGAATTCGGTCGTCAACAACCGCGCATCCTGTGCGGAGGTCTGCACCTCCAGGGTTCCACCTCCGGTCCCATGAGCAGCCTCCAGCAACAGCCGCATCAGGCTCTCGCGCCGCTCCCGGGGATCGCTGATACGTCCCGCCTCAGCCATCGCCCGATCCAGTAGCTGCCGAAGGAGTCGCTCCCGGACCTCCAACAGCCGCTTCTTCGCCTCCAACTCCCCAACCGAAGCCGTCCGTCGCGACATGGCCTCAGCCTGCCTCTCCGCATCACGGAGGATTCGCTCCGCCTCGCCCCTGGCCTCGACCCTTGCCGCCTCTAGCTCCTGCGATGCCAGCCCCCTCGCCTGGTCTATCTCGGATCTGGCCGTCTCCTCAGCATCTGCCAGGATGGCGCGACGCAGGGCCGCGATCCCCTCGCCCGCGTCGAGAGTCATAGCGTTGACCTCTTCACAGACCAGCGCCTAGGGCCCGACGGACCAGTTCTCGGACGGGCGGTCGACCCAGCGGCTCATCGGGCGCGGGAACCTCCAGCACTATAGGAAGCGCCCCGCTGCCTTCGTCCCCACGCAGCAGATCCCCCAACTCGCGAGCCAGTCCCGCCGTGATCAAGATGACACCCACATCGCCGCCAGCCCGTAGCTCCTCCAGCTTCTGTAGAGCCGCGCCCGGTTCACTGGTGGGAAACCCTTCTACTCCAATTAGTGAGAACCCGAGGACGGTGTCCTCGTGGCCAATGACGTACAGCTTCATACCCGCCCCAGGATGAGAATGGAAACGATCAGACCGTAAATCGCGATGCCTTCTGCCAGCCCGACGTAGACCAGGGAGCGACCAAACAGCTCAGGTCGCTCAGCGATGGTGCCAAGGGCTGCGGAGCCGGTAGCGGCCACAGCAATGCCCGCCCCAATAGTCGCCGCCCCAGTTGAAAGGGCAGCCGCAATGAAGGCTGACGACGCGACCCCCGTATCAGCCGCCTGAGCGAATGGCGCTGCGGCGGCTGCGGGAGCAAAGGCATGGGAGAGCAGAGACGCAACGGCCAGCGCCATCACCACCAACACCGCGACGTTGACGCTCAAGAAGGCGGTCATCAGGGCTCTTTGCCCCCTGCCCTCACGCTGTCGCCGCCTCCAGGCAGCCACCATTACCAGCAGGATGGGCGTCAACCCCGCGACAACCAGGATGATCTCCATCGCTTAATCCTCCCCTTCCGCATGCCCAGAAGCCACCCAGGGGCCCAAGATGAAGGGCGCGTAGGCCCTACCCTGCCCACGGAAGAACTTCGTGAACAGCTCGTAGTACTCTAATCGGAGGGCCTGGATGCCCACGATCAGCCCCTCCAGCGCAATGATCAGCACATTCCCCAGGATTATCACCACCAGGTCTACACCCGGCACGCCCCGTACCAGCCCTGCCAGGGCGAAGACGGTGAGCCCGAGCCCGATGTGCCCCAGGGCAAAGGCCCCTATCCTCAAGAACGACACAGTGTTGCTCACCAGTCGGATTACGAGGTCGAAGGTCTCAACGCCGGACTGGATCAGGTAGGCTCCCCCCTCCGCCTCCACCGGCCAACCGAGGGCGCCGGCGATAGGACCATGGAGAAAGATGAGCAGCGCGGGCATCAGGATCAGCAAGACCAGCGCCCACCAGGTGAGCAGCGAGGGGGCCAGCAGCAGCAGCAGGACAGTCGCCACCAAACCCCAGTAGAGCCACAGCCCTGCGAGGCCGTTCTGCCCGAAGAACAGCTCGACCCGATCCTCCCTCCTCCAGGCGCTGACGACACCCAAGACAAGCCCGATACTCAACACCAGGACGCCCAGTGCGACGGCGATACCGATCAGTTGCAGCGGATCCTCCAGGGGGCGGAACCAGAGGGGAAAGATGATCTCCTCCGATCCGAAAATCTCGCCATACAGGACACCGAACAGCATGGAGGAGACCCCGCAGGCCGCTAGTATCCGCCCAAAGTCCCTCTGCCCCGCAAGAAGCCGCCCTGTCGCCAGCAGCACCCCAACCAGCGCCAGCACCAGGCCCTCGCCCAGATCGCCGAACATGGCCCCGAAGAAGAGCACGAAGAGCAACCCCGCCAGGGGTGTGGGGTCCAGGTCCCAGTAGTTGGGGATGCCATAGGTACGGGTAAGCACCTCAAACGGCCGGAGCAAGCGTGGGTTTCGTAGCTGCGTGGGCGCCTTCCCGGCCGCGCTGTCGTCTTCGGGGGTAGGCGTCTGGGTGGTCAGTACCGCTCGCCCCTCTGTCACATCCTCCACCCGATCAGCAAACCGCCCAAGCCGCTCCCTGGGCAACCAACCTGCCAGCACACGGGTCCGATTTGTTCGCCCCACCTGCTGCCAGAGCCTCACAACCCTGCCGTTGGTCTTCACCTCGGAGCCCATGGACGACAACCGGTCACCCCACTGTTCTCGAAGTCGCTGCCGATGTAGCTCCGTCGCCTGAACCGCGTCCTCCAGGTCGGCCTTCCGCTCCTGGAGATGTACCCTCGCTTGGGCCGGAGTACCTGAGAATTCGGCGGGAATCTCCAACCGCTCCAGGTATGCACTCTGAAGCGCCCGATCCACCACCTCCCAGTCCTCACGGCGGGCGAATGCGAAGAGCAACAGCCGATCGCCCTCCCGTCTCGCCGCTGACAGCAGGTGCGGAATTCCCTGCAGGCTTTCCTCCAGCCGACGAAGGTTCTCCCGAGGCAGCAGCCCGAACGCGAAGGCCAGATGGTTCAACTCTCTCAGGCGAGCCAGATCTACCATTAGGCCGTCCAGCCTCGCCAGCAATGACTCCAGCCCCAGCCAGCGCGCCTGTTGACCCTGAAGGTCGTGTAACCGGGATTCCAGTTGCCTAATCTCTGGCTCCACCTGATCGAGCAAGCCCCTTGCCCGGCCCACCGCCTCAGAAGGAGACACTTGGGAGGGCTCGGCGTCACCAATCTCCAGGCGGAGGGATTCGGCAATCCGGTCAAACCGGCGCTCAGTGCTGGAGTATTCACCTGCCAGCCCATCGATCTCCGGCCATGCAAGGGGAGCGGACCAATCGCCGAGTCCTGTGGCCTCCACTGGATGGAGGACTCCCATCTCGCCCACTTGCGCGCTCAGCGCCTCCAGATCCCGGTCGAGCACCAGGAGCTCAATACGCACCATGGAAACCGGCGTGAACATCAGGAGATTCCCCAGAGGCGGCCCACAATGGACTCGGCCGTCCGATGGTATCGCTTGCCCTCCAGGATCGCTCTGAGATCGTGCACCTCGGCCTCCTTGAGCCACAGAAGGGCCAGGGCAAGTCCAAAGTGGAAGGGGTTCCCCACCAGTGCCGAGCGGGCAACGCGCACCAGGTATCGCTGTAGCTCCAGACCGGCCTGCTCAACCGGATCGCGGACATTGGCTAGGTCGGACAGGAGGCTCCGATAGGGCTCGGGAAGGGTGGCGGTGATCCCGTCAATGGTTGTAGCGGAGGCTGCCCTGCGGATCGTATCGCCGCTCAATCGCCGGCCGTATGGCAGGGTGTAGTTGTAGATCTCCTCGGGAGAGAGGTTGTGAACCAGGCGGTATCGAACGATCCAGTCGACGTTCAGGAGATCGTAACGAACCCCCATCATCCGCTCGGCCATGTCCTTGTCATGGGCGGGGAGTCTCTCCAGGGACAGCCACAGTCGACGGTAGTAGTCAAGGTCCAGAGCAATCTCCACCGAAAAGAGGGAGCCCTCGGTGCTGAAGCGAGGTAGGGCGTTCCGCAGCACCCGGCCGTAATCGGTATCGTCCAGCACCGAGGCCGCCGCCTCCACATCCTCGGCCGCAAGCAGCTCCTCAGTGGGGAGATGGGAGATCGACCCCAGGGACAGCAGCAGGGGACGCAGGGCAGCCGCCGGTTCGCCTCGCACCTTGCCGCGCAGGATGGCCTTCAGGTTGTCCAGCTCCAGCCGCCGCGCCATCTCCAGGACGAACGCGCCCTGCTCACCCCCAAGTATGGCAGCAGTTCGGCGATACACCTCCAGCAGGCTCTCCGCCAGTGCCCTCTCCGCCGCGGGCAGGGCTATGGGGCCCTCCAGCAGCGGGCTCACCCTATCCTGGTATGGGGAATCCTGGAGGGATCTAAGCACCGATTCCTGGTCAGGCGAGGCGGCCAACGCCCGCAACTGCTCGGGTGTGAGCAGCCGGGAGATCATGCCCCTCAACTCGGCGTTCGGTCTTGAGTAGCGCAGAACCCTCTGGATCACACGGCTTTTCCTAGAGGAGGTTTCTCGCCACCCTCGGCCATCTCATCGTCCCCACCCATGAGCCGGGTGACGACGAACCGGACCGCCTCATCCATTCGTCCCTGCGCGGACCGCTCCAGTTCAGCAAGTCGCCCGTCGGCTTGGGACAGCCGTAGGTCTCGGTCCGCCTCGGCCCTGGTCCTGGTCTCCGCCAGCAGGGCCTCCGCACGCCGCCGGGCATCGGCGAGGACCTCCTGGCGGGCCGCCTTCACATCCTCGGACCCCTTCGTCCGGATCGCGCGAGCCTCCTCCTGGGCTCTTCGGAGGATAGCATCCGCCTCCTGTTCCAGAGCCAGCATCTCTTCCACCGCATATTGGAGATCGCCTGGCATAGAGGCTGTCCCTTCGAACCTCCCGATCAGCCCTACCTGGTCGGGAGGTCCTCCCCTCTCGTGCGGTCAAGGATCCATTGGTCCGAGCCCGCCGCCATTTCCTCGCTGTTCAGCAGGATATGGGCCCCAAGAAAGTCGAACTGAAAGCGAATCTGGTACAGTCCTTCAGCTCGAAGACGGCTGGCCAGCTCGCCCTGACGCTCAACAGGACAGTAGAGCAGGAGGAAGCCGCCTCCACCTGCTCCGGTAACCTTGCCTCCCAGGGCACCTGTCTCCTTGGCCAACTGATACCACCGGTCTATCGACTCGTTGGTCACGGTGCTGGCCAGCCGTTTCTTCTGCTGCCAGGCGAGGTCCAGTAGAGCCCCCATGGCCGAGAGGTTTCCTCGTTCCAATTCAGCGCGCATCTGGACGGCCATCTCCTTGATGGCGTGAAGGGAGTCCAAGACCACCCGATCCCCGCGAGTGGTCGACTCCCGCTGCTGGCGAAGGATCGTCGACGAGCTGCGCGAGCTGCCCATGAAGAACAGCATCAGCCCCTGCTCCAACTCCTTCACCCTCTCGTAGGGTAAGTTGAGCGGCTCCACGGTGGTCTGCCCCTCCGAGAAACTGATCACGTTGATGCCACCGAAGGCAGATGCGTACTGGTCCTGCTTCCCTATGGGCATGCCCAGCCTCTCGATCTCCAGTCGCGAAGCCAACTCGGCCAACGCCTGCCTGGACAGCTGCATCCCTCGCTTGGCGGCGAGCGCCAGGCTGAGACAGACGGCGGCGGCGCTGGAGGATCCCAGTCCTGTCCCGGGAGGGATCTCGGACGCCATGAACACGTCGTGGCCGGCAGGCAGTCCGAAGTGATCGACCGCCGCCTTTGGGAGGGCGAGATTGCCATCCCACACCAGGTCCTGTACTCGCTCCTGACTATGGAAGGTGCCATAGTTCGCCGATATCAGCTGCAGGCTCTGAGAGCCGCTCTCCGATATTACTGTGTAGAAGTACTTGTCTATGGCGGCACTGACCACGAGGCCGCCATACTTGGCATAGTATGCCTCAAGGTCGGTCCCTCCACCCCCAAAGCTTATACGCATGGGTGCGCGTGCTATCAATGGCAACGCTTCCCTCCCTTCGGTAGGCAAGCAAGAGACCATATTGGGTTTGGGGACACCCCAAACCCCGACGGGGGGCATCTGCCCCCTGTCCCCCCCGCCTCTTAGGGCCAGGAGGTCTCACTGAGCGGTGTGACGATCACTTCCTGCACGGCGCACTCGGCCGGTTGGGCAAGAACGAACAGGATTGTCCGCGCCACGTTGTACGGATCCTGGAGCTTGGTCGGGTCGGGCGGCGGATCCAGCCTGTCGAAGAAGTGGGTCCGCATCCCTCCGGGCACCAGGGCCGTCGCCTTGACCCCGAAAGGCCGACCTTCCACCCCCAGGGCTCGAGTGAAACCCAGCAGCCCCCACTTGGAGGCGTGGTAGGCCGAGGCGTTGCTCCAGGCCCTCTTGGCTGCGGTGGAGGCTATGTTGACAATGTGCCCTCCCCCTTGCCGCTCCATGATGGGCAAGACCGCCTTGGCGAAGAGGAAGGCGGCCCTCAAGTTGACGCCGATCACCCGGTCCCACTGGTCTACGGTCATCTCCGATATGGGTAGCACATAGTCGGTCCCGGCGTTGTTGATCACGAAGTCGATCCGCCCGAAGGCTTCCAGGGCCTCCCCGACGGCCCTCTCGACCTGGTGGGCGTCGCCCACATCCACCCCCAGCGCGATGGAGTCGGCCCTCTCTCCCCTCAGGACAGTGGCCACCCGCTCGGCGCGTTCTATATCCAGATCAACCACTGCGACCGATACGCCGGCCCTCACCAGGAGGGTGGCGGTAGCCTCACCGAGGCCGCTGCCCGCTCCCGTCACGATGGCCGCTTTTCCCTGCAATGCTTCTTCCAGCAACTCTATCCTCCTCAATCCGTAGTGCAGGGCGCTCTGCCCTGCCGTCCGGTTGCCCTGCCTTGCGCCGTTGCCCATGGGTCCGGGTGCGGGCGGAGAGCAGGTGGTTAGGCGCATGTACACCAACGGGTGGCAGGGCACAGGGCCCTGCACTACGGGTCCAATCCAGTCCGGCGCATTGCCAGACGTCGTCGCATATGAGCTACTTACCCTCCCCCGTCAGTCTCCTGAACAGTGAGGTGGCGTTGACCTTTCGGTCCTCGACGAGGGTAGGGAGTTCCAAGTGGTAGGTCCCACTGGGCAGGATTCCGCACCCTCCATACTTCCTCAGCAGGAGGAACTGCACCAACACCTCCTCCCCAGCGTGCCGCGGGGGCAGTTGGCCCCACCAGGAGAATCCGCCGACGTCCAGCAGCTTCGCCCGGTCGTACAGCACGTTGGCCCCACCCACCCACGCCACCTTGTAGAGCACCGGCTCCGTGCCCTTAACCAGCCTCGCGGCCAGATGAAGCGGATTGGCCGCGTTGTTGACCTTGTGCCGATCCCAGGGCAGACTGTCCCAGTCGAAGGGCTCCGGCTGCACCGGCCCCTCCCACAGCTCGATGTCTTGCTGATGCGGCCGTACGTCCTCCAGGTAGCTCAATCCGGTCGCGGCGCAGCCCACAAAGCCACAGCCTTCGCGCCGAATCACCCCAAGCATTCTCTCCATCACCTCGGGTTCCAACAGCACATCATCGTCCAGGAAATGGACGTAGTCCGCGTCGCTCTGGGACAGGAGGAAATGCCTCTGCTCGGCCATCCCCTTCCTCGGCAGGTGGCGGAACAGCCGCACCCGCCTGCCCCGGTAGCGAAAGGCTCGGACTATGGTCTGTATCTCGGCAGAGTCCAGCATCTCTTCGTCATCACCCTGTTCCGAGATCACCAGGTCAAACTCCCTGTAGCTTTGCCCAAACAGGCTGGCCAAAACCACCGCCAATCCAGTCTTCCTGCCGCCACTCGGAATCAGCACCTCCACCACAGGAGCCACAGTCGCCTCCCCGCTATGACAGCTGCTTGCCTATTTTCGTCGGGGGGCTCAGTTCGCCCCTGTGTATGGCTGCTTTCCCGTTGCGCTTGGGAGCCTGGGATTTCTCGGCAGGCCAATTCCTCAGCAGGGATTCGTACAGCTCAACCGTCCGCTCCCCCACCTTCTGCCATGTGAACAGCCGCTCCACCCTCGAGCGAGCCGCCCGGCCCATCCGGTTGTTCAGGGCGCGGTCGGCCACCAGACGCTCCATCTGTTCGGCAAGAACGACCGGAGACTTAGCCGGAACCAGGAACCCCGTCTCGCCGTCAGCCACCGTGAACTTGATGCCACCTACCTCGGACCCTATGACGGGAGTGCCACAGGCCATCGCCTCCAGCGGCGTGAGCCCAAACGGCTCGTACCAAGGGGTGGATATGCTCACGTTGGCGGCAGAGTAGAAAGTCTTGAGGGCGTGTTGAGGCCGCTTCCCCGGGAACTCCACCAGCGAGCGAATCCCAAATCCCTCCGCCATCTGAGCCAACCGGCGAATCTCCGGTGTCTGCATGGGATCACCATCTGTCGTCTCGCCACCCACGATCAGCAACCGCATTGGGGCCTGGACCCGCTTCGTCAGGAGGGAGAATGCCTCGACCACGTTGTCTATTCCCTTTCGAGGCAGCATGCGCCCCACGTACAGGGCGATCCACTCGTTCTGTTTCAAGCCCAGTTCAGCCCGTGCCTGATCCCTCGCCATCGGCCGGAACGCTTCGATATCCACAGCGGAGGGAATGACCTCTATCTTGGCGGGATCGGCATCGTACAGGGTCACCAGTTCGTGCATCTCGTGGGGGCATTGAGCGATGATTCGGTCCACCCCTTCGATGACGCTGTACTCCACCGCTATCCTGTCTTCAGGGCTGGTGTCAGCATCCCCCTGATACTGCCGCTTCACCTTGCCCAGGGCGTGGAAGATCTCCACCACCGGCACAGCTAGTAGAGGCTGCAGTTGGCAGGCAACCCACCCCGACATCCAGAAGTTGGCGTGCACCAGGTCGTAGCGCCGACCGCGGCGGTGGGCGTACTCCAACAGGGCATCCCGGAACTGCGGCATGTAATGCCACATCGGGTCCTTCTTCACGAACTGGGCCGGGCCCGCCCTGAGGTTCACTACTCGAACGCCAGGGGCCCACTCGGTCTCCTCCGAGAGCTGCTCGCTGTCGAGACGGGCGAAGACGTCCACTTCGAAGCCGAGGGAAGCCACGTTCCTCGCCACCTGATCCACATATACGTTCTGCCCACCGGCGTCTTCACTCCCCAGCAGCGCAACAGGGCTGGCATGTTCGCTGAGCATCGCGACGCGCGCCTTAGTCCTCGTCATCCTCAGTCCCCCTACCAGTTAGCTCTTGCATCATCGTCCCATGGCCAGGGCAAAGGCCCGATCCCAATCCCGAGTGAAACGCTCGATGGAGAAGCGCTCTCGGGCGATCTCGCGGGACCGGAGACCCATTCGTCGCGCCTCAGTAGGGTCCCTCAGGAGCTGCTTCATCCCCTCCACCAGGCGATTCAGGTCGTTGGACACAAAGCCGTTCGTCCCGTTTTCCACCACCGTCGGTACCTCTGTGGTCGCCAGTGCCACGATCGGCATTCCGATGGTCATGGCCTCGATCAGTGCAAGGGGAAGACTGGTGTATCGGATGGGGTTGAAGAAGAAGCGATATCTGGCCTCCAGCCGATGGAGTTCCTTGTGGGGCACATCGCCCAGCCCGCCCACCTCTTCGGAGCCCATTCCAACCAGGTCCAGCGGCACCCGACCCCGCAGCTCCTCCCAGACGTCGTAGCCAGAGATTCGGTTCCGCCGCTTGATGCCGTTGACCACCACGATCCCCCTATCCAGTTCGCCTGTATACTCCACGCCCTCGGCCAGCAGCGCTCCGTGCTCGATGACAATGGTGGAGCAGCGACCCGAGTCCCACATCATCCGGTTGAAGTGGGTCACGTGAACCAGGAGAGTCTCAGGCTCGCCGGCCATGGGATGAGAGGTATCCGTCGGGTGGCCTTTTGGGGTGTTGTGCTCGATGTATATTCGGGGCAACTTCCTCTGTTCCTCGGATAGAATCTCGTACTGGTCCTCGAAGTAGTTCTTGGTGGTCTGGTGGATCACCAAGTCCAGAGGCAGTTGCCGGACCTCTTCGGCCGGCACCTCCAACACGTTGTCAGGCCAGGAGAAGGTCCTACCCTTGCCGCCGTAGCCCTCGGGACGGTCCGGTTTCACCGGCAGATAGAAGTTGGCTGAAGCTCGGACAATGTAGTTGAGGTAGCTGCCGTGAATGTGCCAGATCAAGACGTTAGGTGCGCGCATCGACTCACCTGTCGCAATGATTCTTCCAGCACCCGCTCCACCGCGATGCTGGAGATGGGATGGCCCTGGCCCGCCGCGAGGGCCCGGTGGAGGACGGTGTCCGTGGGTGCCCACCGGCCAGGATCTGTGGGGCCAAACAGCACGACGCTGGGAACCCGAAGCGCAGCCGCCATGTGAGAGGGGCCGCTGTCGTTGGTGACCAGGAGCCGCGCCCGAGACAGCAGGGAGGCCAGCCCGCCCAGAGAGGTCTTGCCGGCCAGTATGTGGGCGTCCATCTGCATGAGATCCGCCACCTCCTGGGCGATGGGCAGCTCAGCGCAAGTACCGGTGACAACCACCTGGGCCCCCAACTCGCGAGCAAGACGATCTGCCACCAAGGCAAAGCTAGCAGGTGGCCATCTGCGGTCCGGATCCTTGGCCCCCGGATGCACAACCATGATGGGGGATCGGAGGTCGAGTCCCACGGCCCATGCCACCTCTGCAGACTCAACCTCATCGCCCGGCAGCACTGGAAACTCCAGCTGGGGATCGCTCGTCGCCCCCAGTGCCCTGACCAACCTGAGCCACCGCAGAACCTCGTGCTCGTCATCGTTCCACTGCAGTTCCAGGTCGAGCTGCGGCGGCGCGACCAGATCCATGGATGGCCGATAGCCCAGTGTTGCCGAGGCACCAAGCTGGACCACGAACTCGTTGCTCACCCGCCCATCCCCGTGCATCTGAATCGCCAGGTCGTACCCATGGCCATGAGCTTCAGTCAAAAAGCGACCCAGAGTGGCCGGATCAGACAGCAAGCCCTCAAGGTTTCCGTATCCAGGAAACTCAACAAACCGATCAATGTGCCGGAATCGGTCGACGATGCCATGGAGCCAGGGCAGCCCAATGAACGTCAGCTCAGCGTCGGGAAAGCGCTGCTTGAGCGCCCTCAGAGCCGGCACGGAGCAGAGGAAATCACCCAGGTAGAGGGCCCTGAACATGGCAATATGGTGGACTTCAGCAATCTCCAGTGAAGGACCATCCCAAGGACGCGTGCTCCCGTTCATCAGGGTGCAACCTCCGCACCTCTAGGCGTGTCAAGGGGAAACCTCGTTTCCGAAGCAGTACCCAATTCATCGACAGGGAGTGACACGGCGTCCTGGGGGCGACTCAGCATCGCCTCCACCTCCAATGCGACCTCTGTTGGTGATATGTCCAGGCATTCCAGGCTGCACCGGCACCGGAAGAGGTAGCAGGGGCTGCAAGGAGTCTCACGGCGCAGCAGCCGCATCGGCGAGTAGGGCGATCTCCACTGGCCTTCCAGGTCGGTGCCGGAGAAGAGTACGACGCAGGGGACCGCGAGGGCGGCGCAGAAGTGCATAGGCAGGCTGTCGTTGCAGACAACCGCGGCCGCCCCCTCCACCAGGGCAGCCAACTCCTCCACCCTGGTTCGCCCGGCGATGGAGAAGAGGCCCGCACTCCTATCTGCCGCTGCCTCGATATCCGGCGCCTCCTTCGCTGACCCGGGCAGCAGCACCGGCATTCCCAGCCGCTGATGCAGCAGGCGGGCAACTTCAGCGAAGCGCTCCAGCGGGTAGCGCCGAGCCTGGCAGCTTGCCCCAGGCTGGACGACCAGGTAGGGCTCTCCCCGTTGAATCCCGAGTCGCGCCAGCAGACCCCTGGAGGCGAGGCGGGCACGAGCGGGCACCGCTACCCGCGGGCATCGATCGGACGCCTCGAAGCCGACGTGCTCCAGCAGCTGTATGGCCCTCTCCGCCTGGTACAGGTCGTCCGGCACGTTGCGCAGCTCGGTGGTCAGGAGGCCGCCACCAAACTCCTTTGACTCTCCCAGGCGCAGGGGAATCCCAGCCAGGTAGCAAGCATAAGCAGCGCCGTGCGGGCTCTGGGAGAAGCTGGTGAAGATGATGGCAGCGTCAAACCGTCTCTGCTCCAGAAACCGCACCAGTTCCAACTCACGGGCTGGGTCCAGTGGCATCTGGCCACCCACATCCTGCCACAGTGCCTTCCAAACCTTAACGTCATCGATCCACGGCAGGAGCGACGCTGCCTGCGAGCCGGAGGGGCCAGCCAACAGGGTCGCTCTTGCCGACGGCAGGTTCTCCTTCACCGTCCGAAGAGCGGCGGAAAGAAGGACGACGTCTCCAATGTTGTCCAAACGCACCAAGAGTAGATTTCGTGCCGCAGCCCAAGCGCCCTCAAGCATCTGCACAGCCTCCGTCGCTGGCGCGCAACAACTCCATGGCGGCCGCAGCCACCTCCTCAGGCTCCACTCCTCTCAGGCAGCCGTGATCGGTGGGGCAGACCCGGCTGTAGCAGAGGGCACAGGGCACCGGCTTGTTGAGCAGCTTTTGCGGGACATTCCAGGGCCGCCACTGCTCGGGCGGATTGGTAAGCGCGAATAGGTCGACCACCGGGGTCTTGACCGCCGCCGCCATGTGGGCAGGGCCGGTATTGTTGGTCACCACCACGTCGGCAATGGCCAACAGGGCCGCAAACTCGGAAAAGCTGGCCTGCCCAGCCATGGAGAGGCTAGGTTTGGCCATCCGGCCACGCACACGCTGAACCAGATCCACCTCCCTGGCATCTCCCGTAAACACCACCTGGCAGTTCGCGCCCCCAACCAGCAGGTCGGCCGCCTGGGCGAACATCTCCCAGGGGTAGGTGCGGGCCGGCATGCTGCAGCCCGGATGCACCACAACCGTCCGTTTCTCAGGCGACAACCCATGGGAGAGCAAACGGGAGGTCACAGAAGAGGTGGCCTCCGACGGAACTCGCAAGACCAGGTCTGTTTCCGTGGTATGGAACCCCTCGACGGCTACCAGGTTGAGTGCCCTCCGCACCTCGTGGAGCATCGGGTTCTCAATGTGCTTGTGCCGGGTAGTGAGCAGCGAACCGGCGCCGTCGATGGACATGGCGAGCCGCAGCGGGATGTCCGCGAGGTAGCACAGGTAGGCGGGAGGCAGGGGGCTCTGGCGGAAACTGGTGAAGACGATGGCGCCATCGAACTCGCGCTCGCGCAGCAGCGCTATCATTTCTTGCTCCCGCCGACTATCCTGAGGCATCTGCCCCCACACATCCATCCATGGAGCCTGGTACACGATTACGTCGTCCAGATCGGGGTTCAACTCCGCGACCTGGGCCCCAATGGGGCTGCCCAGGAGCGTGAGCTTCGCCTGAGGCTGAGTCGCCTTGATTGCATGGAAGGCCGGCGTACAGAGCAGGACATCCCCAAGGTTGTCCAGACGGACCAACAGGATGTTGCGCGCCTCCATCCAGCGGTTATCCATCAGCGCTCTCCGCATGATTCAGCAGGTAATCCACCGCCTCCAGGAAGCTCTTGGCGACGTACTCCGGCTCGCGATCCGGTATCTCGGGCTTCCCCTCGGTCCCCAGGTCCAACAGAATCCCTCGGCACCCTGCTCGCTTCCCAGCCTCGATATCGTCCAGGATGTCCCCAATCAACCAGGAACTGGAAGGGTCGATCCCGAACTCCGAGCAGGCCCGCATGATCATCCCCGGTTGGGGTTTGCGGCAGTGGCACTCCACGGAATACCTGGGAACCACCCCCTCAGGGTGATGAGGGCAGTGATAGAAAGCGGCAACACCGGCACCCTGGTCGTGCAGGATCTCCCCCATACGTCTGTGCATCACTGCCAACTGCCCTTCGTCGAAGTAGCCACGTGCGATGCCCGACTGATTGGTCACCACGATAAGCAGGTAGCCTGCTCGCCTCAGCCGACCGAGCCCCTCCGCGACCCCGTCCAGCAGTTGAATACTCTCTGGATCGCACCCGTAGTGGTGGTTCTGGATGAGGGTGCCGTCTCGATCCAGGAACACTGCCTTTCTCATGACTGCTGTTCCCTGCCGTTGCGACCATCGGGCTCCAGCAGGCTGCCCCGACGCATCATCTCCTCGAGGGCACTGGCCCGTATGCGCCACTGTTGGCCGATCTTGAAGGCCGGCAGCTTCCCAGCCCGACACCAGGCATAGACAGTGGCGGGTGTGGTCTTGAGCATTACCGCGACCTCCTGGACTGTCAGTATCTCCTCAGGCATAGCGCCGGCCTCTCTCTCCTTCCCCCTGTAGCCGGCCAGACCGCCGCGCGCCGACCGTATGGCGATTGGCCAGCAATCGGGGTCTACAGCACCGTCTTCGCGACCTTGCCTCGCAGGAGTCGTGAAGAGCGCTTCTCCAACAGGGGCAGGATAACCACCTGCCCTCCGACCTCCCGCACAGCCTCCGCCTCCGGCAGATCCACATCCAGATAGTCGCCGCCCTTCACGTGAAGGTGGGGCCGAATCTCCCTTATCAGGGCGCTGGGGGTGTCCTCCTCGAACAGGACCGCGTGATCGACCCACTCCAGAGCAGCCACCACCGCCAATCTCTCGTCCTCGGAGGTGAGTGCGCTCTGCCCGCGCCTGCGCCGCAGGCTCTCGTCCGAGTTGACGCCCACAATCAGGATGTCTCCCAATCTCTTAGCCTCCTGCAGAAAGGCGATGTGTCCGCTGTGCAGGCCATCGAAGGTCCCATTGGTGAAGACCAGCCTCCGACCCTGGGAGCGGTATTCATCCAACCTGTCGGTCAGGCACCCCTGGGGCTGCACCCCTCCACAGAGACTGAGCCGCTGCAGCAGCTCTTGCTGCTCCACAGCAGCGGTCATCTGCTTGGCCACCGCCACGCCTGACGCCTCTACCGCCACGCGAGCCGAGACCCGAATGTCAGCACCCGACGCAACGGCGAGGGCGAGAGCAGCGGTGAAGGTATCCCCTGCCCCCACAGCATCGGCGTTCCGCACCTTTCGGGCGCGCACCTGGATGCTAGGCTGATCTCGCTCAAACAGCAGGGCACCTTCGGCGCCGGCAGTGATAATGGCCCATCGGGTGCCGATTTGCTCCAACAGGTGGCGCCCCAGCGCCTCTAAACTGGACAGTGAGATGGTGTCACGCGGCAGTTCGCCCGGCAGCAGGCAAGCCTTCTGAGCCTCCAGGTGATTTGGGGTTATGACGCTGATATTCCTGAACCGGTGGCGAGTCAGGTCTTTGGAGTCCACCACGACCAGTTGGTGGTGATCCCGATTGGCAGCACTCAAGGCCGCGACAAAGGCCGGCGTGACCACGCCCTTCATGTAGTCCGAGATAATCACAACATCATGTTGGAGGAACAGCATCCGGAAGAGGTCCACAAACCGGCGCTCGGTCTCTCCAGACAGGTCGGAGCAGTCTTCCTCATCGAATCGGGCAACGAAGTGGCCGTCGGCCAGGATGCGCAGTTTGATGGTCGTGGGCCGCGATGGATCTTCCATCATATGGGAGACGTCGACGCCATACTCGATGAGGCGTTGGCGCAACAGCTCGCCCTCGTGGTCATCCCCTACCACAGAGAGCAGAGTAGTCTTGGCTCCCAGGGCTCGCGCGTTGGCCGCCGTGTTGGCGGCACCGCCTGGCTGATGCTCCCGTCCGCGGGACTTCACCACCGGCACCGGTCCCTCAGGAGAGAGCCGCGTCGCCGTGCCCAGATAGTAGCTGTCCAGCATCGAGTCCCCAACCACCAGAACCCGCAACGCCGAAAAGCGACGAACGGCTTCGATTTCACTCAACCCGATGAGACCCATTTCCTGATGACTCTCGAAGCTTCTCGCGGGGGATTCTCTATAGTTCATGCTCTATCGCCGTAGGTTTCCGCCGATGCAGGGTACTCGCAAGAGGCTCTCCCCTATGGGCAGGCAGCCGCAACACCGGCGAGGAGTAGGCGATGCCCCAAGCATCGTGGCCAATCATGCTCTTAACCTGTGTGTCTCAGGCAAAGGCAAGAGATGTGCCATAAGACATGTCGAACTGAGCCCCACTGTTGTTATTATGAGCGTAGATAGTTAAACTTAGTGGAATGTAGCTTAACTCAGCGTTCCTGTTGAGGGGCCTAGTGGAACGAGGAGAGCGAGTGAGCTATCCCTCGCTGGTGGCGATGGGGATTGGGGGCAGGTCATCGACCGCGTCGATGCCCAGGAGTTGAAGGAACTCAGGGGTAGTCCCGTAAAGGGTTGGCCGCCCGACTGTCTCCCGACGGCCGACCTCCGCGACCAGGCCTCGGTTCAAGAGAGTGGTCACGGCACTGTCGGAGTTCACGCCCCGGACCATTTCGACGTCACCCCTGGTCACAGGCTGCCGGTAGGCGACGATGGCCAGCGTTTCCAGGGCAGCTCGAGACAGCTTAGTCGGCCGGTCCAAGCCCAACAGCGCCTCCACGTAGGGAGCAGAGGCCGGATCTGTCACCAGGGTGAGTTCGTCCCCATGCCGCAGAACCCGAAGGCCTAGAGGAGGATGTTCGTGGAGGTAGACGAGAGTCTCCTCCAAGTTTGAAGGCTGGGCGCCGAGAGCGCGGGCAACTTCCTCCAATCCGAGGAGCCCGCCCGCGGCAAATAGAAGCGCAACCAGATGCTTAGCCTGATCCAGGAAAGGGGTCTCCAGACTAGCCGACTTGATGACTGGAAGCTGAGCCTGCTCCAAGGGTGATTCCATCAAGCCAGCAGACTCAGACGCGGAAAGGGTCGCTACCGGCAGTGTCCGCCTCGGGCGTCGAACCGCGACGATCGGCCCCACTGTGCCTGACAGTCACCTTGAGCGATCTGACCGGCACGCCCATTCGAGTCTCGGCCTCGCTGCGCACGGCCTGCACAACCTCTTCGCTCTTCTGGGGAATGTCGATGTCGGCATCGGTGTTCAGCCGAAGCTGGATGTCCACTGCCTTGCCCCGGCTGCGAATAGTGGGTGCAGCCTCTCGAACCCCGATGATGGACTCCGCCACCCTCTTCACCCGCAGGGCCACCGATTCGTTGGTCAATTCAGCGGTGCCGCCGGCCATCTGGGCCACGATCACCGACTGGCGCGTCGGAGGCCGCAACTCCGCGACGAGCAGCAGGAAAGCCGCCACAGTCATCAGCAGCCCCACCAGTGCCCCTATCAGCTGCGTTGCAGGCGTGATCCCGGTCTCGGCCACCTCGAGGGCGTTGAGAAGCGCGATAATTGTCGGCATGGGGAGCAGCGATATCACCAGGGTAACTGCTATGAAGGCCACCAGGATGAGAGACATCGCGATACGGTTGAACACGTTCATTCTGCCAACCTCTGCAAAGCTATCAGTTCGCGATTATAGCACGGTGGCGCGGGAGCGCCGCCAGTGGTCGGCGCCCAGTATCAGCAGCGCAAGCAACACGAAGGCAATACTCGCCAGACTGATCCTCAAACCGGCCTGAAAGGACTGGGGTTCGTACCTGAACACCACGGTGTGGGAGCCCTCGTCCACCAACACCCCTCTGAACAGGTAATTGGCCCTCTCGATAGGGGTTTCGACGCCATCCACAAACGCCTTCCAGCCAGGATAATAGACGTCGGACAGGACCAGATAGGCATCGTGGCCGGCCCTCACGTCGACCACCACCTCTTCAGGCCTGTAGGACCGGATGCTCGCCTCCAGGGGCTCGTACCTCACATCAGCTGCACGGTAGATCGCACGAGCAGTGGCAGAGGGCGAAAGCACTGCCAGCTGATCCAGAGGCAGATCTGGAGCCCGAAGCATCTCCAGGGCAAGGGAATCGTCTCTCACTGCCGTCCTGGACACCAGATAGGCCCTGGGCAGGAGGTCGCGACGACTGTACAGCTTCATGTCGAAGAAGCTCTGACGGTCGATCTGGTCCGAGAGCACCAGCGGGTAGGAGTCGCCCCCCGCATCGTCGATGAGGGTGATGGCTCGTATCCGTGTCCTCGACCCCTCCAGGGTGTTCTGCACTGTGATCTCTTTGATCCTGTTTCGATTGGGGAGGGAGATCTTGGCGAAATACTCCGTGCTCTGCTCTTCCGGAGTCCAGCTGGGAACCAGCAGGGGCTTCATGTGAGCGGCGGGCCCAGAATGGTCGTCCTGCTCGGGGGTCTCTCCCGTTTCGTATCCAAGCCGCAGGGGTATGGGGTAGGTAGCTCCGTAGCTGTCGGTCACCCGAAGCACTGCCGCCACGGTGCCCTGTGCCTGATCCCTGGCGCCCTCGATGCTGGAAATGACGCCCACGGACGTTACGTTCAGGTCCGGCATTCGCTGGAGGCGCACCCTCTCATCGTGTCCGACCATGAGGCTGAAGGCCCGATCGTAGTAGACATTGTCTATACGAGCATCCTGGATCTTTCCGTGGAGAATGTAGCGCACGTTCATCAGGTCCAGTAAGTGGGAAGGCGGGGCGTACAGCAGGTGCAGCCTCAGTTGATTGTCCGCGGGTATCCCCGACGATGGCAATAGAAGCGATTTCAGCTCTGCGAAGCGTCTGAGGGGAAGGATCCCGCCGTCGTACCCGTCCACCATCTCGATGCCATACTCCATCGGCAGGTTGGCGGCCAACACTTCGCCCAGTTTCACGTTGACCATAAACTGGATCAACGCGTCTGGG
Organism: Chloroflexi bacterium UBA6077; assembly: GCA_002436065.1. Lineage (GTDB taxonomy): Bacteria > Chloroflexota > UBA6077 > UBA6077 > UBA6077 > UBA6077. The sequence goes on from DIXP01000094.1 coordinate 91,607, forward strand.
TGCAGCCAGGCGTAGTCCCGCTTGTAGTCCGGAGTCTCCTTCACCTCGTAGCGATCGGTGGCGAAGGTCAGCAGCCGTCCGGGGTTTTCTGTGCTGGCCGCGTCCTGGAGCAGCGCCGATGTGCTGGCTCGCTCGGGGCGATATGCCTCGTAGGGGATCGGGTGTCTGAGCGAACTGCTCTCCCCTGCCAGCCACAACTCCCCTGACGTCACCGCCAACAACAACCCCAGGGAAACCCATCCCGCCCGGCGGCCGAGCGAGCCCATGGCGACCAGCGCCAGGGTCAACGCCGCCAGTGTGACCCACACCTCTATGTCCTCGTACCGAGGTTGTGGCATAGCCCACTGGTAGGCGAAGTAGAACACGAAGACCGCGGCACCCAGCACCAGGTTTCCGCCCAGGAACCCCAGCAGCCTCGGCGCCTTCTCCCCCCAGCTACGCCTGTTCAGGGCAGGTCGATGGGCCAGGTCGTGGACCAGTTGAGCCCCGAGGCCGGCGAGGCCACATATCCCGAAGGTGTACACCAGGAGCCACCGAGCCGGGACCCGGAAGAGGTCGAGACCCGGGACCAGATCGAACAGCCGGGGGTAGAGGGGATTGAACTGCCCCATGGCCATGAACAGGCCCAACCCAGTGAGGAAGGCCATGAAGGCGGTGACCGGGCGAGCCATCCAGGCAATGACCGCGAGGATGGCCAGCACCACCGGCACAACGCCCACGTAACCCACGAACTCGCTGAACAACTCGGAAGGATAGGTGGATAGGATGGTGTACAGCAGGGTTGTGGGAGGTAACGAGAAAGAGACCACCTCGTGATAGGCCATCCCTCCCCCGCGGATCGACTCCCTCGACAGCTCGAAGGAGGGAAGCAGCTGAACAGCCGTCAATCCGGCCTCGACCACCCCAGCCACTGTCAGGTAGACAAGAGGTCTCAGCCTCCTGATGGCCCGCCCCTCTTTGAGGGCCTGGACACCGATGGTGGCCGGGACCATAACCCTCCATAGCCCCAGACAACCCAGGGCGACCATACTGAAGTACCACTCCTGTGTGTGGCCCGCCAGCAGTTGGAGCGCCCCAACCAGGCCGGTGGCAATCGCCAGGGCGAGGCTGCGGCGCCGAATGGCCTCATCGAAAGCCACCAGCAGCAACGGCAGCCAGACCGACACGTTCAGCTGGTTGATGTGGCCCACCTGGTTCAGCAGAAAGCCGCTGAAGGTGAAGGAGGTGGCAGCCAGCAGCGCCGGAAGAAACGAGACTCCCAGGGTTCGCCGGGAGAATATGTACATGGCCAGGCCGGCCAACAGCAGGTGCCCCAGCAGGGAGGCAGTGTAGGCGTAGGGTATCGGCAGGTAAAGAAACAGCGCGTTCAGAGGGTACAGGACGGCGGTCTGAACGTTGGCAAAGAAGGGCGATCCCAGAAAGAGGTATGGGTTCCACAGAGGAAACCTTCCCTGCAGCAGGCTCTCAGCGGCATACTGGCGCAGAGGGTAGAAGTACACGAAGGCATCGTAGTCCCCCAGGATCAGCCCCTGGAAGATCAACGGACTATAGAAAAGGGCCACCAGGGCAGCCAGAACGGCCACCGCTGCCGCCCCCACAAGCAGCCTGCGCACGGTTATTCCTCATGCTGAAGTTGGTTGATGGAGATGGGAGGCTCGCCTCTATAGGAAAACAGACGAAAAGGCAGGCGAACGCCGGACAATTCTAGCTTAGCCCTGGCGTGGCCATCAAGCGTTGGCATAGGGCTTGCCCTCCCTGCGCCAACACCGCTCCAAGGGTGCTCAATCGAGTGGACCGGGAGCGGTGTGGGACTATGGAGTCACAAGAGGAAACCAACGAAGAGTGGATTACGGAGGGTATCCGGCATGACAATTAAGCAGCGCGGAACCCCTCTGGACACGATCTTGCTCAAGGTTGTATACCCATTTCTCTACCACTCGGGGTTGAGAAAGCAGCTACCTAGATGGCAGTTGTGGCATCGGGAAGTCCCCAATGCCCCCGCACCGTCGCCTGCCATCAGCCTTGAGTCGAGGAGACGGCGCCAGAAGGCGACTCGCCAACTGCCCGCAACGACTCTCAGCCACAAGAGAGCCGCTTAGCGTCACCACGCCGCCCAGGCCAGCACCCTGGGCGGCGCTCCTTATTCGGTTTGCACGGGGGAAAAGGCCATGCTATACTCCCTTATTGCCATCTACAGTCGCCAAGCAGGAGTAGTCATACCGATGCCTAAACTGAAGACCCACAAGGGGGCGGCCCACCGCTTCCACATCACCGGCTCAGGGAAGGTGATGCGTACCAAGCACGGCAAGAGCCATCTGCGGCGCAATCGCTCAGCTAGAGCCAAACGGCAGTACGACGAGATGCTGCCCGTGGCGCGCGCGGATATCGAGAGAATCAAGAAACTCCTACCTTACGGCGCTTAGGATCGTTGCCAGGCAACTTCGCAATCTATCATCGGTGATATTGCCGTTTCCAGGTCCAGCTTTCCATCCCAGGGGTGACTGTCCCAGTTCTCCCTGGCCACGCGAGACTGGACCGGTTGTTTGCTCAGGAGGAACTATTGGCTAGAGTTAAGCGTGGGGTCGCGGCTCACCGACGCCACAAGAAGATCCTCGCCCTGGCGAAAGGGCACTCCGGGGTCAGGGCTACCCATTTCCGCAAGGCCAACGAGTCGGTCATGAAGGCCCTGTCCTACCAGTATCGGGACCGGCGGGCCCGCAAGGGGGATTTCCACAGGTTGTGGATCACCCGCATCAATGCAGCCGTGCGGTCTCTGGGCATGACCTACGCCCAGTTCATGGCGGCGCTCAAGGCCAACAGTGTGGGAATCGATCGGAAGATCCTCGCCGACATGGCCGTGAACGATGCTGCAGGCTTTACCCAGTTGGTCAGGCGGGTTCAGGGTAGCCCAGCCGTCTAGCGTTCTGCTCGGGAGAACCCGAGGGCCGAGCCTGACCAAGACTGAGGACTAAGGACTGAGAGCTGAGTAGAGATCACTCGGCTCCCAGTCCTCAGTCCTCAGTTTGCGTTTGGCAGCGGTGCGTTCTGAGGGAGGCCTGTCATCCTGAGCGTGGAGCGAAGGATCCCCTGTTGGGGAGGAGAGGCGATTCGCTCTGATGGCCGGTGGCGACAGGGCTCGTGCGAAAATGAATCGCGACATCTCCACGGGGAACAGGAGATCCTTCGCTCGACGCTCTGGATGACATCAGGGGTAGGGCCAGGATGACATCGAGGGTAGGGCCAGGGTGACAGGGGAGCTCAGGGTGACGGATGGAGGCGGGATGACAGATGGAGGCGGGATGAGGGGGGTGGAAAGCCCATCCAATCCCGTGGTTCAGAGGATGAGGGGACTCCACACTGCTGCTGGGCGGCGCGAACAGGGGGAGTTTCTGATCGAGGGCACCCGCCTGGTTGGGGAAGCAGTGGCTGCTTCCTGGCCAATCGGGGTGGCACTCTACGATGCGGAGCGGGCTCGGTCCGATGAGAGGCTGGCATCGCTGGTGGGGCAGATCCCGAACGCCCTGCCTGCCTCCCCCAGGGCCATCAAGCACGCCAGCGACACGGTGACCCCCCAGGGGATTGTGGCCACCGCGCGGATGCCGGCCCGACTCGATGCGATCGACCCGACCGAACCCATCGTCCTGATCCTGGACGGGCTCGCCGATCCTGGAAACGCCGGGACACTGCTGCGCTCGGCCCTGGCCGCCGGCGTGCGGACGGTACTGGCCCTCAAAGAGACGGTGGAACTCTTCTCGCCCAAGGTGGTGAGGGCCGGGATGGGGGCTCATTTTCACCTGAGTCTGCGAGGGGAAGTCACCTGGGGGGAGGTGGAAGCCCTCCTGGGCAACAGCCGGGTATTGGCAGTGGCCGAAGCCTTCGGGGCTACCCCATACTATCGCTTTGACTGGCACCGCTCGACGGGGCTGATCGTCGGGGGAGAGGCCCACGGCCCCAGCGCCGAGGCGCTGCGCCGGGCGTCGACACGCCTATCCATCCCTCTAACGGGAGGAGTTGAATCCCTGAACGCCGCCATAGCCGGCAGCGTGATCCTCTTCGAGGCGAAGAGGCAGCGAGACACGGAAGGAGGCCGAAGTGCAGGACCGTCTACAACAGCTTAGAGAGAGGGCGCTGGCCGATCTGGCAGGGGTACATGACACCGCCGAGCTTGAGGGCTGGCGGGTTGCCTTTCTTGGGAAGAAAGGGCCCCTCACCGAGATACTGAAGGAGTTGGGGCGGCTGCCGGCCGAGGAGCGCCCCGTAATCGGCCAGGCTGCCAACCGGGTGAAGGTGGAGATGGAGGCCGCCCTGGAGCGACGGGAACAGGAGCTCAAATCTGCCGAACTCCAGCGCGCCCTGGAAGCCGAGAGGATCGACGTGACCCTGCCCGGCCGCTCCGCGGCCCTGGGACTCCTCCACCCCACCACGCAGATCGTGAACCGCATCGTCTCTATCTTCACCTCCATGGGCTACCAGGCGGTGGAGGGCCCTGAGGTGGAGCTGGACTACTACAACTTCGAGGCGCTGAACATCCCGCCGGAGCACCCGGCCAGGGAGATGTGGGATACCTTCTACGTCCGCCAGGGCGAGGAGGGGCCGGACGTGTTGCTGCGAACCCACACCTCCCCCATGCAGGCGCGGGTCATGGAGAAGACAGTGCCCCCCATCCGGGTGGTGGTGCCCGGACGCTGCTACCGCTACGAGGCCCAGGACGCGTCGCACGAGTCGATGTTCTATCAGATCGAGGGGCTGGCAGTGGATGAAGGGATCACCATGGCCGACCTGAAGGGCACCCTGACCACCTTCGCCAAGCGGCTGTACGGGCCGGACGTTAGGGTGCGCTTTCGCTGCGACTACTTCCCCTTCGTGGAGCCGGGCGCCGAAATGTCCGTCAGCTGCGTTATCTGCAAGGGCGCCGGCTGTCGAGTCTGCAAGGGAACCGGCTGGCTCGAGTTGATGGGCGCCGGCATGGTGCATCCGAAGGTGTTGGAGGGGGTGGGCTACGACCCGGACCGCTTCACCGGCTTCGCCTTCGGGATGGGTCCGGAGCGCATCGCCATGGTGCGATACGGCATCGACGACATCCGGCTCTTCTACGGCAACGACCTGCGCTTCCTGCAGCAGTTCGCATAGGAGGAAACAACGATGAAAGTTCTGCTCTCCTGGCTCAAGGAATTCGTAGATATCACCCTGCCTCCAGTCGAACTGGCCCAACTGCTGACCATGTCTGGCACAGAGGTGGGATACGTGGAGGAGGTGGGCTCCCGCTGGGCGAACATCTGGATCGGCCAGGTTCGCGGCCTGCGGCCCCACCCATCCGCCGAGAGACTGTTCGTCGTGGACGTGGATCTGGGTAGCCGCTCCATCACTCTCGTCACAGCCGCCACTAACCTCACAGTAGGCGACAAGATCCCGGTCATCCTGGCCGGAGGGCGACTTCAACCCGGGATTACGATAGAGGCCGTAGACTTTCGGGGCATTCGCTCCGAGGGGATGCTCTGCTCGGGCATCGAGCTGGGCGTCTCCCCGGACGGCGAAGGCATCTACGTAATGGAGGAGGATGCTCCGGTCGGGCAAGCGCTGAAGGACTACCTCCGGGACTACGTATTCGACCTGGAGCTTACCCCCAACCGGCCCGACTGCCTCTCGGTGATCGGGATCGCGCGGGAGATCGCGGCCCTCACCTGCGCCGAGCTGCGGGTGCCGGAGCCGAAGGTGGCGCCGGGCGGCTTCAGGTCCGCCGACCTGATCACGGTGGAGATCAGAGACCCCGACCTCTGCCCACGCTACTCAGCGGTGGTGATCAGGGACGTCCAGGTGAAGCCGTCGCCCCACTGGATGCAGCGTCGCCTCTACCTGTGCGGCATGCGTCCCATCAGCAACGTTGTGGACGTCACCAACTACGTCATGCTGGAGCGGGGCCAGCCGCTCCACGCCTTCGATGGAAAGAAGCTGCACGGGGGTATCATCGTGCGGCGCGCTGCCCAAGGGGAGGTCTTCACCACGCTGGACGGCGAGGTCCGCCAACTCACCGACGAGACGCTGATGATCGCCGACCAACAGGAACCTGTGGCCGTGGCGGGCGTCATGGGGGGCCTCCACAGCGAGGTGGACAACTCGACGCGGCTGGTGGTGCTGGAGTCGGCGAACTTCAACCGCACCAGCATCCGCCGGACCTCCCAGCGGCTTCGGCTCTCCACCGAGGCTTCCAAGCGGTACGACAAGGGGCTAGACCCCGAGTGGACGGTCACTGTGGCACTGCGTGCGGCATCCCTGATGGCCGAACTGGCCGGCGGCTCCGTGGGCGAGGAGGCAGTTGATGTCTACCCAGGACCGATCCAACCGAAGACCCTCACCATCACCGAGTCCGAGGTGGAGGGGCTGTTGGGCCTCCGGTTCAGCCGAAAGGAGATGAAGGGGCTCTTCGGCAGGCTCGGCTTCGGGACCAAAGAGGTAGCTGGGGGGCTGGATGTGGAGGTTCCCACCTTCCGGCGCGACGTGGAGGGCAGGGCCGACCTGGCGGAGGAGCTGGCCAGGATCAAGGGCTACGACCTGATCCCCACCACCCTCCCCACCGGAGCCATTCCGGAAGAGGTGCCCGAGCCCTACCGACGCTGGGAGGCCATCGCCAAGGGGGCGCTCACCAACTGCGGCCTGCAGGAGGTGATCACCTACTCCCTCGTGGACGCTGGGATGGCCGAGCGGCTCACTGTCGACGTGGGAACTGGGGCCGTCGAAGTCCCGCGGGAGATGATCCCGCTGGCTAACCCCATGACCCCCGAGCAGGCTTGCCTGCGCACTACCCTCTTGGGCAGCCTGCTGAAGACTGTCGCATCCAACCTCAGGCACGAGCGCAGGGTCTACATCTTCGAGCTGGGCAGGATCTACCTGCCTCCGCTGGAGCCGCTGCCCACCGAGCGGCGCACCCTGGGCATAGCCCTGACCGGCCCACGGGAGCCGGTGGGATGGGACTCTCAGCCGGCAAACGGTGACTTCTTCGACCTCAAGGGGGCGGTGGAGGCGCTGCTACGCTCCATGGGGATCGAAGGCGCTGCCATTGAGCCGGCGCGGCACGGGTCCATGCACCCTGGCCGCACAGCCCGGGTGCGTGTTGGCGATAGAGTGGTGGGCTACCTGGGAGAGGTGCATCCGACGGTGCTGGAACGGTTCGACCTGGCCCTCGCCAAGCTGTACGCGGCCGAACTCGACTTCGAGGCACTCGTTTCCACCGCCTCCGAGGAGCGCGGCTACCAGCAGCTGCCACGCTTCCCAGCCGTGAGCCACGACATTGCCGTGGTGCTGGACCAGCAGGTTCCTCAGCAAGAGGTGGAGAGGGCGATCCGCGAGGGTGGCGAACCGCTCCTGGAGCGGATCGAGCTGTTCGACGTCTACCAGGGCAAGTCCATCCCAGCCGGCAAGAAGAGCCTTGCATATTCCCTCAGCTATCGGGCTCCGGATCGGACCCTGACAGATGACGAGGTGATGCTGGTGGAAGGGAGGATCGTGGATACCCTCAGCACCCGCTTCGGAGCCTACATCCGCGGCAAGTAGGCTGGGACAATCTTCCTATTGCGGCACTTTCCACGGGCAGGCATGATCAACCCAACCGATCATGCCTGCCCGCCTTTGCGTCCCCTCCAGGAGACGGCGCAAACGAGTCCCCTCTCCCCGCGGGAGAGGGCTAGGGTGAGGGGCAGCGTGGCATCATACCAACGAGCCCTCACCCCGACCCTCTCCCTGAGGGAGAGGGAGGAGACGGAGGCCCTCTCCCGAGGGAGAGGGTGTTAGTGCTCGACCAATGTGATTCTGATAGGCGGCGAAGCCGCCTGCTGGGAGCGCGGGCGGCTCGCCCGCCAGTCCCTCGTGCGGGCGAGCCGCCCGCGCTCCCAGCATAGGCCGCCATCTGGCGGCCTATCGAAACCAGTTTGGCGAACCACTAGGAGGCCCGCCAGGATGACCTTCTTGTACATTGGCTGGATGGACGTGCTGCTGGTGCTGTCCCTGGTGGTCAGCATAATCTTCGGTTTCCACCAAGGGCTGGTACGCCAGGTCGTGCTGCTGGCTTCCCTGTACATCAGCACCATCCTCGCGGCGCAGTACAACCAGCAGGCGGCGGAACTGGCGATCCAGGCATTCCCCTCTGCAACCGCCGAGTTCGCCGCTCTCATATCCTTCCTCGCGCTGGTAGGACTCTTCACCATAGCCGTCACCTGGCTCCTCTGGACCGCCTACTGCGAGACCCGTCTGCCCTCGGTAGTCATGCTCGACGAGATGGGCGGCGCAGTGCTGGGGGGCGTCATCGGGGCCTTCGTGCTCAGCCTGGCGCTGGTGCTGCTGCGCTATGCACTCCAGGCTCCATGGCCCGAGAGCGGACCGCTCCAGCACAATCTCCAGATGGGCTTGCTCAATTCCTCTCTGCAGTTCGCCTTCAGTTCGCCCCTACCGCTGGTACACGCTGCCATCCGCCCCTGGATGCCCTTCGGCATCCCGGGAATACTCGGAAGCTAGCGGCCCGCGGCGGCATATCTCTTGCGCCCGTACGGCTGATGCCGAAGCACGTCCACTGGAGAACAGGACTGGGCCATGAGAAACGCCGAAGTAGCCGGATTCCTCGACGAAATCGCCGACCTCCTGGAGTTGATGGGTAACAACCGGTTCCGGGTTGGAGCCTATCGAAATGCCGCGACCCGCATTCAGAGCATGCCCGAGTCGGTGGAATCTGTCTGGCGGGCCGGTCAGCTCCAGGAGGTGCCGGGGATTGGCCCTTCGATCGCGGCAAAAGTGAGTGAGTGGCTCCAGACCGGCGGTTCGCGCTACCTGGAGGTCCTCCGACGACTGGTACCGCCGGGAGTCCGAGAGCTGTTGACGGTCCCGGGGCTGGGTCCGGCCAAGGCACAGCTGATCCATCGGAGCCTGGGCATCACCACCCTGGCGGAGCTTGAGGAGGCTGCCAGGGAGCATCGCCTCCGCCAACTCCCGGGCATCAGGGAGAAAACGGAGAACAAGATCCTGCGGGAGCTTGAGCGGCTCCGCGACCGCAGCCGCCGCCTCCTGCTGGGGGTTGCACTGCCCGCCGCCGAGGAGGTGGTGAGGCTGATGCAACACCACCCGGCGGTGCGCAAGATCCAGCCGGCCGGGAGCCTGCGCCGCATGCAGGAGACCATAGGAGACATCGACATCCTCGCATCCTCGGAGCAGCCCGCGGAGGTAACGCAGGCATTCGCCAGGCTTCCCATCGTCAAGGAGGTGCTGGCGCTGGGGCCCACCAAGGCGAGCGTGCTCACCACGGACAACCTCCAGATGGACCTCCGGGCGGTCCAGCCGGAGGAGTACGGATCGGCACTGCAGTACTTCACCGGAGACAAGCAGCACAACATCGCCCTCCGGAACATCGCCATCAGCAAGGGGCTGAAGCTAAGCGAGTACGGGCTCTTCGACGAATCGACCGGGGAGCGGCTGGCCAGCGAGGAGGAAGCCGACATCTACCGAGCCCTGGGTCTGGAGTGGATGCCGCCTGAGATCCGGACCAACCGGGGCGAGTTGGACGCCGCGGCCAAGGGCACACTCCCACGGCTGGTAAGGCAGGAGGACATTCGTGGGGACCTCCAGGTCCACAGCTGCTGGTCCGACGGCACCGCGAGCATCGAAACCATGGCCGAGGCGTGCCGAGTCCTAGGCTACGGGTACGTGGCGATCACCGACCACTCCCAGGCACTCGGGGTCGCACATGGGCTCTCGCCGGAGAGGCTGGAGCAGAAGCTCCGCGAAATCGACCAGCTTAACCCACGGCTGGCCCCCTTCCGCGTCCTGAAGGCCGCCGAGGTGGACATCCGAAGCAACGGCGCGCTGGACTACCCCGACGACCTGCTGGCCCAACTGGAGGTGGTGGTGGTCTCCATCCACTCCGGCTTCGAGCAAGATCGAGAGCGGATCACCGAGCGGATCCTGCGCGCATTCCAGAACCCCCACGCGCACATCCTGGCCCACCCCACGGGACGGCTGCTGAACCGCCGGCCAGGCTACGAGGTCGATCTGGAGCAGGTGCTGCGTGCCGCGGCGAAGGCGGGGATAGCGGTGGAGATCAACGGGTCGCCCGACCGGCTGGACCTGGACGACGTCTGGGCCCGCCGGGCGAAGGAGCTGGGGGTGAAGATAACCATCAACACCGATGCCCACGCCCCCCTCAACCTGCAGGCGATGCGCTACGGGGTGGCCGTGGCTCGACGAGCCTGGTTGGAGAAGGGCGACATCCTCAACACACTGCCGCTGGACCAACTGCTGGCGTTCTTCGGGAGACGTCGCCAGCGTCGTCGTCGCGCTGCCTGAGGGGGAGGCCGAGAGGCGGTTGGACGCGCTCACCGAGCAGTGGTGCGGCCGGGGCTGGGCGCGCTGGCTGGCGACGAGGCGCAGCCCTATCGCCGCCGCGGCCAAACCGTCACTCGTCAGCGGCATGGCAACATGGTATAATTCGGTCGTCGTCGTTGGGTGCCGTAGTGTCTTCGAGAAGTCACCACGGTTCCCGCCACGGTGGCAAATGCGGGGTGTAGCGCAGTCGGTAGCGCGCATGGTTTGGGACCATGAGGCCCCCGGTTCGAGTCCGGGCACCCCGACCAATTTTCCTACTGTATAGCACGGGCGAAGCGGACCTGCTTCTCTGTGACCACCACAAAATGGTCAGCCAACTGCTCAGAGTGGCCGTCGAGAAGCCGCCGCATGACCTCGATCTTGTTGTAGGCCCGCTCATCCTCAAGGCGCAGCAGGACCACTCCCCTGTGACCATGTTGCTCGCGGTACACTCTCGCACCAAAGTGTCTGTCATTGGTGACGAGAATCCAGTTCTCGTCAAAGGCCTTCTGAAGGACAGCCCCATCCTCCATGCCGCGTGCCTCCTCGTACACCGAGAACACCTCATGGTTCTGCTGGCGTAACCAGAGGGCCACTGCCGGCCCCGTGCACTCATCCACCAGGAAACGCATCTACGCGCTCTCAGCCAACAGCGGCATGAACTCCGAGTCCTCCAGACACTTCGCCGCAAACAGCATGCAAGCCTGGATGTCTTCCTGAGTGAGCCCCTGGTACTCTCCCAGGATCTCTTCCACAGTTGCGCCATGGGCCAGCAAGGTGAGTATGTAGTCAACGGTCAGCCGCGTTCCCTTGATAACAGGCTTTCCTACCATGACATTGGGGTCGATGGAGATACGCCCCAGCAGTTGTTTGTCGGTCATCGTCCTGGTCACCTCCGTCGACTCATCATACAACAAAGCCATCCAATCAGAGCAGTCGAGCAGGACTGTCTGCGTGCCCTATCCGATACCTGGCCCCTGGCGATGTGGCGGGAGATATGCGCATGGGCAGCCACCGATGCCACGGAGGGCGATTGGCGTGACCGCGAGTGGCTAGGTAGGTACTTGGTAGGCAGCGCGCGGGCGCGCAGCGGGCGGGAGTTGATGCAACCTGTGCAGAGAGCGGTGGGCTTTCGGGTACCATGCAATCATTAGAGGACTATTCACCCAACCACGCCAAGAGCTATACTCCCCTCACGACCGTACACCTAACGGTCAACGCGCACTGGAAGCCGGATGGTTACCCAAAATGGGCAATCGTTTAGGTCTGCGATCCGACTCGACGCTCTTTGGTTTGGGACCATGAGGCCCCCGGTTCGAGTCCGGGCACCCCGACCAGTCTTCCTTGAAGCGCGTAGGAGAATCGGTCCTCTCCCCCGACCACCAGCTGTTAGAGTAGTCCCATCGCACCATCGAGCGCTGTACAACTGTTGTACGCCCCGAAGCGAAGGAGACACACCTCTCCTGCCATCTTCAGCACGGTAAGAGACCGCCGCGCCGGACGACCTCCGGCGCGGCGGTCGGTTATTCATGACCCGAGAGTCATGACCGGGTCTCAGCTATCCAGCGAATCTCCATCTGCTGTCCCACGGCCACCAATGCATGAGTCCTCGCTGGAAGATCCCGAAGTAGACTGCACCTTCCTTCTCGTTGGAGGGGTGCCGGCCCTCAAAAGACCACGGACTTCTCCACGCTGATCACAACGACGTGCTTCGGCTGGATCTGCCTGGGAGCGAGTTGGCTGCTGACCTGATCGAACAGGTCCCCCGAGTCCAGGATGGATCCGGTCTTTCCCCAGAGACGGCAACCGCGGCGCGTGGCCGGATCCAGGATTAGGACGGAGACCTGGGGGTTCTCTGCGAGATTCGCCATCGTACGGGGTGAGTTGACGTCGGCGAAGAGGACGTGCTCGTCGTCCAGGACTCTGAAGGTGCCTTTGGCCGAGACGTTCGGCTGGCCGGTCTTGCTCGCGGTGGCGACCAAACCCGGATGAATCTCGGCGATTAGCGACTTCGCTTCGGCGGAAAGGGTTGCCATTTCCTTCTCCTTCACATTCTTCTTCCGAACTCGGTGAGGCCCCGAGGGTTGTGCTGGCGCTCTACCGACCGATGGGGCAGACCCTCATGCACTCGCTGCACGAACCCGATCCACCTCTGAAGACGCTGCACGCGAACTTGTTGATGGAGTACGCCTCCCCGTTCTGAGGCTCGGCCAGTGCGCGGGCCGGGCATGCCTGGAGGCACTTCCCGCATCCGTTGCAGAGGTCATCGCCCTGTCTGCTGCTGGAAGGGAGTTCCGCCTGGGTAAGGACGCACGCCAGCCTGACCCGGGGACCGAACTGCGGCGTCACCAGGAGACTATGCCATCCCAGGGAACCGAGGCCGGCGTACTCCGCAGCATGCTTGTAGGAGAAGACCGAGAAGAGGTGTCGCTGATCCGTAGGGTAGTTGGCGGCTGGCAGCGGAAGCGCCTTCAGTCCCTGCCTACGACTCACATTGCAGACGTCGTAGGCGGACTTGGTGAGCCGGCTGTTGACGTAGTCCTGGTGTGGGACCAGCATATCTCTCGGAGACCCCTCTCCCATCTCCTTGTGCGGTGTGTTGTGATCGAGGATTTCCGAGAAGATCTCCCTCGCGAGAACGACGATGGACCTGGCCTCGGGCAAGAGCCTCACCGCCTGATCATGTAGCCGACTACCGGCAATCTCTGAAACCGAGACAATTCCGACCGCGTCGACATCCAGCGTCGAGAGCATATCCAGCAGTTGGCGCTCTCCTCGGGCAGACGCTACGGACATTCCTGAACCTCCTTTCTATATGTGACGATGGGCTCCGACGGGATTATGGGGATGCCTCACTTGAGTGCCGAGCATCCCTTTCGCTGGCTCCAGACGATGCCGCCGCAATCTCTTCCCGCTTGGGGTCTCCGCCTCTCGCCCAGGGCTATCGACACTCGAGGCCGACAGGTTGCCTTCTGAAGAATAGCTGCAGTGGAGTCACGAAGCTGTTACATCCGTTACAATGCCTTCAGCTTCCTTGTGGTGTAATAGGGCGCGGAGTCTAAGTGGAGGGCGAGATGGCCAATAGGTCGAGTCTTTGCTTGCGAGACTTGCCTCTGTTCTCCAAGGTAGGGTTGGACGTATTCCGCCCGGTCTGTGCCGTTGCGGACAAGAGGGCTCTGCGCCGGGGAGAGAGGCTGTTCGCCCAGGGTGATCCGGTGGAGGCCGTCCATCTGATAAAGCAGGGCAGCTTCAAGCTGGTGCGTGTTACCGAGGACGGCAGGGAAATCGTGCTCCGCCTGGCCAACCAAGGGGAGATCCTCGGCGAGGACGCCCTGTTCCAGCAAAGCAGCTACGCCGCCAGTGCGGTTGCGCTGGAGGAGGCCAGGGTCTGTAGCATCAGCCGGGAGCGACTGGAAGGCGTGATAAGGCAGCGGCCGGACCTGGCCTGGCAGGTAATCGCCAGTCTGGGAAGCCGTCTTTACGAACTCTGGGCACAACTCACCGACCTGAGCGGGCAGACCATTCGGGAAAAAGTCCTGAGCCTGCTGGTTCGCCTGGCGACCGAGCATGGAGAGAGGCGTCCTGAGGGCACGCTGATCTGTCTTCGTCTGACTCAGGAAGACATGGCTGGTATGGTGGGCGCCTCTCGGGTGAGGGTGGCCCTGGCCTTGAGGGAACTGGGCGAAGAGGGTCGCCTCTGCAAGCAAGGCAATCGGTACGTGCTAAGGGACAACTGCTCGCTGGGGAGAGAACAATCAAAGTAAGGAGGATCGGCAGTGGAAGAGAAAACAGCAGTGGGGCTGGCCGTGCTCTGGGTCACCCAGGACAAGGAGGTCGCCCGGAGCATGGTCTTCATGTACACCAGGAACTCGAAGCTGAAGGGCTGGTGGGGCCAGGTGAGGCTGATCGTGTGGGGGCCGTCCGCCAACTTGCTGGCCAACGATGTGGAACTCCAAGCCGAACTTGAGGGGCTTAAGTCGGCGGGTGTAGAACTGCTAGCCTGCAAGGCTTGCACGGATCGCTACGGGGTGTCCGACAAGTTGACCGAGCTAGGAATCGAGGTCCTCTACATGGGTGCGCCACTAACAGGTATGCTCAAGGAGGGCTGGGCGACACTCTCTGTCTAGAATAACGGCGATGCAATCGCCGGCAAGGCTCGACGACCGCAATGGCATGAAGCTGATGACGCCGCTCATCGCCCGCATGGGCCGGCGCCAGGAGGAATCCAATTAGGCCGGCCTCAAACACTACCTGGAGGCCCAGGAGAAACCTCTCCCAGACCAACCCAACGACGCCGCTACAGGTCACCAAAGCCCGGTTTCTCGAAGCTAATTAGGGGAGGCGAGTGCGATGACGGCAAGGATCCTGGTCGCCTACGCCAGCTATACCGGCTCCACCGCCGGCGTGGCTGAGGCTATCGGCAAGCAGCTGGCTGCCGGAGACATGACGGTGGACGTACGCCGGGTAGAGGATGCGACGGATCTCAACGGCTACAGTGGCGTGGTGGTGGGCAGCGCCATCCACAGCGGACGATGGCTGCCTGGGGCGGTAGGGTTCGTGCAGTCCCATCGGGACAGACTTCGCCAGCTGCCCACGGCATATTTCCTGGTCTGCCTGATGGCGGCCAACGACACGGAGGAAAACCGGCGGGTGGTGGCGACCTTCCTGGAGCCGGTGCGAACGCTGGTGGAGCCGGTGGCGGAGGGGCGGTTCGCGGGCTATCTCTGGTACGACAAGTACTCGTTCGTCGAGGGGCTGGGTATGCGCATCTTCGCCAGGACGCAGAAGCTGAGCGAGGGGGACTACCGCGATTGGGACGCCATTCGCGCATGGGCCGACAGCATCCGACCGCTGCTACTCCGGTAGACTCTACTCAGATGCTGTTGACGGCAGACCATACATTACAGTTCAGCAAGAACGCCTGCTAAGTGTAGCTCGACCCGGATGCCGAGGTACGTCAACAACTCAGAAGATTCCGCGCCGGTTCTCGATCCTGGAAGTTTAGCCATAATTCAAGTGCGTCGATTCTGACAAAGGTTTCATCTAGGGCAGTAAATGACACTCAGTGGTAGTGATACTGTCATGACAATGCTTAATATCTCGCCATATGATCCCCCGTGGTCGCGACCTTCTGGTGCCGGTAGAGGTCGGGGGACTGCAGCCCCTAAAGTCGAACCGGCGGTCCATGGGTCCATGTGAAGTCTGGTAGTGGAAACAGGGCTTAACGTGAAAGGAGAACCACAGGTGAGACGGCGATCGTTCTTGGTAGGCATGGCTGTGCTGGCGCTTTGCCTTTCGACGGCCGGATTCGCGGCGGCTGCCCCCTTCCAACCGCCGGTTACGGCCATGTCCAAGACAGCTTTTGTCGCGACCACTCCCACCCCCGGCGGGGTCATCAGCTACACGGTACAATGGACAACCAACGCCGATACGACGAATGTGACGCTGAAGGATGACTTCCTGCACGGCGTCGATCTAGCGGCGGGATCGGCCGGCGTGCTCGTGCCCCCGGTTGGTGCCCCCATCCTCATCTTCCCGACGCAGACCAGTAGCTCCATCGACCGGAAGACCTACGAGTTCGTGATCGCCAGCGGCCCCACTGTCCTACCGGCAGGAACCTACACGCTCCTGCTTGCTGCGATTGTGGACCCTACCACCAAAGTGTACAAGGGCAAGTACGTTACCGACTCGGCTACCCTCTACGTTGATGGCGATTGGAAGGCCAATGCCACCGTCAACACCAACCTGGAGCCGCCTCTGTAGTGCCCCTCTTGAGGTAAGCTAGAGTAGCCAGGGCGGCTTTCGGAGCTCCTGGTAGTGAGAGATGGCAGCCTAGCTGCCATCTCTACACTACATCCATTTGGAGAATACACGGTTTCGACGCAGATCTCCTCACCCGTGGCCGGCGCTGACCAGCGAGAACGTCTGCCGCTCGATATTGGCCAACTCCTCGGCGTTAGGCCGGCCGCGGATGTCTCCGAGCGGCCCCTCGGTACTGTGCAGCAGGTTACCGTGGAACTCCCCCACCACGTACCACTCGTCCACCACCTCGTACCCGATGTGGGCGAACAGCTGACCGATGTACTTACCCACCGGGATGGCCTCGTCGATGCCGGTGTGGGGTCCGGAGTAGGTGACGAACACCACAGCGCGCTTCCCGGGGAGTCTCGGGGCTCGCACCTTGATGTCTCCCCGGCGTTTGTGGAACTCCTGCCTATCCTTCACGAAGCGCAACACCGGCTCGGGCGGCATGTAGGAATAGGAGGGTGAGCCCAGGAAGACCAGGTCGTACGCGTGGAGATCCACATCCATCGCCTCACTCACCTTGAGGAGGACCGGATTAGCGCCCGCCTCCCTGGCCCCGCGCTCGATGGCCCTCGCGACCTTCTCCGTGTTACCTGTGGCCGACCAGTAGAGGATCAGGGTCTTCTGGGTATTGGGGTTTGCCGAGCGAGTTGCATCCATAATCCACCTCCAACAGACCACTTTCGAGAGCACCCCAAGGGTTCGAAAGCCGGTACCGACAGGAGCCCCTCTCGTACCGCGACTCAGGAACACGACGCGCCGCTGTGTAGTAGCCGGGGCGGAAGGGGACAAGTCCCTTCCCCACAGCGCGTAAGGACACGCGGGCCAGCAGGCTCCCAGCAGGGCGGCTTCGCCGCCTGCCGGGACCATAGAGTTGCAGCGCTACTTGCCAGACTCAGGATCGCGATAAGCCCCGGTTCGGGTGCCATCCACAGCCTCGCCAGACACATAGTCAGAGGTGTCCTTGCAGGCCAGATACATCCCGTCCCCTTCGCCGCTCGCCACGAAGTAGTGCTGGGCATTCGCGGGTATGTACACCATCTGGTTAGGCCCGGCAATTCCCTCCACTTCGTTGACTCGGTACTTGAACTGCCCCTTCAGCACGTAGTTGAACTGCTCGTTGCCATGGGTATGCAGCCTGGACCCAGTCCCCTTGACCTTGTTGACCAGCACCACCATGATCTTCTTGCCTTCGACCGCAGCACCCTGCGCCGACGAATAGTGGGGGCCGATCTGGTAGTGATCCATCGCCATCATGTCGAAGAACACATTACCCATCGCAGCCTGAGACATCTTCTTGGCGGTGTCTTCGTGGACGTTTGCGTAACGATCTTCGCCGCTCTTACCTTCGGTAGCCACGGTAGTTGTCTCCTATGTAAAGTAGTAAGCCTGTCACCGGCTCGGTATCGCCATTATCGCCTGTACTCTGTCCCGTGACAACACCTCCACGCTCGGTCTTCTATCCGGACGGCATCAACTGCTACACTGAGCGTAGTCCACCTGGAGTGCTGCCGACGCCGAACCCTCGGTTTCGGTGTCTACTGGTAGCTTCAGGTCGATGACTGTTTGGAGGTATCTATCCTTGTCTGCAACCTTCCCATCCGATGTGCAGAGGATCGCATCGGAGGTCCTCACTTCCGCGCGAATGAATGGCATCGCGGTCGGCCTCGCCCGCGGAGACCAGCCCTTCCTGCAATTCGACCTGGGCACCGATGCCACCGGACGCCCTCTGACGGACGGTAGCCTCTTCCCCGTGGCCTCCGTGACCAAGCTGGCGACGGCGCTGGCGGTGCTCAGGCTGGTCGACCGAGGCATCATGGCCCTGGACGACCCGCTGGCACTCCACCTGCCCGAGGCGGCGGCCGCGCAACCGGGCGTTACCCTGCGCCGCCTCCTCTGCCACATCGCTGGTCTCCCGATGGACGTGGCGCACGGGGCCGCACCCTACGAGTTGGGACTGGACTGGCAGTCCCTCGCGGCCGCCTGCCTCCAGACACCCCTAGCTCAACCTCCCGCCACGCGGGTCCAGTACAGCAACGTCGGCTACGGGCTTCTGGCCATTATTGTGGCCACCCACAGCGGATGGCCTTTCCCCAAGGCCCTCCAGGAGTTGGTGCTGGAACCGCTCGGTATCGAGGGCTACCTGGGAGAGGAGCCCCCTCGGCCGCCTGTGATGCTCGCCGATACCAGGGGGCCCGAGGGCAGACCGGAGCTAGAGCCTTTCAACTCCCCCTTCTGGCGCTCTCTCGCCATGCCCTGGGCCGGGCTGTTGACCACGGTGGAGGGCGCTCTCAAGCTGGTCCAAGCGTTCCTGGGCATCCCATCCGGCTTCTTACGGCCGGAAACCAGGGCGGAAGCCATCCGGAACCAGGTGGGCGAATTAGGAGGCGGTTATGTAAAGCCTATGCTGTGGGATCGCTGTCCGTGGGGGTTGGGGCCGGAGCTTCGAGGCCGAAAGAGCCCTCACTGGGCGCCGCTGGAGGCCGGCGAGGGCTCTTTCGGCCATGCGGGCGCATCGGGCATCCTCGCATGGGCCGACCCAACTTCCGGTGTCGCTTGGGTCATCGCCGGAACACGCACCGCCGCACGCGGCTGGTTGTTGAGGCGGGGGCCGGCCCTGGGCGTAGCGATCCTGGCGGCAGCGCGCGGCGTGTAGGGGCGACCGGCCGGTCGCCCCTACACGCCGCGCAGATTTCGGTGCAAGGCACGCATCCTGCCATCTAAGTGGATCTGGAAGACAGCCGAAAGGAGGTGCAGCGTTTGCGCACCAACGGATCCGCTTCCAGCGGCCTCCTGAGCCGCCTGTCCAGGTGGCCCCTCGTCCGACAGATCGCCGACCTGGGCATGGGCATGGAGGCGATGAGCGACCACACCCGTCGCTGGCAGCCTCGCATCCTGGAGGCCGATGGCAAGGTGGTCAGCGTCTGTCCCTTCTGCGCCGTCGGCTGCAGCCAGCTGATTTATGTCAAGAACGGCAGGATCATCGACATCGAGGGCAACCCGGAATCGCCCATCAACGGGGGCACCCTCTGCCCCAAAGGAGCGGCAACCTTCGAGCTGCTCAGCAACCCCAACCGCTGGACAACGGTCAGGTACCGCGCACCCTACAGCGACCACTGGGAGGACCGCCCCCTGGACTGGGCCATGGAGCGCATTGCCCGACTGGTGAAGGAGGCGAGGGACAGGGATTGGCGGGAGCGAAACGAGCGGGGCGAGAATGTCCGCAGCGTAACCACCATCGCCTCGCTCGGCGGCGCCTCGCTGGACAACGAGGAGAACTACCTCATCAAGAAGCTGTTCGGGGGCGGCCTCGGGATGGTGTGGATAGAGAACCAGGCCCGTGTTTGACACAGCTCATCGGTGCCCGGTCTGGGCGCCACATTCGGTAGGGGGGCCGCTACAACCAACCAGTGGGATCTGGCCAACAGCGACGCCATCTTGATAATGGGCTCGGACATGGCGGAGTGCCACCCGGTGGGCTTCCGGTTCGTGATGGAGGCTCGCCGCAGGGGTGCGCAGGTGATCCACGTCGACCCGCGCTTCACCCGTACTTCGGCCGTGTCGGATCTCCACGTCCCCATCAGGGCCGGCTCGGACATCGCCTTCCTGGGCGGCTTGATCCGCCACGTCTTGGAGAACGACCTCTGGTTCGAGGAGTACGTGGTCAACTATACCAACGCAAGCCAGCTGCTGCGGAAGGAGTACTGCGACACGGAGGATCTCGAAGGGGTGTTCTCCGGTCTGGATCGGGAGGAGAAGAGCTACCATGGCGACTCCTGGCAGTACCGGGGGGAGACTATCTGCTCCATGCTCTCCGACCGGCACATTCAGGATAGCCTGCCGCAGAGTGCTACAGCCACGCCGGGGGATGCATTCACAAGGGAGCGTGACCCCTCGCTCCAGGACCCGCTCTGCGTCTTTCAGCAGTTGAAGAGGCACTACGCCAGGTATACGCCCGAGATGGTGGCATCCATCTGCGGCTGCACCCCCGAACAGGTGACGCAGGTTGCGCGGATCCTCGCCGAGAACTCGGGACGGGAGCGGACCAGCAGCATCTGCTACGCCGTTGGCTGGACGCAGCACACCACCGGGTCGCAGATGATCCGAGCAGCGGGGATACTCCAACTGCTGCTGGGCAACGTCGGCCGCCCGGGAGGCGGCATCCAGGCCCTCCGAGGCCACGCCTCCATCCAGGGATCCACCGACATCCCCACACTGTACAACCTGCTCCCCGGCTACATTGGACAGCCCAGCTGCAGGGAGGATCACGACACCCTGCGGAGATACCTGGAGAGCAGTACCCCGCGGCAGGGTTCCTGGCACGACCTTCCCAAGCTCATGGTAAGTCTGCTGAAAGCCTGGTACGGCGACGCGGCAACGGCCGAAAACGAGTACTGCTACGGGCATCTGCCCCGCATAGACCGCGACTACTCCCAGCAGCCGATGACCCTGGCCATTCACGACGGCGAGATCAGGGGATTCTTCCTGATGGGCCAGAACCCGGCGGTGGGCGGCCACAACGCCGGCCTCATTCGCAGGGGACTGGCCCAACTGGACTGGATGGTGGTACGCGATGCCTTCGAGACGGAGACTGCCTCCTTCTGGTACGCCTCGCCCGAAGCGAAAGACGGAGAACTGGATCCGCGGCAGGTGAAGACGGAGGTCTTCTTCCTCCCAGCTTCCCTTCCCGGGGAGAAGGAGGGCACCTTCACCAACACCCAGCGGCTGATCCAGTACCACGACAGGGCCGTGGAGCCACCCGGCGACGCCCGCTCGGACCTCTGGTTCACCTTCCACCTGGGCCGCCGGCTGAAAGAGCTATATCGCGACAGCACGGACCCCAGGGACCAATCGCTGAAGGATCTGACCTGGGACTACCCCATAGAGGGTGGGATGCAGGAACCCAGTGTCGACCACATCGATCGAGAAATCAACGGATACCAGTGGGCAACCGGCTGGGAGAACCGCCGGCAGGTGAAGGGCTCCGCCGAATTGCGGGACGACGGGTCCACGGCCTCCGGCTGCTGGCTCTACTCAGGGATGTATCCGGAGGAGGGTATGAACCTCACCCGCAATCGCACGCCGGATCCGGATGGCAACCCGGGCAGCCACCTGGGATGGGGCTTCAGTTGGCCGGGGAACCGGCGGATCATGTACAACCGCTGCTCGGCGGACCCAGACGGGAATCCATGGTCCGAGCGGAAGCGCTACCTGTGGTGGGATGACTCCAGGGGGAAGTGGGTCGGCTACGACGTCCCGAGCTTCCCCGTGGCAAAGCCTCCCAACTACTCACCCCCGGCCGGAGCCGAGGGCATCGACGCCCATTCGGGCAGGGAACCGTTCACCGTAGCCCCCGACGGGAGGGCCTGGCTCTTCGCGCCGGCCGGCATGAAGGATGGCCCACTCCCTACGCACTACGAGCCAATCGAGTCCCCCGTAGTCAACCGGCTGTATCCGCTGCAGCAGTCCAACCCGGTCGCCGGCCTCTTTATCAGGCCGGACAACCGGTACGCCAAGGTAGGCGACCCGGCTTATCCCTACGTCATCACCACCTACCGACTGACCGAGCACCACACAGGCGGGACCATGACCCGCTGGCTCCCCTGGCTGGCGGAGCTTCAACCAAAGGGCTTCGCCGAGATCAGCCCTGAGCTGGCGGCGGAGAAAGGAGTACGCTCGGGCGATTGGATAACCGTGTCGTCGCCACGAGGAGAGGTGGAGGTCCTGGCACTGGTCACCGAGCGGATCCGGCCGCTCCGGATCGATGGCCGGGTGGTCCATACGGTGGGGATGCCGTGGCATTTCGGATACAAGGGGATCGCCGAAGGGGACATCGCGAACAGCCTGGCCCACATAGCGGAGGACCCGAACAGCAAGATCCACGAGGGAAAGGTATTTGTCTGCAACCTGAGGGCGGGACGGAAGGGAGGACGGCGATGAATGGCCGTGCCTTGCCAGAAAGGGAGGCCACACGGGGGAAGCCGGACTACCAGGGCCGTTTGGCCAGCGAACAGCCCAATGGGCCGGGCTACAAGACTACCCCGCCGACAACCCGGGACGAGTCCGTCCGGACGAGCGGCTTCAGCATCGTACCGGGTAGTCGCTACGGCTTCTTCACCGACACGACCGTATGCATAGGCTGCAAGGCCTGCGAGGTGGCCTGCAAGCAGTGGAACCAACTCCCGATGGACAGCCTGGGCTTCACAGGCAGCAGCTACGATCAGACCCGTGGGCTGGGGGCTACCACCTGGCGCCACGTCCTCTTCGTCGAGCAGTTCAGCAGGGAGGCTCGCACGGCTGCGCGGGATCGATGGCTGTTCATGAGCGACGTATGCAAGCACTGCGAGAATGCGGGGTGCCTCGAAGCCTGCCCAACGGGCGCCATCGTGCGCACCGAGTTCGGGTCCGTGCTGATCCAGCAGGATGTCTGCAACGGCTGCAAGTATTGCGTGCCCAGCTGCCCGTTTCATGTGATCACCGTCTCCAACGAACTGGACGGGACCGCGCACAAGTGCACCCTATGCTACGACCGGCTCAAGGGGGGACTGGAGCCGGCCTGCGCCAAGTCCTGCCCCACCGACTCTATCCTCTTCGGTCCGGTGGAGAGGCTGCGGGAGATAGCCGAGAAGCGAGTACGGCTGCTCCATGACCGGGGAGTCTCTGAAGCCTATCTCTATGGGGTCCCGGGCAGTCCTGGCGCTACGGGAGGGGTGGCCAGCCTCAACTGCTTCTTCCTGCTGACCGATCGCCCCGAGGTCTACAACCTGCCTGCCGCCCCTGAGCTGCCCTCCACCCGCGCCACTCGCGGG
This sequence comes from Chloroflexi bacterium UBA6077, assembly GCA_002436065.1. Taxonomy (GTDB): domain Bacteria; phylum Chloroflexota; class UBA6077; order UBA6077; family UBA6077; genus UBA6077. Next base: position 114,562 of record DIXP01000094.1, read on the forward strand.
GCAATCACCGCCGCCGTGGCGGCCCTCGCATTCGGCGCGGCGACCATTCTGGCACTCCGATCGGCAGGGCGAGAATAGGAGGAAGGAGCATGGGATATTACTCCTACCCTTCGGTCCGAAAGCCAGAGTGGGACTGGCACATACCCACCTACTTCTTCACCGGTGGTGTAGCATCAGGCGCCCATCTCGCCGCGACCTGGGTGGACCTGTTCGGCACGAAGGAGGACCGGCCGGTTGCGCGCGCAGGCCACCTGATCGCACTGGCATTGGTGGCCCTGAGCCCGATCCTGCTGATCCTCGACCTGGGCAGGCCGCGGCGCTTCGCCCACATGCTGCGCATCTTCAAGACCCGCTCGCCCATGAACCTGGGTACATGGGGGCTCTCAGCATTCGGCCTCTTCACGGCCCTGGGCGTACTCCGGCTGGCCGTCGAGGAGGGGTTAGTGGGAAAGCACTCCCTCTTAGCCAGGCTGCTGGCATGGGCGCCCTTGCGGGCGTACGGCATCCTGGGCAGCCTGTTCGCATTCTTCGTGGGGAGCTACACAGGGCTGCTGCTCAGCTTCACGAACGTGCCGATCTGGGCCAGGAACCACCTGTTGCAGGGGCCGCTGTTCGTCGCCTCCGCGATGTCCACGGGGCTGGCGGCCATCTCCTTCGTCCTGGCTGCCTCCGGCACCGGCAACAGGCGCACGGACGACTTCCTCCACAGAGCGGAGAGCATTTCGAATCTCGGTGAGATCGCCCTGACAGCCGGCAGCCTCGCCACACTCGGGTCGCTAGCAAAGCCGCTCATGAGCGGGAGTTGTGGAGCCCTCTTTTGGGGCGGTGCCGTGAGCATGGGCATGGTTGGCCCCCTGCTGCTCCGGGGGGTAGCGACACGCTCCAAGGGCTCGGGCCATCGGCGGCTTCACCTCTTGGCCAGCATCGCGGCGCTCGTGGGCGGATTCCTATTCCGATGGGTGGAGGTCGGCGTCGGGCAGAGGCAGGCCGATGAGAACCCGGAGGCTTACTTCCAGTACACACGCTCTCATCGGTAGGAGAGATGTCGATGCTGCATGTCAGGGGACAGGCACTGGCGGAGGTGCGCGGCACCATGGTTCTGGCCCAAGAGAACCGTTTCAGGATCGAGACTGAAGACGGTCGATCGGTCCTGTTCGTGCTGGGGAAGGGGTCTGGCCCTTCGCTGGGCACGATTGCATCCTGGGCCAAAGCCGGCCAGATAGTGGTCGTGCGCTACAAAGGGAAGCTGGTCGCGGCGCCGGTGGCGGAGCAGGTCCACCCGGTCTAGTGCTCGACCAACTGGATTTGACAGGGCGGCGGGGTGACCTGTTGCAGACGTGAAAGAGAGCGCGAGCACCCCCGAAGCCGCTCGCGCTCTCTTTCACGTCAAAGTATCAGGCTACTTGCTGGCGTACCCCTCGGCCATGTCGCCGATGTAGGGAATCTTCCACTTCTCGCCCTGAGCCGCCTTGATGATCAGCACGATCCACAGGACCATGCTGCCCAGTCCCACCACCATACTGATCAGAAAGCCCAGGATCCCCACGATGACGCCAATGACCGGCACCATGGTCAGGATGCCGAACACAATGCTGTAGACGATCCAGAAGGCTATCAAGGCCACGTTGAAGATGATGGATTGAAACGCATGAAACCGAACGTAGGAACCCTTGTCGATCAAGAGAAAGACCACGCCTGTGATTAGCCCGAGAACGTAGCTGAGAGCGCCGGACATGTTCGGGGACATGCCGGTTCCGGACTGGGATCCGCCGCCGGATTGGCTTTCCTGCATTGCCTCCTCCTTTTTGTGGGTTTACTTGGACGCACTCCACCCTGGGGAGATACCCACGGGAAGGCGACGAACATAGATTATCATGAACGGATCAGTTGGTCCACAGGTAACGACCGTAGATTGAGTGAAGAGGCGATTACTCCCGCTCGCAGCCACGGGTCTCCGCCGAGATACAGGCGAGCCGCTCCGCCAACTCCAGGGCATCGACTGGCCAGAACGGGACGGGTCGGGGGTGGCTGGTCGGCGTGATGTAGCGAAGCGGCCGGCAGGAGAGGATCATCTGCCGCCACTGCTGAGGTACTGCCTCTCGCCCGTAGACGGATCCCAGCAGCGCCCCAGCGATAGCAGCGTTCGTGTCAGTGTCCCCGCCGGCCATGACCGTGGCTACCACCCCCTCTTCGAGGGAGGGGGCATGTACCAACTGGAAGAAGGCGTTCTGGAGGGCCACCAACACCCACCCCTGGTGAGTCTGGTAGTCTCGAGGTGGTGCCTCGGCTGCCTCCCTGAGTGCGGAGAGCACCGTTCCGTCCCAGCAGAAGCGCTCCGCCCAATGCAGGGTAAAGCGGTAGACATCCACGGGGCTGTCTGCCGTAGCTATCGCCCGCGCCAACGCAACGACGAACAGCGCACAGGACTCCCGACAGGCCGGGTGGGGATGCGTCAGGCAACTATCCTTACTGGCGAGGTCCGCCAACTGGTGGGGAGGCATGGCATAGCCCCAGACCGCCATCGGGCTGATCCGCATCAGGGAACCGTTGGACTGGCTGGTCTCGCTCGCCGACCTCTGCATGAGGGCGGAGGTGCTGCCAAGCCCCCTGGAAGCAGCCTGCAAAGCCGTCCTCGTCGTCTCGCCTATGGTGAAGGGGTGCGACCGGTACCAGTAGAGGTAGGCATTGGCTGCCGCCTCGACGTCGTAGCCCCTCGCGGCCACCAGTGAGCGAGCCAGGGACAGAGCCAGCTCCGAGTCGTCGGTAGGCTGGCCGGCAAGTATCTCCCAAGTCCCCCCATCCTGGAGCGTTCTCAACCCACTGGGGTATCGGGTCCGCAGCCTGTCCTCTCGCTCGAACTCCACCCGGCTACCGAGGGAGTCCCCGGCGAGTTGGCCCAGCAAGCACCCCTGGACACGAGACAGCAACCCAGGGTCTGCCACGGCGTTACCCGGCAACAACCGCACAGGGAAGGGCAATACATCGGGGAGATCAGCAGATGAGGGATGGGCCAGCGTCGTGTCCCAGGGGCGACCAACCAGATCCGCTGCCACCTCTGGAGCGCCCCCAAAGCAGGCTCTGTTCTCGCCTTCGCCCTTAGGGCCGTACCTGACCACTTCGCCATCCTGGTCCAGCAGATCGCCGCCGGCCGACCGAAGCAGGGCGTGCCCGGCGGCATAGTCCCAAGAACAGGGGGCATCAAGCGAGACCATGGCGGCGGCCTCTCCACAAGCCACCAGCGCCAGACGGTGGGCCACGCTGGGCACAGCCCGATAACGGGCCGGAGCTGTGCAGCGGGAATGGACCTCCGGATTCAGCTCTGCTTTCTCTGACAGCAGCACGACATCTCGAGCTGACAGGCGCGGTGGCCAGGCGGGCCGCACCGTCTCTCTTCCCTGGCGGCGAAGGGGTCCGCATCCCTCGGCCCAAGCGAAGAGGTCGCCCTCGCCGTCTGGCGACGCGAAGACGAAGACGACGCCCAGGACGGGGACCTGCTCGGCCAGCAGGGCAATGGAGACAGCGCTGCCGCGCTGCCCGGCGAGATAGGCCGAGGTGCCGGAATTGGGGTCCACCAGCCAGAGGTACCGGCCATCGTCGCCCAGGGATCCTCCGGTCTCTTCACCGAGGTATCCCCATCTCGGGAAGGCCGATGTCAACCGCTGGCGGATGGATTGTTCGGCCAAGAGGTCCACCTCCGCATGGCCGTCAACACCCCGGGGTCCACCGGTTCGATGGAACTCCTGCCGCAGGAGACCTCCAGCAACCCTCGCCGCCTCGATGGCGACCCGCAACGGGTCACTGAAATCGACGGTCATGGGAGCAGCTTCCTTAATTGTGCTACGAGATCCGAGTCCAGGCAGTATACCACTCACCCATGGCGAGAACCCCCGCGTTGACCCGCGCAAGGCAGATCGCAACCGTACTGGAACCCACCTGCTGGAGTCACCCTGGCACGACAAATGTTGTAGTGGCGTGCGGGGCAATTGCCCCGCACGCCACTCATCTGTTGGGAGGAAGACCGTGCCGAAGAAGCGCATGTTGCCTGACAGCGAACTCTGCACCGTTACCCTTGGCATTCAACTGCTGGACTTCCATGAGGCCGAGGCGCTGGCAAACCAGACCTGGGCCGGTGCCGAGGAGGTACTGGACATGGTGGATCTCTCGCGACACTCCGCCAGCTCATCCGCCCTTCGACAGCTGATGAACTGCGGCTGGGAGTCCGACAGCGTGACCGGCCTCCTGCTCGGCATCTGGATGAGAAAAACCGGCTCGGCCTCCGAGATCGCTGCCGACCTTCTCGCCCTGGAGCCCTCTCAAAGACGAGTACTCACAGCCCTGTACTCAGCGGGAGACAGCAAGACCGTCATCCAGTATTCGGTGACCCGAGATGGAACCCTGATGCAGCACTCCTACAGCCGCAAGGCCCTGGGTACGGCCGATATTAGACTGTTTCCGAGTTAGGACCTGAGCTCCTCCATGGCCGCCTTGAATATGGCAACGCCTTCCACAATGTCTTTCACAGAAGGGGCGAAGGTGAAGCGAAGATGCTTCTCCCCCATGGAGCCGAACTCGGTCCCAGGACGACAGTTCAGCCCTCGCTCATAGAGATACTTCATCATCTCCACGGCCGAAAGAGGGGCATCATAATTCACCCAGGCGTAGAAGGCCGCATCCAGTTCATACACTCGGATGCCAGGCACCTTCTGAAGCTCCTGCCACATCGCCTCGCGCTGAAGCTGGTACTGACCCAGCATCCAGGCCCGCCACTTCCTGTCCTCCTCCTTGTTGGTCAACGCCTCCAGGGCCGCCCGCATGGCGATGCTGTTCACGTAGCCCACTGCCGTCCGGTTGATTGCCGAGATCGGCCGGAACAGGTCGCCTTTGGCCACCACCCAGCCAACTCGCCACCCAGTCATGGCGTAGGTCTTGGAGAAGGAATTGACGAGCACCGTCCTCTCGCCCAGCAGCGGATGCCCCAGGACGGAGAGGTGCTTTCCCGCGAATACCAGCTGGTCATACACCTCGTCCGAGAGCACCACCAGATTGTTCTCGCTGGCCACGGCGGCGAGGCCATCCAGCTCATCCTTCCCCAGCAGCTGGCCTGTGGGATTGGAGGGGAAGTTGAGTACCAGCATCTTGGTCCGAGGGGTAACTGCCCGCCGGACAGCCTCCACATCGACCTTGAATTTGCTGGTCAAGGGCACCGACGCGATTGTAGCGCCCACGACCCTGGCCACATCGGCGTACAGCGAATAGGTGGGATCGAGGATGATCACCTCATCCCCCTCGTTGAGGAGCGCGACCATGGCGGCGTAAACGGCCCCTGTACCGGCGGCGGTTATCAACACCTCGGGCGCGGATACGGGGACACCGCTGATTTCCGACTGGTATGCGGCCACGGCCTCCCGCAACTGCACATCACCCTGCACGGCCGGATAGTGGGTGTAGCCCTCGCGCATGGCGCGGATGGCCGCCTGGACGACATACTCCGGCGTAGCGAAGCTGGGGTCTCCCCGGTGGAGTCCTACCACCTTCGGAGTCCTTGGCTTCGGCAGCTTGTCCGCAAGATTCCGTTGCGAGCCTGACAATCGCTCCACGGCCCTGGAGACACCGAACATCGATGCTGTCCTCCTTGCGTACGATTTGTCTGTATCCTATCACAGCGCTGTCCTTGGCAATGCAGAAGCCCGAGGGAATCCCTCGGGCTTCTGCATTACAGTCTGTTCTGCCGGTCTTACTTGCTCATCCTGCGGGACGCCCTGGACATGGCCTCGCCCATTTCCTCGATCGGCCGCTCGTGGCTGGGGTGGAGCAGCTTATACATGAGCGCGAAAATCCCGAAGGTCGGCGCCCACTGGCCGATGAACAGGGAGGTCGAGCGTCGTCCGATCAGGAAAAAGAAGGCCGACACCAGGACGCTGGCCAGCGCAAGGCCGATATAGGTCTGGGTAGGCATCTCCTCAAGCGTCCTGAAAACGTTGTTCTGGGTTTCCTCCATCTCGCGCACGGGTGTCTCCTCGATCTGTGATGTGTACCTCACAACCGTACTCCCTCAATAGGGAGAGCAGGTCAGAGGCACCCTCCGTGCCACGAGACGCTACGGCAGGTTCACGAGGAATTCGGCGGGGATGTAGCCCTCCGTGCCATCGGAGGCGCGGACCTTGAACCAACGACGGCCTTCGGCCTCCTCAGGGGGACCCGTGATCTCCATCCTCGCCCCATCCATGTAGGATCGGACCTTGTCCTCATTGCGGGGGGTGCGTCGGAGGTAGACACCCAGGCCATCGGTATTCCCGACCGCCATCACTTGAGGCTTGTCGGGAACTGGGGTAGCGGTGGCTGGAACGCGGGTCGACGTGGCGGTAGGAGGCGCTGGAGTGGGTGTGGGGGTAATGGTGATCTCTACCTTACGCGGGGCAGAGCTACCAACGCCCAATTCCGAGAGGCTTATCAGATCCTTGCCCGTGATTAGCCGGTAGCCATACAGGCTTCCGCTAACAGCCACAGTCGCCATCAGCAAGAAGACGAGCACTCTCAACGACCGGTAACCTCATCCAGACTGGCAGGGTCACGCCAAGTCTGACTCGCGGATCTCACCACGTAGGTCTCAGAACTCACCGCACTGTCGTGCCAACCATACTGTCACACCGATTGAGCGGGGAGCGAAGGAACTCCACGTGTAACGGGAGATCCTTCGCTAATCGCTCAGGATGACAACGAGATGGCCCCCAGGCAACCCCAGGGCCATCAGGATGACAGCCCAAGAGCGCCCAGGGACAGCAAAGTGTGTCTCGGATTCACCGGATGTGTCGGTTTATGACGCGCCGTTCGTTTCGGGCACGGCAGCCGGCTTGGGCTGGGTCCTTCTCCTTGGCCTGCTGGCCCGCTTCTTGGGCGGCTCCTCCACCGGGGCCGCAGTGGGCTCGGCGGGAGCCTCAGAGGCGGCCGGCTCGGCCCGGTTCTCGCCGCTGGTCGAGGCCACCACCTCGGATGACCTCAGCATCGACTCGACAAAAGCATCCAGATCCTTCACCGGCGACCCACCGGTAGCCATCGTCTCTGCTTCCGCCTGGACCACCTCCACCGGCAGTCTAGGCGCCAACTCGACCTGCTCCACCGCCTCGCCGGCGGTCAGATCGTGTCCCGCAACGACTTCGGGCTCGCTAGGGGCACTTATCGATATGGAAGGCATGGCTGGTGCGGTCTCCACCGCCCCCAACTGCGCCTCGCGGCCAGCCCGCTCGTCGCGGACCGACAGCGTCTCCACCGAGGTACCACCTACTACCAAACGCTCGCGCTGCAGCTTTCCTGAGTCAATCAGCGTCTGGATCCGATTGGCTATCCGCGACCGTAACTCACCGGTCGAAGTACGATCGACGGGGCAGAGGGCTCGTGCCAGCCGGCGAGGGGTGCAGATCCCCTCTGCTGCCACAATCCTCTTCACCTCTCCGAGAACCTCGACATCGCTGGGCAATCGCGCCGGTTCGGTAGCGTCGGAACGCTCAGGACGCACCGGCTCTGCCCGCTCAACGCGCACGGGCTCGGGTCTCTCAGGACGTACCGGCTCAGGACGCACCGGCTCGGGTCGTACCGGCTCCTGCCGTGGCTGCTCGACCGGCCGCTCCGCTCGGACTACTGTGGAGGTGCGCCTGCTCCGCGAGGGGGCAGGCCGTTCGGGACGCACCGGCTCCACCGCTCGCTCTAGGACCGGCTCGACCGGCCGCTCGATCCGCTCAATCGCCCTCTCCACTCGACTGTGGCGAATGGGCTCAGGGCGCGTTGGCGGGAGCAGCACGAACTCGTCTGCGCAGTTCTTCAGCTCTCGGCAGACCTTGGCGTCTTCAGCAACCACAACAATGTTGATCTCATGCCGCCTCAGGGCGTTGGAAACTGCGATGTAGTCCCTGCTGGTAGCCACCAACAGATAGGTCTCCACACCCTCCAACTGCTCCACCTGGTCCCGAAGATCCTGCGCCATGACGTCGGAGACGATCGCCTTGGGGAAGCCATCGCCGTTGGGCCAGGAGGGACAATGGACCAAGCTGAAGCCCATCTGGTAGAGCTGGACAGCGAGGTCGGAGAGATTGGGCTGCTGAAAGTCGGCAAAGGCCCGGGCCGACACCGGACGGCCGTACCGTCCAATGATGTTCCTGAGGGGCTCTGCCGAGGCAACCGTGAGATCGCTGGCATCGACTGTAACGCTGATAGGCTCGTCGGGCGTTACCTCAACGCTAGGCTTTTCTTTTCGAATGGGCATGAATTACTTGATTACTCCAAACTCGCAATGTGTCTCTGCATCCATAGTAGATTATACCCCAGGAGGCAACCCCAGTCCACCTGACAACCGCAGCGCCCTGGCGAGCCTCTCTACTCCGCGCTGGATACTGTCCTCGGTCATGCCTCCGTAGCCAAGAAGCAGGGCTGGACCGGGACTGGAGCCACAGTAGTAGGGGGAGGCAGGATAGACGGCAACGCCCTCCTCCGCGGCACGAGCCACCACCTCCGCCTCCTCCAGTCGAGGGGGTAGTCGAACCATCAGGTGCATCCCCGCCTTGGCGCCCACAACCTGGCAGGCGCCGGCCAGATGGCGCTCCAGGCTGGCCACCAGGAACTCGCGCCTGACCCTGTATAGCTGGCGCATTTTCCTCACGTGGCGCTCGAAGTGCCCCTCACCGAGGAAGCCCGCCAGGACCTGCTGCTCGAGGATGGGCGTCTGGCGATCCGTCAGGTCCTTTGCGTCCTGAAACGGCCCTATCAGCCCTCGAGGCAACACCGCATAACCCACGCGCAGGGCTGGGAAAAGCACCTTGGAGAAACTCCCCAGGTAGACGACACACCCTGCATCGTCCAACCCTTGAAGAGACGCCAGCGGCCGCCCCTCGAACCGGAACTCGCTGTCGTAGTCGTCCTCCACCACCAGGCCGCCGCCGCTCCGTGCCCAGGCCAACAGCGACAGACGCCGCCGCAGGCTCAGTACTGACCCCGAAGGGAACTGATGGGATGGAGCAACGAGGACTATCCTGGCACCGCTGTCCCGCAATCGATCCACCATCATGCCCTCATCGTCCACAGACACAGGCAGGAGATCAGCCCTATAGGAGGCGAACACCTGCCTGGCCGCCCTGTAGCCCGGGTTCTCCACGGCTACTCGGTCACCCGGCTCAAGCAATACCCTGGCCAGCAAATCCAGCGCCTGTTGGGTTCCGTTGACGATGACCACCTGCTCAGGAGTACATCGGACAGCGCGAGATCGAGCCAGGTAGGCGGCAACCTGTTCTCTCAGAGGGCGATAGCCAGCCGGGTCGCCGTAGTCCATGGCCTCATGCCATCCGGTTCTCCACTGACGGGCCAGCAACCTCCTCCAGACTTCCCGAGGGAAGGCATCCCAGGCCCCCTGTCCTGGATGGAAATCGTAGGGCAGCCCAGCTGGAGGCAACGTAACGGGTGCAGCAGTATCCTCAGTGTTGGCGCCATTGATCCGAGTCCTGAGGGCCAACTCTCGCCGCGCGCCCGTGGGCAGCGTCCCTACGAGGAACGTTGCTCCATGGGGCCTGTCGTCCGGCAACTCCTGGGACACGAAGGTGCCCGACCCATGTCGCCCCCAGAGATAGCCTTCGGCTTCCAACTCCCCGTAGGCCTGGTTGACGGTGTTTCGCGAGACGCTGAGCTGCCTCGCGAGCGACCGGGATGAGGGCAACCTCTGCCCACGAGGCAGCCGACCCGCCAGGATAGTGACCCTTAGCGCCTCGTACAGCTGTCGATAGAGCGGCACCGACAGCGTGTCGTCCAGATTGACCGTCAACTCCATTGCACACCCCCAAGTGGCTCCATCATATCATCCTGAAGTGGATCTTGTAAGGGACCACTTCAGGGCATAGGCTTGGCTGGAGTTGGAGTTCGGCTCAGCAAACCGATCGCGAGAGGAGACTGAAATGGAACAGGCCACGTGGACAGTCAAGAAGGGGCTCGCCCAGATGCTGAAGGGCGGGGTAATCATGGATGTGGTGACCCCTGAGCACGCTCGCATAGCCGAGGATGCCGGGGCATGCGCCGTAATGGCACTGGAGCGAGTGCCTTCGGACATCCGGGCCGCCGGAGGGGTCGCCCGCATGAGCGATCCTGAGGTCATCGTGAAGATCATGGAGACGGTGAGCATTCCGGTGATGGCCAAGTGCCGGATCGGCCACTTCGTGGAAGCCCAGCTGCTCGAGGCCCTGGGAGTGGACTACATCGACGAGAGCGAGGTGCTCACCCCTGCCGACGAGGCCCACCACGTCAACAAGCACACCTTCAAGGTGCCCTTCGTCTGCGGCTGCCGCAACCTGGGCGAGGCCCTCCGGCGCATCGGTGAAGGTGCCGCCATGATGCGCACCAAGGGCGAGGCCGGCACCGGCAACATCGTGGAGGCCGTCCGCCACATGCGGACCGTGATGGATGAGGTGCGGCGGCTTAGCGGCATGCCCGAGGAGGAGTGGATGATGGCCGCCAAGGAGCTACAGGCACCCTACGACCTGGTGGCTGAAGTGGCCCGCACGGGCAAGCTGCCGGTAGTGAACTTCGCCGCGGGCGGCGTGGCGACTCCCGCCGACGCGGCGCTGATGATGCAACTGGGCGCCGAGGGCGTGTTCGTTGGCTCGGGCATCTTCAAGTCCAACAACCCCGCGGTCATGGCCCAAGCCATCGTCAAGGCCACCACCCACTTCAACGACCCGAAGACCATAGCCGAGGTCTCGCGAGGCATCGGGGCGGCCATGCCCGGCATCGAGCTATCGACCCTGGGGGCCGACCAGCGGCTTGCCGTCAGGGGGTGGTAGGATGGCCCAGGTTGGAGTCCTCGCGCTCCAGGGGGCCTTTCTGGAGCACGAGCGGTCCTTCCAGCGACTGGGGGCCGGGGCCGTGGAAGTGCGGCGTCCCCACCAACTGGAGGATCTGGATGCACTGGTGATCCCAGGGGGTGAGAGCACCACGATCAGCCTGCTGCTGGACAGCTACGACCTTCGGCAACCCATCCTGGACATGGCCAAGCGGGGAATCCCGCTCTGGGGGACCTGTGCAGGCATGATCATGCTGGCTAAGGGTATCGAGGATGAGCGGGTGCGCAGTCTGGACCTCATGGACTTGAATGTCGTCCGCAACGCCTTTGGCCGCCAGGTTGACAGCTTCGAGACCGACCTGCCTGTGGCCGCTTTAGGAGGAGCGCCCTTCCGGGCGATCTTCATCCGGGCACCCATCGTGGGGTCGGCAGGGGAAGGGGTGGAGGTGCTGGCAAGGCTCCCCGACGGACGCATCGCTGCCGCCCGCCAGAGGGGGCTGCTGGCTACCGCTTTCCACCCCGAGCTCACCGAAGACAACCGGTTTCACCAGCTGTTCCTGGATATGGTGGGGAGGTAGCCCGCCAGACCGATCCCAACCGGCGGCGAAGCCGACCCGATGTAGATGTAGCCGCAGGCTTCAGCCTGCGCGTAGTCCGTTGGAGTAGAGGCGGGTTCGCCAACAGGTACGCGCAAGCTAAAGCCTGCGGCTACATTCATTTGCCGGCTTCGCCGCCCGGTCGGGATCGCGTTCACCCTCCCGTGTAAGTGGCGATGAAGGTTGCGGTGTCGCCCGCGGAGAGCCGGGCATCCAGCCCCCCGAGGAACTCCAGCAGCTTCCCGTTCACGATCCCCTGGGCCGGGTACTTCATGTCCCCAGACTGGGGATCGTAGATCAGCTCGGCAAAGGCAGCGTCGTCTCGAGCAAGCTCGTCCAGCAGGTCTCGAAAGCTGGAACCTGCCAGCTCGTGCTCGAAGCGGATACTGCCGATGTGACCTGGCCGCATGGAGTTGCTCAGCCAGGGCAGGATCTCTACCTTGATACGCAACGGGTTCACCATACCGAGCAGATGAATCCCCTCTCCCGCGGGGAGAGGCGTGACGCTGCGCCAGCTTGCGTCACGGGGTGAGGGGGAAACTGGGAAACAGCCGAAGCCAGCCCCTCACCCCGACCCTCTCCCGCGGGGAGAGGGAGAAGAAGCCAGGCCTCTACGGCCAGACATCGGAGACGAGATCGGATAACCCTAGCTTCCTCAGGGTTTCAGGGAGAGGCTTACCGGTTTCGAAGTCCCACCCCATCAGGTCATAGTACATTCGCCTCATGTCGTCCCAATGCTCTTTGATATCCTTACCCGCCACCGGGCCATCCACAGGGACGGAGCCGTACCGTTTGGAGGGTCGCTCCAATGCCGGCGTCATGCCACAATTCAGGTTGTAGACGCGAAGCAGGTTGCTGATCCGCCTTCCCACCGCCAGCGCCTCCTCCCCTGTGAAACCCTCCCATCCGGTCGCGGCCTCTACCGCCTTCCCAAGACCTGCCATGGATGTGCGGCTGGTGAAGCGGCAGATCCCCAGGCTGTCCTCGAACATCATCCGCCCGTTGTGCTTGCCCAACTGCTCGGCCACGTCCTCCCAGTCATGGGCGGCGGGGTTCGCCTTCGCCCCCTGCTCCTGGGGTAGCCAGGCCGGTCCCACCTCCATCGTGCCGGTATCAGACACGCAGGTATCCACCATCTCCACCCATCGGCTGCGGTGGTCGTGGCCCCTCGGGCTGTTCCCCTTCAGTGTGTAGACGGCCAGATCCTGGCTCCCACGGCCCAGCTTCTCAGATGCCCTCTTGACCCCCTCGGCCAGCAGATCACCGATCCCCTCCCGGTGGGCGATCTTCCGGAACAGCGCCCGCACCGCCTCCACGTTGCCCCATCTCAGCTCCAGCCCGCCGGTGTCCTCCTTGGTGAGGATACCCTTCTCGTAGCACTCGATCGTCCACCCCACCAACCAACTGCACTCGTTGGTGTCCATCCCCAACCTGTCCAGCTCGACACTCAACACCATCGCCCCCGCCGGGTCGGTGTTGCCGATCATCGGCCCCCAGGACGCCCACTGCTCGTACTCCGGCTCCTCGCCCGAGAAGCCGTCGTACCGTCCCCCCTTGATGGTCACCTCGTGGAGGTGCTTGGTCCGGCAGGCCCAGCAGGGCATCCTCTTCAGTTCCCACACCTGCTGATACTGGGGGCGGCTGAAATCCTCTGCCTCGGGAAAGAGGTTGGTGGTGTAGTTCTTGACGGGGAGCATCCCGCTCTTCACCATCCCGGGGAAGTTCACCATCGTCCCCCACTCGTAGGCGTTACGGGACACGGGGTTGGCAAGGATCTCCTCCTCGATCATCCTCCCCCTCTCCTTGAGCGCCTTGTCGTCCGCGATGGGGAACCGGGTCTTACCCCTCTCCGCCACGATGGCCTTCAGCCTCTTGGACCCCATCACCGCCCCGGACCCGTTATGGCCCGCAACGTGTCCCTTGTCACCGGCGATCGCCGCCATCCGTACAAGGTTCTCGCCCGCAGGGCCTATCCCCAATACGCTGACCTGCCGTTCCTTCCTCCCAAGCTCCTCGCAGATCCTCTCCTTTAGTTCGTAGGTATCCAAACCCAGGAGATGCTCGGCGTCCCGTAGCTCGGCCACCCCGTCATGAAGGTAGAGGTACACCCACCGGTCCGCCTTGCCCTGGAGGATCACGCTGTCGAACCCGGCGAACTTCATGTAGGCGCCCATGAAGCCGTTGGCCTGTGTCGTCGTGGCCCCTCCGGTCATGGTCCCCTTCGTCACAAAGGACACCGTCCCCGTCCCCATAATCGAGGTACCGCCCAAAGGACCGCTCGACATGATGAGGCGGTTCTCAGGGTCGTCCCATGCGACATCGGGGCCGACCTCGTCGTAGAGGAGCTTTACCCCCACTCCCGTGCCGCCTACCCACTTCCGCAGGCTGTCGGCACCCCATCGTTCCTCGGTAAGGCTACCCTTGGACAGGTCAACTCGCAGGAACTTGCCGGCGTATCCGGCGGGGAAGCTGCTCTCCGCCATCTATTGTCCTCCCGGTTCCTCAGACGATCTAGTCGCGCCATACCCCGAGCAAATGCTAGAGTTGCTCGGGGGTTGTGGCCACCGTATTGTAGCCCACCGACAACTCGTGGCTCAATGAGCATGTGGCGTGCGCAGCCGTGGCAGCAGCCCTTGCCACCGTGGTAACATGGCGGCCGCGTCGACACCCTCAGAGACTTCATCCCGTGCCGACCCAGCAGGAGGAACCTTGATTCACAGTTCGCAGGAGACCACTACCCCATCCGCAGTTCACGGCCCCCTCACAGGTGTCCGGGTCATCGACTTGGCCACCGTCTTCGCCGCACCCTTCGCCGCCACCTTGCTGGCCGACTTTGGGGCGGACGTCATAAAGGTAGAACTACCCAAGATAGGCGATGCAGTGCGGGGAATGACTCCCGTGGTCAAGGGAGTCCCAGGACCTTGGACTGTGCTCAGCCGAAACAAGCGGTGCATCAGCTTGGACGTCCGCAAGGAGAAGGGCAAAGAGCTGCTGAAGAAGCTGGTAGCGCAGGCCGACCTGGTGATCGAGAACTTCCGTCCAGGCACCCTCGAGAAATGGGGCCTGGGCTACGACGTGTTGAAAGGGATCAACCCGAGGCTGATCATGGTGCGCATCTCCGGCTACGGTCAGAGCGGCCCCTACGCCCACAAGGCGGGCTTTGGCACGCCGGCCACGGCCTTCGGTGGGCTTACCTACATGCAGGGCTATCCGGATCGCCCCCCTGTTAGCCCCCCATTCCCCCTGGTCGACTACCTAACGGGCGTCTTCGGCGCCTTTGGGGCAGTGATGGCGCTGTACCATCTGAAGAGCAACGACCAGGCAGAGGGGCAGCAGGTTGACCTGGCCCTTTATGAGTCGATCTTCCGAATCCTGGAGCCGGCCATCGTCCAGTACGATCTCACAGGCGTCTCAAGGGGTCGCGCCGGCCATGCGCTGCAGGAATCCGCCCCAGCCGGCGCTTTCCAGTGCAAGGACGGCAAGTGGGTGATCCTTGTGACCAGCACACAGCGCACCTTCAGCCGGTTGGCTGAGGTGATGGGGCGCACCGACCTTTTGAGCAACCCTCACTACGACACCAATCCCCACCGGGTGGAGCACAGGGAGGCAATCCTGGCCATTGTTCAGGAATGGACCGCGCAATACCCGAGCGATGAACTGATGAAGCTGGGAGACGAGAGCGGGATACCTATCAGCCCTATCCCCAGCATGGCGGAAATATTCCAGAATCCGCAGTACAAAGCGAGGGAGGACCTGATCCAGGTGGAACATCCCATCCTGGGCACCATGAACATGCCGGGCATCGTGCCGAAGATGCTGGGCACGCCGGGCGCCATCCGTTTCCCGGGTCCCTCCGCCATCGGTGCAGACAACCGCGAGGTCTACCAGGAGATGCTGGGCCTCAGTGACGCGGAAATGGAGGCTCTGGAAGCAGAAGAGGTGATCTGAGTCCCTCCTCTGCCGAATTGGACGGAGCAGGCGTCTCCTCGACAGGCTCGAAGGTCAGGATCGTGACCTCGGGCAAGTTGAACAGGCGAAGAGGGAGCGCGGACATCCCGAGTCCCGGGCTGACGTGGAGCGGGTTCCCGTTCACCATGTAGAGGCCGCGAGTGTAGCGGGTTCGGGCATGGCGATAGCTGACTATCTCGTCCAGGATAGGAAGCCTGATCTGGCCGCCGTGGGAGTGGCCGGCCAGCGATAGCTGGTATTGGCCGGGCAGCAAACGATCGGCAACGTCTGGATAGTGGGTCAAGAGGATCCTGGGAGAACCATCGGTCTCCAACTGGCGCTCGGCCCTCTCCAGGTCGTCGCGCTCGCTGTAGCCATCATCAACTCCCACGAACCAGACGGCTCCATCCCTCAGCCTCAGCCGCAGCCCTTCATTGCGCAGCACGACGATGCCCAGGTCGGCCAGCCCACTGGCTAACTGCTCCATAGGCCTCCTGCCATAGACGTGGTCGTGGTTGCCGAAGACGGCCAGACGGGGCACATCGGTCCTCAGGATGGAGAGCAGGTCCAGCGCTGCCGGTACATGGGATGCCTTGCTGATGAAGTCACCAGTGAGGGCGATCAGATCAACCGACTCGCGATTGCATGCATCGACGGCCTTCGCCAGGGTGGCGGACCGCCAACCGGTTCCACCAACATGCAGGTCTGAGAGATGGGCCAACCTGAGGCCAACCAACCCGTCGCCACCACGATCCACGGGCACCGTCAACCGCCCCACCTTCAGCCTGGCCGGCTCTATCGCCGCAGCGTCCATCAGGGCCAGACCACCGGCGGCGACCGGCATCCAGCGCAACAGGGTTCTGAGCTTCATCTATGCCAGCATCCTCATTCGGAATGGAAGTGGGAGCAGAGACCGCGAGTGGGCTCGTGCCCGGGGCGTCTCTTCGCACAGGCGATGCCATCACCATTTGACGGACAGTCGTGCAAATCCTACCATGGGCGGACCACAAAGGCGGAGGTCGAGGATTGACCCTGATTCGAGTCCACGTCCTGGTCTCCGGCCGCGTCCAAGGGGTGAACTTCCGATGGTCCACCCAAGAGGAGGCCCAGATGAGCGGGTTAACCGGCTGGGTGCGGAACACTCCCGACGGCCGGGTGGAAGCCGTCTTCGAGGGGGAGGAAGAGGATGTGCGCCGGCTGGTGGAATGGTGCCACCACGGCCCATCCATGGCTCGAGTAGACCGTGTTGACGTGCAATGGGAGGTCTACACCGGCGAGTTCGACGACTTCCGCATGGAACGAGGCTATCCCTGGTGACGGCTTCCGAAGGCCGTCTCACAATGGTAGAATTGGGCTAAGCAAATTCTGGGAGACTCATCCTTTCCATGCAGCAAGATACCCAGGCTACGCCCATAACCGACAGAGTAGACTACCGTCGCCACCGCGGAGCATGTCCCTACTACCGAGAGAACTGGACGTGCGAATCAGATGACCGCGCGGCCGGGGAGGAACTGCTCTATCAGATCATCTGCCTCATGGATACGCCGCCACTGACCGACGAGGAGCAGGACTGGTGTCTCCATGCGGCGAGCGGGTGCTGGCGATCGCGGCCTCCGGAGGCCCGGCGTAACGGCCACAGCACCGAAGAGAAGAGCAAGGTCAGGACGCGTGGCCGGAAGAACGGCCGGGGCAGGTGGAACAACGGTGATTCTCCCAGTGAGGATCTATAGGGTCTACGGCTGGAGCATCTCCGGCTCCGAGTCCGCCGCTCTCGGGAACTCGGAGCTGGTGATCGCTTCCCGCATCTCATCCACCGTCGTCGTGGAGTTACCCAGTTTCCTCACCACCAGACCAGCCGCGTAGTTCGCCAGGTGAGCAGCTACTACCGGTTTCGCCCCCGCGGCGAGAGATAGGGTTGCCACCGCCACGGCGGTGTCTCCAGCGCCGGTCACGTCGAACACCTCGCTGCGATTGGCCACCGGGATATGGGTGTGCTTCCCGCCCGACTCCATGACCGACAGCCCGTTGCCGCCCCGAGTGATCAGCACCACACGAGCACCGAGTTCCTCCAACAACCGCCGGCAGGCGCTATCGAAGTCCTCCTCACAATCGAGCTTCGTCCCCAGGCTCGCTTCCACCTCCGCCTGGTTCGCCTTGACCAGCCCATACCCCTGAAAGCGCTGAAGCTCCCCCTGGGAGTCGACCGTAAGCAGCTTTTCGTGCCCGTGGGCGAGCTTCCTGCACTCCTCGACGATCTCAGGCGTCACGACACCGCTCTTGTAGTCGGAGAGCAGCACCGCGTCCACCTGAGGTATGGCCTCGCGCAGGTACTCCACCAACTGCCGGACCGTCTCTGGCCTCGTCGGTTCCCTGGAAATCCGGTCCATCCGGACTACCTGCTGCCGAATGATATTGCTGTCGTGGGCGAGGATGCGAGTCTTGGTGACAGTCGGCCGATCGGAGGTCACGGCGATCCCATCGGTACAGATCCCCACGGCTTCCAGCAGCCCCTTCAACTCCACTCCGGCATCGTCCTCCCCCACTATCCCAACCATCCACGCTTTAGCACCCAGGGTCTGGAGGTTCCTGGCAGGGTTTGTTCCTCCCCCCGGCAGCGCGAAGCGCTTCTCGTACTCAAGGATCAACACAGGAGCTTCGCGTGAGATCCGCGTGGGCCTTCCCACCAGGTATTCATCCAGGAACAGATCCCCCACGACCAACACACGCTTCCCGGCAAACCTGGGAAGGACATCCAGCAATCGATTTCTGTTCAACTCCCCTCCAACGGCGAGTCGCCTATCTAACACGGCTGGTAGCAATCACGACCGCCAGCACAAGGAGCAACAGTCCAAACAGGCCGGTGAACAGCCCCGAGAGCCCGTAGTCGAGGGCCATCACCAACCTGACATCCAAGGGCACGGAGTCGGGTAACCTGGTCAGCACGACCGCTGCTCGTCCGGCCACGACAGCCAGGACGGTGAAGCCGCCTGCCATCACCATCAATCCCCTGGAGACCTTCCGGTTGGCGCCTCTGCTCACTGCCTCACCCACCGCATAGCCCAGCAGTATTAGCAGGAGACCTGACAGCCCGAAGACGTCGCCCACCTGGGACCAGAGCAGGCCGCCGACGAGGGCAACGCCCAACCCGTAGGCCGTGGCTCGCAGGTAGAGCCGTGACCCTACCACGAGGGCTGGGTCTCGCCTGACTCGAGCGCACTCCTTGCAGCGGCCACCCACTGGGGTCTGAACGACGCACTTAGGGCAAATCGGCTTGCCACAACGGCTGCAGCGCAGATAGGTTACGGTTTCGGGATGGTTGGCGCACCGCAAACCGGTGCTACTCCCGTTCTCAACACTCAATGGGAGTCCTCCGAGAGGGTCGACGACGTGCTATCCTTCTCGCCCCAGTTTAGCACTTTCCAGACCCATCGGGGCCGGTCCGGTCTCGCCCGCTCGCGCCGTCGTTCGGGCTTCACGGACTGGGGCGACTACATCCAGGACATCCTCGCGGACTAGTCCCGCCGTTCCGTTATCTACCGGCCTTGCTCGACCGCCAGCAGATCACGGGCCGCGGAGACCACCATCTCCGGCGTGACGCCCTGTAGGCAGCGAGGGTCGCCGCAGCCGTAGCGGAGACCCAGGGATTGGCCACGGTAGAGACAGGGGCTGCAGGGCAGGTCGAGCCGCACGACGCGGCTCATTCGCCCACTCGGGTCGTACGGGCCCCAGGCACGATGGTTCGATGGGCCAAAGACGGCGACCACCGGCAAGCCGGCCGCCACCGCCAGGTGCATCACACCACTGTCGTTGCCCACGAACAGCCTGCACCTCGCCAAGAGGGCGGCCAGACGCATCGGCGTGGGCACCCCGCCCAAGAGGAGACCTCGACCCCGCATCCCCTCCATGACCTCGCGCGCCGTCCCTTCCTCGCCGGGGCCGGCCACCACGAGGGGGACCAGTCCGTCATCTGCCAGGGCATCCGCCACCGCCGCGAACCGCTCGGCGCTCCACCGGCGGACGGGGCTGTAGCTCCCGCAACCGGGATGGATCGCCATCACCGGTTGGCCACCATCCAGTCCCAGTGCTCGCCACCTGTCCGCCGCAAACGCCTCATCCTCGGACCCCCAGCGCAGCCGGACCCTCGGATCGCTGTTGCCAACCCCGAGCCCCCCGACCACCCGCAGCCAGTAGTCCACCTCGTGCATTGCCCCGAAGCCACCGTCTCGAGTCGGGAGGTTCAGGAACCGTCCACGACCGTCATCCAGTCCCAGCCGCCATGGCGCCCCTGTCGCAAGGGTGAGAAGCCCGTACTTGGCGACCCCGGGCCAGGTGATCAGATGGTGCAGCAGCAGCACCGCATCGAAGGAGCGGGAGCGCAGTTCCCTTGCCAGGCCGAGCAGAGCAGCGAGGGATCGTGGGCGCAGGGCCCCTCCAGCGTCGTCGAAGAGATACTTGTCCAGCACCATCGTTCGGTCCACCAGCCCAGATCCATCCAGGAGAGAGGCCGTCGAAGGGGTCACCAACGCGGTGATCTCCGCATCGGGATAGCCCTTCCGTAACGCCTCCAGGGCGGGAAAGGCGCTCAGCAGGTCTCCGATCCCGGCCAGCTTCACGACAAGGATGCGCCGCAGGGTGAGGCGGCCCGAGGATCCCTGCTCCCCGTCCCCAGCAGGCGTGCCGGCAACTACCGGTACGCCTACCTGTAGGGCCAGAGTAGGGCAGGGATTCATCCCCTGCAGCCCGGTCCGCGTAACGTAGGGCAGGGGTTCATCCCCTGCCGCCCGGCAGTGGAGGGCGGCGCGGTAGGAGATGGGCAGCGTCATGGGCCGCATCGCGCGTCCATGTCCGGGGGGCGGAAGGGGACGAGCCCCTTCCCTACGAGGGCAGAGGGTGTCACTAATCGCTTCCCACACCTGCTCGGTGGACAGATCCACCATGCAGCGAAGATCCCCTCGCCGGCATACAGGGGGGCTCGCCAGGTCGTAGCATGGCGAGCAATCCACACCGGACCGCAGCACGACGGCCGACGGGGCTGATGGTTCGCCAAGATGATCTTGCTGGGTCGCCGAAGGCGATCCAATGCTGGGAGCGCGGGCGGCTCGCCCGCCGGTGTCTCGTGCGGGCCAGCGGCCCGCGCTCCCAGCAGGCGGCTCACGCCGCCCTGCACAATCAATCTGGTCGAGCAGTAGGGGGCCCGTGAGGGCAGGGTCCGTGGGGCCGTACACCGACACCGAAGGTAGGCCCACTGCCGAGGCCATGTGCAGGGGACCGCTGTCGCCACCAAGGAACAGTTCGCAGCGGGCCAGGATGGCCACCAACTCCGCGACCGTGGTCCTGCCGGCCAGGTCGATGGGAACCGTCCTCATGGACTCTCGCACTCCCTCCACCAGCGGCCGCTCCGATGCCGATCCCACCAGCACCACCCTCCGGCCGGTCTCCTCCTGTACCCTATCGGCCACAGCCGCCCACCGGTCTGGGATCCAGCGCTTGGCAGCCATGTTCAAGGCGCCCGGGTGAAGCGTCACCAACCTGTCACTCGCCGCAACGCCCTCGGCACTCAGAAGTCCCTCCACCCTCACCGCGGCCTGGGGATCCACCTCCAGGGTGGACCCAGCCTGGCTGGCCGAAACCCCCAGCGCCCGCACTAGATCCAGACAGTACTCTGCCTCGTGCTGCCGGTGCAGGTAGCGACGACCAGGAAGCCCTCGATCGAAGCTGCAAGGATAGCCCTCCGAGGCGTACCCCACGAGGTATCGCGCACCACTCAGCAGCGCGGCCGCCGCCCCGATTCGTCCGTAGAAGCTGACACAGAGGTCGTACCGCTCCCCACGCAACTCGCTGAGTGCCCGTCGCAGCTCCGACCAAGCGGGGCCGGTCCACACCCCGGGCTTCCGCCACCGTTGGACATCGACGGTGACCACCCGATCCACATAGGAGAGGTTGCCGACCAGGTCCGCCGCGTAGGGTTGTACCAGCAGGGTCAGTCTGGCCGAAGGTGCGGCCTCGTGCAGGGCCCGGACGGCGGGGAGGGTGAAGACCAGGTCCCCTAGCAGATCGAGGCGGATCGCCAGTATGGAGCGCACGTCGGACAGCGCAGGCGGCTTCCTGGCCGGCGACAGACCACGCCGCAGCACACCTAAGGGGGTGAACAGCCCATAGGCACCTCCCCAGGCCACGGACTTAAAGGTACTCTTGATGGGATTCGTCAGTGCATCACTCCTTCACACGCATCCAGTACATGCTCAACAGTGATAAGCTCCATGCAGGGTGGGACGGCGCCCGACGGAGGGGTGATGTCGAGGCGACTGCAAGGCCGTACCTGCTCGGCCACCACGACCCGGTGTCGCGACGGGTCTCCCCATGGGCCATAGACCGCCTGATCCGTCGGGCCGAAGAGGCGCACCGAAGGGGTATCCGTGGCAACGGCGAGGTGCAGCGGTCCGCTGTCCACGCCCACCACCAGCCGGCACCTTCTGAAGAGCGCCGCCAGCGTGCCGAACTGAGTTGCTCCAGCCAGGCTCACTGCGCCGGGGATTGCACCGACGATGCGGCTCGCCAGTTCGGCCTCTCCCGACGAACCGGTAACCAGCACGCGCATGCCGCTGCCGGCGAGGGCCGTCCCTAGCGAGACCCATCGCTCCTCGGGCCACAGCTTGAGGGGCGAGCCCGTGCCGGGGTGCAACGCAACGGCGGGCGTCTCCGATGTCAGACCGAGCTCGGCCCAGAGCCGGTCCGCCTCCCGCTCCTCCTCCAGACTGATCGCGAAGCGCAGGGGGAGCTGCCCTGGTGCGCCATCAAATTGGCCTTGATGGGTCGCCGAAGGCGATCCAATGCTGGGAGCGCGGGCGGCTCGCCCGCCAGTGTCTCGTGCGGGCCAGCGGCCCGCGCTCCCAGCAAGCGGCTCCCGCCAACTATCGCAATCAGTCTGACCAAGCATTGGTGCACTTTCGCTGGCCTTCTGCCAGACCTCCAGCAGCCGCCGGACCACCGCTAAGGACTGCGCCGTCCAGTGCGTCTTACCTGGTGCCTGGCGGCGAGGGTGATGATGGGCATCAGCGGCAGCGAGCCATGAACTACCTCCGGGAGCGCGGGCGTCTCGCCCGCCAGTGTCTCGTGCGGGCGAGACGCCCGCGCTCCCGGCGACTACGCTCCCGGCGACTACGCTCCCGGCGACTACGCTCCCAGCAGCTACGCTCCCAGCAGCTACGCTCCCAGCAGCTACGCTCCCGGCAGCTATATCCATGACGTGGGTCAGGAATGGGCGGCACTCGGGCACGGCCCACCCCACCCGCACCGGGATGCCCGCCAGAGCGGCCAGCCAAGCCCCCCACCAGTGGTCGTAGCGCAGCACCAGCGCGGCATCGTACCGCCGCTCCCTCAATAGCCTGGAGGTCTCCCAGAGCAACCTGTAGGGCTGCAGAGATGAGCCCTTGGGCGTCCGAGTGAACCCCGGGAAGGGGCAGAGGATCAACTCGTCCAGGAGAGGGTCGCGCTTGGCCACCTCCTCGGCCCAGGGGCCAACCATCAGCGCCAGGTGCGCCTCCGGCAGCGCGGAGCGCAACAGCTCGACCGCGGGTGAGGTCAGAAGCAGGTCCCCGAAGTGGTCGGGGCGAATCAGCAGGATCCGCGGCCGCGCATGTGCAAGCGGCCCCTCCACGATTCCGGCGGAAGCCGGTATTCTCGCTGCCTCGCTCGACTCCGAAAGGCCAGCTCCGCCCCGCCGCTCAACAAGACGCAGGGCAGCCCCGCAGGCAGCGAGCAGCCCCCGGCGCACCCCCCTTCGCCTGGACGGCGGGACGTCACGGATCAGATCACATGGGCACGCTAGGCGAGGCTCTACGGCTGACCTCCCTTGTCCAGGTGGCCGCGGTCCACCGGCTTCGGACCGGGCGCCACGGACGACGAGCCCAGGGCGAACATCAACTCGCCCTCGGCCACCAGGTCGCCGTCCACCGTGGCGCGAGCCGTCCCCTTCCCCACCGGGCCGCGCATCTTGGTCAACTCGATCTCCAGACGAAGGGTATCGCCCGGGAAGACCTGCTTCCGAAAGCGAAGGCCATCGATCCCAGCGAAGAAGGCGATCTTGCCGTGGTTGGCCGGCAGCTTCAGCAGCGCCACGGCGCCCACCTGCGCCAGCGCCTCCAAGATCAGCACGCCCGGCATCACCGGGTACTCCGGAAAGTGGCCCTGGAAGAAAGGCTCGTTGACCGTGACGTTCTTGATGCCCACGGCCCGCACTCCTTCCTCCAGCTCGACGATCCTGTCCACCAGCAGGAAAGGATACCTATGAGGGATGATCGCCTGGATCTCCTGAGCGTTCAGCATGCTTCCTCCCAATCGCTACAACTGCGGTCGCGCGGTACTGCCAACGTGCCGGTAGCGCTCCAGCACCCCAATAGGCGTTGCGACAGGCGCCATCTGACTCGACAGGGCGGAGAATGGGACGCGGCGCATACGCTGCACGCTCCGGCGCTTTGCCCACAGCCGCGGCAGCCCCAACGTCCCCGCAACCCGACCCCTCAGCCCGGCCGTGTCCCGCCTTGTCGCCACCCCATAGAGGGTGGCCGCCAGGTCGTAGGCCACGATCAGCGGCAGGGCGAGGCACAACTGCGGTAGAGGGTAGTTCTTGGCAATGGTCCACAGCTTGTTTCTGCCAAGATGATAGCTCTTGAAAGGGGAGCCCTCCACCCCCGTGGCGGAATGGACGTGGGCGACCTTCGCGGCGGGCGCGTAGAGGCAACGCCATCCGGCTAGCTGTGCGCGCCACGCCAAGTCTACATCCTCAAGGTAGGCGAAGAACTCCTCGTCGAACAGGCCCACCTCTTCCAGCATGACCCGCCTGTACAGCGCGGCACCGGCGCAGGGGCCAAACACCTCCACAACCTCGTCGCCCCCTCCATCCTGCTCTCCCCCCATCCGGTCCCAGGCGATGCCGGCCAGGTCTATCGCGATGCCGGCCGAGTTGATAGTCCCTAACTGGTGGGCGAACAGCATCTTGGAGGCCACCATCCCCACGCTGGGGTCGGCAAGTGCCGGCCCCAGCAACTGCTCCAACCACTGGGGATCGGCCTCGGTGTCGTTGTTGAGGGTCGCGATGAAAGGGGCACTGCTGGCCAGGATGCCCGCGTTGTTGCCCGCGGCAAACCCGAGGTTCCGATCCAGGGAAATCACCCGGACCTTGGGATACTCCTCGCCAAGAAGCTCGACCGACCCGTCGGTCGAGCCGTTGTCCACCACGATGGTCTCGAAGGGCCGACAGCTCTGGTATGCCAGAGCCTCCAGGCACCTCTCCAGGTGGGCCCGCCCGTTCCAGTTGACCACGATGACAGAGACCAGGGGCGATTCGTCGGGCATGGATTTCCACTCCCCACCGGATTGGGCAGGGCTAGTCTACCAGGTTTCGGGGCGGCTTTACACGCCGGTCGAGCCCCCAGTAGAATCGACGCAACCTTGGGGCAACCCTGTGGAGGACGCGGACGTGCAGGACAACTACCGACCGGCGATGGAACTGGCCCAGTCGAGGCTGCGAGCCTTGGACCCTCGCCGGGTCGTGACGAGGAGCGGGGTCGAACTGCTCGCAACCGAGGCAGGGCAGCAGTACAGGGTGCGGCTACTGGGCCAGGAGTACCGTGTGCCCATACCCGAGGCGCGAGTCTACAGCGTCGTGACCGATTCACCTGCCGGCACCTCCGTCAACCTGGTGGTCCTCCACTACTTGAGCACCGCCGATGGCAGCCCGATCACTGGGAATTGGATTCCCTTTCGGAGTCTGCCAGGCGGCAACGTCTACGAGCAGGCATTCCGGCAGCAGTGCCTCCGTCCACTCATCGATAGCTTCGGGTCCTATCCGGAGGGGTTCGAGCAGGCCAGCCTGGCTCTTGGGGGCGAGAAGGTGGCCATGGGCGACCGTTCCTTTACCTTCCGAGTGTTGCCCCACCTCCCTATGGCCTGCGTCCTCTGGTTAGCCGATGAGGAACAGGGAGCAGAGGTAACCCTCCTGTACGACGCGGTGGCTCCAAATTGCCTCCAAACCGAAGACCTGGCCGCCCTGGGGCGCATGCTGGCCTTTGGCCTTATCAAGGCCTGGGGGAAGAGGTCGTGACCGAGGCCGCAGACACCCTAAGACAGCTTCCCAGTGTGGACCGACTCCTCAGAGAACCGGCCTCCGAGCAACTGGCCGGCCGCTACTCCCACGAACTGGTGGTCCAGGCCCTCCGCGATGCGATGGGAGACGCCAGGGCCGCGATGCGGGCCGGCGCTCCCCTCCCCGATGCCGACGCCATCCTGCGAGCGGCGGGGGCGCTCCTGGAGCGTTCCCTGCGCCCCTCGCTACGACCCGCCATCAACGCCACCGGCGTGATCATCCACACCAACCTGGGCCGGGCACCACTCAGCGAGGACGCACTCCAGGCCATCCGAGAGGTAGCGATCGGCTACAGCAACCTGGAGTACCGGCTCGAGGAAGGGGTTCGAGGCTCGCGCCACGAGCACGTTTCCGGCCTGCTTCAGCGGATCACGGGCGCGGAGGACGCTATCGCCGTCAACAACAACGCCGCGGCGGTTCTGCTGATCCTCTCGGCCCTGGCTCAGGGCAGGGAGGTCATCGTCTCCAGGGGGCAGGCTGTGGAGATAGGCGGCGGCTTCCGGATCCCCGACGTGCTGCGGCAAAGCGGGGCGAGACTGGTAGAGGTAGGCACCACCAACCGCACCTACATACGCGACTACGAAGCGGCGATCACGGAGGATACGGCCATACTCCTCCACGTCCATCCCAGCAACTTCCGGGTGGAGGGCTTCGTCCACTCGGCGTCCATCGACGAACTGGTGGCGCTAGGTCGTCAGAAGGGGGTCGCGGTGGTGGACGACCTGGGCAGCGGCACCCTTCTGGACACCACTCGATACGGCCTCCAGCACGAGCCGACGGTGCAGGAGCGGATCGAAGCCGGCGTGGACCTGGTGTGCTTCAGCGGCGACAAGCTGCTCGGCGGACCCCAGGCGGGGTTGATCGCGGGGAAGGCGGAGTATATCGAGAGACTGCGTCGACATCCCCTCGCACGTGCGATCCGGGTGGACAAGATGGCCATCGCCGCCCTCACGGCCACACTGCGCCACTACATCCTGGGCGAGGCCGAGCAGAAGGTGCCGGTGTGGCGGATGATGGCCATGCCGGTGGGGGAGATCGAAGCCCGGGCGACCAGGGTGCTCCGGCGCATCCGGAAAGGCGGGTTGCAAGCGGAGTTGGTGGCCGGCCTCTCCACGGTCGGCGGTGGGTCACTCCCGGGGGAAACGCTGCCAACCCGGCTGATTGCCATCGTCTCCGGCCAGGATGGCCCCGCCCCCATGGAGATCGCCTCGCGCCTCCGACAGATGGTCCCGGCCCTGGTCGCCCGCCTGGAGAAAGAGCAGCTTCTCCTCGATCTCCGAACGGTCCAGCCGGAGGAAGATCGTACCCTGGCCAACCATCTCATCGTAGTGGCAGGCAAGTAGGGGATAGGCCACTTCGGCCGAGGCCTACTTCGCCAGGTCCGCGATGACCAACCCAACGCCGGCAACCCCCGAGGCGATTGCTCCAGCCAATAGCCGGTGAATCTTCAACCTGGCAGATCTGACGGACTCCTCAGAGTCGAGCGAGATGATGAACTTCCCCTTGCCGCTGGGTTTCTGGATACTCAAGATCCCCGAGGAGTCCGCGGCCTCCCCCAGTACGTGGACGTTGCTGCTTACGGGGAGAATCCTCTCCCGAAAGTGGTATCCAAGGGTGCGTCCGTCCGACAGCATCTGGCCAACCAGCGCACCCACATCGAAGCTGTACCCACCGAGAGTGATGACACCGCCGACAGTGGACTCGAAGCGATCCACCACCTGAATCGCGGCGACATCGGCGCCCATCGGGTCCACCCAGGTGGGACCGGTCGCGTCTTCTACCCAGAAGGGCACGGACCGCGTGTTGCTGAATACCGTCTCGGAGCCACGCCTGGTCTTGCGGACCTGCTGCTTCGTCTGGGAGTCGGTATCCCTGCGATCCTCTTCATACTCTCGAGTGACCGTCACCGAGGAGTAGAGACAGGGCTCCTTGGCCATCTCCGAGGTGAGAGGCTTGTCGGACCTGGCTATCCCGCTCACCTCGGCGATCTGCTTGAAGCTCCCAGGCTCCCCAAGCCGCTCCGCCACATACTCGCAGGCCTTTTGCAGCTCTCGGGCCGTCACGGCCAGCGTTCCTTGGATCTCCACCAACTTGCCCTGCTGTGACCGACGCACCAGCAGAAGGATCCCCGCGACGATGATGAGTACGATTCCAATGACGGTGACCATGGTTGCCTCCCCGTCAACTCCTTCCTCTGCATGGGTGCCTGAACCGCATAGGGCCTGAACCTCGTGTAGGGGCGGTTCGCGAACCGCCCCTACAGTCCATGGGAGAGCATGGCGACTGCGTTCAGTGTCCCGTGCAGAGATCAGTACTGCCGTGACTGAGTTTCTTGTATGCAATTCTAGAACCTGGAAACGCGGCAGGTGAACAGCTCGGCGAGCGGCCGCGGTGTCGATGTCACTGCTCTTTCTCCATACTGCGGGGGGAGGATATAATTCCCTTAGTCCAACGAAAATCATCGGAGCAGCCATTGTACGTAATCGGCACGGCGGGCCATGTGGACCACGGCAAGTCCACTCTCGTCAAAGCGCTGACCGGCATAGATCCCGACCGTCTCCAGGAGGAGAAGGATAGGGGCATGACCATAGACCTCGGGTTCGCATGGCTCAAGCTGCCTAGCGGGCAAGAGGTCAGCATCGTGGACGTGCCCGGCCATGAACGGTTCATCAAGAACATGCTGGCCGGCGTCGGCGGGATTGACGTCGCCCTGTTGGTCGTGGCAGCCGACGAGGGCCCGATGCCTCAAACCGACGAGCACCTGGCGATCCTCGACCTGCTCGGCATCTCCCGTGGGGTTGTCGCCCTCACGAAGGCCGACCTGGTGGACGATGAGTGGATGGAGTTGGTGAAGGCCGAGGTGGAGGAGAGGCTGACGCCCACATCGCTGGCGAACTCGCCCCTGATTCCGGTCTCCGCCGTCACGGGCCGGGGGCTACCTGAACTGCTGTCGACCCTGGACAGTCTGCTCAAGGCCATCCCACCAAAGCGGGACGTAGCCAAGCCTCGAGTTCCGGTGGACCGGGTCTTCACCATCGCGGGATTTGGCACCGTGGTCACGGGCACCCTCATCGACGGCGACCTCAAGGTGGGGCAGGAGGTGGAGATCTTGCCTTCAGGCAAGAAGACCAGGATTCGCGGGATCCAGTCCCACAAACGGAAGGTAGACACGGCTCACCCGGGCAGCCGGGTCGCCGTGAACCTGGCTTCCATCGCGACGGATGAAATCCAGCGCGGGGAGGTCATGACGACCTCCGGGTGGCTGCGACCCACCAAGGCCGTGGACATTAAGCTGCGCTTGATCAAGGCCGCACCCAAGCCGCTGGAGCAGGGGGACAGCCTCACCTTCCACACGGGCGCCACCGAGACCGTGGCCAAGCTATCCCTGCTGGACGCCAACACCCTCGAGCCGGGCCAGACTGGATGGGCACAGCTACGGCTGGCTGACCCCGTGGCGGTCGCCAGGGGAGACCTTTTCATCGTTCGCATCCCGTCGCCCAGCTTTACCGTCGGCGGCGGCTCGGTGGTCGATCCTCATCCCAAGCGACACCGTCGCTTCCAGGAGGAGCTGCTGCGCAAGCTGAGCACCCTGGAGCAGGGCAGTCCGGAGGAGATTGCCCTGGGACAGTTGCCGCCGGCAACGCCCCTGGACCTCCACACCCTGTCGCTCCGCACAGGGCTCCCCCAGGATCAGCTCCGCCAGGCCGTATCCACCCTGCTCACCCAGGGCGATGCCCTGCTGTTGGAGGGCAGCAAGGCGGGCTCTTCGGACCACCCTGTCCTGAACTCCCAGAGCATTGTCATCTCCACCCATGCCTGGAGCGATCTCAAGGAGCGAGTCGAGGCGATGCTAGCTTCCTTCCATGCGGAGTACCCGCTCCGACGGGGGATGCCCAGGGAGGAGGTGCGCAGCCGGACCGGCCTGGATGCCAGGGCCTTCAGCCGAGTGGAGGCGCGGCTGATAGCCGAGGGCGTCGTGGTTGAGGAAGGGCCGCTGATGACTCGATCGGGACACCAGGTGACCTTCACCGAGGGGCAGCAGCGGAGGGTGAGCGAGTTACTGGCATTCCTCAAGGACACCGGAGTTTCCCCGCCCTCCACTCTCGATCTTCTGACCCGCTTCGGTCTAGACTCCGAGGTGCTGGCCGCCCTCGTCGACCAGGGCAGGCTGGTGCAGGTCACCCCTGAGATTGTGGTGGAGAAACAGGTGTACGATACCCTGGTCCAGACTGTGGTCGAGTTGATCAGGAGCAGGGGCTCGATTACCGTCGCGACGATGCGCGACCACTTCAACACCAGTAGAAAATATGCCCTGGCCCTGCTGGAACAGCTGGACGAGAAGCGTGTGACCCGGCGGGTTGGGGACGAGAGGGTATTATTCTGATGGTTTCAGAGGCAACGCGGCTCTTCCTGATTCGGCATGGCGAAACCGAGTGGAATGCCAGCCACATCTTCCAAGGACACCTGGACTCTGCTCTGACATCCAGAGGGCTGGCGCAGGCGAACGCGGTGGCCCACCGGCTTGCGGAGGAGGGAATAGCAGCCATCTATTCATCGGACCAGGGCCGATCCCTGCGGACGGCGGAGCCGCTGGCCACCAGGTTGAACCTCGAAGTGGTACCGCGAGCGGAACTAAGGGAGATCCACTGCGGCGAGTGGACCGGCAGGAGCTACGAAGAGGTAGGCCGCCTCTGGCCTGAGGATCATGGCAACTGGCGTCATCACCCCCACCTGCACAAGATGCCGGGAGGAGAGAGCGTGCTCCAGGTGCAGCAGCGAGGTCAGCGCTTCCTGGAGGAGATCCGCCGGTTGCACCCCGGCCAGACCGTCTGCGCGGTCACCCACAACACCGTCGTTCGGGCTGTCGTCTGCCAACTGAAGGGTTGGCCCCTCTCCCGAATATGGGAGGGAGAACGCCAGCCCAACTGCGCCGTCAACCTGATCGAGTTGCGAGATGGCCTCGCTCATCTGATCCTCGTCAGCGACGCCAACCACCTGGCCTCCATCGGGGCCGTCGGCCTGGAGTTCGGCAGCTAGAAGAGCAGCCGCGTTGACATTTAGGTCCTTCTTCATTAACCTTCTGGCCGGACGATGGCAATCCCGCGCATCTTCCCCCTCGAGACGCACCGAAGCCATCGACGGCTCTGGGCGCTATTCCGGCCAGGTGGGGCAACGACGACATGGACATGACATCTACCCCTTTAGCACGAGACAAGAGGGCGCAAAAGCTGCCTCGACAGCTACCGCGACCCCGGGGTAGAGACACCCGTTGGTTTCTTCACGCGACGCTCCTCCTGACCATCTGGGGCATCTCCCTGCTTTCGTGGGCCGGCAACAGCGAGTCGGCCAACGCCGCGGGGCCCCTTCTCCCCGACGAGAGCGTCTGGCAATCAGTCGCCGCAGCGCAATCCTCGATCGACGGCCCTCTGCCCACGACTACGCCCACGCCTCGGAAGACTCCCCCTGAGACCGGGACGCCGCCGATTGCGGAGAGCACCTCGCAGCCTCGCATCGTGGCCCTTTCCCACACGCCTGAGCCGCGCGTGTCGTCGACCGCTACCCCAACCCCCACGGTCGTCCCCACCGAGAGCCCTACATCCCCGCCCTCACCGACGCGTCAACGCGCACCCAACCGATACCAGGTGCAGCCGGGTGACACGGTCTCGACCATCGCCAAGCGGTTCGGCGTCAGCCCCGAAACCCTGATGTGGGCCAACGGCCTGACCAACCCCAACAGTCTCGCCGCCGGGCAGACCCTGACGGTGCTGCCCGTGGACGGAGTGTCCCACCAGGTAGGGGAGGGCGACAATCTCTCGACCATCGCCGCCCTGTATGGAGTAGATCTCTCTGACATCCTAGAAGCCAACGGGCTGGGAACCGATAGCGTCATCAGCGTCGGGCGGAGCCTCTTGGTACCGGGTGGGCGCCCTGGCACCCCCACACCGCCTCCGACGGCCACTCCTACCCGTGTGCCCCCCACCCGCACACCCGTCCCCCCGACGCCAACGCCGGTTCCGCCCACGCCCACCCCCAGGCAAGCAGCGGCGCTAGCCCCTGCTGCGCCCACCCCCAGGCAGGCAACGGCGCTAGCCCCTGCCGCGCCTGCCCCAACACAGCCGCCACTGCCCAAGGGCAGCGGGCAACTGAGCTGGCCAGTAGCAGGATCGATAACCCAGCATTTCGGGGGAGGCCACTCTGGCTTGGACATCGCCGCTCCTACCGGCACCGCCGTCAGGGCGGCTGCGGGGGGCCGCGTGGTGAACCTCCAGCAGGGGGAATACGACTACGGCTGGTATCTGGTGGTGGACCACGGCAACGGGATGAAGTCGCTGTACGCCCACCTCAGCACGTTTAGCGTGAAGCTGGGCGATGCGGTTGGGAAGGGGCAGCAGATCGGGGCAGTGGGTAGCACCGGACGGTCTACGGGTCCCCACCTCCACTTCGAGGTCCGGGTGAATGACCGACTGGTCAACCCGCTGGACTACCTGTAGCTATCAGCCATCAGCCGTCAGCTTTCAGCAGCTAGCCATCACCTGCCGGCGACCAGCGGGGGATGAGGAACAGGATGGACGGGGGACGCACGAAGACGACTGGAAGGCTGATAGCTGACAGCTTACGGCTTACGGCTGAAAGCTCGGGCATACTGGAGCCAGGGGGCAGGCCCCGCAACGAGGACGCTGGGCCTTGCACAGCTGCCGACCGTGGACGATGAGGTTGACGTGGAATGGATAGGTCTTCTCCGGAGACACGGCGTTCTCGAGGATGCGGTGGGCCTCTTCGGCGGATACCTTCGGCCCAATGAGACCCAGGCGGCGGGACACCCGATGTACGTGGGTGTCCACGGGGAAAGCTGGATGGCCACAGGCGAACAGCAGGACGCAGGCGGCCGTCTTGGGCCCCACCCCACCGAGGTCCAGAAGAAACCGCCGGGCTTCTTCCAACGGCATGTCGCACAGGAAGTCCAGATCGAGGGCGCCCTGCTCCTCGTGGAGGCGCTGGAGGAGCTGCTTGATCCTGACCGCCTTTATGCGGGCCAGTCCGCCGGAACGAATCGTCTCGGCGATCTCCTCAGGCTCGGCATCCATCACCGCATCCCAGGTAGGAAACCGGCGCAATAGGCTCTCGAAGGCGCGAGAGGAGTTCGCATCCGAGGTGTGCTGAGAGAGGATGGTGAGGACAAGCTCATCCAGCGGCCTCAGCTTGCGCCTTGGCGCCGGCCGGCCATACTCCGCCTCCAGCAGCCGGTCGATCTCCTCGATCCGCTGCTCCATCGGCCCTTTCGACTGATCGATCTTGCCTGCCAATCGAATGCTCCTTGCCAGTAGCTGATCCCAACCCGAATCGGGCACAAAGCCGCCCTCTAGCACAGCACTAGCCGGTCGCCTTCCACGTGTAGTCGTGGTACCTTGGTGCTTATGTCCACCTGGGCACAGTAGTCAACGTCTGCGGATAACCCCACCTTCTCCAGCTCGCGAGCGTTGAGCGACTCCCAGAAGGCCCGTAGTATGGCCTCCTTCGGCGGGTTGTGCTCCTGGTCCGTGGCACCCAGTTCGGCCAGATAGGAGCGATACAGCCGCACGGCCGCAGTGGCCGACTCCAGCCATTCCACATCACCCATCCCATCGGCTCTCGACTCCCTCTGCAGCAGAAGCGCCATATACCCGGCGGCGAAGGCATCGTCGATGGCGAACTTCGTGCCCAGGATATCCCCGGAGCACACCAGGGAGATGTTCAATCCCTTCTCCCGTGCCTCCCGAAGGGCCGTCCCGACCACCGCCGTCGCATTGAACAGGCTTCCCGCCAGCACAACCGCCCCCTTCGATACCTCCCACATCGCCTTCGTGCCGTTGGATGTGCAGAACACGAAGTCCTTGCCCTCCAGCGACCCAGGAACGAACTCCCGAGGAGAATTTCCATGAGTGAATCCTGCGGGAGGCAGTCCGCCTCGCTCGCCGCAGATCGGGCAGCCCTCGGCCAGACTCGATGCGATCTCCAGGGCGCTCCGTGGACCCTCCGCCAACGCCACCTGCCGGGCCCCAGCCTCGAACATCTTCATCAAAGTGGAGGTTGCCCTCAGTTCGTCGATAACGATGCACAGCTTGGAGGGCAGGTCAACGGCGACCGTGGGCAGAAAAAGGACTTCAACGTTCAATTGGATACCTCCTGACGGCGGTACTAGGCCTGGGGATTGTACCACGAGCGGCGCCACCGATACCCCTTCAGGAAGCCCGTCGCCGAGCCGAAACGGCATATTCTCGCGGTTATTTTCTCCATAATGTCGCTTATCGCCATTGGCCTGTATGTTGCAGATAAGGGGTCTGAAGGCAACACAAGGCAGCCGCCTTCCGCTGGCTATTTTGGAGAGACAGGTAATGCCAAGGAAACCGATCGACATTCCCTATCAGGTGGAACACCTCTCCATACTGGACGAAGAGGGCAACATCGATGGGGAACTCGCGCCCGATGTTCCAGAGGAGCTACTCTTGAAGCTCCATCGCTACATGTTGCTGACTCGTCGCTTCGACGAAAGGATGCTGGACCTCCAGCGGCAGGGCCGCATCGGCACATTCGCCCCGGTCAAGGGCCACGAGGCATCCCACCTGGGCTCGGTGGCGGTCCTCCGGGACTCGGACTGGATGGTCCCATCCTTCCGAGAAAGCGGCGCGGAGATATGGCGAGGCAGGCCGCTAGAGAGCTTCCTGCTCTACTTCGCCGGCTACGACGAAGGATCTTTCGTAGAGGAGAAGCGTAGGGACCTGCCGATCGCAGTGCCGGTTGGCTCCCAGACCCTCCATGCCGCGGGGATCGGTTACGCCATCAAGTACCGAAGGGCCGACGAGGTGGCCCTCTGCTACTTTGGAGACGGAGCCACCTCCCAGGGCGACTTTCACGAGGCTATGAACTTCGCGGCGGTGTTCCAGACACCCGTGGTCTTCCTTTGCCAGAACAATCAGTGGGCGATCTCCATCCCCCGCACGCGCCAGACCCGTTCGGAGACCCTTGCCCAGAAGGCAATCGCATATGGGATGGCTGGGATCCAGGTGGATGGCAACGATGTGCTCGCCGTATACGCTGCCACTAAGGAAGCGGCAGAACGAGCCAGGGCAGGGGGTGGGCCAACCCTCATCGAGGCGGTCACCTACCGCGTGGCCATGCACACGACCTCCGACGACCCCAAGCGATACCGCACGGAGGAAGAGTCCGAAGTGTGGGCAAGACGTGACCCCATCGTCCGGTTCCAGAAATACCTGATTGGCAAGAGGCTCCTCACGGAGGAGCAGATACAGGCCACCGAGGGCGAGATCAAGTCCGAGATCCAGGCTGCGGTGGACCGGTCGGAGCAGCGGATGAAGGAGCTCTCCGACCCGCTGTGGATGTTCGAACACAGCTATCACGATATGCCGCCCCACCTGTTGGAGCAGAAGGAAGAGCTGAAGCAAGAGCTTGCCCTTGCGGCCGAAGCAGCGGGGATCAGCGAAGGCGAGGCGGTTGAGATCATTAAGAGGGCCTTCACCGAGCCCTCCGCCGACGGCCACGCCGGTAAGTCAGAGGCGCTGGCAACAAACCGCGAGGACATACACCATGGCTAAGATGACGATGGTCCAGGCTCTAAACCTGGCCCTACGCCAGGAGATGGACAGGGACGACCGTGTGCTGGTGCTGGGCGAGGACGTCGGCAAGGACGGGGGTGTTTTCCGGGTCACCGACGGGCTGATCGAGCGGTTCGGCGAGGAGAGGGTGATAGACACCCCTCTGGCCGAGTCCTCCATCGTCGGGACCTCCGTGGGGATGGCCCTCTACGGGCTTCGCCCCGTCTGCGAGATCCAGTTCACCGGCTTCGACTACCTGGCCTTCCACCAGATCGAGTGCCACGCCTCGCGCCTCCGGCGCCGCTCTCAGGGGCGCTTCACAGTGCCAATGGTCATGCGGGCCCCCAGCGGCGGGGGCGTTCGCGCCCTGGAGCACCACTCCGAGAGCAGGGAGGCGTTCTGGGCCCACATCCCCGGCCTCAAGATGGTTATGCCCTCAGGCCCACGTAACGCTCGGGCGCTGCTGGTGAGCGCCATTCGCGACCCCGATCCGGTGATCTTCTACGAGCCCAAGGCGCTCTACCGAGCCTTCCGCGAGGAGGTCCCCGAGGAAGAGGAGACCATGCCCCTTGGCAAGGCACAGGTCGTTCGCGAGGGGAAGGACCTCACCCTCATCTCCTATGGTGCCATGATGGTGCCGACCCTGGAGGCGGCAAAGGAGCTGGAGGAGAAGGACGGGGTGCAAGCAGAGGTGATCGACCTGCTCACCGTATCCCCTCTCGACGACGAGACTCTGATCGCCTCGGTGCGCAAGACCGGGCGCGCCCTGGTCGTCCACGAGGCACCGCGCAGCTTCGGCCCGGGGGCCGAAGTGGTATCCCGCCTGGTGGAGAAGGTCTTCTACTACCTGGAGGCTCCGGTCCGGCGCGTTACCGGCTTCGACGTGGTGATACCGCTCTTCAGCCGCGAGAACGCCTACCTTCCCAACACTCCACGCATCGTGCGGGCGGCAAGGGAGACCCTGGAGCTAGCACAGCCGGTGCCGCTGTAGAGAGGAGATGAGAACGTGTCGCAGGCATTCAAGCTCCCGGACCTCGGGGAGGGGATCCACGAAGGCGAGGTCGTGTCGGTGATGGTGTCCGCGGGAGACCGGGTCTCTGAGGGGCAGCCGATCCTCGAGGTGGAGACCGACAAGGCCAGTGTTCAGATCCCATCGCCCTACACAGGGGTAGTGAAGGAGACCAGGGTCAAGCCTGGCGACATCGTCAAGGTAGGCCACGTGATGATTGTGTTTGGCGATGGGAAGGAAGTAGCGGTGGAGTCAACCGACGGCACCACGAAGGCAGCCGACACCACCCACGAGAGCAAGGCCACGCCTAAGAGAGGAGATGGTCCAGTCCCCGCCTCTCCCGCTACCCGAAAACTCGCCCGTGAACTGGGGATAGAGCTGCGCCTCGTCACGCCAAGTGGACCGGCGGGGCTTGTGACTGCCGAAGACGTCCGGGCCTTCGCACAGGAGGTAGCGCGGTCCTCACAGGCGCCGCCGGCCGAGGCGCCCTCCGCATCGAGTCTCGAGGTCAGGGCCAACGGCACCTCCGACGCTCTGGCTCCATCAGCGACACCGATCGCCACCCCAGCAGTGCCGCCCTTGCCCGACTTCGGTCGATGGGGATCGGTGGAGCGAGTGCCGCTTCGCTCCGTGCGCCGCGCCACCGCCGCCCACATGGCGCTTGCCTGGTCTCAGGTGCCTCACGTGAACCACCAAGACCTGGTGGATATCACACGGCTGGAGCAGTTCCGAAAGAGGCAGGCCCCCGCCGTGGAGGCCAGGGATGGCAAGCTGACCCTCACGGTGTTCGTCCTGAAGGCGGCGGTTGCGGCCTTGAAGGCGTACCCCCGCTTCAACTCCAGCCTGGACATGGAGAGACAGGAGATCGTCCAAAAGCAGTACTACCACCTGGGAGTGGCCGTGGACTCGGAGCGGGGACTGATAGTACCGGTGATCAGAGACGTTGACCGCAAGAGCATCCTGGAGCTGTCTTTGGAGTTGAAGCAGACTGCCGAGCGCACAAGGTCCGGCCAGTTGGCCCTTGAGGAGATGCAGGGCGGTACCTTCACTATAACCAACATCGGGGCACTGGGAGGCACCGGCTTCGCACCCATCGTCAACTATCCCGAGGTCGCCATCCTGGGAATGGGCAGGGCTCGGTGGCAGCCGGTGGTGCTGGGAGACCAGGATCAGTACGAGATCGTGCCGCGGCTGATGATGCCCCTGGTCCTGGCCTTCGATCATCGGGTGCTGGACGGCGCGGATGCGGCCCGCTTCACAAGAGCGATCGTGCAGGCGCTGGAGAACCCGGACGACCTGTGGCTTAGCATCTAGGACGCAGAGACGGTTCGATCGGAGGGAGAAGCATGCGGCACCGTCTCACCGCCATCCAGGATAGTGGAGGGTATAGACTCACATGGTGATGGGTGAATTGACGCAGAAGACTCAGCTGCTGGTCATTGGCGGCGGGCCGGGCGGATACGCAGCGGCGTTCAGGGCAGCCGACCTGGGGATGGACGTGGCCATGATCGACCTGGATTCAAGACCCGGCGGCACCTGCCTGTTTCGAGGCTGCATCCCCTCCAAGGCGCTGCTGTTCGCGACGGAACTGATGTACGACGCACGCCGGGCCGCGGCCATGGGCATAGACTTCTGCCAACCCAAGGTGGATCTGCAGAGGCTTCGAGCGTGGAAAGAGGGCGTGATCGACCAGCTAGCAGGGGGACTCGTGAACCTCACAGACAGGCGGGGGGTCCAGCTAGTACAGGCCCGGGCAGTCTTCGAGGGCTCGCGAAAGGTGCGGTTAACCGGTTCGGAGATCACCCACTTCGAGTTCGAGCATGCCATCATCGCCACAGGGTCACAGCCAATCCCCATCCCCGGCATCGAGATGCGACCCGAGGGGCGAATAATGGACTCCACCGGCGCCCTGGAGTTGCGGGAAATCCCCGAAGCATTGCTGGTGGTGGGGGGAGGATACGTAGGGTTCGAGCTAGGGTCCGTGTACGCCGCCCTGGGGAGCCAGGTGACACTGGTGGAGAGGGGCGCCACGCTGCTGCCGGGACTCGACCGCGACCTGGCTAAGCCGCTCTTGCGGAGGGTCCAGGAGAGCTTCGCTGCAATACAGGTGGGAACGCAGGTGAAGAGCATGGTCGAGCATGCCGATCGGGTGGATGTGACCCTGGAAGGCGAGGGAGTGAAAACCCAGCAAAGCTTCGGTCGTGTGATGGTCTGCGTTGGTCGCCGCCCCAACAGCCATGGATTGGGCCTCGAGAACACCAGTGTGCAGCTGAACGACCGGGGTAGCATACTCGTCGACGAGCAACAGCGAACGGCGGACGCAAGGATATTCGCCATCGGTGACGTCGTTGGGGGAACCATGCTGGCCCACAAGGCAATGCGCGAGGGCCGGGTAGCCGCCGAGGCGATCGCTGGCCTCCCCTCCGCCTTCGACGTTCGGGCAATTCCGGCCGTGGTCTACACGGATCCGCAGGTGGCTACCTGCGGGCTCACCGAGGAACAGGCAGCGAGACAGGGCCAAGATATAAGGGTCGGTCGCTTCCCCTGGAGCGCTTCGGGCCGTGCCGCCACGATAGGTGCTGCGGAGGGTCTCACCAAGGTGATTGGCGACGCCGAGACAGGGCGAGTGCTGGGGGTTGGGATCGTGGGCCGAGGGGCCGGGGAGATGATCGCCGAAGGGGTGCTGGCGGTGGAGATGGGCATCTTGACCGAAGACCTGGCACTCACGATGCACCCTCATCCCACACTGTCGGAAACCGAGGGCGAGGCCGCCGAGGTGTTCCTGGGAAGCCCTATCCACGTGGCACCCCAAAGGAGGTAGACGCGGTTCGCAAGCCACGCTACTTCGCCGGCACCCTGGCCAGAGTCAGGAACAGCCCCAACACCGTGGCCGCGCCGGCGATGTAGAACACACTGAAGAAGCCCAGGGCGTCCCCCAGGACACCCGTGGTGGCCGGCCCGGCAAACATGCCCAGGGCGTAGATTGCCTGGAACACCCCCATCGCCGTCGCACGATCACTGGGCGGAACTGCGCGGATGCTGAGCCCCATGAGCATGGAGTACACGAAGGCACGCCCGAAACCGGATAAGCTCTGCGAGAGAGCCAGCATTGGCAGACTGCTGACCATTGGGACCATGAAGCAGGCGAGCGACTGGATCAGCAGCCCAGTCGCGACCGTCCTGCAGTACCCGAAGCGGGAGGCCACGGAGTCGCTGGCGTAGGCTGCCATCATGTGCGCCAGCTGCATCACGGTGGAGAGCATCCCCAGCTCGCTCCGGCTCGCCCCCAGCCTGCCCCCGTACACCAGGGTGAAGCCACCTCCGGCGGCGGTGAAGTTCCACATGCTCAGCAGGGTGATAACCGAGACGATCAGCAGTTGGGGCGTAGTCCCGATCCTGTACAGATCACGAAGAGTCATCTTACGGCGGACCGTCAATGGCTTCTCATGGAGGATCAGGGCAGTTAGGAGTGCCAGGAAGGCCAGCAGTATCGCCACGTAGAAGGGAGCGTGCCAACCCCAAATCTCGGCAATCATCCCTCCCGCATAGGTACATAGGGTCTGAGATATGCCGGTGATGAACACCAGGTTGGCCATCGCCCTGGTGGCCTTTTCAGGGGGGAAGTAGCTAGAGAAGAGCACAGTGAAGGCAACCCAGGAGGCCGCGCCAATCCCCGCCACTCCTCGCCAAATCACCAACCAGTTGGGATCCGAAGACTGCGCGAGGCCCAAGCCCGCGACCCCTGCCGCCACGATACCCACCAGGATAAATGGCTTCCTTGTCCCGATCCTATCAGACCACATCCCCATTGGGACGCGCAGAACCAACTGCGAGAAGCCGTAGGCGCCCACGATCGTGCCCACAAGCCCCATGGTCGCCCCAAGGTTCTCGGCATGGACCGGCAGAATGGGCATGTAGATGTAGAGGGACGACCAAAGCAGCGCAGTGGTCAGATAGAAGAGGGTGGTGTGGTGGATCCTCGAAACGACGGCGTTCAACTAGAGCATCCTTCCTTGTTCCGCGTATCATAGGCGCTTCCCCCGGGCCGCTGCAAACCCGCCATCACCCGAAATCGTGAGAAGCCCTGACTCGTCGTCAGCCTTCCTGGGACCTGACGGCGGGTGAGTGAGTATACCGGCCACAACTCGCCGGGTGTCTCAGTGTTGACTCGGTCCAGAAGCACGCGTACACTCGATGCAAATCGACCCTGTCCAACGGTGTATACGCACCCCAGGCCGCAGCGCCCATTCGGGCGAGAGGGTTGTCAACCCACATCGAGTATCACCACGCGCCCACCCCATCGTCGGAGGTACAAAGATGCTTGGACCGTGAAGATCCACGATCCAAAGAGTGGCCAGTTTCCCCTCGTCTCTTCCAACGCTACTTGGTGGTCCCTGCCGTAGTCGGCTGATTGGGTTACCCACAACCCTCAGCATCGACGCCCCGGCTGGCACTCCAACGGAGATCATTAGCACGCTGAGCAAGGCCATGAAGAAGATCTCCGAGGATGCAGATTACAGGAGAGGGAGATCATGATCTTTGACATGCCGAGTTGCGGGGGGTGCCGCAGCTGCGAGATGGCCTGTTCCTTTCACCATGTCGGAGCGTTCGGCTCGTCCATCTCCAGCCTGAGGATCCTGGACAAAGAGGGCGGAGCCGGCTTCCGGGTCTCGCTTCTTGAGGAGGCTAACGACCTCGGCAGGGCCTGCGATAGCTGTGAGGGTCTCCAGGTCCCCCTGTGCGTCGAGTACTGCAGGGAGAGCCAGATCCTGACGCAGATACTCGATGAGTTCCGCGGCAAGGCGGGACCCAGAGCGATATTGCAGAAAGGGGCTCAAGATGGCGAGGGAAGGCGACCTCTACGGGTGGGCCGGCAAGATCCTGCGGGTTAACCTGAGCAACGGGCAGATCCGGACCGAACCCACCTCCCGATATACCGAGGGGTGGCTGGGTGCCTCGGGGATAGCGATCAAGATCCTCTACGACGAGCTGAGGTCATGGGTCACTCCCTACGACCCGGCCAACAGGCTCATCGTTGGTGCCGGCCCACTGATAGGAACCACGGCCCCGGGCGCAAACAAGATCAACGTGAGCACCCTGGGGCCGATGACCGGCGGATGGGCAAGCGGCTGCAGCGACAGCCACTTTGGTCCACAGCTCAAGTACGCCGGCTACGACTCGGTCGTCATCGAGGGGAGATCTCATACCCCGGTCTACCTGTGGATCCACGACGAGGAGGTGGAGATCCGGGATGCCTCTCATCTCTGGGGCAAGACGACCTGGGAGACCCTGGATGCCCTGCGCGAGGAGCTGGGCGACCCCTCCCTTCACACCCTTTCCATAGGACCCGCGGGGGAGTATCTGGCCCGCGGGGGCTGCATCATCCAGGACAGGGGAAGGGCCTTCGGCCGGTGTGGCAGCGGGGCCGTCATGGGCTCAAAGAACCTGAAGGCGATGGTCGCCAGGGGTACGGGCTCGATCCGAGTCGCCGATCCTAGCCGCTTCATGGCTGCTGCTGCTAAGGGTCGAGACATGGTGCGGGGGGCGAAGAGCTCGG
Source organism: Chloroflexi bacterium UBA6077 (assembly GCA_002436065.1). GTDB lineage: Bacteria > Chloroflexota > UBA6077 > UBA6077 > UBA6077 > UBA6077. The sequence goes on from DIXP01000094.1 coordinate 156,219, forward strand.
AGACCTTTCACAAGTACGGGTCGATGTCCGTGATGCCGAGAAAGCAACAGGTGTGCGGCATTGCCTACAGGAACTTCCAGGAGACCCGGCTCCCGGACGATATGGCCGAGTTGATCGAGCCCACCCGGACCATCGACAAATACAGGGTGGCGCAGGTGAGCTTTCCTGGATGTGCCGTCGGGGGATGCGGCCGGACCCTGCACGTCACCGAGGGTCCATACGCGGGACTGATCACGGAATGCAACCAGTGGGAGGTGTTTGGGACGCTCCAGGGGAGGCTGGCTATCCGGGAGCCCACTTTCATGCTGAAAGCCAATGCCCTCTGCAACCAGATGGGGCTGGACGTGGACGCGGCGGGCGGACCCATCGGATGGGCCATGGAGTGCTACCAGAGGGGCATCATAGACGAGGAGGACACGGGGGGCCTGAAGCTCGAATGGGGCGATGCCGCCGTGGCGTTGGAGCTGATCAGGATGATCTGCTATCGGGAGGGCTTCGGCGACATCCTGGCCGAGGGCTGCGCGAGGGCGGCGGACATCGTCGGGCGAGACAGCGGCTACTATGCCCTGCACATCAAGGGTCAGGATCTCTACGAGCCGTGCAGGGGAGCCAACGGCTGGGCACTCGGCACCACGACCTCCACTCGTGGGGGAGGGCACACGACCGGGGCCGTGGCAGTCGAGGCGACTCCCGCTCTGGATGTTGAGAAGGCCAGGAAGGTCTACGGGGTGGACAATCCCGACATGGCGCTGGAGTACGACGGTAAGGCCAGGATGGTGAAGTACCTCGAGGTACTGACCAGGATCTGCAACTCCCTCGGCGTGTGCATCTTCAACTCGAAATATCGCGACATGGACATGATGGGCCTGCCGGAGCTGGCCGAGCTTTACTCCGCGGCCACCGGCTTGGAGACCTCCGTGGAGGACTTCGAGAGACTGGCGATGAGGCAGCTCAATCTAGAGAAGGCCCTGAACCTCAGGCACACCAGCTTTGACCGCAAAGATGACATGCCGACCCCAAGGGACCTTGCCGAGCCCATCCCGACAGGGGGCCTCGAGGGGTGGAAGATCGATGAGCAGAGATGGAACGGGATGCTGGATGACTACTACGACCTGCACGGGTGGGACGGGGCAACGAGCTTTCCCAGGAGGGAGACCCTGGTCGAGTTGGGCCTTGAAGGGGTTGCCGATGATCTGGCAAGGATAGGCAAGCTGAGGTGAGGTTGGATGCCACCTCAATGGGCTAGGACCGCGGGCTCTCCGACGAACCTGCTAAGGTGCCGCTAATCGGCACCTTAGCTAAGCCCTAACCTGCAGATTCCATGTCGATGATGCTTGGGAGCCAGCTGAAGCCTCATGCATAAACCTGCGGATTAGGGCGGATGCCTCGGTGTTGACTTGACCCAGAAGCACGCGTATACTCGATGCGAATCGACCCTGTCCGACGGTGTATACGCACCCCAGGCCGCAGCGCCCGTTCGGACGCGAGGGTTGTCAACCCACATCGAGTATCACCACGCGCCCATCCCATCGTCGGAGGTACAAAGATGCTTGGACGGTGAAGATCCACGGACCAGAAGGCGGCCTGTTTCCTCACGTCTCTTTCAACGGCAATTGGTGGTTCTCACTACAGTCGGCTCAAGGTGTTACCTATATATAGGTTCAGAAGGAGTAGAGAATGAGGCGTCTATCACTGGCTCTCCTGGTAGTGCTCGCGAGCGCGAGCCTGGCAATCGCAGGTTGTTCACAACCTGCCCCGGCACCCACTCCTACCAAGGCAGCGGCGGCCCCGGCAGCAACGGCTCCCGCTAAGGCGAGCGAGCCCACGAAGGCCGCTGCCCCAGCTACTTCGCAACCCACAGCGGCACCCGCCGCGAAGTCCAACTGGCCCGAGAAGGGGAAGGCAATCACAATCCTTGTCCCCTGGGCAGCTGGTAGCCCCAACGACGTTTTCTCCCGCATGCTGGCCCCCTACATGGAGAAGGAGCTTGGGATTCCCGTCAACGTCGAGGCAAAGCCCGGCGCCGGATCCCAGATCGGCATGACCGAGTTGGCGAAGGCCAAGCCCGATGGATACACCATCGGCGTGAACTCCCTCGAGACCACCATCGCCACCTACCTGGATCCCGAGAGGAAGGCTGTATTCGATCGCAAGGCTTTCATTCCCATCTCGATGATGCTGCTCGAGCCCGACTCGCTCATTGGCAAGGGCGGTAGCGCCTACAAGACGGCCAAAGACCTGATCGATGCCGCCAAGGCCAAGCCCGAGAGCATCAAGGTGGGCACCAACGGCGTCATGACCGCGACTCACATGGGCGTCCTGGTCATCGAGAAGGCCGCAGGCGTGAAGTTCGCCTCCGTGCACTTTAACGGTAGCAACGAGAACTCCGCAGCGCTACTCGGCGGCCACACCGACGCGGGCGTCGTCATCGCCTCCGGCAACGTCAGCCAGATCAAGTCCGGCGATCTCACCCTGCTTGGTCCACTAGGCGACAAGGGCTACAAGTACCCCGCGTTCCCTGAGGCCAAGAACCTGGCAGACGTGGGATACGATACAGCAGTGTTCTGGAGGAGCCTGGGCATGGATGCCCCTGCCGGCACACCGGCTGACATCGTTGCCAAGTACGACGAGGTCTTGAAGAAGACACTGGAGAATGCGGAATTCCAGAAGAAGACCACCGACGCCAACATCATCACCAAGTACATGGACAGCAAGACCTACGGTGCTCACTGGGACAAGTCCGAGGCCACGATGAAAGTCCTCATGGCTGAGCTCAAGACCGAAACCAAGAAGTAGATAGCCACAGGCAGGAACCTACCCAGCAGCTCGAGGGCCGACTGATGCCCTTGAGCTGCTGGTGAAGTGTCTATGTTGGTCAACTTGGATACGCACAGAGGGTGACCGGCCACTGCAGGTAATCATTACCTGGCATTTCCAGCATTGTCATCAAGACCGTCACATATTTGAAAAGAGGTAGCTCATCGTGAATCTCGAAGAAATCTCCGCGCAACTGCTAAAGGGCCGGCTGGTGGACCTGTCCAAGAAGGTCAACCCCGGTGGGGCCGACGGACCCTTGGGCGCCCCTAAGCGCAAGTATGAGATCGAGCTGTTCACCTTCCCCCCCGGCGAACTGATGCACAACATCGTGATGGAAAGCCACATCTCCACTCACGTCGAAGCCCCGTCCCACTTCGTGCCGGTCCTGCATCCGGGCCGCGACGCCGAAGACGTCAGCGAAGTGGCTCTGTTCAAGTTCTTCGGTATGGGCACACTTCTGGACTGCAAGAACATGCCAGCCAAGACCCAGATAGGGCCCGCCGAGATCGACAAGTTCGATATCAGGCAGGGGGACATCGTTCTGATCGGCAACTCGCCTCACAAGGCACAGGAGCGACCCTGGTTCACTCCCGAGGGAACCGAGCATCTGTTCAAGAAGAATCTCAAGATGGTCGGGTTCGACGACTCGGTCTACGTGGAGCGACCCGAGGTGTCCAGAGTGAACCTTCAGGGGTACATTGTCCACGACCTATTCCTTACCGCCGGGGTTCCGGTGATCGAGCAGCTGGCCCACCTGGGCGACCTGAAGAAGTCGCGCTTCTTCTTCATGGGCATCCCTGCCAGGATGGGCGGCCTTGACTCCTTCCCCATCCGAGCGATGGCCGTCGAAAGCCCTGAGTAAGTAGAAAACGAGGGAAAAATGGCACCATTAAACGTCTGGGAACTCGACAGGGACAGCTGGCTGCGCAACTGCTTCCCGCAGTGGGGCACCTATCTCAACGAAGAGATCGAGGAGACCACGGTGCCGGCGGGCAAGCTGAAGATGTGGTGGCTGGGCTGCACCGGCGTCTGGATGAAGACCGAGAACGGCACGGACCTGGCTGTGGACTTCTGGGCGCAGCGGGGCGGTCATAGCAAGAAGACACTACCAGCCGAGGAGCGAGCAGGGCAGCAGTTGACCCGGATGACAGGGTCGGTGCTTCGGCCTACATTCCTGCGAGTCAGTCCGCAGGTGATCGACCCCTTTGCCGTGAATAAGCTGGACGCCCACCTCTCCACCCATATTCATCGTGACCACCTCTGCCCATACACCGCTGCGGCCGCGGCCAAGAACACCAACGCCGTTTTCATCGGCCCCAAGATGTCCGGAGACACCTGGGCTGAGTGGGGAGTGCCCGAGAGTCGCATCGTTCGGATGAAACCGGGCGACTCCTACAAGCTCAACGACATCGAGATCCTCGCGGTGGAGTCTTTCGACCGAACCGCCCTGATCACCCCTCCACCGGAAGGCGACCTCCGTGGCAAGATGCCCCCGGACATGGACGAGCGGGCCATCAACTACGTCATCAAGACTCCGGGCGGCACCGTCTACCACAGCGGTGACTCCCACTACTGCAACTACTTCTCGAAGCATGGCAAGGATCACGACATCGATGTCTGCTTCGTCTCCTGGGGTGAGAATGGTCCTGGCATCACCGACAAGGTCAACTCTGTCGACACCCTGCGTGTAGCTTGGAGCCTCGGAGCCAAGGTGCTGATCCCGATCCATTGGGATCTGTGGGCCTGTCAGCAGCCTGATCCGGCGGAGTTGAAGTGGCTGTACAACCACAACAAACACCTGTACGATTTCAACCTGTTCATGTGGAAGATCGGCGGGATGTTCACCTATCCCGACGACGCCGCCAAGGGGCAGTACCAGTATCCGAAGAGCGAGGAACGCTTCTTCGAGGTGGAGCCGAACATTCCGTTCCTGTCCTTCCTGTAGGCAGACGGACAACATCAGAACTGCAGGACCTCGGACCGAGGTCCTCAAGCCCTGGTGCCTATGACCAGGGAGCAATAGCATAGAGCTACAGAAAGTAAACGAAAAGGAGGGACAGATGGGCAACGAGCACGACTTTGAGATCCTCAAAGGGCTCTGCGAGAAATACCGCAACTGGGGGAAGTGGGGCCCGGACGACCAGATCGGTACCCTCAACTACATAACCCCGGAGAAGGTGGTCCAGGCCGCCAAGCTGGTCCAGAAGGGCAAAGTATTCTCCTTGTCTATCCCCTTCGACGGCAACGGCCCCCAGAACGGCGGCATCCGCCGCTTCAACCCGATGGGCTTCATGCTGCGAGACGGACGCGACACCCTGAGCGGCTCGGTGATGGGCTCGCCTCAGAACTACGGCGGTGCCGACGATGTGGTCATGCTCCCAACCCATGCCGCGACCCACTGGGATGCCCTGGCCCACGCCTACTGGGACGGCAAGATGTACAACGGCTACTCTGCCGGCCTCTGCTCCAGCTTCGGTGCGGAGAAGTGCGGGATCGACGTGTACAAGGACAAGATGGTGAGCCGCGGCGTCCTGCTGGACATCGCTCGATTGAAGGGCGTGGACTGGCTCGACATCGGATACGCTATCACCAACGACGACCTGGATGCCGCCTGCAAGAAGGAGGGGATTGAGGTCACATCTGGCGACATCGTCTGCGTCCGAACCGGCCACATCGCTTACTGTCGGGCCAAGGGAAGCTGGGGCACTTACGCCGGAGGCGATGCCCCCGGCCTGTCCATCTACTCTGCCGAGTGGCTCCACAAACACGAAGTGGCGGGCATCGCCTCGGACACCTGGGGAGTAGAAGTACGGCCCAACGAGATCAAGTGGATAAACCAGCCGTGGCACAAGGTAGTGCTACCCAACATGGGCATCGCGATGGGCGAGATGTTCGACCTGGATGAGCTGGCCAAGGACTGCGCCGAGGACGGCCGCTGGGAGTTCCAGCTCGTGGCGCCGGTCATTCCATTCACCGGCGGCGCCGGCTCGCCGGTTAACCCAATCGCACTCAAGTAGTCCTCGCCAAACCGGTTCTTTCAAGCGGCGAAGCCGCCACACAAATGTAGCCGCAACCTAAAGGTTGCGCATAGCCCGTTGAGATGGAGGCTACTTCGCCAACAGGTACGCGCAGGCTGAAGCCTGCGGCTACATCGGGGCGGAGGGACGGGCGGCTTCGCCGCCCATTAGGATCAGTCGGACGAAGCACCACATATCAAACTGGAGGACGCTGTTGGAAGCGGAGCCTAAGAAGGTCACTAACACCGCGCAGTTCTTCGCCGAAACCGTGAGCGGCTACGGCATCACACACCTGTTCATGGTTCCTGCTATCTTTCACTCGGCCATGGCCGCTATGGAGGACCTGGGTATCCGGCGAGTGACCGCTCACCACGAGGTGGCGGCAGCCTACATGGCCGACGGCTATGCCCGTGCATCCAAGGGTCCCGGCCTCTGCATGGGGCAGTCCGTCGGCTCAGCCAACCTGGCCGCCGGCCTCCGCGATGCATACCTGTCCAGCTCGCCAGTCGTCTGCGTGAGCGGTGGACCCCAGCCCGAGTCCCGCTACAAGTACCTCTACCAGGTGGTAGACGACTTCTCGATGTACGAGCCGGTCACCAAGTTCAACGCCATGGTCGAGCATCCAGACAGGCTCCCCGATCTGCTGCGACAGGCGTTCCGCGTCGCCGTCACCGGCACCCCTGGACCGGTCCACCTGGAGCTGCCGGGCCGACTGGGCGAGGGCGCCAATGGGGATGGCGACTTCGATGTCATCATCGAGAAGCGCTTCAGCCACTTCCCGGCCTACCGGCCCGAGCCTGAGCTAGACTCCCTCCGGGAAGCTGCTGCCCTCCTGGCCTCGGCAAAGAAGCCGGTGATCGTGGCCGGCGGCGGAATCCACGCCTCGGGAGCATCTGCTGAACTGCAGAAGCTTGCTGAGAAGCTCTCGATCCCAGTAGCCACCTCGCCCACCGGCAAGGCCGCCATCCCCGAGAACCATCCATTGAACATCGGAATGGTTGGCAATTACGGTCGATGGAGCACCAACGCATTCGTCGAGGAGGCGGACCTGGTGTTCTTCATCGGGACCCGAACCGGCGGCCTCACGACCAAGAACTGGATGACCCCGATGCCCGGAACCCCTGTCATCCAGTTGGACATCGAGGCCGAAGCGGTTGGCCGCAACTACCCGGTCAAGGTTGGGATCGTGGGAGACGCGAAGGTCTCCCTGGCCCGGCTGATCGAGGTCGTACAGCCCGGCTCCAGGACAGAGTGGGTTAAGAAGGCCCAGGCCGGCCTGGCAGCCTGGAAGGCTGAGAAGGCTCCGAACCTGGCATCCGATGCCGCTCCCATCCAGGTCGAGAGGCTGTGCAAGGAGATCACCGAGTTCCTGCCGGAGGGTGGTGTGGTGGTCTCCGATACGGGGCACGCCGCCATCTGGAGCGGTACGATGATCGACCTGAACAAGCCCGGCCAGCGCTACATCCGCTGCGCTGGCCACCTGGGCTGGGCCTTCCCTGCCTCCCTGGGTGTAAAGTGCGCCCTGCCGGACAAGCCGGTGGTCTGCTTCACTGGTGATGGCGGCTTCTACTACCACCTCTCCGAGTTGGAGACCGCAGCCCGCTTCAACATCCCGACCGTGGTTGTCGTGAACAACAACGGCGCTCTCCAGCAGGTGAAGAATGGCTTCGACAGGGCATACGGTGGTACCCAGCGGGGCCGCGCCCATGAGATGTGGGTATTTGAGCCAGGCAACCTCGCCGCAGTGGCGAGGGACATGGGCTGCGTGGGCATCCGGGTGGAGAAGCCCGAGCAGATCCGACCTGCCCTGGAGGAGGCTCTTGCCTCCAAGCGTCCCGCCCTGCTGGACGTCGTCACTGACATCAAGTCTCACCCTCAGGTGTGGTAAGGGATTGAAGCTGGGGTTGGCCCAATAACGAGCCAACCCCAGCCCCCCTCTGATACAACAAGGAACAAGCAATGTGTTGGTGAGCATGAAGCCGGCGTGTATGCGCCGGCTTCATGCCTCTCGCAAATACGCCTCCACGCAGGCAATATGACTAGCTGAAGGAGTAGAAAGGATGCTGAACAGGGACCGAGCCCTTGGCGCCATGAAGGAGTACGGCATCGACGCCCTCCTGGGAACCACCCCGGTCAATCACTCGTACATCAGCGACTTCAGCCCTTGGCTCCACTGGATGTATCGCCAGATCACCCGCGACAAGTTCCAGTTCCAGCACTATGCACTGTTCCCATACGATCAGGGCATACCGGCAGCCCTGGTCGCCCCCAGCCGCCCCTCCAGCATGGCATACCAGGCCGAGTGGCCCAGCTGGATCGAGGACCTATATCTGCACGGTTCGCCCTGGGATCTAGGACCGGAACCCGGCCCAGAGTACCCGGCCGAAGTCCATCGGATCTATCAGATAGCCAAGATCGGCCCCGAGAAGCGGGCCAAGACCGCGGGCGAAGCCCTGGTCCGGGCCTTCAAGGATCGCGGGTTCACCAAGGGTGTGATCGCCATCGACGGCGAGGGGATCGACCCCGCACAGCTGGATAAGGTGAAGAGCGAGCTGCCCGGCCTCCAGTTCAAGGAGGCAGGAGAGTTCTTCCGCTACATCCGAATGGTGAAGACCCCTGAGGAGATCACCTTGATGAAGAAGGCGGCAGCGGTCAACTGGGAGGGGTTCAAGGCCCTGCTGAACACAGCACGGCCGGGGGCCACCGAAGTCGACCTGGCCAACGCCTTCCGAGCAGGGGTCTCCGCGGCTGGAGCATATCCGGTCTTCTGCAACAACGCCTCCGGCCCCTCCGCCATCAACCACTGGGAACCCCGTCCCTACGCTTTGAAGCCAGGCGACGTCATCTACTGCGATGCCGGCTGCACCTACAAGCGTTACAACTCCGACGAGAACGTCAGCGCGGTTCTCGGCGAGCCGACCAAGCGCCATCGCGATCTGTTCGAGGCCATGAGCGGGGGACTGGACGCCACCAAGGCCGCCATCAAGCCGGGGGTGAAGCTCTCAGAGGTGCTGGAGGTCTTCAAGAAAGCGACCCTCGCCAGCGGCGCCATTAAGGCTTTCAGCGGCTTCGGCCATGCCGTCGGGCTAGAGGCTCGGGATATGCCCATGATCCAGACACCCTTCGAGATTGCGAAGGACGACATCATCGACATGTCCACCGACTTCACGCTGGAGCCTGGCATGATATTCAACATGGAGGACGCCAAGCGAGAACTCGGGCTGGGCTCGGTGGCCGTGGAGGACACGTACCTGGTGACGGCCACAGGCTGCGAGTCCCTGACCCCACAGAAGCGGGAGATCGTGGTCCTGCCGGCGTAATCTGCTCGATCGGTCGGATCGATCAAGAGAAGAGGAGGGGGCCGGCCGGCCCCCTCCTTACTGTATCTAGAAGTTGGGCCCCTTGAAGGGTACGACGAAGTTCTCGAGGATCTCGGTGATGACCCTCTCCGTACTGATAATATGCTCGCGCATGGCGCGCTCTGCCATATCGCCGTCACGGCTCTTGATCGCCTCCACCACCCGCCAGTGCTCACGCTTGGACTGGTGGAGCCTCCCAGGTTGACGGATAGCCAGGGGCCGGACACGACCTAGTAGGGCATCCAACTGCGCCGTGAACTTGCCGAGCGAGCAGTTGTCGGCCACATGCTGGATCAGCTGGTGCATTCCCCTGTCGGCCTCCACCCATCCGGCCACATCGTTCTCATCCGCTGCAGTATCGAGAAGGGCCGCGAGTCGCTCCAGCTCCTGTATCTGCTCCTCTGTACACTTCTCCGCAGCCAGCCTGGCAGCCAACCCGTCCAAAGCCTGAGTCGTATGCATCAGGTCTTGCACGTCCCTCAGTGTCAACTGGGTCACCATCACGCCCTCAGGAGTCTCTACAGCAAGCCCCTCCACGGTGACCATGCGCAGGGCCTCCCGAACCGGGGTCCGACTGACGCCCACGGACCTGGCCAGGTCTTTCTCCAAGATCTGTTGCCCTGGCGCAAGGTGCCCCTCTCTGATGTCCGTCACGATTCGCCTATAGACTTGCTGAACCAAGCCGTCGTTGAGCGACTCGCTACGAGCGTGGGACGAGGTCAACAACCTACACGGCCTCCCAGGATTCGTCGCTATGTATCGATGTCACCACTATCTGGGTCCATCGGCATACAAGCGCGTACACACAGGTTATCTTATCACCTCACCCAATCGACGTCTACCGCCCGTACTGCGCAGGGTTTTCTCATGTAAACGGGTGAGCGATGGGAAAGAACGCACTTCAGCGCTGGGGACTATCCACCGAGCAGTGGGGCCAAGGTCCCTCTCCCCTTGGGGGAAGGTTAGGAAGGGGGCGTAGACTCTGCAAATCGTCATTGACACCGCTCCTGTTACTGGCTACTATGGCACTTAAGCGCACGGACTTGCGGTGCGAGGGTGCACCGCGCCTTGTCCTGCGCGGGCGTTACAAGCCAGTCCGACTTACCGCCATCGGCGGCACGCACCGCGTGGTCGCGACGAAAGCCGGTTGAACAGAGAACGGGATTTTAGCGGAGGTTCGCATGAGCGAGGCAGCTAGCGAAGCAAAGAACAAAGAGATTGCCGAGTACATCGCCGGCCTGGTGGCCAAAGGCCGTGCCGCGCAAGCCGTGGCCGAAGGCTTCTCGCAAGAGCAAGTAGACCGCCTCTCCACCGCCATTGGCTGGGCATATTGCAAAGAGCCGACGCCGATGGAGATCGCTAAGCTCGCCGTCGAGGAGACGGGTATGGGCCGCGTCGACTCCAAGTACGCCAAGATGCTGAACAAGGTCAAGGGCACCCTCGTCGAGATGAAGGGCGCCCGCACCGTGGGCGAGATCGAGCGCGACGAGAAACGCGGCATCGTCAAGTACGCTAAGCCGGTGGGCGTGGTGGCAAGCATCACCCCCACCACCAACTGCGAGGCCACGCCGGCCATCCAGATCATGACCGCCGTCAAGACGCGCAACGCCATCATCGTCGCCCCTCACCCGCGGGCCCGCAAGCTGGGCATCCTGATCGTCAACATGGCTCGCGAGACGCTGAAAAAGCTCGACGCGCCCGAGGACCTCGTGCAGGCGGTCGACGTCGAGACGGGAGCGGCCATCGAGGCCAGTGCCGAGCTGATGCGGCAGGTCGACCTCGTTTTCGCCACCGGCGGCTCGCAGATGGTCAAGGCCGCCTACTCGTCGGGCACGCCGGCCTATGGCGTGGGCGCCGGCAACGCGGTGGTCGTCGTGGCCGAGGACGCCAACATCGAGGACGTGGCCGATAAAGTCTATCGCAGCAAGACCTTCGATCACGCCACCAGCTGCTCGTCGGAGAACTCGCTGGTTATTCACGAGAGCATCTACGACAAGGTAGTGGCGGCGCTGGTTGGCCAGGGCGGCTACCTGTGCGACGCCGAGGATAAGGCCAAGCTCGGCAAGCAGCTCTTCCGCGCCAAGCCGGTCAACCCGCGGCTAATGGCTCAACCGCCGGAGAAGATCGCCGCCACCGCCGGCCTCACCAGCGCCACGGACGCCAAGTTCTTCATGGTAGAGGAAACGGGCGTCGGTCCCGAGTACCCCTTCTCGGGCGAGAAGCTCTCGGTTGTCATGACCCTGTACAAGTACAGTCAATTCGCCGAGGCGTTGGACCTCATCAAGCGTATCACCGCCTACGAGGGCACCGGCCACTCGTGCGGCATCCACACCTTCAACGAGGACTACATCCGCCAGGTAGGCGAGAAGATCAACGTCAGTCGCATCATGGTCTGCCAGCCGCACTGCCTCGCGAACAGCGGCGCTTGGACGAACGGCATGCCCGTCACCATGTCGCTCAGCTGCGGCACCTGGGGCAACAACATCTCCACCCGCAACGTCACCTATCGCGAGTTCATGAACGTCTCGTGGCTCTCCTACCCGATTCCCAGCTACCAGCCTTCGGACGAGGAGATCTTTGGGGAGTTCTACAACAGCTAGGCCATCGGCCGAAACCGCCGGCAGACAAGAGAAGCCCTTCCCGTAACGGGAAGGGCTTCTCTTGTGATCCCCTCTACCTCTGGGGTGAGAAAGCCCTGTCGTACTGCGGCGTATACCTTGGAGGCCGACCCCCCTTCTGCCATGTCAGGACAATAATCCCCTAAGCACCCAGTGGAAACGCGATCACACGACGCATTTCATTGGTCGAACAGCTCCCACGGCAATTGGCTTGCGGTTTCCATCCATCGGGCATCTACGCTATCATTGTGAAGGGCACCCAAAGAAATGGGGTGGTTTCAGCAGCGGTAGCTGTCCCCGTCCTAGCGGCGATACTCTGCTCCTTGAGGTTTACCATGGGTTTGTCAGCAACGGTGAGAAAATCAGC
>DIXP01000073.1:0-20431 GCA_002436065.1 Chloroflexi bacterium UBA6077
AATTTCAAACCGTTGTTGACACTCGCCAATATTCCCATCCACCGAGCCCTTACCAGGTTGAAACCCTGCTCCTGATAGGTCGGCGTGTCAGGGATTAGTGAGTGGCGTTTATCCCAGGCTACAGCCAGAGCCTTGAGCTTGCCAGCCTTGATGTGCGGTACGGCAGCCGGAGCTCCCATCGAAACCGCATCTATATGTTCGCCCAACAAGGCAGCAAGAGCCTGGTTCCCACCATCGAAGCCCACCCATGCCGTCTCTATACCAGCAGCTTTGGAGAAGTCATAGAAGACATGACTATAAAAGTTGGCTGCTCCGGTGCCACCCGCTTTAAGCTTGTTCTTCCCACTCTTGGCATATTGAATCAGATCTTGCAGCGTATTGAATCGCCCGTCATCCCTGACAATCAGTGCTGCAGGTTGGGAAACGTGATTCATAATGCCTACAAAGTCGCCCAGCTTGACGGGAGAGTCTGCCTTGACTACGGTGTACATTAGGCCTGTCTCACCACCGACAACGGTGTAGCCATCAGCAGGCTGGCTCTTAACATGGGTGAGGGCGACGCTTCCGGACCCACCTGTCCGGTTCTCCACTGGGAGAGTCACATTGAGCACCTTCTCCACGAGCCTGCTTGCCTCGCGACAATAGAGATCTAGGATGCTGCCCGCAGCCAGGCTGGTAACAATGGTAATCGGTTTAGATGGATACTTTTCTTGAGCTCGACAACCTGGGAAGGTTGCAGCTGCTGATAGTACAAGTCCGCACAATGCTATTGCCAGAGCTGCTCGCTTGAAGTACATTTAACACCCTCCACTCCTCTTCGTGCTCTCGCACTATTCCCATGAGTACGCCGCTATCATCGCTCTGCATTGCCTTGTGTAGCGGGCCAGGCACCAGGCAGACCCGTCGCTATATCCAACGGATGTGAGCGAGGTGGCGTCGGACCAAGCGCAACCTCGCCCACAAACAGGACCCGCAGCGGGTCGAGCACGCCCGTGCTCAACTGGAGGCACTCAAGAAAAGGCTGCCGATGGTAGCCTAGTCCTGATCTACATGTACGAGTGAGGCTTTGCCTCCTTAGCTAGCTGCTTAGGGATAGGTTTCTCTCTCGAGAACTTGCACCGAGTGGCCTGGCAGCACATGTTTGGGGCCGCTGGCCGTCCGAATGATGGTGTTCAGCGAGTGAATTGCATCCTCGTGATCGAAGACGTATCCGTGGGGCATACCGATCTCGATGCTCTCATCGAGACTGATGACGTCGTTGGATATCACGTAGACCCCGTCTGACGTCTCCACCTTCACCGAGCAGCCCCCTATGGTCATGCCCGGTGTAGGGAAGTAGGTGACACCCGGGATCACCTCTACCTCTCGCTCTACCGGATCCAGCCGAATGCCCGACGTCAGCCACTTAGGATGAGTGTTGGCCGGCGGAACAGGCGACTCGTAGAACAGCGACTCCATCCCCAACGGGGCCATGGAGTAGCGCATCTCCTCCCGCCACGCTATGTGGTGCGCCTTTGGGAACAACGCGCAGTTGCCCACATGGTCCCAGTGGAGATTCGTGTACAGGACGATGTCGACGTCCTCAGGCTTCAGCCCGGCTTTCGCCAGTCGGGCATCAAGCTGCTGCTCTTCGGTTCGCTTGGCAGGGCGTAAGTTCTCCTCGTACTGGAGACCGTGAGCGAAGCTGGTGTCCACGAGCACATTCTTGCTGCCGCCCTCTATCAACCATGCGAAGGAAGGGACGGAGATCAGCTCCTGAAAACCACCCCAGTACAGATAGAAGGTCTTCGGTTGGGTGATCGTGCCGCAATGGAGAGGACGGATTCTAAGGCTCACTTGTACACCTCCCTATCGAAGGCCTTGGGGTCATGAGACGGCAGGATGTGCTTCTTCGAACTGGCGATGTGAACTATCCTGCGAAGGCTCTCGGCCGCCATCTGCAGCGAGTAGGTCTGGCCGACCACGCTGTGGGTGTCCAACTCCGGCCAGGCTTCTGGCCGGCCGGGGCAGGCGTAGGTGGAGAGGAGGTCACCCGACAGAACATAGGTTCCGGAGTCGGCCTTGACGGCTATACCGCACTCCCCGATGGTGTGGCCAGGCATAGGGAAGTAGGTGATGCCTGGCAGGATCTCCGATTGCTCGTCAACCGGCTGAAAGGTGGCCCTATCCGCAACCCAAGGGGCAGTGTGATTCGACCCCAGACAGGGCGCCTCGAACGGCTTCACCTGGGTTCTGCAGGGTGCAGCCCAGTACTGCAGCTCCCGGCGCCAGACGTATTTGGTGGCGTTAGGGAACATGCCGACGCATCCATCGTGATCCCAGTGCATGTGGGTCAGCAGCACCATCTTGACCTCTTTCGGGTCGACACCCGCCTTACGCAGCTGATACTCGGGCTCCTCCTCAGGGCTACGACTGCAGATCCACTGGCCACCCTTCCGCCCATTCTCGACCGAGTGGAAAGCGGAATCCACCAAGATTGGGTACGGCCCTCCCTCTATCAGCCAGATAATCGAAGGTACCTCGATGAAGCTTCCCGTCAGCCTGCCTCCCCAGTACTCACGCAATCCTGACGAGATGGATCCACAGTTCAGCGGCCGGATTCTATAGACCGACATGTCGCCTCCTTGAATATGCACAGGCTTGAGAACACACACTAGCCCTATCCCTAGGGCAACATCTTGTTGGGATTGTTGGGACGGAGGAGTACCCAATCCCAGGCCAGGTGCTGAGCATAGAAGAAGCTCGCACTATCCAACCTGGCCATCGGAAGGTAGCGATGCCTACCGTTTGCTATGACAGGGTGTGTTCACTAGAATACTGACGTCACCTGAAGGCTCCTCGGTTTCACCGATAATCGGAGTGCTCATACTCGAGGGACGACATATACCCAGAGCAATCCACCTACTGCCAGGGCTCTTACCCAGAGCCACTGGCAGGCGTTGCAGTATTCACCCCGATTGTGGTTGGAACCCCACTTGAAAGCATCACCGCGGCGATTTGCAGCCTATCAAGGATTACATAGGCAGTCCAATATAGATATGATATAGCTGGTATTATGATTTGCGGGTGTGCTCATGGACGTGTCCACCAACCTGTTGCGAACTTTCGTGACGGCGGCTCGTCTTCTCAACTTCTCGCGAGCTGCGGAAGTGCTCTACATTAGCCAGCCTGCGATTAGCGTTCAGGTACGCAAGCTTGAGCGGCAGATTGGTGCCCCTCTTTTCGAGCAAATCGGAAGATCTCTTATCCTCACCCCAGCGGGTCATCTTCTTTATAAATATGCAGAACGTGTGCTGGTACTATTTGACGAACTCGGTGGTGACTTGGCTGAGCTTCAGCGCATGTGCCAAGGCCCACTCAAGGTTGGTGCTATCGCGACCGTTGGTGTAGGCATACTGCCCAAATTGCTACGCCAGTTCGCGAATGAATACCCACAGGTTAGTTTGCGGGTGCTCATCGATAATGAGCCTGAAATTGCACACCACGTACTGGAAGGACAGCTTGACCTGGGCATTATCACTGGCTCTTACCAGGATACTCGCTTGAAGAGCATCCCTCTGATGCAGGATGAACTCTGTGTGATCGTTTCTCCAAAGCACCGATGGGCTGAGCTTTCTTTCATCGAACCATGGCAGTTGGCGGACGAACCTCTAATCGCTCGAGAACGAGAGGCTTCCGTGCGATCACGTGTGGAAGAGGCGCTAGCGTCCAGCGGAACAACGACAACAATGAACGTCATTGCGGAAATGAACAACAATGCGGCTATTATCAAGTCGGTAGAGGCAGGACTAGGAATAGCGATAATCTCCAACTATGTTATAGATACCGAGTTGGCAGGCAAGCGGGTCAGGCGGCTACGCATATCAGGAGTACCGATGCGATGTTCTATTAATCTCATCACACTAGAGGCCAAGCACGTCACTCCTAACGTGCGGGCTTTCCGAGAGATGCTAATGCAGGTCGACTGGGATATAGCCCAAGAGATCGACTAGAGCGTATTCGCAAACTATAGCCACAGTAGGATGGCAGCGATAGTCCACATTGCCCGATAGTTGTCGGCCTGCTTCTCGTAGCGTGTGGCCAATCGCCTGAACTGCTTGAACCGGTTTATCAGCCGCTCGACCTGATTACGGGTACGGTATATGGCTCGATCAAAGGGACCTGTGCGATGCTCGTTCTCTTTGCGGGGGGATCGTGATCCTGATCCCCCGTCTTCGGGCATACCCTCGGATCTTCCGGCTGCTGTACCCTTTGTCACCCACCACCCGATGGGGACGCTGCCTCGGTCGTCCAGGACCCTCTCGCTTGACGGAACCTTGCTCCATGAGTGGCTCAAACACCGTGGCTTCGTGCCGTTGACCAGGCGTCAGTATGAAGGTCATGGGCTTGCTGCCCCCTTCTGCCCGTAGGTGTACCTTGGTCGATATGCCCCCTCGACTCTTGCCTAGAGCTTGGTTGTTCGCCGAGCCCCTTTTTTCGCTCCAGCCGAGTGCTGGTGGGCTCGAACGACCGTGGCATCGACGTAGTGGACTTCCCAGTCAAGCTCACCCTCGGCATCGGCCTCCTGCTGGAGAGCCTTCAGGATGCGATCCCAGATGCCGGCCTTGCGCCAACGGTAGAAACGGGTGGCCACCGTCTGTCAGGGACCGTACCGATCGGGTAGATCAGCCCAAGGTGCTCCCGTACGGAGTACCCACAGGATGCCGTTGATTATGCGACGATGGTCTTGGGCTGGTCGCCCAGTATGCGGTTTCTGAGGTGGGAGCAGCGGCTGAAGCCTCTCCCACTGGTCGTTGGTTAAGTCTCCTCTGTGCATACCTTAAGTCTCCTCTGTGCATACCTTAAGTATGCCAGTCTTTGAAAATACGCCCTAGCCTCCAGAAGACAGGAGCGCATAACCAGGATCCAAGAGACCGTCATTCGCCAGACACGGGTCACATCCAGCGGATGCTCTGGGACGTGCCATATCTGGATACCAGAACGAAGCGTATAATCCGAATGGCAACTCCAGAGAGGAGGCTCCGAGCCATGAAGTTGGGTGTGTGCACAGAAGCCAACCTAGTTGACTGCATGAAGGCGATCAAGCCCTATTTCGACTCGCGTAAGCGCGGCCACCTTCTGCCTGGGAAGATACTTCTTAGTGTACTGAAGGCGTATCTGGAGTTGGTTTGTTTCCGGCCCATTACTGGCTTGTTCATCGTTCGGATCAACTCAGGAGATTGGGTTCGATGTCAGTTCGAGGGGCACGATGAGAAGGGGAACTCGGTTGCCGTCGGGCCTCTAGCAATCTGCCGGCAGATCATCCCAGACGTCGCCAGGGACCTAGCGAGAACCCTTGATCTGTCATTGTTCCAGGAACTCATGGAATTGATCAGCTCAGCGTTGGGGCGCACAAGACTCCCGGACGAAGTCAAGCTGTTGCTGCTAGACATTGAGATCGGGACACTACGCGGGGCGTACGAGGCCTACGCATGGAAGCTTTCTTCAGAACAATCCCACCATATTGACACAAGGAAGCGGTTTGTCTTGTCACAGCTTGACACAATCGAGCCTAGTGGCCCGAACGGGCAAACCGATCTCCTCGTTGAAGCACTGAACGACGCATATGCGGTATACGTGTCCTGGGAGATCAATCTTCTTGTCTCACAAAACAGGCACGACCAGATAATCCCTACGATTGTGTCTGAGACTACTCGGACTACACATCGAGGAATAGTTGGAAAACTCTTGCCTTTGTTGCTCTTCTACAATGGCATCTTTGTGCTGAGTACGCGGCAACAGCTAAGGGACATCTTGACTGACTTAAAGTCCGTTATCCCGGAGGAAATCCGTCCTCACATGAAGGAAGAGATTGATTTCTCCGTCGGGAAACTAGGTGTTGAGGGAGTGAGCCTAGAGCGAAACCCATTCCCCACAGAGGAAGCGGATTCGACTGACATAAGAACTATAGTTGATACAGTGGCTCTTTGTGATATGGACAAGGAGTCTGTTACTCTTCAGGTGTCTCCAGGATGTCGACTCCACTTCACACGAATAGTCAATCCACTTGAAGATCCAATCTACCTTGCTCTTTTTGGCTCCGGCATTGTCATTGATGGATTGCCAATAGCCGCTTTCTCCGATTCCATAGCACGTCCCACCCCGGCGACACTCATAGTTGCCGAGTTCGATGAATTCTTCCATCCTGACTTCGAGTTTAAAGATGGTTCGGTTGTCAGGGTAGATTTCGGCGAGAAGACTGCGAGAATCGGCAGAGTCTACTACCCTTACAAGGAGAGGGTGTGGGAACTTCTTTGGAGGTTGCAGAAGGAAACTCCTGACCAGTTTCCGCTTATCATCGAAAGATCCAATTTGACCATCAATATTCTGTCCAATCACATGGTCAACTTCACACGCAATAGTGGAGAGCCGATCTACTCAGCCATCAATCTTCTAACCAATGTGGACAGTCTAGACTGGGTCAGGCGTCACCACAGGGACCGCATGAACGAGCTAGTCCTATCAGATGGCTTCTCGACAGAACTCGCTCGCCTATCGAAAGTGGAGATAAGTAGCAGCGTCCTACTCCGCCAGTTCGTGGCCAATCTAATAGAGACTCACGTCGAGGCTCCCTTACGAGAAGGGATCGGCCAGCGAATGCTTTGGGATAGTTCCCGCGCAGAACCTGCGCCGGAAATCGCCGCTCAGGATCTAGTGGAGCTTACTATGAAGCGAACTCTCGAGTTCAAGCGTATCGATCTCGCGCGCGAGCCGAACGCGGCTGGCGGGAACGTCGATTTCACCTGCTCGCATGCTGGCGAGGATCTCTATCGAATCTGCATCGAACTCAAGAACGCTCACAACGATCGGATAGAACATGGCATCGAGAAGCAGTTGCCTGCATACATGGACTCCAAGAGGACACGTGACGGACTGTTTCTCGTGCTTTGGTACAAGAACAATGAATTCCCCAAACCCCAGAGATTCGCCACTCCAGAGGAACTCAAACATCATCTGACGACAAAGATACCACCAGGATATAGGATCAGCGTCGTAGTCATCGACTGCAACCGACAACCTGTACCATCGAGACTCTGATACCTACGCGGGTGTGATTGGACTGGTCCACGGGTCTGGAACACGCGGACCTGCTGGCAGAGCTGCCACATGGGAATAGTTGGGATCGTCCAAGGGTTCAAGCGCCTGCTATCAACTGAGTGGGGCAGTTCCTCGTCTCTCTGAGCCTTCACTCCGATGCCGTCTTCGAGTCCTCACAATTGGCATCTCCACAGAGCGGCCACCTTCCAGGATATGCTTAGATTCCCCTCTCGCCCGCTTTGCCGCTGGCATGGACCAGGTCAGGCCCACGGACCCCGAGACCTTACGCCGTGCCTTCCTCTAGCGGGAGAAGCGCACCGTGCGCAAGGACGCCACGATCTCCCTCCAGGGCAACCGCTACCAGGTCCCCTCCCACCTGGTGGGGCGTACCCTGGAACTGCGATTTGGCCCCTTCGACCTGGCTGAGATGGGACTCTATCTGGACGGCAAGTCGTTGGGCCGGGCGACTGTTCTGTTCCAGGGCCGGGCGCGTCACCTGGCCGTCCGGGGCCTCGACAGTGAGCTGTCAGTATCGGCCAAGGCCAAGCCCCAGATCGACTTCCTGGCCGCGCTGCGGGCCGAGCAGCTCTCGGCGAGTCAGCAGGCCCTCGGTCGCCTCTCCTTCGCCAGCCTCCTGCCAGGTCCCAAGCCGCCTGCACCCGACAAATTGGAGGTCTAAAGATGTTCCAGGAGTTCTACGGCTTCACCCGCCACCCCTTCTCTAAGACCATCCCCACCCGGGATCTCTTCCCAGCCGCTGGCTAGGCCAAGCTCTCGGCCAGGCTCACCTACCTGCTGCGCGGGCACGGCTTCGGCCTGGTCACTGGTGAAGTCGGCTCGGGTAAGTCCACCGCCGTCCGGGCCTTCGCCGCGGGCCTTGATCCCAACCGCTACCTGGTCCTCTACGTCGCCAACCCCACCATCGGCATCACCGGCATCTACTGAGAACTGCTCGCTGCCCTGGGACAGCAGGTCCCCTTCGGCAAGCCTCGCATGGTCGCCCGCTGCGCAGCGCCTTCCAGAACCTCGCTACTCAGAAGCACCGCGCCCCCGTGGTGATCCTGGACGAGGCCGACCTCCTGACCCAGCCGATGCTGGAGCAGCTCCGGCTCCTCTTCAGCGACCAGATGGACTCCTGCTGGTCGGCCATCCAGACCTTCGCTGCATCCTCCGGCTGGCTGTTCACGAGCCGCTCGCCCAGCGCCTCTCCGTCCGCTACCATCTCGGCCCGCTCGACCTGGGCGAAACCGTCGCCTACGTCAAGCACCAGGTCTGGGTGGCCGGCTACACCGCCGGCCCACTTTTCACCGATGACGCAATCGCTCGCCTCTTCGGCTAAACCAAGGGCCTGCCCAGACGCATCAACCGGGTCTGCACCACTGCCCTTATGGCCGGCCTCATCGACAAGAAGTCCCTAATCGGCGAGACCACTATCCGCAAGGCCATCGCCGAGCTCGATCAGGAGTAATTTGCCGATCAACTCTACGCTTCAGTCTACGTCAACGGGCTCCGGCCGCCGCCAGAGCCCGTTTCCTTGCACCCCAGACCGCCATTCATTTCGACCCTACCCCTCCACCCATTCCGGCCAGGGACAGAATAGCACTTATGGCGAGGAGTGAAGGAGCTCCATGTCACTGGGGGCCCTTCACTCCTCGCTATGAGGGACAACGCAGTATCAAGATAACAGCCTTGCGTGCCGCTGACTTGCCTAGGCGTTCCGCAGTTGAGCGGCAAGCTTCTCCGCTGCTTTAGTGAGCTCGGAGAGGCTTGCGCCCTTTTGCAGTTCGGCGCGGGTCCAGACCTCCCGCTTCTCGCGCGCCTCGATGATTTTGGAAGCGAGCTCCTGAGGCAGCACAAGGATCCCATTGACGTCGGCAACTAGCAGGTCGCCTGGGTTAACCGGCACCCCACCCACCTGCACCGGCGTGTTGATCTCGCCATCTGTCGCCAACGCCTTTGTCGTGATGGCCGACACGCCCCGTGCGTAGACGGGGAATTCCAGTTCCTCGATCTCGGCGATGTCGGTAGCAACCGCGTCCACGATGGCGCCGCCGATCCCCCTCAACTCCGTGGACAGCGTGGTCTTTCGGGAGTTCATACTATCACCGTGGACTCTCCTCAATTCGTCGGCGTACGCCAATGGCCCGCCAGATGCCTGCTCTAGCCGTGAACCCCGGCACGGCCAACGGGACCTCCGAACAGGGGGTGGCGGTGATCCAGGGCAGGGACCTTCTTCAGCACCTCGCTCCGGTACTCCATGTCCAGGTCGGCGAGGACAACGGTGTCTCCCTCCTGCGCCCTGGCGATCACCGTTCCCCACGGATCGATGACCATGGTGTTGCCAAAGGACTGCTTGGCGGGCGGGTGAGAGCCGAACTGGGCGGGGCAAATGACGAAGGCCGCGTTCTCTATGGCACGCGCCCTCTGCAGCACCTCCCAGTGGTCCTTCCCGGTGTACAGGGTGAAAGCTGCGGGTATCATCAGTATCTGGGCGCCTCGTTCGGCCAGGGCGCGGTACAGCTCGGGGAACCGGATGTCGTAGCAGATGGAGAGACCCACCCGCCAATCATCCACGTCCACGGTCACCACACCGTCTCCAGGTTCCACGACCGTCGATTCGCAGTACTGGCCGCCCAGATGGGAGACATCGTAGAGGTGGATCTTCCTGTACCGACCCAGCTCATTGCCCTTGGGGTCGTACACCACCGTGGTGTTGTAGACCTTGCCGTTGGGACCGGTCTCGATGACGCTGCCGCAATGCAGGTAGATCCCGTGTTGGATGGCTTTCCGCCGAAAGCGCTCCGTGGTAGGGCCCGGGATCGACTCGGCGTTGCCAGGCTTGTCTTCCCCAAGGTAGTTGCAGTACTCGGGCATGGCGACGAACCGTGCCCCTCCCGCCGCTGCTTCATCAATCAGCGTCTCGGCCCGGGCGACGTTCGATTCCTTATTGTCCTGCGTGTTCATCTGAATGGCAGCCACGCGAAGTCTCACGCTCACTCTCTCCTCTCTATCTTGCGGGTGGCGTTTCGATGGATCCGGCGGATCCAGTCGACTGCGCGTTGGCATTACGGCCGGCGCACCGCTTCCAGATAGTCTTTGCAGGCCGATGCCATCATCAACCCAGGGTAACCCAGGATCATCTTCGCTCCCTGCTCGACGGCCCGGCGTGCGTCCTCGGGGGTGCGCCCGCTGGCCAGCACCGCGACCCCGCGCTCCACGGCCTTGCGCATCACCAGGTCGGCCTTTTCACGAACGGCTGGATGGGACATCTGGCCCGGGTAACCCATCGTCAGCGCCAGGTCGCCCGCACCGATGAAGATGGCCTCGAGGCCCTCCACCGAGAGGATCTCGTCGATGTTATCCACGGCCGCTGCCTCTTCGATCAGCGGTATGATCATCGTCTCTTTGTTGGCCTGGGCGAAGTACTCCGCGGGAGTCTGGGTCAGCCCGTACCTGGCTGGCCTGGACATGGAGTTGGCGCCCCGTATCCCCATCGGCGGGTACTTCGCGGCGCTCATTGCGCGGCGCACATCGTCGCCAGTGTTGCAGTGAGGGACGACCACGTTCCAGGCTCCGGTCTCGAGGTAGCGCAGGATGATCGACGGCTCGTTCACCGGCACCCGGACTACCGGCTCGATGCTCGCGGCATTGGCGGCCCGCACGAGCGAGCAAATCGTCTCGAAGCTCATGAGGCAGTGCTCGCCATCGACGAAGTAGTAGTCGAAACCAGCGACTCCCATGAACTCCACGATCTGGGGGTCCACGAACAGGATGTAGGCCCCAACGGCGGTCTTGCCCTCGGCGATCATTCGCTTCAGCATGTTTTCGCGCATGTGTGGCAATCTCCCTAGAGCGTGTTAGAGCTAATCCGCGGATGGCACGGGCGCATTACCAGTCTTGGTGTGCCAACCGTGACATCCGCGCGATCTATAGTCTCATTCGGTTCCCTGAGTAGTCCGTCCACCAAGCATGTATCCGGTAAGCCCGGCAGTTGATGGTCGTTGCCGAAATAGACATACCGATCGCGGCCCTGATGAACCTTAACAAATAAAGCTGACACGGTATGGCTAACAGGCGTGTCCACACTGCGGGAGGGCGAGTCTCCTGGCGAGCCACCTGTTGGAGTCNNCCTCCTCGGGCTACTGTCAGGTTTATTGGTTCACGGCCATAAACCACCGGGCTTACCGGATACAGCACTCAGTTGATCTTGAAGTTCTCCAGCAGCTTCGCCGCCCTGGCGTCGTCGCTGTCCCAGTGGGCGGAGAACTCGGCCTGGCCCTGGAATCGGATCTCCAGCATCATGTCGTCGATCTTCTTCTGCACTTCGGGATCCGCTAGCGCCTTCTTCAGGGAGCCTTCCAGGATATTCATGATCTCCTTCGGGGTGCCGGCCGGCGCCGCGAACCCTCGCGTGGAGTTGGACACGATGTCGTATCCTTGCTCCTTGAAGGTTGGGGAGTCAGGATAGAACTTGCTCCTCTTCTCCGCCATCAGTCCGAGTATCTTCACCTGTCCGGATTTCTGGAAGCTGGCGTAGGCACCAGCGGAGGAAGAGATCGTATCGATGTTGTCACCCAGCATGGCGGTGACCTGGGGAGCGGACCCGTCGAACTGAACGTGGGCGAAATCCACTCCTGTAGCCTTTTGTATCGCGAGGACATCGAGAAGGGTGTTGTTGAAGCCAGTGTGGCCGATCTTGATCTTTCCGGGGTTAGCCTTGGCCGCGTCAAACAGATCCTTCAGGGTGTCGTACTTGGACCCCGTCTTGACGGCGATGCTGCCGGTCTCGAGCACCAGGTTGGCTATGGGCTGGAAGTCCTTGCGGGTGTAGACGGCTTTCCTCTCGGCATCCAGATAGGTCAGCGAGGCGGTGGGCATGCTGGCAAGTAGGATCGTGTAGCCGTCGGGTTTGGCCTGGACGAACTCCGTCGTGCCTACCTGAGAGCTTGCCCCCGGCTTGTTCAGGACCTGGACGGGGACCCCCAGGTCCTTCTCCATGAAGGCGCCGACCAGCCGGCAGGTCAGGTCGTTGCCTCCACCGGCAGCCCAGGGGTTGAGGATGGTGATTGGCCTGCCCTTAGCGGGGAAGTCCACCGTCTTGGTGGGGGCAGCAGCGGGCTTGGTGGGCTCCGCGGGCTTGGCGGCGGTGGGCTGCGCGGCAGCGGGCTTGGTCGGTGCTGCCGCGGGCGCCGTTGCCTGAGCTGGGGCCTTGGTGGGCTCGGCGGCCTTTGCCGCCGCTGTGGTTGGTGTTGCCGCAGGTGCCGCCTGTGTGCATGCGGCGACCAGCAGCGCCGAGGACAGTATCGCGACAACCGCTGCGACGTGATGGGTAAGTCTCATCCTCATCTCCTTTCTTCTTGTACCAGCCTGGTCTAACCCTTGACATCGCCCTCGCCATATGTTATCTCCTGTCCCGTATCGGCGATCGGTGATATCCTATCACTGTGAACCCACTAGCTCAAGAGGTTTGTCTTGAACAACTTCACTGAATCCAGCTTCACGTCACTCCACAACCTCTCCAAAGAACAGGGAGTCTACGAGCAGCTGCGCCACGCCATAACCTCCGGAGAGTTGCGTGCAGGGCAAAGGCTGATATGTGCCCAGATTGGTGAGCAGTTTGGGGTCAGTAGTATGCCGGTCCGCAACGCCCTCATGCGGCTGGAAGCAGAGGGGCTGGTTACTCGGATCCCCCACCGGGAGTTCGTAGTCAGACCCTACTCTTCGAAGGATATGCGGGAGCTGTATGCCGTGAGGGCGGTGCTGGATAGCTACGCCGCGCGGCTGTGCGCCGAGCGAGCGACTCCGTGGCTGCTGGAGTCGCTCCGGGGCATCATGGATCGCGCCGAATCAGCAATGGTGGCCGGAGATATGGAGACCCTCAGGAGCATCAACAGGGAGTTCCATTCAACTCTGGTCGAATGCTCCGGCAACCGGCAGCTCCAGGAGATATCCCAGATGCTCCAGGGCAAGGCTCCCAGCTACCACCATCTGTATTATGCGCTGCCGGGTATGGCCAAAAAGGCGTTGGATGACCACCGCCAGATCGTGGCGGCGTTGGTGGAGGGTGGGGCGGATGTAGTGGAGGCCCTGGTCAGGCAGGACATGGAGAACACAGGCGATATCCTGGTAGGGTTAGTCGAGCAGCAGGAGGTGTCGCGCCGATCCTCAGGGCAGGAGGGCAAAGGGCAGGAGGCTGGCCTGTCGACTGTTTCGACGGGCACGCTCATTCAGAACCAAGGATGAGTCTCAGAGACAGACAGGGAGAACTGCAATGGTTCACAGGTTTCTCTACCTATTGCTGAGCATGACGCTTACAGCGGCGAGTGTAGCCGCGTGCGCCCAACCATCTACGCCAACCCCTTCGATCCCAGCCACACCCGCTCCGTCGAAACCCGCTGAGCCGACCAAGCCCGCGGCGCAGGCGACGGCACCCGCGGCTGTGGCGACCAAAGCTCCCACCCAAGACACTTCGGCACCAGCCACGAAGACCCAGTTCCCCGAGAAGGGGAGGACTATCACCATCATGGTTGGTTACGCCGCAGGCGGAGCCGTCGATCTGGGTGCCCGCATCATCGCCTCCATCATGGAGAAGGATCTGGGGACCCCCGTTGTCGTGGTCAACAAGGCGGGAGCCTCCTCCCAGGTGGCGCTGACAGAGTTCGTGCGGGCCAAGCCCGACGGTTACACTCTCTTTGCGTCGTCGCTGCCCTCCTCGATCCTCACCTATGTGGATCCGGAGCGCAAGGCGATCTACTCGGGTAAGGACTTCCTGCCCTTGGCCAGCTTCGTGAACGATCCCGAGTCCATCGCGGTCAAGGCGGATAGCCCGTACAAGACCCTCCCGGAGCTGATCGCAGCCGCGAAGGCCAAGCCAGAGGCGATCAAGTTCGGGACCGCCGGGTTCGGCAACCCGGATCACGTGGGCATCACCACCCTGGAGAAGACGACCGGCGCCAGGTTCGGCGTGGTCCACTTCAGCGGGAACCCTGACGCCCTGACCGCTGTCCTGAGGGGCGACGTCGATGCCACGCACCTCAGCTCGGCCTTCCAGGTCGGTCCTGTCAAGAGCAATCAGACCCGCGTTATCGCGGTGCTTGACAAGGAGGAGAGCAAGTTCCACCCGGGCGTCAAGACCGCCGTGGCTCAGGGGATCGACCACGTCTTCGTCGACACCAGAGGGCTTGCACTGCCCGCCGGTACCCCCAAGGAAGTCGTCGACGTCCTGAGCGCTTCGGCGAAGAGGGCAGTGGAGAACCCAGACCTGAAGGCGAAGATGGATGATATGGGTCTTGGCCTGCGCTTCATAGCCCAGCCAGAGTACGCCAAGCATTGGGCGGAGATCGAGGCCAACGTCAAGGGCGTCGTCGGCGACCTCAGGAAGTAGGCGCCGATCGGCTGCTGTCCAGCGGCCTCTCTCGGTCGTTAGCCGACTCCACTACACATCAGCCTGCTGCTGGTCGTTACCATGGTTGCTTTTTGGTAACGACCAGCAGCAGGCCGAATTTCACCCTCGCGGGCGCTGGGCAATCGTACATTGGGCTTGACATGGACCAACGAAGATGCTCTAATCAGATTGGGAGTGCCAGTAGCAGACTAACGCTCCTTGCAGGCGAGCGCGCCTGCCCCCGTTTCTCGGTTATGGCTGCATAAGCGGCCGGTCCATGATGCCTGACTCTGGTTACCCTTTCCACGGCTGATACCATTGTGGCTAGGCTCAGCTACATGCAGGGGAGGTGACCATGTCAAGGAGCGTCCAGAGGATCGCGAAGGATGAACCGGTAGCGGACAACGGCATGGTGGCAGCCACCCATCCGTTGGCAGTCGAAGCCGGGCTGGAGGTACTTCGGCAGGGGGGCAACGCGGTGGACGCCGCCGTCGCCACGGCTTTCACCCTAGCCGTCGTGGAGCCTCATCTGTGCGGGATCGGCGGTGGGGGATTGATGGTCTTCCACCAGGCATCCACAGGGCGCGACTTCGTCGTCGATTTCGCCATGGACGCCCCCATGTCGGCCACCCCCGACACGTACGAGTTGGCGAACGAGTCAGGGCCCGGGATGTTCGGCTGGCGCAGGGTGAAGGGCGACGCCAACCAGGTGGGCTATCGGGCCGCCGCGATTCCAGGGATGGTTGCCGGCCTGGCCCTTGCCCTCGACCGATTCGGCACCATCCCCTTACGCAGGACAGTTGAACCGGCGATTCGCTACGCCGAAGAGGGTGTGGTGATGAACTGGGGGCTCTCCCTCTACATCGGCATCTGCATGGATGTCCTGAGCCGCTTCCCATCCACCGCCTCCGTCTTCCTGCCCGCCGGCTTCCCCCTCAGGTCCTGGACACTTGGCCATCCGGCCGACCGGCTTCTTCAGCCCGACCTTGCCCGCACGCTCCGGCTGATCGCTCAACGAGGCCCCGAGGGCTTCTACCAGGGGCAGATTGCTCGGGCTATCGCGCGGGCCATGGAGCAGCACGGGGGGCTCATCACGGAGGAAGAGCTCGCGCGGTATCGGGCCACCGTTCACGAGGGCGGTCTGTCCGTCGACTATCGAGGCCATCGAGTCGTTGGGGCCCCCGGCGCCAGCGGCTGCGTGACCGCCCTTCATAGTCTGAGCCTCTTAGAGGGATTCGACGTCGGCCCTGACGATCCTCTTGGGCTGGAGACCCTCCATCTGCGGGCAGAGGTGTTCCGCCAAGCCTTCGCCGATCGCTACTGCTACGTGGCCGATCCCAAGCAGGTGCCCGTTCCATGGAAGGGCTTGCTGTCCAAGCAGTACGCGGCCAAGCGGCGGGAGGGCATCGCCTTCGATAGGGCAGCCCAAGAGGTGCAGCCAGGCAACCCATGGGCCTTCCAAGAAGAGACCGCTCCTGGAAACGCCGGCGGTCTCAAGGGCTCCGCAGGGGGTGGCGGCAGCTCCACCACCCACCTCTGCGCCGTCGACCGCGAGCGCAACGCGGTCAGCCTCACATTCACTCTGGTGGACGCCTTCGGCTCAGGGGCGATGGTTCCCGAGACAGGGGTGCTGCTCAACAATGCCATGCAGTGGTTCGATCCGGAGCCCGGCCACCCCAACTCCATCGCGCCGGGCAAGCGCGGCCTGCACAACATGACTCCACTGCTGGTGCTGAAGAACGGCCGCCCCCTGCTGGCGATAGGGGCCCTTGGAGGGCGGCGGATCATCAACGCCGTCACCCAGGTTGTCTCGAACGTCGTGGATCATCGGCTGGGAGTCCAGGACGCCATCGCCGCGCCGCGTATCGATTGCAGCACCCCTGAGCTGCTGCTGGATTCCCGGCTCCCCGAACCGACGGTCGCGGGGCTGCGAGGGCTGGGCCACCGTGTGCAGGTGGTGGAGGAATCGCTCCATGCCGAGCAGTTCTCCCGGCCGCTGGGCATCCTGTTACACCCGGAAACCGGTCGGCTGCACGGCGGTGTGGACCCGTTGAGGCCGGGCATCGCCGCGGGGTGGTAAGCCGTCCGCATTCTTTTAGGAGGAGATGAGCACCAATAACTTGGCTATCGAATAGGGTTGGCAGCCCTTAATCGAAGACCCCTAGCCCGTCCGATGAGGCAAGCACAAGCTAGATCCCGTTCTCGCGCACCCGGTCTCGTAATCGATACCCGCTTTCCATTGGAACACAGACCAAAAGGCACCTTAGCCTCGAACGTCGGCGATCCATTAGGAGGAAAAGGATGGGCGATGTCAACGTAACAGTCCTATCCATCATTGTGGGCTATCTGATCTTGGTGACCGTAGTTGGGCTGTGGGTCAGCAGCAGGGTCAAGAGCACCAGCGACTACCTGATTGCCAGCAGCAAGATGGGATTCATCCTGGTGGCGATGACGCTGATCGGCTCCTGGGAGGGGACGGGCACCTCCATCGGTATTTCCCAGACGGCCTACACCCAGGGCATCTACACCGGCTTCTACGCCAGCTTCTTCGCCGCGGGGTTGATCCTCACGGTATTCACACTCCTCAAGTTCATTCGCTTCACAGTCTCCCTCACTCCAGCGGCGATGCTGGGCAAGATGTTCGGCGTCCAGACCCAGGTGATGACCTCCCTCCTGCTGATCTTCCAGAACCTGATCGTGATGGCGATGCAGTTGGTGGGGGGAGCGGGCATCATGGCTGCCGTCCTCGGGATCCCCTACGAGTTGGGACTCTTCGCCATGCTGGCCACGACGGGGCTGTACAGTCTCGCCGGCGGGATCGTGTCCACCGCCTGGACCAACCTCATCCACGCCGTCGTCCAGAACGCGGCGGCCATCATCGCCATACCGGTGGTGCTGAGCTACGTTGGCGGCTGGGATGCTCTGGTGGCAGGGCTGGATCCCAAGTACCTGAGCGTGGATGGGATGGGCTTCAACAATCTGGCCGGATGGTGGTGGACGCTCGGCCTCGGCGTGATGGTGATGAGCTTCCAGCAAGTCCACCAGGCAGCCTCCAATAAGGAGGCGGAGAAGGGCTTCTGGCTGGCCGCGGCCATGTGCGCCTTCTACTCCATGCCCTTCGCCCTCATGGGGGTGGTTGCCGCGGCCAAATTCCCGGGCGTGACTCCCCTGATGGCGCTGCCCACCCTCACCATGGCCATTAACCCACTGTTCGCCGGGCTCATCCTGGCTTCGGTTCTGGCAGCGGCGCTATCCACCCTTGGACCGGGCCTGGCCATGATGCCGCTCTTCGTGGTCAACGACCTGTACAAGGTCGCCAGGCCCAACTCGACCGACCGCCAGCAGTTGGTTGTGGCGCGCCTATCCATGGTGGTCATCATGGCGGCTGCAGTCTTTATCGCCATCACGGTGCGGACGATCGTGGTGGCCAACGTCTTCGCCTTCACCTTCCGCTCCGTGATGGTGCTGGCCATCATATTCGGGATGCTGCTGGCCGGTCGGCACTGGATCACACGGGAAGGCGCCTTCTTTGGCATCCTGTGCGGGGCTGCCGGCATATTCATCTCGCAGTTCGCCATGCCGGACCAACCGCCTATCTACCTGACAGTGGTGTTCCTGGCGGTGGGCACCGTTATCGCCAGCTTGCTGACCCGTGGCCGCGGCAACTACAGCCTCTCCATCTGGGAGATACTGAAGAGCAGCGCGCCCACTCTACCGGAGCAATCGCCCGAGGCAAAGCCTCGGATCGCCCACTGATGCGAACGCAAGAAGCGCATTGAGAGGAGGAACGAACCATGGCATGGCCTCCGGCAGGTACAGGTTCCGGCGGGGTACTGCTGTACTACTTCGCCATGTGGTTGCTGCTGGTCGTCGGACCAGTGTTTCTGTGGGTTGCGGCGTACTATCTCTGGTTCAAGAAGAGGTGGGAGCCCCATTTCCAGCGAGCACGCGAGATCATGGAAGGCAAGGGGACGAGTTAGCAGGTCGATACGGTGGCAAGGGCAGGCGGCGTGAGCCGCCTGCCCAAACAACCCTTGTGTCAGGGAGGGATGAAATGGCGAGCAAGGACTCTCTTTGTCCCGAGGTGGTGTACCTCAACGGTACCATCGTCACCATGGACCCGGCAAACCCCAGGGCCGAGGCCGTGGCCACGATGGCGGACAAGATAGTGGCTACCGGCTCCAACGCCGCGATGAGGGAACTGGCTGGACCAGCTACCAGGGTGGTCGACCTGGCGGACAAGACGATGCTGCCCGGGCTGATCGAGCCCCACAACCACTTCAGTATGTATGGGAACTGGGTCCTGCTCCAGTCGAACCTCAACTGCCCGCCGCTGGGCCCAGTAAGCAGCATGAGCGACCTGGTGGAGGTGCTGAAGGAGCGGGCGAGCAGGACCCCCAAGGGCCAGTGGGTAATGGGGTACGGCTACGACGACACCAAGATAGCCGAGAAGCGCCATCCGACTCGCCACGACCTGGACAGGGTCTCCACCGAGCACCCAGTCTTCATCAACCACATCTCCGGCCACTTCAACGCGGCCAACAGCCGCGCCCTGGAGCTGGCAGGGATAACGAAGGACACGCCGAGTCCCGTCGGCGGGGTCATCAGGAAAGATCCGGCGACCGGCGAACCCGACGGTGTGCTGGAGGAGATGCCTGCACAGGCCTTGGTCTTCGGCCTCGTACCGCCGCTCACCATGGAGCAGCGGATGGAGGCGATGGCGCTGGCCGCCAGGGATTACATGAAGGTGGGCGTGACGACGGCCTACGACGCAGGCGTGGCGCTCAAAGGCATCGGCAGCAGGGACGATATCGTGGCCTATCAGAGGGCCGTGGCGCAGGGAGCGGTGCCCATCCGCATCAACATGATGATCGGGGCCGACCTGCTGCTGGGGGAGAAAGGGGAGGGTCCAACCTTCCTGACGGGCTTTGGTGACAACCGCCTCAAGATCGGCCCGGCCAAGGTCATCGGCGATGGGTCTATCCAGGGCTACACAGGCTGGCTGAGCAAGCCCTACCACATCCCCTATCGGGGCGACAGCAGCTACTGCGGCTACCCGGTCACTCCGCCAGACAAGATGACACCGATAGTGCTGGCCGCC
Source organism: Chloroflexi bacterium UBA6077 (assembly GCA_002436065.1). Lineage (GTDB taxonomy): Bacteria > Chloroflexota > UBA6077 > UBA6077 > UBA6077 > UBA6077. The sequence continues at coordinate 19,563 of DIXP01000073.1, forward strand.
CACAAGGCCGGCTTCCAGATCGCATTGCACGGCAATGGGGACGCAGCCATCGACGCCATCCTCGATGCTTACAGCCTCGCTCAGAAGGAGTACCCAAGGCCCGATGCCCGCCACAGGATCGAGCACTGCCAGATGGCGCGGGAGGACCAACTGGACAGGATGGCGGAACTTGGAGTGACTCCCTCCTTCTTCGTGTCGCACACCTACTACTGGGGCGATCGTCACAAGGCGATCTTCATGGGCCCGGAGCGCGCCGCCAGGATCAGCCCGCTGAAGTCCGCCCTGGCGAAGGGGATCAGGTACACCATCCACTCCGACTGCCCGGTCACGCCGGTAGACCCGCTCTTCTGCGTCTTCGCGGCCGTCAACCGGGTGACCACAAGCGGGGAGGTGCTGGGGCCAGAGTTCCGGCTCACCGCCGAGGAAGCGCTGCGGGCGGTGACGATAGACGCCGCGTGGCAAGGATTCAACGAAAAGGTCATGGGCTCGATCGAGGTTGGCAAGCTGGCCGACTTCACGGTCGTTGACCGGAACCCCCTGGAGGTGCCACCGGAAGCGATCAGGGACGTCAGGGTCGAGGAGGTGATCATCGGGGGCAGCAGCGTCTACAGCGCGGGGTAGTGTTGCGCCAGACCGTTCCTACTGGTATCTGCACCACGGGATGAATCCCGCGGCATCCCGGGACCTATTGCCATGCCGTGAGATTCATCTCACGGCATACATGACACACCCTGAATTTTGGGGTGGACGTGAATAGGAAAGAGGAAGCAAGGAACAGCCTCTGTAGATCTGGAGTCTTGAGAAGAAACCAGACACTACGGAGGCTGTTCCTATGGATAGTAGTAGGCGGCAGCAGCGGCAGCTAGAGG
>DIXP01000073.1:20440-20982 GCA_002436065.1 Chloroflexi bacterium UBA6077
CAACCTGATCCACAGCGAGAAGTGGAAGGCCCTCCTCCTCCAGGACTACCTCCTGGAGGAGGAGGGGCAGATCGTGATGCTGGAGGAGGCTGCGCGGGTAGCCGAGGGGCGAGCGTTGTGCATCCTGGACGGCAGCGTCCTGGAGAAGCCCGAGAGCACCAAGCTGGAGGGGCTCTCTCCCGTGCGCAGCGCCAAGGCCAAGAGGGTGGCCCGACCCAGGCCCAAGATGGGCAAGGGCTACTACCGGGGCAAGCCCGGGGGACCTATCGTGGTGCCGGGCTTCGAGTGGACCAGTGCCCTGATAACGGGATGGGCGAGCCGAGAAGAGAGGCAGCCGGTAGCCCTGGCAGCCTGGCACTGGTATGCCAAACCAGTCGAGGGGGAGGTGGAAGAAGGGTCGGAGGTGGAGCGGCAGCGAGGGCAGGAAGCCGCTAGGGCCGTCCTGGACAAGGTGAATGCCGCCCTGGGGAAGGACAAGCTGCTCCACGTGTGGGACCGAGGCTTCTCGGGGGCTCCTTGGTTGGGAGAGGCCATAGACGAGG
>DIXP01000113.1 GCA_002436065.1 Chloroflexi bacterium UBA6077
ACCCCAAAATTCAGGGTGTGTCATGGGGAGTGCGTGGGGGGGTGGTTAGAGGCCGAGGGCCCAGGCGGGCTTGTACTGGTTGACGCCGCCCCGCAGCACCCCGTTGTCGGAGTCGATCAGGATGCCGTTGGGCCTGCCGAAGCCGGATGCCGCGAGGTTCTCTTCCCGAACGTCCAACTGGTGGCCCATCTTTCGAAGCCTCTCCAGCGTGTCGGGCGCGATCAGGCTGTCCACGAAGGTTGCGGGGCCCTCGCTGTGTACCCTGGGGTAGTTGAGGGCTTGCTGGACTCCCAGGTTGAAGTGGACGACGCCGAGGAGCGCCTGCAGGACGGATGTGATGAGCCGCCGTCCGCCCGCCGATCCGAGGGCCATGAAGGGCCGGCCGTCCTTGAGCGCCAGGGTTGGGGTCACCGCCCAGAGGCATCGCTTGCCGGGGGCGATGGAGTTGGCGGAGCCGGGCTCCGGGTTGAACCAGGCCATACCGTTGTTCAGCAGGATGCCGGTATCGGGCACCGTCACCTTGGAACCGAAGTCCGAGAGCAGGGTGGAGGTGAGGGTGACCATGTTGCGATCGCGGTCGATCGCGGTCATGTGGGTGGTGGTCTCCTGGCCGGCGACGCTGCCCCGGTAGGGCGCGGAGCGGGGGCCCGGCTGGAAGGGCCACGGGTCGCCGGGTTGCGCGTCCGGAGTGGCCCGGTTGGGGTCGATGCCGGACGCGAGTTGCCGGGCGTACCCTTTGGAGAGGAGCCCTTCCCAGGGGACCTCGACGCGGGAGGGGTCGGCGAGGTAGGTGAATCGGTCGAGGAATGCTCGCCTGGATGCCTCGGCAACCAGGTGGTAGAACGCCGCCGAGCCGAAGCCCGCGCCGTCGACGTCGAGGTTCTCCAGGATGTTGAGGGCCTCGAACAGGGTGGGGCAGCCGGCCGCCTGCGGGCCCACGAGTTGGAGTCCGCGGTAGCTGGAGACCAGGCCGGGCTGGAGCAGCAGGGGCTGGTAGGCCGCGAGGTCCTCGCGGCTGAGGATGCCGCCCTGCCGCTCCATCTCCCGCACGATGCGGTCGGCGATCTCGCCCTGGTAGAAGGCGGCCGCGCCCTGCTCGGCCAGCAGCCGGAGGGTGCGCGCCAGGTCTGGCTGGCGGAAACGCTCGGCCACATCGGTGCCCATGGCGGGCTTGTAGGGGGCGCCGTTGGGTTTGTAGAAGGTCCTGGCGGACTCAGGGAAGCGCTGCAGATCCGGGCTGCGGAAGGCGATGAAAGAGGCGATGTACAGGTCGATGTCGAACCCTTCCTCTGCCAGCCGGATAGCCGGCTCCAGCACCTGCGCTCGGCTCAGGGTGCCATATTGCTCCAGCGCCATCAGGAGAGCGGCGGGCATGCCGGGGACGGCCACGGCCCTGTGACCGAGGTTCTGGGCGTCTCCCTTGGTTGCGCGCCAGCCGTACAGGCCGGCCTTGTGTGTGGCGTCGGCGAGCTCGAACATGTCTTCGCGAGCCGAGGCCGGGGCGATGCCGCTGCCGTCCACCACCATCGTGGCGCCGTCCGATGCACGGTAGAAGACGAGGCAGGCCACGCCGCCGATGCCGCTCATGAAGGGCTCGACGACGCTGGCGGCGAAGGCGGTGGCGACGGCCGCGTCCACGGCGTTGCCTCCCAGCTTGAGCATCTCCAGACCGGCTTGTGAGGCCAGGTGGTGCATGGAGGTAACCATCCCGTCGGGGGAGACGGCCTCGGTCTTAGATATGTTGAGGACCATGTCCTGCTTCATGTGTACCCTCCGGTGTAGAGTGTTCTTGGCGGTGTATCCACCAGATCCGAGGTAGCTTTGTCATGTTCCGTCGCCCGACACTGATGAACCTTAACAAATAAAGCTGACACGGTATGGCTAGCAGGCGTGTCCACACTGTGGGAGGGCGAGCCTCCTGGCGAGCCACCTGTTGNNATTTGTTAGCGACCATGAGCGGGCTTCGTCTTCTTAGCCCGACGGCTTTAGCCTCGGTGCTCGTAAACGGATAACGACGTCTACCTGGTGGGATCACGGTGCCGGACTGTTGAAAGCGCGGCACGGGAAGGCCAGACTATTGGGATGGTGCTTCATCGGTAGGCGGTTCTGCGGGCGAGCCTTCGGGCAATCCTATGGGTGGCCGAAGGTGGCAGGTGTCGTTCAGCGTCAGGGTCAGCCATCCGGACCTCCGCCGCTGGAACAGGCTGATGGAGCCTGTCTCCAGATCCACGTTCCAGAGATGGGCGTTGCTGAGCCCCAGCAGCATGCAGCAGATCACCTTGGAGACGATGCGGTGGGAGACGAGCACCACAGTATCCTCGGGCCTCTCTGCCACCAGCGTGTCGAAGGCCGCCGTCAGCTCCGCGCGACGTTTCTGGAGGTTGTCCCCCCCCGGTATGCGTGCCCGGTGAGGCTCGGTGATCCAGAGGTTGTACTGCTCCGGATACTGCTCCCTGACCTCCTTTGGGGTCTTCCCTTCCCACTCGCCGAAGCCGTAGTCCCCGAGTACGGGCAGCACCTCCGCGGAAAGGCCGAGCGTCTTTCCGACGATATCGGCGGTTGCCTTCGCCCTGGACATGGGGCTGGTGTACAGGGCAGAGACGGGCATGTATCCTTCCCTGATCGCCCTAGCTGCCTGCTGTGCCTGCAAGATCCCTACGGCGTTGAGCGGGACGTCGGTCTTGCCTCTGAACCTCTCTACCCGGTTCCAGTCCGTCTGCCCGTGCCGCACGAGGACGATGCGAGTCATATGTGGCCCTCCAGGTTTCCAGAGTCGATCGCATTGGACACCATTAGTAAGGAAGATGTCAATGTTCAACCGTGTGGAAGCTCTTTACATCAGCAACGTCTTGATCTAGGATGCGCATGGTAAACTCTCATCTTCCTTACACCACGCCAATTCCCCGGTCCGCGGAGCTGTCCCAGGAGTAGTACGTACGATCTGGAGTCGTGCGTGTGTCGAGAGTGAGGGTACAGGTAAATTGGGAGAGGTTGTATGAAACGGTTGCGGCCCCTCGGTATCGTCCTTGGTTTGTTCGTTATCCTTGTCCTGGGCACCGCGGCTTGCAGTGGCGCTACGCCGGCAGGCCCCAGCCCAACCCCGGTGGTGCTGGTTGTCACCGCCACGCCCGCGCCAGCGGCCAGCGCTACGACCCCGGGCGCCAACGCGACGGCGCCGGCCACGGCGAGCGTGCCCGCCGCGGGCGGCACCCCCGCCGCCGGGCAGTCCGGCTCTGAGTCCATCAAGGGGGCTGCCTCGTCGGGCGGGACTGTCTCTAGTGGAACCACGACCGTGGCCTTGCCCGCTTCGTCTGGAAGCAAGGTAGAGGCATCGGCCCTCTGGGCCGGCAGCGATGGCAGCAAGGCCATTGGAGGGATCTCTCGCGTCCGAGTTGCCGCGGAGAAGGGCAGCAACAAGGAGCTTCGGGTGGGCTTCTTCGAGGAAGAGGTCGGAGGCTCCGGACCCCAGTGGCGGGCGGCCGGTTGGATGGCTGTGATCATGAGCAGCTTCCTGCTGGGCGTGGACCCCACGGAGTTCCGCTACACCTACGATATCGGCGGGAGGGCAGACGGCCCCAGCGCCGGTGCCCTGATGACCGTGGCGACTATTGCTTCGATCCTTGGGCACACGATCAAGACCGACGCGGCGATGACCGGGACCATCAACCCCGACGGCACCGTTGGCCCCGTGGGTGGCATCCCCCACAAGATCGATGGCGCGGCGGCCGCCAAGAAGAAGCTGGTGCTGATCCCCGCGGGCCAGCGCAACGACGTGGACATGAACGAGAAGAGGAGCGTCGACGTCATCGAGCGCGGCAAGCGGCAGGGGGTAGAGGTCAGGGAGGTCTCGGACATCTACGAGGCCTACGAGCTACTGACCGGCAAGCCGCTCCTCAAGCCCGACGGGATGAAGGAGGTGCGGCCTGAACTACCCTCCGTGTCTTACGAGCGGGCGAAGTCCAAGGCCAAGGAGTGGTACGCTCGTTACTCCCAGTATGCTCAGCAGTACAACTCTCAGCCGATGGACTACCAGTTCGATTTCACGGACGAAGTCCTGCTTGATGCCAAGAAGGCGGGGGATAAGGCCGATTCCTACTACGGGCAGGGCATGGCGAGCGCCTCCTACCGCCAGGCCCTCAATGCGGCGCTGGGGGCCAGCATCGCCTTCAACACCTCTAAGGTGGTCCAAACCTACATCGACGGCGGCGTGGATCGCGCCCTCAGCTACCTCAGCTCCATGGCCTCGGTCAAGACCAAGATCGACGCCCTGGCCGACCGGCTGCAGTCGCAGAGCGCGTCGAGCCTGGGAGACGTGCTGGTGATCTCCGAGTCCTACGGCAACCTCATCCTGGCCAAGGGGTTGGAAATGATGGCCGACTCCAAGCTGAATGGGCCCATGCCGAATGACGAGGATGAACTGGTGCAGATGCTGGCCGAGGCGGTGCTGTGGTACGGCATCGCGGACCAGGCGGTGGAGGTTGCCAAGGACTCGATGGATATCGGTCTCGGCCAGGGCAAGGCACCGATGCCCCAGATCGATAGGGTGCAGTCGCTGGCGGACCTGTTCCGGAGGGCCGCGGAGGCGAACCTGAACTACTTCGATACCATCGTGCTGAACGAGATCGCGGCGGGCATGGGGATGCACCTGGACGTGGTCAAGGCAAGTTTCGCGGCGCAGGACCTGAACTACACCTTCGCCAACAGCTCCCTGGGGGCCATGAACTTCTTCAAGGAGAGGGCTGGGGGCGGCCCGAGCGGCGCCTTTGCCACGCTGGGAGGCTCGATCAACTCCTACGTGTTGTCCTCCACGCTGGTGAGCAAGTACTACTCGCTGGATGCGCAGGTCGACCAGGACGGCAGCGTGACGGGGATCGGGCGCGAGCGAGCGATGATCAACATGCTGGACTTCGCGGAGAGGCGGTCAAAGGAGTACATTGGGCTGGCCACCGCCTCGGGGGTGGAGCCGGTACAGGCGATCTTGAATTACGATGGCGCGAAGGTCAGCCGCGAGGGTGACCTGGACGACAAGTTCAACGCCTTGAGCGACTTCTGGACCGCATCTCTGCAGAGCCAGATCATCGGCGTGTTGAGCGGCAAGGCGAAGATAGTCCGGTAAGGGCGGAAGCGCAGGTTTGGCGGACAGCCCCTCCCCGATAGCGGGGAGGGGCTTTTCGATTGAGGTGTGGGACAGGGGTATAATGGTGACCCAACAGCAATGGAGGTGGAGATGAAAGCGCTACGGAAGAGCCGTCCGGAGAGGGGCGCGGAGCTGGTGGAGATGCCGATGCCCGCGGTCGGGCCGAACGATGTGCTGCTGCGGGTGAAGGCAGCGGCGATCTGCGGGACGGATATCCACATCTACGGTTGGAACGAATGGGCAGCGCAGCGGGTCAAGCTGCCGATGACATTTGGCCACGAGATCTGCGGCGAGGTGATGGAGGTGGGTAGCCAGGTTTCCCACCTGAAGCCGGGTGACCTGGTGGCGGCCGAGACCCACATCCCGTGCGGCGTCTGCTACCAGTGCCACACGGGCAACCAGCACGCCTGCGAGAGCATGAAGATCCTTGGAGTCCACGTGGAGGGCTGTTTCTCCGAGTACACGTCGATTCCATCCATCTGTGCCTGGAAGCTTCCTGATGGGACCGACGTCGAGCTGGGTGCCATAATGGAGCCGATGGGTGTGGGCGTGCACGGGCTGCTGGTGGACCCTCTGGAGGTGGGGAGTGTGGGGATCGTCGGCTGCGGCCCCATCGGCATCATGACGGCCCAGGTGGCGGCTTACCAGGGGGCATACCCTCTCTTCCTCTTCGACATCAACCCTGAGCGGCTGGAGATGGCCCAGCGGATAGTGCCGCAAGCGGTCACTATCAACCCCGCTAAGGAGGATGCCCTGGCGAGGGTCAAGGAGTGGAATGGGGGTCGGGGCGTGGATCTCGCCGTGGAGTTGAGCGGCAGCGTGCCTGGCACCCGCCTGGCCATCGACATGATCCGGATGGGCGGGCAGATCCACCTGGTGGGGCTGCTGGGCGACCCCGTGCAGATCAATAGCTGCAACGACATCGTCTACAAGGAGGCCACCATCAAGGGGACCACCGGCCGGATGATGTGGAAGACCTGGTGGCAGATGGACCGGCTGCTGGCGAGCAAGCAGTTCGACCCCAAGCAGGTCATCACCCATCGATTCGCCCTGGCCGACTATGTGGACGCCTTCGAGCTGGCGCTCTCCGGCAAGGGTGGGAAGATATTGCTGTTCCCGTAGGATGAGCCGTTGACTCGACTGGGCATTGTCGCTGACGACCTGACGGGCGCTATGGACAGCGGTGTGCAGCTCGCGAAGGGTGGGCTGCACACCGTGGTCATGTTGGGCGAAGCGGAACCTCCCCTGGCCGAAGCGGTGGTGATCAGCACCGACAGCCGCGACGTGGCCGCGGACGTCGCCTACGAGCGGGCAAGGGGGGCGGCCCACCGGTTGGTGGGCCGTTTGGTCTACAAGAAGATCGACTCTACATTGCGAGGCAACCTGGGGGCAGAGTTGGACGGCCTGCTGGATGGCCTCCATCTGGAGCGGGCCCTCGTGGTCCCTGCCTTCCCCGACACCGGCCGCACCACCGTGAACGGCTACCACCGGGTGGACGGTGTCCTCATCTCCGAGAGTTCCTTCGCGCGGGATCCCCTCTGGCCGGCCACCGAGTCCCACATCCCCACGCTGCTGAGACGCCAGACCAATCGTTGCGTGGGGCACCTCCCAATGGCCACGATAGAGCGAGGTGAAGCGGCGGTGATGGAGGCTCTGGCAGGGGAGACGGCCTCTGTCGTGGTGGGAGATACCGCAACGACGGCTCACCTGCGATGCCTCGCACGCGCTGTGACCAGGATGGAGGGGTGGTTGCCGTGCGGTTCGGCCGGGCTGGCCGGTGAATGGCCCCGCGCCCTCGGCTTGGAGAGGGAGACCGGCAGGGGCTTTGGCTGGTTGAGCGACCCGAGGCCCGTGTTGGTGGTGGCGGGCAGCCGCCATCCCTCTACGGCTCGCCAACTGGAGCGGGCGGTTCATGGTGAGGGGCTGGAGTTGGTCCGCCTGCCGGAAGAGGGCTGCTGGACCGCGGAGTCGGTGGCCAGGGCAACCTCTTCACTGAGCCAAGGTCGAAGTATCGCCCTCACTACTGCTTTCTCCCCCTACATGGAGGGGCAGGGGGCTTCCACAGCGGCGGAGCTGGCCGCGGTGGTCGGAGAGGTCATGGCGATGGTGCCGGTTGCCGGCCTCTTCCTGACGGGCGGCGACATCGCCAGGGCGGTGTGCCGGGCGTTGGGGGCACGAGCGCTGCGGGCACTCGGCGAGGTGCAGGCTGGGGTGCCCGCGGGGCTGCTGGTGGGCGGCCCCTACGATGGAGTGCGTGTGGTCACAAAGGCAGGGGGTTTCGGCAATGAGATGGCCATTTCGCAGAGCATAGACTGTCTTCAAGGGAGATAGAGATGAGTGAATACAGGCCGATCCTGGGCGTCACCATGGGAGACCCAAGCGGGTCGGGTCCCGAAATAGCGGTCAAGGCGCTGACGATGCCGGAGATCCGGGCCATGTGCCGGCCCATCGTGGTGGGGGACGGCGCGACCGTGCGCCAGGCCGCGAAGACCGTCGGTAGCGACGTGACGGTACGTTCCATCGAGCGGGTGGCCGATGCCTCCCACGAGGATGGGATCATCGAGGTGCTGGATCTCCACAACGTGGAGCTCGCTGGGCTGCAGTTTGGCAAGATCCAGGCATCCTCCGGCCAGGCCGCCTTCGAGAGCATAGTCAGGGGGGTCGAGCTGGCCCAGGCGGGGGAGACTGAGGCCATCGTCACCTCCGCCATCCACAAGGAGTCTATGAATCTCGCCGGGCATCACTACGCCGGCCACACTGAGATCCTGGCCGACCTGTGCGGGATCAAGAGCGTCTGCATGCTGCTGGTGGCGGGGGGCTTCCGGGTCACCCATGTGAGCACCCACTGCTCCCTTCTGGAGGCGATCCAGCGGGCGAAGAAGGGGCGAATCCTTGACGTGACCCGGCTGACACATGAGGCGGCGAAGCTGCTGGGGGTGGCTGAGCCGAGGATCGCGGTGGCGGGGCTGAATCCCCACTCTGGGGAGGGAGGGTTGTTTGGCACCGAGGAGATCGAGGAGATCGCACCGGCGGTGGAGGCGGCTCAGGCCGAGGGCATGAACGTGGTGGGCCCCATTCCGCCCGACACGGTGTTCTTCCGGATGAACACGGGGCAGTACGACGCTGTGGTATCGATGTACCACGACCAGGGACACATTCCGACCAAGGTGTTGGCCTTCGACCAGGGGGTGAACGTCACGCTGGGGCTGCCCATCATCCGCACGTCGGTGGATCACGGGACCGTTTTCGGCAAAGCGGGCAAGGGCACCGCACGTCCCGCGAGCATGGTGGAGGCGCTCAAGCTTGCTGCCCAGATGGCGAGGGTCAAGAGGGGGAGCTAGACGGGGAGCATTCCACGTTGTCACCCTGAGCGGGGAGCGAAGGGTCTCCAGTAACAGGAGATGCTTCGCTCCCCGCTCAGCGTGACAGGGTGGCGGCTCAACATGATAGGTAGGGCGGCTCAGCAGGACAGCGGGGCGGGCATAACGGTAGGGGTGGGCTTGCCGGACGATGTAGGGCCGACCGGCCGGTCACCCCTACACGGCGGCGAGGCTGCGCCTGAAGATGTGGTAGTGCTCGAGGGCCTTCCCGGCACCGATGGCCACGCAGGACATGGGGTCGTCGGCGACGTGGGCCGGGACTCCGGTCTCGCGCATCAGCAGCTTGTCCAGGTGGCGCAGCCCCGCTCCTCCGCCGGTCATGACCATCCCGCGGTCGATGACGTCCGAGGCCAGTTCCGGCGGCGTTTGCTCCAGGACGGTCTTGACGTTGATCACTATCGCCTGGAGGGCATCCTGGATGGCGTCGGTCACCTCGTCCGAGGAGAGGGTGATGGTCTTGGGGAGTCCGATGATCTGGTCGCGCCCCCGGACGTCTATCTCGAGGACTTCCTTGAGGGGTAGGGCACTGCCGATGCGGATCTTGACCTCTTCGGCCGTCCGCTCACCGATCAGCAGGTTGTACCGCTTCTTGACGTAGCTGGTGATCATGTCGTCGATCTTGTTGCCTGCCACGCGGACGGAACTGCTCACGACGATGTCGTTCAGCGAGATCACGGCAGCCTCGCAGGTGCCGCCACCGATGTCTACTACCATGTTCCCGCTGGGGCCCCCTATCGGTATGCCGGCCCCGATGGCGGCAGCCAGCGGCTCCGCGATGAGGTGGGCATTCTTGGCTCCTGCCTGGATCGTGGCGTCCTGGACGGCGCGACTCTCGACGTTGGTGATGCCGGCGGGGATGCACACCATTACCTCGGGCTTGAACATCCGCACCCGACCGCACACCTTATCGATAAAGTAGCGGAGCATTGCCTCGGTGATCATGTAGTCAGCGATCACGCCGTCGCGCATCGGTCTGGTCACGATGATGCTGCCCGGGGTCCGGCCAAGCATCTGACGCGCCTCTTCCCCTACCGCCACCACTCGGTTCTCGTTGGCGGAGTAGGCCACCACGGAGGGCTCGTTGAGTACGATGCCGCGTCCCTTGACATAAACGAGGACGTTGGCGGTGCCGAGGTCGATGCCGATGTGCTTGCCTAGCATGCTATCTCCGGTGAGTCGCGGCAACGAGACTAGCGCCGCGTGGTTAGGTTGGGGGCGCGAAGGGTAACAATACGGTTAATTGTGGTGGCCAGAACCGATTATAGCACAGGCGGGGTGGCGGGAATAGCGGTTGTAGAGGCTGGCCAGACCGCCGCGGTTTTCGGAAGCCGCGGCGGTTTGGTTGCCTGCCCCTACGTCTCGCTGCGGATCTTCGCTCCCAGCTTCTCGAGGCTGCCCACTATGTCGGCGTAGCCACGGCTCACGTGCTTGACATTTTCAACCACGGTGGTGCCTTCGGCGGCCAGGGCCGCGAGGATCACGGCGGCTCCGGAGCGGATGTCCAGCGCCTTCACGGTGGCGCCCGTCAGATGGGTGGGGCCCATCACGTTGGCCGTCTGCCCGTTGACCACCTCGATATCCGCGCCCAGCTTCTCCAACTCGGCGGTGTAAAGCAGGCGGTTCTCGAACACCCTCTCGTGGATGATGCTGGTGCCTGCCGCCTGGGTGAGGAGTGCCGTGAAGGCCGCCTGGAGGTCTGTGGGGAAGCCGGGGTAGTGGATGGCCTGGATCTCCACGGCGCTGAGGGGTCGTTGCCCGACCACGCGGATCCACCCATCGCCCTCCTCCACGATGGCGCCGGTCTCCATCAGTTTGTAGGTCACCGGGTCCATGTGCTCGCACACCACCGATTCGATCCGCACGTCCCCGTTGGTGATGGCGGCGGCTATGGCGAAGGTGCCGGCGATCAAGCGGTCGGGGATGACGGAGTGATCGCAGCCGTGCAGCTCCTCAACCCCCTCGATCTCCAACCTGGTGCTGCCGATGCCGGAGATCCTGGCGCCCATCTTCACCAGGAAGTTGGCGAGGTCCACCACCTCGGGTTCCACGGAGGCATGCTTGATGACTGTCTTTCCCCTTGCGAGCACCGCGGCCATCATCAGGTTCTCGGTCCCCGTGTGGCTTGGATAGTCCAGGTAGATGCTGGCGCCGTGCAAGCCTTTCTCCGCGGTGGCCACGTAGATGCCCCGAACCTGCCGGATGCTGGCCCCCATGGCCATGAAGCCTCGGATGTCCACGTTCACCGGCCGCACACCTATGGCGCAGCCGCCGGGGTGCGGGGACCTGGCCTCGCCCGCGCGGCTGAGCAGGGGCCCAACGGTAAGGAAAGAGGCCCTCATGCGCTGCATAAGGGCCTCGGGAGGCGCAACGTTGTCGATCTGGGATGCCTGGATAGTGATGGATCCGTTGCCGGTGTAGTCTACCCTGGCTCCGATCGATCGGAGGAGTTCCACCATCGATCGGATGTCTTCGATGTTGGGTACGTTATGGATGGTGCATGGCTCTCGGGTGAGCAGGCAGGCGGCCATGATCGGAAGGGCCGAGTTCTTGGACCCATCTACCTGCACGATCCCGCTCAGGGGGCGTCCGCCCTCAATGACAAGTCGCTCGCCGGTCCCCAAGCTGTTGCCGAGTTGCCCGCTGGCCAGACCATCCACGGACTGGCCGCGTAAGGTCATTGTCGCTGTCCTCGTCTCTTTCGTAGTTCGGCCACCTTGAGCCGGGCCAGCGACCTCCGCAAAGCTAGTTCTGCAGCCTCAACCTGGATGCCATGCTCTCTGCGATGCTCCGTTAGCATCTGTTCTGCCCGCTGCCTGGCAGCCTGCGCCCGGGACTCGTCGATCTCCTCCGCCCGTTCCGCGGCGTCGGTCAGTATCTCGACTCGATCGTTGTGGACCTGGAGAAAACCACCGCTCACAGCCAGGATCTCTTCGGCCTCGCCCTGGCGGATTCGCAACGCCCCGGCGCTGAGCGATGTGAGGAGGGAGGCGTGCTTGGGCAGGATGCCCAGCACACCCATGTTTCCGGGCGCTATCACCATATCGGCCTCGCCGGTGAAAACCACCCGCTCAGCGCTCACTACTTCCACATTTAGCTTCGGCATTGGTTTAGCCCCTAGCTCGCGGCGAGCCGCTCGGCTGCCGCCACGGCCTCATCTATCGTGCCAATCATATAGAAGGCTTGTTCTGGCAGCGCATCGTGCTTGCCCTCAAGGATCTCCTTGAAACCTCGGACCGTCTCGCGGATCGGGACGTACTTGCCCTCCCTGCCGGTGAAGGCTTCCGCGACAAACATCGGTTGGGAGAGGAACCTCTGGATCCTCCTGGCCCGACCCACCGTAAGTTTGTCGTCCTCGCTCAGTTCGTCGATACCGAGGATCGCTATGATGTCCTGAAGGTCCTTGTAGCGCTGGAGGACCCTTTGCACTTCACGTGCCACTTCGTAGTGTTCCTGCCCCACGGTCTTTGGGTCCAGGATGCGGGAGGTGGAGGCCAGCGGGTCCACCGCGGGGAAGAGTGCCTGCTCCGCGATGGAGCGCTCCAGGGAGATGGTGGAGTCCAGGTGAGCGAAGGTGGTTGCCGGCGCCGGGTCTGTGTAGTCGTCGGCCGGCACGTAGATCGCTTGCACCGAGGTGATGGAGCCCTTCTTAGTGGAGGTGATCCGCTCCTGGAGTTGGCCCATCTCGGTGGCCAGGGTCGGCTGGTAACCCACGGCAGATGGCATGCGACCCAGTAGGGCCGAGACCTCGGAGCCCGCCTGGGTAAAGCGGAAGATGTTGTCGATGAAGAGCAGCACGTCCTGGCCCTCCTCATCACGGAAGTACTCGGCCATGGTGAGGCCGGTCAGACCGACTCGTAGCCTTGCCCCCGGCGGCTCGTTCATCTGGCCGAACACCAGCGCCGTCTGGGCGATAACGCCGGAGTTCTTCATCTCCAGCCAGAGGTCATTGCCCTCTCGGGTTCGCTCGCCCACGCCGGCGAAGACGGAGAAGCCGCTGTGCTCGGTGGCGATGTTGCGGATCAACTCCTGAATGATAACGGTCTTGCCGACTCCGGCGCCCCCGAAGACGCCCACCTTGCCGCCCTTCATGAAGGGGGCGATCAGGTCGATAACCTTCAGGCCCGTCTCGAACAGCTGAGGCGTGGTCTGCATCTCGTCGAACGAGGGGGCGGGTCGGTGGATGGGGTAGCGCTTCTCCGTTACCACGGGCCCCAGTTCGTCGATGGGGTCTCCCAGGACGTTGAAGATGCGGCCAAGGGTCTCCCTGCCCACGGGCACGGAGATGGAGGCGCCTGTGTCCACGACGGCGGCTTCACGCTTGAGGCCGTCGGTGCTGGACATGGCAACAGCCCTGACCCAATTGTTGCCCATGTGCTGCTGCACTTCGAGGACAACCTTCCTGCCGTCGATTTCCGTCTCGATCGCGTTGTAGATGGCCGGCAACTGTTCGGGAGGGAACTCCACGTCCACTACCGGCCCCAAAACCTGAACAACTCTTCCTGTTGCCAACGTGTCCTCCGTTGTCCCGTAGGGCAGGGGTTTATCCCGTGCCGCCGTCCGTGTTACTTGTGGCGGAAGGGGACAAGCCCCTGCCCTACGTGTATTGTCCTATCCTGCCAGGGCTTCGGCGCCCGCGGCGATCTCGGAGAGTTCCTTGGTGATCGCCGCCTGTCGAGCCTTGTTATAGACCAGTGTGAGGGTCTGGATCAGATCCTTGGCGTTATCGGTGGCGCTCCGCATGGCCACCATTCGGGCGCTCTGCTCGCTCGCGATAGTGTCCAGGAGGGCCTGGTAGATCTCGACCTCTACGTAGCGCGGCAGCAGGTCGGAGAGGATCTCCGGGGCGCTGGGCTCGAAGATGTACTCGAGCTGCGGACCCTCCATCGTGTTGGGTATCACCGGCAGGAGTTGCTGGACGTTAACCCGCTGCACCAGGGTGCTCACGAAGCGGGGGAACAGCAGGTAGGCGGCGTCTATGCGGCCACTGGTGAAGTCCCCGATGATGCTGCGCGCGATGGGCTGGACCGCCAGGATGCCAGGTGTGTCCCCCAGATGGGTGAATGTAGATCGGAGTCTCACCCCACGGCGAGCGAGGAAGTCCTGTCCCTTGCGGCCGACCGTGACGACATCCACTGCCTCAGGTCCGCCGCTCTCAAGGATCCGAGCCATCGTCTGGCGAAGCACACTGCTGTTGAGGCCGCCGCAGAGCCCCCGGTCGGAGGTCATCACCACCAGCCCTACCCGGTTTCGGGTCTCTCTATGTTGGAGGAGCGGCTGCGCCTCTCCATCTGGATTGGGGCGGACAGCGAGGTCCGCGATAAGTCGCTGCAGTCGTTCCGAGTAGGGGCGGGAAGCCAGCACCCTCAACTGGGCGCGTCTCATCCTGGACGCCGCGACCATCTCCATGGCCTTGGTTATCTGCGATATGTTGCGGACGCTCTTAATGCGTCGCCGGACAGTGCGGAGGCTAGCCATTGTGCAGTCCTCAAGATTATCCCCTCTCCCTGAGGGAGAGGGCTAGGGTGAGGGTGAAGCTGGGAGGCAACCGAACTAGCCCCTCACCCCGACCCTCTCCCACCGCGGTGGGAGAGGGAGAGAGATTCCTAGAAGCTCGAGGTCCTCTTGAACTCCTCGATAGCCGCCCGAAGGGCGTTGACGGTGTCGTCGCTCAGCGTCTTGTCTCGGACAATGGCGGAGCCGATGTCCGAGTGGGCCGTATCCATGAACTGGAGGAAGCCTGCCTCGAAGGCCCGGATCTTGTCCAGCGACACGTCATCCATGAAGCCGTTGATCACGGCGTAGAGGACCATGACCTGCTTCTCCAACGGCACCGGCGCGTACTGGGGTTGCTTGAGCACCTCGGTGATCCGTTGGCCGCGGTCTAACTGGGCCTTGGTGGCCTTGTCCAACTCCGAGCCAAACTGAGCGAACGCCTGGACCTCGCGGAACTGGGCCATGTCGGACTTTAGCCTGCCGGCCACCTGCTTCATCGCCTTGGTCTGTGCGGCGCCGCCGACGCGAGACACGGAGATGCCGACGTTCAGGGCCGGGCGGATGCCCGCGTAGAACAGGTCCGACTCCAGGTAGATCTGTCCGTCGGTGATGGAGATGACGTTTGTAGGGATGTAGGCCGATACGTCGTTGGCCTGGGTCTCGATGATCGGCAGGGCGGTCAGGGAGCCGCCGCCGTGCCCCTGGTTCAGCTTGACAGCTCGCTCCAGCAGGCGCGAGTGCAGGTAGAACACGTCGCCAGGATATGCCTCGCGACCGGGGGGTCGCCTCAGGAGCAACGACATCTGGCGGTAGGCCCAGGCGTGTTTCGAAAGGTCATCGTAGATCACCAGGGCATCGCCACCCTGCTCCATGATCTCCTCACCAATGGCGCAGCCAGCGTAGGGGGCCAGGTACTGCAGGGGTGCCGGATCGGAGGCGTTGGCTGCCACGACGATGGTGTAGTCCATGGCGCCGTACTCCTCGAGAATGGCCACGACCTGGGCGACGCTTGCCTGCTTCTGGCCGATGGCGACGTAGATACAGACCATGTCGCCCTTGCGCTGATTGATGATGGTATCCACGGCGATCGCGGTCTTGCCGGTCTGGCGGTCGCCGATGATCAACTCCCGCTGGCCGCGGCCAATTGGGATCATGGCGTCGATAGCCTTGATCCCGGTCTGGACTGGGGTGTTGACGGGCTCGCGCAGTACCACGCCCGCGGCGATCCGCTCGACGGGGCGGGTCTTGGTGGTGTTGATAGGGCCCTTCCCGTCGATCGGCTGGCCCAGGGCGTTGACCACGCGGCCGACCATCTCCGGGCCCACGGGGATCTCCACAATGCGGCCGGTGGCGCGAACCTGGTCACCTTCCTTGATGTGAGTATAGGGGCCAAGGATGGCGGCGCCCACGCTCTCCTCTTCCAGGTTGAGGGCCAGTCCCATGGTGTCGCCGGGGAACTCCAGCAGTTCGCTAGCCATTGCCCCGGAGAGGCCATGGATTCGAGCGATGCCGTCGCCTATCTCGACCACGGTTCCCACGTTGACAGAGGTCAACACCTCTTTGAACTGCTCTATCTGCTGCTTCAGGATCGAGCTGATCTCGTCTGCGCGAACTGCCATACCCATCTCCTAGTGATGAGTGATGAGTGTTGAGAGCTGAGTAACGAGCGGCTGCTGATGTCGCTCATGGCTCATGACCCATCACTCATTACTTGGTTATGCTGGTGCGAGCCGGCGCTTGAGGGCGTCCAACCGGCCCCGCACGCTGCCATCTATCAACTGGTCGCCGATACGAGCAATGATTCCGCCAAGGATCGCCCGGTCGACGCTTGCTTCCACCACTACTCGGCGGCCGGTCATGGCCGAGAGCCGCAGCTCCACTGCCTTCAATTCCTCGACGGTCAACGGGACCGCGCTGGTGACGTGAGCCACTGCGATGCCATTGTGCCGGTTGAGCATCTCTTTGTAGTGGCTCGCGATATCAGGGACCAGCACGAACCGCCCCCTGCGTAGCAGGATCCTCACGAGGTTCAGCGCCTCCGGACTCGCATCGGGGAGGGCCTTCGCAAGAAAGGCCTCCTTCTGGCTCATCCCCACGGTGGGAGCCGACATCAGTATGGCGATATCCTGATCCCGCTGAATATGGGCAATCCGGTCCAGCTCCTCTGACCAGCGATCGAAGCTACCCCGGGTCTTGGCTATCTCAAAGACCGCCTCGGCGTACCGCTTAGCTGTACCCGATTTAGTTGCGGGCAATTCCTTTACTCCAGTACTGAGTACTGAGGCGAGTGCCAATTGCTCGGCACTCAATGCTCAGTACTTAGTTTTGGCTGTTGTCGCCGATGAACTCCTGGACGAGCCGACGCTGCGCCTTGCCGTCCATGGACTGGCTGACCACCTTGGTGGCGGCCGCTATCACCATGTCGGCCACGTCCCGCCGCATTTCGGCCACGGCGAGTTCACGCTCCTGTTCGAGCTGGGTGCGCGCTTTCTCCACGATCTTGTCAGCTTCCACCTGGGCTTCCTGCCTGGCCTGGAGCTTCACGGCCTGCGCCATCTGGTTTGCCTGGTCCACGATAGCCTGAGCCTCCTTGCGGGCTGCTTCCAACTGCCGTTTGGTCTCCGCGCCAGTTTGGATCAGCTGCTCCTTGATGGTCTCGGCTCGCTCCATGCTCTCCTTGACCCTGGCTGCTCGCTCGTCGAGCATCTTGACGACGGGCCGGTAGAGGAACTTGCTCAGCAGTATCACCAGGAGGATGAAGTTGACGGTGTGCCACATCAGGCTAGGCAGGTTGATGCCCAGTGCGTGTAGTGCCTCCACGAGTCCTCCAGTAATATGCAATCAGCTGTCAGCTATCAGCCGTCAGTACCAAACCGAAAGCTGATTGCTGATTGCTTATCCGATGCGGCCCACCAGCAGGAAGGCGATTACCAGGGCGTAGATGGCTACGGCCTCGGCCATGCCCAGGCCGATCAACATGGGCACCAGGATTGATCCGCCGACCTCGGGGTTCCTACCGATGGCCTCCATGGCCTTGCCCGCCCCGTAGCCGATACCTAAGCCAGGGCCAAGTGCGCCCAAGCCGATTGCCAGCCCCGCTGCCAAGGGGATATAGGCATCCATTACTCTACTCTCCTCTTCGAAGTCTTTGTTGGGCGATGGTCGCCCTAATGATGGGTTTCGCCACCTTGATGCGCGGTCGCGATTGTCAAGAACACCAGCGTCAGCATCGAGAAGATCAGCGCCTGGACGATGCCGACAAACACTTCAA
The DNA here is from genome assembly GCA_002436065.1 of Chloroflexi bacterium UBA6077. GTDB lineage: Bacteria > Chloroflexota > UBA6077 > UBA6077 > UBA6077 > UBA6077. The sequence goes on from DIXP01000113.1 coordinate 17,282, forward strand.
GCCCAAAGAACACGACTGGAATGGCGAAGGGTATCAGCCCAGCCATAACCACCAGCAGCACCTCGCCGGCGAATATGTTGCCGAAGAGCCGCAAGGCCAGGGAGAGTGGGCGGCTCAGTTCGCTGAGGAGGTGCAGCGGATTGGGGTACACGAACTCCTTGAGATACCCGAAGGGTCCCGCGGACTTGATAGCCCACCCTTGGGCCAGGACGAACACCACCAGTGCCATGGCAGCAGTGATGTTGAGATCACTGTTGGCCGAGCGGAGCCAGGGGGTGTCCCCGTAGCCGGGCAGCAGGCCCATCCAGTTGGAGAACAGAATGAAAAGGAAAGCAGTTCCAACTATGGGTAGGAACCGGCGACCGCGCGGCCCGGCGGAGGTTTCGCACACCCCGAGCAGCGCCTCGACGATGTACTCTATAGTGTTCTGGAAGCCGGAGGGCACCGTCTTCAGGCGGCGCGTTCCCAGGTAGGAAGCACCCACCAGTAGGGCCATGGTAATCCAAGCTGAGAAGATGGTATTGGTGACAGGTAGAGGGCCAATGAGGAATAGGGTCGTGGCCTCGATTTCTATGTGATCCACTGCACCACCTATTGAACACGTTCTTTCACTGTGGTGGCCCATTCCGTAGCGCTGCTCGGGCTATCTGAAGGCAACTCAAGACGCCAGCTACCATGCCTGCGAGGGCGCCGAAGACCGTGAAAGCAGGGCCAGTATGCAGGTGGGAGTCGATGAACGACCCCACGAAGAGGCCCACGACAACGCCGGCCACCAGAACAAAGCCAAGTTGTGATGCCACAGCAAGAGCTTGCCAGGTGCTTAGGCGTCTCAAGACACTCCTCACGGCGGGAACCGGACAACCGAGGAGCGATGATAGCACATTGTGCCAATTATGGCGAACCTCGCCTCGACCGGCAAGTTAGCGGCGGGTTGCGCGGTCATCCTGAGCCGCATTGTGTTGCGCCCTGATCGGAACGAAGGGTTTACCTGTAACAGGAGATCCTTCGCTATCGTTCAGGATGACACCGGTGGGGGTGTCAGGATGACACGATGCAGACTCAGGATGACACGATGCGAGCTCGGCATGTCAGTTCGGTTCATCGCGGGTTAGTGCGATGAGTCATGCACCACCGATGCTACACGTTGTCCGGTTCGATGAGCCCGAAGTTTCCGTCTCGGCGCCTGTAGACCACGTTGACCGAGTTGGTCTCGCTGTTGAAGAAGACGAAGAAGTCGTGCCCCAGCAGTTGCATCTGTTCCAGGGCCTCTTCCACATCCATTGGCTTCATAGCGAAGTGCTTGACTCGTACGAGCCGTCCTTGTCCTTCCTCCGCGGGCTCGATCTCCTCCTCTTCTTCCGGCTCAGTCACCGATGGCGCTGCCTTGCCCTTCGCCTGGACAGCCCCCCTCTTCGTCTTGTAGCGCACAATCTGGCGATCGATCTTGTCCAGGACGGCATCCATCGCAGAGTAGGCATCGGCCGCGGACTGCTCCCCGCGGATCAAGGCGCCGTTGACCTTCAATGTGATCTGGACCGCGTAGCGACTGTCGACGCTCTTGGTCTTGGCGGATGACAGTTCCACCTCGGCTTCGGCCATGTTGGGCAAGACCCGTTCGAGCCTCGTGATCTTCCCCTCAACGAACTCCCGCAGGCGGTCGTTGATCTCCATGTTCTTGCCCTTCACCACCAGTTGCATCGTGTCCCTCCATGTCCAGTGTATGTGAGACGCAGACAGGCACCATTCGGTGCCTGTCTGATCATCCCTATTCGGTTCTCTGCCCCGCACTGTCCGGATCATTTAACACCGGTCCGGTGCTGAACTACTGAGTTGATTGTACAGCAATCCCCTGGCCTGGACTAGCCCTTTATGAAGATCTTCTAACGAAGAGCGCTTCGATCTCTCCTTCGAAGACCCGTTCCCACTCCCGGCTGGCCTCCAGCAGCGCTGCGACGCTGCCGTTTTTCTGCACCATCGCCATCTCCACGCCGTAGCGGTCCAGCACATCTCTCCAGCCTGGCCGGCCATCGTGGACCACACGGTATTCTTCCATAAAGGGGTCACCGTACATGTCCGGTCGGCCGTCCACGAAGACCCTGCGCTCGGGGTATGTGGACCAGATCAGGTATCCGCCCCAGTGGAAGGTGTTGAATAGGTTAGCCTTCAGGCCGTTCTCCTGGATGTACCGGGTTCCCGCCACCGGGAAGTCCTCCATGTGGGGCTCTGGACCCAACTGCGCCCGCTCCGTCATGAACAGCGTGGATGTCATGGTTGCCAGACACAGGGCGAGCAGCACCCAGTTCAGCAGGGAGTGACGAGTGCTGAGTGCTGAGTGCTGAGGAGGAAGTGCTGAGTGGTGGGGGCCGGCCAGCCTCAATCCGAGGAAGGGTGCGGCCACGATGGCGTAGAAGGGGATGACCCGCACCGATTGCAGCGACATGGCGGTGAGCACGAGCAGCGGGACCGCCAGGGCCCAGTCGACCGGCCGGCGGCCGCGGGCGACCATCAGCACCATCATGCTTCCCCCGAAGAGGAAGAAGAAGTAGGCGTGGAAGTTGGGCGATTGCCACTCGGTGATGTACTTCATCGAGGCGTTCTGGGTCCCGGCGTAGGTGAATGGATAGAGCAGCATGCCGATGCCCTGCGGGTTGGCCATGGTGGCCGCCACGGCGGCGCCAACGACGGCAAGATAGGCTCGGAGCCGCCCGGAATAGTGAGGAGTGATGCGGCCCTCATCCCGACCCTCTCCCATGGGGAGAGGGGGCCACGGGGTCTGTGCGTCCCCGCGTCTACGCTCGATCAGCCAGTTCACCCCCTCGCCGAGGAGGAACAGCCCCATCAGCAGCAGCCCCATCACGTAGCCGGCGTGTAGGTTCACCCACGGCACCATGGTGGCCGGGAGTAGCCAGAGCCACCGGTCCACCCGCTGCCGCGAGCGCACGAGCAGGTACAGGTAGAGTGAGAAGAACAGGTAGGAAAATGCCTGGGGCCGTACGTGCCACCCCGCCATCGACATCAGGGCTATCCAGAGGGTTATGCAGGTGGTGGCTACCACTCCTAGCCCGACCTGGAGGAGGGTCCGTGAGGCGAGCCAGTAGGTTGTGGTAGTCACGGCGGCGAAGAAGAGAACCATGGGCAGATATCCGCCCGAGCGGTAGAGCAGGATCATCAGGATCTCGGCCAGCCATTCGTGGGCTACCCAGGGCTGACCCTGCGCCGTGTAGGAGAAGGGGTCAGCGTAGGGGATGGCGCCGGTATCGAGGATGTAGCGCCCCGTTGCCAGGTGCCACCACATGTCTACATCGGTGCCCTGGAAGAAGTTGAGGAGGAATATGCCGGCGAAGAGCACGGCTTGGAGCAGCGTCTGAGTGGAGAGCGCCCAGCGTGAGCGGTGGGGGATGAGGGATGAGTGACGAGTGGGCGCGCCCTCACCCTGACCCTCTCCCCCAGGGAGAGGGAAGGACGCGTTCTCCGCGTCTCCGCGTATACGCGTCTTCGCGTCCCGTACCATTCCTGTCACTGTGGGCTCCCTTCCCGCACGAAGATGTCGGCTGTGTCGTCCTGATAGGCGAGGCGCCAGCCGGGGGTGCGTGCCAGCATCAGGCTAAGGGGCGATTGGTGGGGGAAGAGCACCCAGCCGATCTGGTAGCGAGCGAGGATATCCTCCCAATCGGGTTCAAGGCTAAGCACCTTGACGTAATCCTTGGTCAGCTCCTCTCCGTAGAAGTCGGTCTGACCGTCGATGAACACCCGATGCTTGGGGTATCCGGCGTAGAGTACGTAACCTCCCCACGGGAAGTAGTTGAACATCCTTCCCTGGACACCGACCTGGTCCAGGCTGGCCAGGGCCTGGATGGGGAAGACCTTGGGGTCGAACTCCACGGTGAGCCGGGTTTGGCCGAGCGACCCTGTCGCGATCAGCAGCGCGACCATCACCGCGAGAGCCGGCACCAGGGCTCGTCCCATTCTTCGTTCCGTCGCCGCCAATCGTTCAGCCATGCTGCGACAGCCGGCCAATTTTGCCAGTGGTGACGGTGCGGCGCCGAGGGCCTGGGTGGCAAGCAGGCCAATCGTGGGCAGGGTCAGGATCACGAACAGCGGGATGTTTCGGGCCGAGTAGCAGGAGAAGAACGTCCACACCGAGATGAGCAGTGTGCCCGTGATGCTTGCTCTCTTCGGCAAGGCTGCCAGGGACACCAGCGCCAACAGAACGAGCGCCAGAAACAGCTGCGGCCCCAGTCCGTGGAAGTTTGGCGAGAGGTACTCCTGCGTGGTGTCCACCAGGAATCGGTATTGGAAGTAGCTGAGCACGTGGGGCAGGACAGAGTAGCCCGCCGGATTGAGCCCAACAGCCGCAAGGGAGGCCGTTCCCGCCGCCGCGAGGAACATGGCCCGCTTTCGGCGAGCGACTCCTCTCTCCAGGGGGATCCCGACCAGGTAGATCCCCAGCACCACGAACCCTATCAGGAAGCCGCCATGCAGGTTAGCCCACAGGGCCATCATGGGAGGCAGAAGCAGAAGATACCGCTGCCTGCCCGTCCTCCGGTAGTCCTCCAGGATCCGGGCCCACAGTAGCGCGAGCAAGGTTGTGAAGAGATGTGGCCTGGCTAGCCAATGCATGGAAGCGGCAAGGGCGCCGATGGTAACCAGGGTGAGGGTGAGAAAGATGTTGATGCCGTCTCGCACCATCCAGCGGGCGAGCAGCAGGAAGGGAAGGGCTGCCAGGCCGGCGGCGAGCACCGCCACCCCCTCCAGTCCCAACCGCTGGTAGGTCATGGCGAACAGCGTCTCCGACAACCACTCGTAGGGGACGAAGGACTCACCTCCTTTGGTGTGGGAGAAGAGGTCCACCGTGGGGATCGACCCGGTAGAGAGGATCTGCTGCCCCACCACCAGATGCCGTGCCAGGTCGCCGTCGGAGTTCAGCAGTTGGTGGGAGCGCAGACCGAGGATGAATCCCAGTAGGACGATGAACAGCACGTCCGCCAGCGACGGGAAGAGCCAGGCAGCGAGGCCGGCGGCTCGGAACTGGGCGGCTGTAGGGTCTTTGGCCGGCGGCACGTTGATTTCCAGCGATGAAGCTGCCCCAGTACCGGTTGCCAATTCGGATCTCCCAGACATAGTCGCTGTATCTCCATATACGCGGACGAGCCGCCCGTGATCCCTGCATTGGATCGTCGAAGGCAATCCATCAATACCAATGTAGTGCAGGGCGCTCTGCCCTGCCGTCTGGTTGCCCCGCTCTGCGCCGTTGCCCATGGGTCCGGATGCGGGTAAGGTGGGTGGTTGTGTGCGTGTACGCCAACGGGCAGCAGGGCACAGGGCCCTGCACTACTACGGGAACGGAGGCCTTGCTGCCTGCCGAAATCGACTTGGTCGGTCGGATGCTAGAGGTCCCTGGCCACGACTACGCCCCAGGCGGAGGCGCAGCCGGCCTCCTTCAACGCCCTGGCGCAGTCCTCCAGCGTGGCCCCGGTGGTACACACGTCGTCCACCACCGCGACCCTCAGTCCCTCGACGAGGGCGTTGTCGATGCACCGAAAAGCGTCGCGCACATTGCCGCGCCTTTGGGTAGCCTTTAGCCTGGCTTGCGCCACGGTCATCCTCGTCCGCTCCAGGCATTCAACCACTGTGATACCCAGTGTTTCTCCCAACCTCTTGGCGAGCAGGGTTGACTGGTTGTAACCTCGCTCGGCCAGTCGACGGTGGTGGAGCGGTACCGGCACCAGGATGTCTACATGGAGGGGACGGCGCTGCAGCTCCAATACCACCATCGTGGCCAGCGGCTCTGCCAGGGTAGGCCGGTGGCGATACTTGAAGGCGTGGATTGCCTTTCGGGCGACGCCATCGTAGGCGCAGGCGCTTCGGATGCCCGACAGGTACCCTTCGCGGCGGAGGCAGGCCTGGCAGACGCTGCCGAGCCTGGTGGGGTGACCGCACCGGGGACAGGAGGCTGGTCCGAGGGGCTGAACCGTGGCAAGACAGAGCTCGCAGATGTCTATCCCTCGCCGGCCGCACCCCACGCATCGGGAGGGGAAGAGGATGTCCATCAACCGGCTCAGTCTACTTTTCAAAGACCACCCTGTCCCCAAGAAGGGTGCCGGTTTGCTGGATCGTGCCGGGTGGGAGTTCCAGCACCGAGTGGGCACGGAGGATGTAGCGACTGAACCTCATCGGTTTCATCCGGTCAACCAGATGGATTACCCTGCCATCCCTGTTCAGGAAGAGGGCGTCGATGGGGTAGGCCATGCCCACGGTGTGGATTCCCGAACAGGGCTCCAACAGCAATCCCGCTCCGGGCTCGAGGCGATCGCGGCCAAGCAGTCCGCGCGACCTTGCCCAGAGGGTGCGAGCGTGAACGACGGTGAGGGCGATTGGAGTGCTTCGGGTGTTGTTGATCGCCCTCATCTAGAAGCCTCCTCCGCCAAACAGCTGGGGCATCGACGGGCCCAGGATCACGATGAAGGTGGCGGGAAAGATAAGCAGCACCATGGGGAACAGCATCTTGAGGGGGGCCTTGGCTGCCATCTCCTCAGCTCTTTGCCTCCTGAGCAGTCTCATCTGGTCCGCCTGCACAGTGAGGACTCTGGATATGCTCACCCCCAACTGGTCTGCCTGGATGATGGCGGAAACGAAGGTGTTCAGGTCCGGGACTTCGGTCCGGTACACCACTTCCTTCAGCGCTTCCCTTCGGGAACGCCCCATCCGGATCTCTGCCAGCATCCTTCGGAACTCCCTGGTCAGTGCGTTGTTCGCCTTCTCTGTGAGTCGCTGGATTGCCGAGTCGAAGCCGAGGCCGGCCTCCACGCTGATGACCAGCAGGTCCAGGGCATCGGGCATCGACCTCTCGATCTCCTTGCGCCGTGCCCTGATCTTGCCGGTGAGCCACACGTTCGGCAGATAGTAACCGATCCCCGCGCCCACTACCGCCAGCAGGAACGAGGTGATTACGTCCGATCCGGCCAGTCCCATGAGCAGGAACACCAGCCCCGACATGCCCAGTATGCTCAGCCCGAGGATCCCCAGGAAGTCACTTGCACTCAGGTTGTTGGGGCTGCCGGCTAGAATTAGCTTCTTCTGGATACCGCTCAGACTCGGGTCGTCGGCGGTTTGCCCCGTCTTCTTCCGGAGGATCCTAGCCATCAAGCGGGACATCCGGCCTATGGTCGGGCGGAGAACTCGTTCGGTGAAGGGTTGCTCTAGCTCCAACTCCTCCAGCGTCCTGGTTCTCTCGGCAAAAAGCGCCAATCGGGCGCGGACGGGGCTGGGGGCAGTCCTAGGCAGATACAGACCCAGGACTGCCATCGCTATTCCCAGGCCCGCCAGGCTGCCAAAGACTATGGACATCTACAATCACTCCCTAACACGATCTGTCTTGGGGACTGGTGCTATCGAAAGATCTGCTACACGCCCAAGACAAAGCATGTTACCTTAGACCTCTATGGCTACGATCCTGCGGATGACTATGAAGCCCAGAATGATGCCCAGTCCACCACAGACGGGCATGCACATGTACCACCCCGGGGTGAACAGCTTCATGATGTAGGAGGGGTTCAGCAGCAGAAGGATCCCCATGATAGCGAGTGGAAGGCCGGCGATGATGTACCCGGCCAGAGACTGCTGGGCCGTGAGGACCTTGATCTCGCCTTTGATCCGGACGCGCTCTCGGATGGTGTTACCGATGGTGTCCAGGATCTTGGAGAGGTTGCCGCCCACCTCGTGCTGCACATTGATGGCAGTCACCATCAGATCCAGATCCTCGCTGTTGACCCTTCGCACCAGATTGTCCAGCGCCCTCTCCGGTGCGAGTCCCAGCCCCACTTCCCGAACCACACGGCCGAACTCCTCGCCCATGGGGGCTGGCGTTTCCCTGGCCACCAACTCCATAGCCTGGAGTAGGCTGTACCCCGATCGCAGGGAGTTGGCCATGATCCCGATGGTGTCTCCTAGCTGGGCATTGAAGGCTGCCACTCGATTCCTCTCGCGGCTCCGAACGTACCACTTGGGAAGATAGAGCGACACCAAGCCGAAGATACAGCCAACCACGGGGCTGCGAGAAATGGTGGCCGTGATCGCGGTGACGAAGAGCGCCACCATGCCCGCGATGACCAGGAACTCCGCGACCTTCAGCTTCAGGTTGGCCCTTGCGAGATCGAGGGACAGTTGCTGGGCGAAGCCCTTGTTGGCTACGGCTCGCTCCACCCGGCGGGTGACCGCGTCGGTTAGCGGGGCGTTGCGCTGGCTCTGCCCTTCTGCTTGCAGCATCTCCTTCCATGTGGGCTGTCGACTTCCATAGCGGAGCAACCGCGCGTCAAGGGCAGAGCGCGTGGGTTGGGTAAGCCACATCAAGCCGACGATGACCAGCAGTATGGCTGCCATGGCGGCGATGCTGAAGACAAACGGCATCCTAGAAGAACCTCTCCGAGATGCCGAAGACCGAGGGGGGCAGATGGATGTTGTTATCCTCGATCTGCGTCATGAACTTCGGCCGTATGCCGGTGGGGCGGAGCCGTCCGAGGATCTTTCCGTTCTCTTCTCCCATCTGATCGAAGACGAAGAGGTCCTGCAGCACGATGATATCGCCCTCCATCCCCTGCACCTCTGTCACATTGACGATCCGCCTGGAGCCGTCTCGCATCCTGGCCTGCTGGACGACCAGGTCGATGGCCGAGGCGATCTGTTCCCGAATGGCCCTGAGTGGGAGGTCCATGCCGGCCATCAGCACCATGGTCTCCAGTCTGGCGAGCATGTCTCTGGGGGAGTTGGCGTGGCCGGTGGTCAGGGAGCCATCGTGGCCGGTGTTCATAGCCTGCAGCATGTCCAGCGCCTCGGCGCCTCGGCACTCGCCTACTACGATCCGGTCGGGCCTCATGCGCAGGGCGTTGGTCACAAGGTCTCGGATGCGCACGGCCCCCTTCCCCTCTATGTTGGGTGGTCGGGCCTCCAGCTTCACCACGTGGTCCTGCCTTAGCTGAAGCTCCGCAGCGTCCTCGATGGTCACTATGCGCTCGTCATTGGGGATGAACCCTGAGAGTACGTTGAGAAGGGTCGTCTTGCCGGAGCCGGTTCCGCCGGAGACGATGACGTTGAGCCTGGAGTTGACGCACGCCTTCAGGAACTCGGCCAACTCCGGCGTCATGCTGCCGAAGCGGATCAGGTCGTCCACGGTCAAGGGCTTTCGGGAGAACTTACGGATGGTCACCACCGGCCCAACGAGGGAGAGTGGGGGGATGATCGCGTTCACACGGGAGCCGTCGGGAAGACGTGCATCCACCATTGGGGAGCTTTCATCGATATGGCGACCCAGCGGAGATACGATGCGATCGATGATCCGCATCACATGCTCCTCGTCGTCGAACTGCGCCTCGGTCTTGCGCAGCTTGCCCCTCTCCTCGACGTACACGGATTTTGGCCCATTGACCATCACTTCGGTTATGCCGGGGTCCTGGAGATAGGGCTCGATCGGGCCGTAGCCTCGGATCTCGGCGTATACCGCCTCGAACAGCCGCTGCCGCTCCATCCGGGTGAGGACCAGCCCTTCCTGCTCCACAACCTGATCGAAGAGGGCTTGTACCGAGGTTCGGACCTGGGCGTCGTTGCTCAGATCGCTCTTTGGATCCAGCTCTGCAATAACCTTGGCCTGGACGCGGGACTTCACATCGCGGGAGACGCTCTTTCCGGCGTCGGGTGGAGGTGATGCGGGGCGGCGTGGGTGTGGATCGGGCATGGTGGGCGAAGCGGCTGGAGCGCCCGGCGACGGCGTGGGTGGGGCAGCAGGCGTTGAGGCCGATTCAATCCTTCTGAGTAGACCCATCAGTCACCACCTTTCTTGGAGGTGAATGGCATGAGGACCGGGAACCTCAGCTTGCCCAGGCCGCGACTCGGTTTGGCCTCGCGGCTCTGCTTGGCTTGCTCAACAGCCCTGGCCGCAACCGCTTGGAGGTCTTCCTCGGTCATGAGCTGTTTGGCGAGGTCCATGAGGTTCCGTGAAACCTGGCTGTCTCGCTCGGCGATGATGACCGGTACCCCCTGGTTCGCTGCGGTGAGCATCATCTGCCCCGAACTGACGATAGTGGCCGCGATCTTGACCCGAATGTTCTTCTCGATGTCCTCCGCGACGATTCCGCCGGTGCTGTCTGCCCGGTTGATTGCCAACAGCAGCTTCTCCGGGGGGTACTCCAGCGCCTCTGCTACCTCCAGGAACAGCTTCAGGTTCTTGATGGCGGGCATCTCGAGGGTTGTCAGCACCACGATGCGATCGGAGATGTCGAGCATCGCAAGGGTCACATCGTCGAAGTTGGGGTGAGTATCGATCACCACATAGTCGTAATGGCTTCGCAACAGGTTGACCACGGTGCGAAGGTGGTCCGCGGCAACCAGTTCAGCGAGTTCCGGGCGAGGGGGCGCCAGCAACACCTTTACGCCGGAGCTGTGCTGCACAAGCACCCTGTCCAGTAGCTCGATATCCACCGCGTGGATGTTTGGGACGAGGTCTGAGATGCTGTTGCCGGTGGTGATATTGAGCATGATTCCGATGTCGCCGAAGATCAGGCTCGCGTCGACGAGGGCTACCTTCTTGTTGGTCGCCATCCTGAGGGCAACGGCCAGGTTGGTGGCTACCGTCGTCTTCCCCACACCGCCCTTTGGGCTGAAGACGGAGACGACCCGGCTTGGCAAGGAGGGTTGAGGTACAGGGGGTGGTGCCGCAGGCAAGGGCTTCACCACTGCTGCCATCCGTCCCCGCTTCTCAGTCACCAATTCATTGACGTGCCTGATGCTTCCGGCCAGTTCATCGCCGGTGAAGGGCTTCGTCAGGTATTCTCGCGCTCCGGCAAGCATGGCACGGCGGAGATAGTCTGGCTCTCCCTGTACCGACATCATGATCACTTCGCATTCGGGAAGCTCGGCATAGATTGCCTCGGTGGCTGCGATGCCGTCCATCCCCGGCATGTTGATATCCATCAGGATCACGTCGGGCTTAAGGTCCTTGGCCGTCTGGATGCCCTGGGGTCCGCTCCCGGCAGAGCCAACTACTTCGATATCCCTCTCGAAGTAGAGGAGCTTGGCAATGCTCTCCCGCGTGTCGGCGAAGTCGTCGACTATCAACACCCGGATCTTCTGTGGGGTCAAGGAGTGCCTCCGTCCACGCTGCTGCTTCCTGTTGGCCGATCCATTCGGATGGCTACTGTGCCTGGAGAGGCTCGGCCAGGGCGAACTTGAACTTCCTCACCACGTAGTTCGCCGTGATGGCCTCGGTGGTTGCCTCTTCCTTGTCGGCGGGATGGCGCAACGCCAGGTCGATTGTACCACTGGAGTCCTTGGCCCACTTCAAGATGAGGGCATCCTGATGGCTAACCTGGAAGGTGATCCCTTTGCCGCCTCCGGCGCTCTCCGGCTGGGTGCCCCCGCTCGGGAAGCTCCCGACGCGCAGCACCTCAACGTTCTGCACCAGGGTCTGGGTTACCTGGGTGATAGTAGGCTGAGGCTGATTCTGATTGCTGCCCGGAGCCGGTGTGCGCACCAGCGGGAGGGTCAACAGCACGTCCACTCTATCTCCAGGGCGTATGGCCCCGGTTGGGGTCATCAGGTCGTTTCCAGCGTAGGTGAAGGCCACCAACCCGTCCTTGAGGGCGAAGGCTGGGGTCGTTTGGGCGGCGTTATCGGCCAGTTTGGGACGTATCAGGATCTCTCCCTTGAAGACCTTCGTGAGGGGATACTTGCCGACCACGCTCTCGGCGCCGACGGCCTTCTCCGGGGGCACCATGTCGGCAGGCACTTTGGTTACTACCACGGAAGAAGATGGAATAGCCACTCGCTCCGGAAGGTCCGCCAGGGCGACCACCACTTCAACCGTTGGGGTTCGGCGGGCGATCTCCGTGGCCTCTTCCGTCTGGAGGTAGACGGCCACCCCTACTGCCGCGGCGAGCAAGAGCCCGACGACGACTAGGACGGCTCCGAACCGTTTTCTATTCACAGTGGCAATCTCCAGATAGCTTTGGTAATTGAGTGGGGGTCGGACTCAAGAGGGGATTATGGGGCGACACAGATGGTGCGGCAATAGGACATTGGTACCAACCAGGATGAAGCTGGGGCCCGCTGCAACAGCGGGCCCCAGTGTGTGAAAGCGGACGAGTATTCTCGCCTACGACTACTGGATCTGGTCGCCGGCCAGATTGAAGATGTTCCCGATCTTGGGACCCAGGATCATGAGGGCGGCGATCACGACGATGGCCACGAGGGCGATGATCAGACCGTATTCCACCATGCCCTGCCCTTCCTCGTCCCGGACGGTCAGCTCCACGTAAGCTCTGTTGATGAGATCTAGCATTGGACAACTCCTTTCATCATTGCGGTAGATAAATTGGTGACGACCCTTGAAGATGATCTTGTGTCACTGGACTCCCGACCGATCGTACTTAGATGTTGCTCGGAATGGATGAGTCGGACAATAGGAAGATGGTACTAGTTGATGCCTACCATAGCAGCTGGCTGCCGGACTCATTGAACATGTTTCCAACCTTGGGACCGAGAATGAACAGCGCCGCGATGACCACGAGGGCAACGAAGGTGATGATGAGGGCGTACTCCAACATGCCCTGCCCTTCCTCGTCGTGAGTGGTCAAGCGCACCAGGAAACCATCGAGGGGTTCGATCATGCCTTGCCTCCCCGACCGGGATTGTGACTAAAGGTGTACTCCAGACCGTCGACGATCTTAGTCAGGATAGTGCTCCGGAGCGCGGAGGTGGACAATAGGATGATGGTACTAGTTGATGATGGGGCACGGGGGTGATGTGTAGATGGAGAAGGCTGGGAGGGGCAGGTGTGGTCCTACAGCGGAATGGTCAACTTGACCGTGCAGCCGGCGTTGGGGGCACTCTCCAGCTCGAGAGAGCCGCCCGCGAGCGTTGCCCTGGCCCTGATGTCTGCCAGTCCGGAGTGGTCTCGTTGATCGATCTGTTCCAGGACTCCCTTGACGTCGAAACCGCGACCTTCGTCCGAGACGGTGACCACCAGATGATCCGTGTCGAACCGAAGGGCAACGTCGACCTTAGCAGTCCCCGAATGCTCCGATGCATTGGTGAGAGCTTCCTGGATGGTGCGGAATAGTGCTGTCTCCGTGGCTTCGGGGAGTCGTATTTCCTGTCCAGCGACCTCCAGGTCGATCTGGAGGGTATCGCGCAATCGGGACGAGTTTATGTACTTACGGAGAGCGGCTCCCAGGCCTGCTTCCTCCAAGGATGGAGGCTGCAGCTCGTAGATCAGCTGTCGTGTTGACTTCAGAGCCGATGACACTGCTGATCTCAGCCTACAAAGCTCCTCCTGACCTTTGTGCGCGTCCATGGCCACCAGCCGCTCGCACACCTCGGTTCGAAGGATCAGGTCGCTGAGAGCCTGGGCGGGTCCATCTTGAAGTTGGCGAGACAGCCGCTGGCGAGCGGTTTCGAGCGAGTTCAGCATGGCGATTCTGGAGGCTGGAGTTGCAGCCATCCCCTCGATCTGCTCCGGCATCAAGCCATCCCTGGGGATCTGTTCCGAGGCGTGGAGGGAGCTTGCCAGGTTCAGGAAGCCCAGGAGCAGTTGCTCCATCCTCTCGAGGTTGGCCTGGCGGCTTCTCAGCTGCTCCAATTGGTTCTGCATCATGAAAAGCCGCATCTGGGCTTCCTGGAAGGTGGTGTACAGCTTCTTGATTTCAGCGCGAGGGAAGCCCTCGATGTTGGCTTCAAGCTGGCGCATCTGGGGGGAGAGATCGCGATTCAGCTGAGTGAGACGGTCTATCTCCGAGACCGCTTGTTTGATCAGGACGCCAATCTCCTTGCGCTGATCCGCGATCGCCGCCTTCTCACGTTGAAACAGTCCTATACTGGTTGAGAGCTGTTGAGAGTCTGCCACACCTTCAGTCGAAATATCCAACATGTTGTTACTCTGGAAGCTCCTCCATTTTTATCCACCCGCGCCGAATGGCGTACACCACGGCCTGAGTTCGGTCATTCACGTCGAGCTTTCGCAATATGGATGTGATGTGGTTCTTGACCGTCTGGTCGCTGATCTTGAGGACGCGAGCTATCTCCTTGTTGCTGTTGCCTTTGGCGATCTGCTCCAGCACCTCTATTTCGCGATTAGAAAGAGGGATGAAGAGCGGTTCCAGGTCCGTATTGCTCTCGGGCAGATCGTCGAACTGCCTGAGGATCCTGGAGGCTACCATGGGCTTGGACAGGACGTTCTCGTTGATAAGGTATTCGCCCCGACTGACTCGCCGAATCCCATCCATCAACTCCTGAGGGCCCAGATCCTTCAAGAAATAGGCTGATGCCCCAACGCGGATGGCGTCGAAGAGTTGCTCCTCCTCGTCGTAGGCGGTCATCAGCACCACGGCTGTCTTGGGGAGCATGCCCTTCAGGGCACGGGTCAATTCCACCCCGTCAGGTCCGGGGATGTTGACATCGCTGAGTACCACGTCGGGAGCTAGTTCGCGGGCTAGCTTCAGCGCCCGATCGCCATCGGCCGCCTCGCCGACCACTTCGATGTCGGGCTCGGCGGCCATAGCCCACCTGACCCCCTGCAGGAAGAGGGGGTGGTCATCCACGACGAGTACGCGGATCTTTTTGTCTGGAGAGGTTGCGGACGAGACTTGTGTCACCGTTGTTGAAGAAACCGTTCTAGGATGCCACTCGATCCAGTGGCACAGTCAGCGTTACCTGCGTTCCCTCGCCCGGCGAGGTGTCGACCTCCAGTTGGCCGCCTATCAACTCTGCCCTCTCTCGCATCGTGACTAAGCCAAGGCTCCTGGAATTCCGCAGCGCGGCACCGGAGGGATCGAAGCCACGGCCATCGTCCTCAATTGAGATTTCGAGGGTATTCGATTCAACTCTTGCCACCACCACAACCCGCGTGGCGCCAGCGTGCTTCTGAACGTTCTGCAGCGCTTCTTGGAAGACGCGGAAGATGGCCAGTTCCTTGGTCAGGGAAAGCCTCGCCGTGGTCTCCGGGAACTGAGGATCCACGCTCACCCCGAACTGCTTACCAAAGTCTTGAAGATACTTGCCCAGGGCCGCGAAGAGGTCCCCGTCGTTTAGCGCCGGGGGTCTAAGGTTGTATATCGATCTTCGCACGTCTGTCAAGCCGTCTCTCAGGTCGCTCTTCAGCTGCGCCAGATGCGTCTTGACCGATCCTGGATCCATGTCGAGGACCCGCTCGAAATACTCCAACTCGAAAACCGCGTTTGCCAGAACCTGTGCGGGCCCATCGTGGATCTCTCTGGCCAGCCTGAGCCGTTCCTGCTCGCGGGCTTGAAGGATGCGACCCGCCCAATCCCCTTCGGCGTGGTGAGCCTCGTTGGCCCGAAGGAGGTTTGTCCCCTCGAGCCGACAGCCTTCACCCTCCAAGCACCGGACGCTAGCTTCGACCAGACGCAATGCCTGTCGCAACTGGTAAACCCGTTCGCCCAGATCCCTATGTTTCTCTCGGAGTTGGGCCTCGTCCTCCATCAAGCCGGTTCGCCCTTCGGATCCGGCATCCTGGTGAAATCCGGCCTGGGGACCGATCGTCTGGGAGTTCAGAAGGGTGGCGAACTGCTCGAGGGAGTGCCTACACTGCTCCCACTCGCTCAGTCGCTGCTGGTACAGGAGTCTTGCTTCGGCTGAAAGGGCTTGGAGTTGGCGCTGGACATCGCGGATTGCTGCATCGGCAGTAGCTAGCAATCGTTGACTGTCTTGATCCACATCGATCACCCTTTATGTTTGCCATACTGCCTACGTTAGGCGGGTAGTATAGCATTAGGTTGAGAACAGCAGCAAGGTTCCCTACATCTTGACTCGGCTGCAAAGAGTGTTGAT
>DIXP01000114.1 GCA_002436065.1 Chloroflexi bacterium UBA6077
TCTACCTCTCGATATGAACCATGCCGTCACCATCTCCAGATGGCACCCTATTTGCTTTTGTGCGTGGGAACCTTCGGATGCGACAAAGCAAGATAGATGGGCTTGAGTCGCTTGGATCCGCGGGCTTGGGGGCAACGGTCCAAGGACCGTTGCCGATCCTCTCTACGGTAAGGGGATCAATGGACGCGCCATGAAGAGCCTATACCCCCGGAAGGATAAATCGTGGCTGTTCAGACAATACAACTCAACACAAGCCCCCTGCACCATACCTTGAAGGCAGCCCGCCAAAGGCTGTGGCTGCAAAGGGGTGTGTTGGTCTTTGCCAAAAGCTTGTGTCTAGGGCTCCTCATCGCCTTGATAGGAGCGCTGATGGCCGGTTGGCAGTCTCCAGAGACAGTACTCTTGGGTTTCTGGATCGTCGCGGCGGCGGCACCTGTGGCGGGCTTGATCACTGCCTTCGTCATGCGGCCGACTGTTTCTCAGGCCGCTCGGGTGGTGGACCTACGTCTCGGACTCCACCAGCAGCTGGGCACGGCGGAGGAGTTGCTCGTGAGGGGATCCACCGAGCGCCTAGCCTCCGTGCAGATAGCCAGGGCCTCCGCGTTAGCTGGGGAGACCCCCATCCACCGGGCATTTCCCCTCCTCCCAAGGATGGAGGCGGCGCTGGCTGCCATTCTTGTCGTCGCCACCTCCATGGTCCTGGTGCTGGTCAGCCTTGGGGTGGTCTTTCCCAACCCTCTCTCGCTAATCCATCTGCCTTCCTTCTCCTCGGAGGCCATCAGCGAAGCGGTGCGTGACCCCTTTGGAAAGCAGCGCGAGGATAGCGACCAGAGAAGCAGGTCACCCGCCCTGGATTCGGTCAGGCAGTCCCTGGAAAGCCTGGAGCAGCAGTCGCTGAAGGGGGCACTCACGCCGGGCGCTGCCGCGGCGGCCCTTGCGCAGGCTACCTCGGAACTGAACCGAGTAGCAAACGAATCTCGCGTACACCAGCAGGCGCTGGACAACCTGGCCAGGGAGATGCAGAACACCGCCGCCGGCAGAGAGGTGGCCGAGAGCCTCAGGCAGGGCGACTACGATAGGGCCTCCGAGCAGTTGAAAGAGCTGGGTCGACAGAGCGACAAGCTGTCGGAGGCCGCTAGACAGGAGTTGGCGCAAGCCCTGAACCGGGCAGCGGCCCAGAGCCGCCTGGATGAGGAGCTCTCCAGGGCAGAGAGCGATGCCGCACAGGCCCTGCAGCGGAGCGACTACTCATCCACGGTCAAGTCCATGGACGAACTGGCCAGGGCAACGCAGGACTCGGCCAACCAGGTAGTCCCTCAACAGGAGTTGGCCGAGAACTGGGAGAGGCTGGAGCAACTGGGGAAGCAGCTAGGGAACCTCAATCCCCAGGCCGGAAGCCCACCACCTGCCGCTCAGAGCTCTCAGGGCGCATCGGAGCGAAGCTCCAGTGTACCCAGCGAGGGCCAGAGCCCTGCCCAGGCAGACGGCTCGGAACTGGCGGAGGGCCAGGGAGAGGGAGAGGGAGGCCAACAGGAGGGCGGCAGCCAGCCGGGCAACGCCAGGGGCGGGCCGCCTTTGGGTGATCAAAGCCAGCGTTTGGATGCAAACGGCTCGCCGTTGGATGTCGAAGGCAAGATAGGCGATCGGCTCCCCGGCGAACAGAGTTCGAACCCGCAGGCACCGTCCGTGATGAGAGAGGGCAAGGGAACAAACCTGCCTTCGGCGGGCGGAGCGGGGGCAGAGGGCCCGATCAGCGTCCCGGCAGAGAACGTCCTGGTGCCGGGGGACCGCAGATCCATCGTACGGGACTACTTCAACGGGGGGTCGGGGAACCGATGATCGATGCGAATCCCATGGTTGAGCAGTTGAGAGAAACGGTAGGGCTGATCGAGAAGGAGGTCGGCAGGGTTATCGTGGGGCAGGAGGAGATCCTGCGAGGAGTCATTACCTGCGTGCTGTGCGGCGGCCACGCCCTGCTGGAGGGTGTCCCAGGCCTGGGCAAAACCATGCTGGTCCGCACCCTCGCGGACACCCTCGACCTGAAACACAGCCGCATACAGTTCACTCCCGACCTGATGCCCGGTGACATCGTTGGGACAAATATGCTCGTGGAGGACGAAGAAGGGCAGAAGCGGCTCTCATTCCGGCGCGGCCCCGTCTTCTCCAACCTAGTGCTGGCGGACGAGATCAACCGTGCCACCCCTAAGACTCAGAGCGCACTGCTGGAAGCGATGCAGGAGCGGGAGGTGAGCGTGGGCAACAACACCTACCCGTTGCCGGAGCCTTTCTTCGTGCTGGCCACGCAGAACCCGATCGAAATGGAGGGCACATACCCGCTGCCAGAAGCACAGCTGGACCGCTTCTTCTTCAAGCTGCATGTCGATTTCCCCTCGACGGAGGAGGTAGTGGAGATCCTGCAGCGGACGACCTCCAACGACAACCCGCGACCGAGCACGGCCGCCGACGGGGCATGGCTACTGGGGGCCCAGAAGCTGGTGCGGGAGGTCCCCATTGCCAGCTACGTGATGGAGTATGCCGCCCGGCTGACCCTGGCCTCCCATCCGGACCAGCCCACGGCGCCTCCCGCGGTGCAGAAGTATCTGCGGTACGGGGCTAGCCCGAGGGCCGCACAGGCGTTGGTGCTGGCGGCAAAGGTGGGAGCGCTGCTGGATGGCCGATACAACGTCTCCTACGAAGACATTCGCAAGGTGGCCAAACCGGCGTTGCGCCACCGCATCATCGCCAACCTGGAGGCAGATCTGGCGGGGGTGAACGCCGACACCGTCATAGATGAGCTGATAGAGCGGGTGCCAGAGGAGAAGAGGTAACGGATGATCGCTAATGAGACTCCTTAACCGGATCTTCGGAAGGGTCCAGGTCAGGCAGCAGGCGCCCACCAGCGCAACTCGCGGAGCCGAGGGCGACGCAGAGATCGATGATGCCTTTCTGAGCCGCCTTCGCCGGGCGGTGCTGTCCTCCGAAAGACGCTTCACCAGCGGGGTCACGGGGGAGCACGCCAGCCATAGGAAGGCGAGCGCGCTGGAGTTCGCCGACTATCGCAGCTATACACCTGGTGACGACCTCAGACGCGTGGACTGGAACGCCTACCTGCGCCTCGACCACCTCTTCGTGAAGCTGGCCGACGCACCGGAACGGATTGCCCTGCACCTACTGCTGGACGGCAGCAGGTCGATGGCGTGGGGACAACCCGAGAAGTTCGCATACGCCCGCCGAGTGGCGATTGGGCTTGCATACGTAGCCCTGTCTCACATGGACACAGCCTCCCTGATGCTGCTGAGGGACAGAGGATGCGTGCGGCTGTCGCAACTGGAGAGTTCGGCCGCCACCGCCACCATGGTGCGAAGCCTCGCATCCGTAACCCCCGAGGGATCCACCGACCTGGACGCCTCCCTGCGCAGCTTCTCGACTCAGGGCAGCCACCGGGGCATGGCCGTACTGATCTCCGACCTGCTGTCACCCGCCGGCTATCAGCAGGGGCTGGAACGGCTCTCCCGCTCGACTCTCCGGCCGGTGGTGCTTCACCTGCTCAGCCCGGAGGAGCTAAACCCCAATCTGGAGGGGGACCTGGAGCTAAACGATGTGGAGACAGGGGAGAGGATCCAGGTCAGCGTGGACTGGGCCACCCTGAACCGCTATCGCCGCTGGCTCCAGGAATGGCTTGGGGAGATCGAGTCCTTCTGCGCCCGCAGGGGCATAACCTACGTGCGAGTGGAAACCACACAGCCCATCGAGGAACTGCTGCTCGAGCGGCTGCGCAGGGAGAGAGTGCTCCGTTGATGGCTGACGGCTTGATGTTCACCGACCTCACCGCGCTGAGGTTCCTGCTGCTCCTGCCGGTGATCGTGCTGCTGTATATGGTGCGCTCCCGCTATCGGCGCAGGAACGTGTCGAGCGTTCTGCTCTGGCGAAGCCTTCGCAGAGACCTGGAGTCCAGGCAGAGACTGAAGCTACCCCCACTCAGCCTCCTGATGATGCTACAGCTGCTCGCTGTGGGGATCGGCACGGCAGCGCTGACGAGGCCGGCCCTACCCGCCCAGGACAGAACCCACCTGGTGGTGCTGATAGACATCTCGGCCGGCATGCAGGCCACGGACGTTGCCCCGTCGAGATTCGAAGTGGCCATGGACCTCGCGCGGCAGGCAATCCAAAGCCTGGAGCCAGGAGACCTGGTAAGCCTGGTGCAGGTGGGGCCCAGCCCCAGCCTGATGGCAAGTGGCACCGATACTACCGAAGTCCTTGCGGCTCTGGACCATCTCCAACCCGGGGCAGCCTATGCCGATGCGGAATCGGCGCTGCAGCTCGCGGAATCGCTTATCCAGAAGACCGGAGGCCAGGGTCTGGTCTACCTGCTGTCCGACGGCGCCTTTGGGTCATCCTTTCAGGCGCCAGCCCTATCCATCCCAGTAGAGTTCCGCCCCATAGGCGATAGCGGCCAGAACCAGGGCATCACAGCAGCGGATGTGCGGCCGGACATGGATGGGTCCGGCCGCTGGAGCGCCTTCGCCAGGATAGTGAACCACGCTGATGGATCGGCACAGATATCGGTGGTAGCCACCGCGGATGGATTGCTGCTGGACCGACGTCAGCTGGAAATCGGGCCCTCGGCCGTCTCTGAGCTATCCTTCGCCCTTCCTCCGGGCACTCAGCGCTTTGAGTTAACCATCGATGCCGCCGACATCTTCTCCAGTGACGATAGGGTGGAGGTCCGATTGGACCTACCCCAGCCCAGAAGGGTGCTGCTGGTTTCCAGAGACGCCGGCCCCATAGAGAGGGTGCTACACACCCTGCCGGAGCTGCAGCTCTCCACGGTGACACCAGACGGCTACAGGTCGGCTGAGGGCGCGGACCTGGTGATCCTGGACGGCTTCGTGCCTGAGCCGCTGCCGGATGCCGACCTGCTCATCCTGAACCCTCCCGTGGATGCCCCCGGTTTCGAGACCCGGATAGCAGGGGCCGAGGCGGCCGTGTTGAGAAGCGGACTGGGCAACCCCCTGATCGACTCAGTCGACCTGCAGAGCCTCCGATTGGGCCAGGCGGTGAAGCTGGAAACGCCCACATGGGCACGAGCCACCGTCGAGGGGCAGCTGGGGCCGCTCATCCTCCAAGGAGACATAGTGGGACGCAGGGTGGTGGTCTTCAATTTCGACTGGATGCTGTTCGACCTGCCGAGGATGCAGGCGTTCCCCCTGCTCCTTTCCAACGCGGTGTCCCAACTGGACCCAACCTCGCTCCCCAGGAAGGTTCAGCCAGGGGAAACGGTACAGTTGAGGCCAATGGCCGACGCCACGGAGGCTACGGTGGAGTTGCCGGATGGCTCCCACCGTAATCTGCCCTTGGCCAAGGGCTCAGCCGGCTTCGACGAGACCAAGCAGGTGGGCAGATACACGGTGAAGTGGAAAGGTGCCATGCTGGGAGAGGTTTCCAGCAGCTTCAACGTCAACGTGGACAGCGACACCGAGTCCAACGTGGCGCCCAGGGCCCACACCCTCGGTGAGGGCAGGATCACCAGAGCCCCCTCTCCGCCTGCACCGGGGCGCCAGTTGTGGCCCATGCTCGCTCTAGCGCTGCTCGGCATCTTGACAGCGGAGTGGGTCTACTTTGCTCGGAGAGGTTGATTGCCCATGCCCTTCGCCATAGAGAACCCCGCGGCACTTCTGCTGCTGTTCCTCATCCCCGTGGTCTACCTCTTGGGGAGAGACAGACTCTCGATAATGAGCCGGAGGAGAGCCCGAGCCGTGCTGGGCCTGAGATTGGTATCCATCGCAGCCATCATCCTGGCCGTGGCCAGTCCCAGCATGCCCCTGAACGACGCCACCATGTCGGTGGCCTTCGCTATGGACGCGTCTCAGAGCATATCTCCCGCCGGTCAAGCCCGGCAGAGCGAGTGGGTTCGCCAGGCCCTGGGACAGATGAGGTCCGCGGACCGGTCGGCCGTAGTCACCTTTGCCGGTAACTCCGTGGTCACAAGCCCCCTGGAATCCGATAAGGAGTTGAGGATTCCCTCTACGCTGGATCTGGCTCAGGGCACCGGCCTCTCCGCCGCCCTGAGGCTGGCCTCGGGGCTGCTTCCGGCCTCGGGACTCAGGAAGGTGATCGTCCTCTCGGACGGGTGGGATACCGCGGGCCAGGTGGAGAAAACCGTGCGTTCCCTACCGGCCGGCACAAGGGTGGACGTCGTGCCACTGTCTGCCCTGGAGGGGGTGCCGGAGGTGATGGTCGAATCGATGCAGGTGACATCCCTCCTCCGAGAGGGCGACAGCTTCGATATCAACGTGGTGATAGGGAGCAATCACGAGGGCCAGGCCCGCATCACCGTCGTCGTCGACGGGCAGGCTACGGGCGAATGGGAACTGCAACTGGGAATAGGGGCGAACCTGGTGACGATGTCTCAGCAGGCCCTACCCCTCGGCTTCCACTCGGTGGAAGTACATCTCTCCCCTCCTCAGGACACTGTGGAAGGAAACAACTGGGCGGTCGGCTCCGTGCTGGTCAAGCCCAAGGGGCAGCTGTTGCTGGTGCGGGGGAATCCAGGTGAGGGAGGGAACCTCCGGAGCCAGCTGGAGAGCTCTGGGCTGCAGGTTGAGGAGATCGGCCCGAGCGGCTTCCCCATCCAGATGACGATGCTTCTCCGATTTGATGCCGTGGTTCTGGAGGATGTCCCCGCTCCGAGTATGACCCTGGACCAGATGAAGACGCTGCAGAGCTACGTCAACGACCAGGGTCGCGGTCTGCTGGTCGTGGGCGGCAAATCCAGCTTTGGCCTGGGGGATTACGCCAGCGGACCGATGGAGGATATCCTGCCGGTGTCCTCCGAGCCACCTCTTTCCCGAGAGCGAGGCGACCTCGCCCTGATCCTGGTGATCGACAAGTCCGGGAGCATGGATGAGAGCGGCGAAGGGACGACGAAGATGGCCATGGCCAGGGAGGCGGCTATCCAGGCCATGGAGGTGCTGAGGCCCGAGGACCAGGTGGGCGTAATAGCCTTCGACACGGATCCACAGTGGATCGTGCCTGTCCAGAAGGTGGGCAACGACAAGGCCAGCATCCAGAGCAGGATCGCGAGCCTGCAGTCCTCGGGCGGCACCGACATCTACGCCGCCCTGCAGTCGGCCTACAACGCGATGCGAACCCTGCGAGCGACCCACAAGCACATCACCCTGGCGAGCGACGGGCAGTCCTGGAGGGGCAACTACGAAGCGCTCCTGGAGCGGATGAAGCCCTTCATGATCACCCTGTCCACGATCGCCATCGGCAGCGACGCAGACACGAACTGGCTCTCCAACCTGGCACAGCTCGGGGAGGGGCGCTACTACTTCACCCAGCAGGTCACCGACATACCGAAGATACTGTACAGGGAGGTGACCGTGGCCACGAGGGTGGCCGAGGTGGAGGGGCAGGTGGGGCCTCAGTTCGTCTCGCCAAGTCCCATCCTCCGAGGGATGGATCGGGAGAGTATGCCCCCGCTGGAGGGATACGTGGCAACGAAGCCAAAGGATGCTGCCACGGTGGTACTGAAGTCCGACAGGGGAGACCCTCTGCTGGCTCAATGGCAGTACGGACTGGGGAGGGTCACGGCCTGGACCTCCGACTCCGAGGGGCTGTGGGCTTCCGCCTGGATAGAGCAATCCCAGTTCAAGCGGATATGGGACCAGGCGGTCCGATGGACCATGGCACCGCCGATCGACCGGAGCCTTCAACTGAGGGCGGAGGTGGATGGGGAGCAGGCCACCATCACCGCCGACAGCGTGGACCATCAGGGACGATTCATCGACCTGGTGGACACCAGGGCAGAGGTGATCGATCCCAGTGGCAACCGAACCACAGTTTCGCTCCGCCAGACGGCGCCCGGTCGGTACAGAGCCACGGTACCAGCCACGAAGCCCGGGCTCTACCAGGTCGAGGTCCAGCAGGCGAGGGAGGGCAACTTTCTGGCTACCGAGCAGGTCGGATTCTCCGTCCCGGCCATTCCCGAACTGCGCAGATTGGGCAGCAATGACGCGCTGCTGAAGGAGTTGGCGGCAGCAACGGGGGGACGCGCGATCTCGGATCCCTCGGAGGCGTTCAGCCGCCAGGATATGCCCTCCGCGCCGGGCTGGGAGCCGCTGTGGCCCTACCTGCTCGGGCTCTCGCTGCTACTGCTGCCGCTCGAGGTCGGGCTCCGGCGCATCCGCACCCTACCCTTCACCCGTCGCCCCGAGGAAGAGGACTAGCCCGCCCCGTCCTGCTGGGAGCGTGGGCCGCTGGCCCGCCGGTGCCAGTTGAAGAGAGGCTTGTCCACTTCCGTCCGGCACCCATCAGGACGCGGCGCATCGGGATCGCAGCGGCGAACCACTGGACGGCCGCATCCTGATGGAGGATACTCCTGATACGATCTTGACGCCCTTGTCTGGATGGAGAACCTCATATGCGGCCGGCAATCCTCTTCCTGGATACCAACATCCTACTGGATTGCCCTCGCCTGGAGGATTACCGGGCAGCGGGCCGTGCACTCACCCTGGTGGTGATTCCGGAGGTAATGCGGGAGCTACACGGACTCTCGCGAGCGCCTCAACGCGGACAGGTCGGCCCTGCCCTGCAGGCGTTCTCCAGTTTGGAAACGCTGGCAAGGAGACGGGGTAGCGCGCTGGGCATCCCGCTAGGCCGCTCGGGCACAATCCTCCGAATCCTCCCTGGCGGACTGAACCAGGGTGCCGCGGACCTGCCGCTGGTTCTGCGGGCAAAGGAAGAGGCTTCTCGCCAGAAGGGGTCTCTGGTGGCGGTGGTCACTAGAGACTGGGGGGTGGCGGAGCTAGCCCGATCCCACAGGGTGAAGAGCATCCTACTCCACGGAGTCGCCACCATTCCCGACCTCGAACGAGGGATCGCCCAGCACGACACCTCCCTCGACATCGACCTGTAGCCCCACACGTAAGCGTGCCCACCAAGGCACCAGGGCACTAATGAACAGTGAAGATCTTCTTCGTGCCTTAGCATCTTAGTGGCCATACTACCTGGAAGCTACTACTACTAGATAGCCATAGTAGTAGCTCATCTATTATCCCCTGTTATTGAGTTAACCCATTGGCATATCCGAGACTGTATTTCTTTTCTCCAAGGATTGCTGTATACTCTCGCGTTGTCCGGGTCCCGTTAACCTCCATAGCGGCCTTCTTGAGAGGGGATATCGACTTGCGGCCGCCGTGAGGCTCTTCGGACCCGGAGACAGCGTGTTGATAGAGGAGAGCGCATGGCCCAGCGCCCAGTGCTCATCGCATCCACGGCGAGGGACCCTTTTGTATCGGAACTGGTGCGAATCCTCCAGTCCGAAGGGTGGGAGGTACGGGCGCTCCACACCATTGGCGCGGTCCAAAGGGCAGTTCGCAAGGAGCAGCCGGCCCTGGTGGTGCTGGACGTTATGCTTCCTGGCGGCGACGCCCTCTCCCTCTGCCAACAATGGAAGAGCGACCCCGCGACCGCCGAGACACCCGTCTTCTTCTTCAGTGTGCTGATGGCTCGTGATCGATGCGTGGAAGCCGGAGCCGACGGCTTCATGCTGAAGCCCTCCGAGCAGGAGCAACTCCTGGAACAGCTTCGAGAGATTCTCAACAGCCGGGTGACGCGGCTTCATCGCCGGGCCAAGTAGTGAGAGTGAGACTGCCACCTCTGCATCTCAGCCGCAACAGCCACCACAACACTAAACCGTTACTGGAGGCCCCCGTTGCCTAGAAACCGCCGCACTACCGAGCAGCCCTCGGCAATGGACGGCCCGGACGGTCCCGGCAACCACTGGATTGAGGATAGCCTCCGCCATGTAAGGGGACTATCTGACCACGTTGCTGAACTCTCCACATTGATGGGGATATCAACCATCCTCTCTGCCGACGCTCCCCTGCTCCAGGCACTGGAGTCCGTTTGCCGGCTCAGCGCCGATATCTGCCGGGCCCAGGTGTGCTTCATACACCTGGCCGACGGCGAAGACGACCTGGTGTGTGTAGCCCGCCATACTCCGGCCGATGCCCACCAGTACACCTGGGAGGGGATAGCCAGGATCTACGGGCGCAAGGCATCCCAGAAGGGGGAGATAGTGTCATGCGCCAACCTGCTACTACGGCAGGAGGAGCAGGGGGATACCCCCAGTATGGGCGGCATTTGCGCGGTGCCGCTCAAGGGCAAATCGCGGTCGGTGGGCGCGATAGGGGTGGGATACGCCGGAGTCCACCGCTTCTCCGCCCGGGAGAAGGATATCCTGCACGCCGTCGCCGCACAGGTAGCGGTGGCCGTGGAGCGAAGCTGGCTCTTCGACCAATTGCAGGAGCAGCTGGCTCGGGCTCACAGCCTTCGGCAGGTGGCCACTAACATCGCATCCAACCTGGATCTGGACCTCGTGCTGGACTCCATAGTCGGCCATGCCTCCCGGCTGCTGGCGGCCGAGTACAGCGCCATCTTCCTGACCGACCGCACCGCCGAAGAGGCCGCCGACCCCGAGGGGCTCGGCGGTGCAAGGGAGCAAGGGCACCCCTGCACTGTCCACCTCGAGGACAGCCCCCTGGGCAAGGCGGTCAGGCAGGCAAGGGAAACCGCCCAGCCCGCCATCGTGCAGAGCCTGGAGCCCTACCCGCCCCACAAGCCCCTCACGGAGATGAAGCCCAACGAGTACCGGGTGGCGCTGGCAGTGCCCCTGCTCTCCCATGATGAGGTGCTGGGAGCGCTGGCCCTCTGCTACCTGGAGAGGCGGCGCTTCGACAGCTCGGACATCGCCCTGGTCGAGGACTTCGCGGGGCAGGCGGCCCTGGCTATCCGAAACGCTCGGCTGTATCAGGAGGCGATGGAGGACAGGGTCTCACTGGAATCGGCCATAGACCAGATCAACACCCACGGCATCTCCTTGATGGACGACAGGCTGAACCTCAAGTTCGCCAACCCCGCAACCTTCTGGCTTCTAGGAGTGAGCCCTCGGAGGTCGGAAATGCCGCTGGATCAGTGGAGAGCCCTCTGGAAGAAGGGTCTTCTGGAGGAGGGCGAGCTGGACCAGCTGGTCGAGCAGATACTGGCCAACCCCGAGCAGACGGTGACGGCAAAGCTGGCCGCCCGGAGCTCATCCGAGACCACCAAAACCCTGCAGCTGCTCAGCCTGCCCTTCCGCCAGGCCGACGGTGCGATCCGGGGTCGGGTGAACCTGATAGAAGAGTCGTAGCGTTACGGCCTTCGCTGCTGGGCGTAGGTGAGGAGCAGGTTGACGCTGTAGACCATAAGCATCAGGATGATACTGAGGGCAATGGCCACGTCGAAGTTGCCCTTGGACGACTCCATCACCGTGGCCGTGGTCAGCACCCTGGTCTGCTTCAGCACATTTCCGCCCACCATCATAGATGCACCCACCTCGGAGATCACGGCCCCGAACCCCGCCATCACAGCGGCCAGGAGCGGGAGCCTCGCCTCCCTCATCAGCAGCCACAGCATCTGCCACCGGGTGGCTCCCAGCGCGAGAATCTGCAGCCGCAGCTTGGGGTTGAGAGACCCCATTGCCGCCAGCGTGATACCGGTAACCATGGGGGCGGCGATCACCGTCTGGGCTATGATCATGGCCGTGGGGGTGTAGAGGAGGCGAAAATCCCCGAAGGGCCCGTTCCGCCACAGCATGATGGTCACAACCAGCCCCACCACGACAGGCGGAACTCCCATACCGGTGTTCACCAGGCTGACCGCCAGATGCCGGCCGGGGAATCGATTGAGGGCGAGGGCCGTGCCAAGGGGGATCCCGACGAAAAGGCTCAGCAGAGTGGCGGTGCCCGAGACCTGGAGGGAGAGCAGCGTTACCCCCACGACCTCGGGATCACCCGCCACCAGCAGCCAGAAGGCTTTCGCAATACCTTCTAGGATGATGTCCACTAAATAACCCTATGCCGTGGGATCGGTCTTGCCGGCATCCGGGAAGAAGAGCGGCTGGCCGAACTTGTCCGCCCCGAACTTGCCAATGAACTCCTGGGTCTCCTTGGCCACCATGAAGTCAGCGAAAGCCTTGCCGCCCTCGGCGTTGACCTTGGGGAACTTGGCTGGGTTCACTGGGATGACGTGGTAGTAGTTGGCCAGGGCGCCGTCACCCTCCATCAGGAGGTCCAGCCCAAGCTTGCTCTTCTGAGCCAAATAGGTAGCGCGGTCGGTGATGGTGTAGCCCTTCTTCTCGGCGGCCACGCCCAGGGTGGCGCCCATGCCCTGGCCGGTCTCCTGGTACCAGGATTGGCCCTTGGGCTCGATCTTGTTGTCCTTCCACAGCTTCAGTTCCAACTGGTGGGTGCCCGAGTTGTCTCCACGGCTGACGAAGAGGGCCTTGGTATCAGAGAACTTCTTCAACGTCTCCGCCGCTGTCTTGATGCCCTTGATCTTGGCGGGGTCATCGGGCGGGCCGACGAATATGAAGTCGTTGTGCATCACGAACAGCCTGCTGGTGCCGAAGCCGTCCTTCATGAAGCTCTTCTCGGAGTCTGGGGCGTGGACCAACAGCACATCGGCCTCGCCGCGTTGCCCCATGGTCATGGCCTGGCCGGAGCCCACGGCGATCGTCTTCACCTTGTAGCCGGATGCCTTCTCAAACATGGGGATCAGCACGTCCAACAGGCCGCTGTCCTGCGTGCTGGTGGTGGTGGCGAGGATCAGGTCGGGGTTCGAGGGCTTGGCCGGCGCAGCCGCCTTGGTGGGGGCGGGAGCGACCGTGGCCGCGATGGTGGGGGCAGCCGAAGCCTTGGTCGCCGCCGGTGCCGCAGGCGCGGCGGTGGTAGGCGCGGCTGCGGGCTTGCTAGCGGCCGTTGGGGTCGGGGCTGGCGCGGATGCACAGCCAAAGAGCGCGAGCGTCAGGACGCAGACTAGGGCCAGGAAAGACTTTCTCAACTCACTTCTCCCAGAAAATGGTGTATGCGGAAGAGCCAATGAATGGATTAGGCGATGCGGGTGGAAGAGCCGGTGCTCGCCACGATTCGGCCTGTGTGCGATGTATCGTAGCCCCCCATCTCGCGGACGACAGCCTTGAAGCCATCAGAACGGAGGACTGCTAGCAACGGCACCACTTGCGGAGATCCATAGCGAGCTGCCAGGATCGCCAGGTCGTAGCGCTCTCTGGCAAGAGGCATGAACTCCAACTCCAGCGCCCTGGCCGCAGAGAGGATCCCCAATCCCACATCGGCAGAGCCACTGGCAACGGCGGCAGCCACCGCAGTATGGGTCTCCACCTCGTGTTCGTAGCCTCGAACCCGTTGGGGTGAGATGCCCATCTTCTCCAGCCGAAGATCCAGCAGCACGCGGGTCCCGGCGCCCCTCTGCCGGTTCACCATGGCCACATCGGGCCGCGCGAGGTCTTCCAGGCCGCGGATCCCTTTGGGATTGCCCCTACAGACCATCAGCCCCTGCTGGCGATAGACCAGGTTCACCAACACCACCTCCTGCCCTGGAAGGATCCTCCTGATGAAGGGCAGGTTGTACTCGCCGGTCTCCTCATCCAGGAGGTGGCATCCCGCCACGTCCGCCTCCCCGCGCTCCAGCGCAATCAACCCACCAAGGCTCCCCACTGAAGATGAGGCAACCGAGATGTCTGGATGCAACCGACGCAACCGGCTGATCAGGAGGTCCAGCGCCAGGTCATCGCTTCCGACAATGCGCAGGATGGGACCCTCGTCAGGAGCCACAACCTCTGCTGGCCTTTCCGAACCGCTCACCCTTAACTCGCGCCAGCGGGCCAACTGGAGAGCGAGTGCGCCCTCGATCTGCTCTTGAGTGTAGCCTAGGCTGAGAGCTTCCAGCATGACGCGCCCAAGCAGCTCGCGAAGCCGGTCCTCCCGGAACGCAGAGAGCCGGCCGGCGGCGTCGCCGGCCACGAAGGTTCCTCTTCCTGGCGCCGTGGAGAGTACACCCTCCCGCTCCAACTCCATGTAGGCTTTCGCGGCTGTGTTGACGTTGACGGCGAGCTGCTGAGCCAGGATCCGCACCGGCGGCAGCCGATCCCCTGTTTGCAAACGCCCCGTGGCGATCTGATGGCGGATCTGATCCACAATCTGCCGATGCAACGGATCCGGTGAGGACGGATCGATCTGAAGCTCCATGCCGTGCACCCCCTGTACTGCTTAACGCAGTACAAATAGCACCGGGCCAGTCCGCTGTCAACCAAACGGGACAGGAACAGCTGGACCACCTCGAAACATCACCCCCTTCCCATCATGCAGTATACTTGTACCAGTACTTCTATTACAATGGTAGCCTGACTTCTTTCGTCATGTTGGAGACCACAATGAGAGATGCTGCACGCCGCACAGTGATCAAACATGACTTCTGGCTGGCCGGCGAACAGGGGCAACTCTACGCCCTCGCCAGCCGATCGGACGACTACATCGAGTTGACCATCCCCAATGGATGCTCCGTGGTGGAGAGGTACAAGGATGCCCTGGCGGATCTCGCCCACGAGACGGACTCAACGTCCTTAAGCACCCAGATCCACAAAGGCCCCCCAGCCATAATCGCCGTGCTGCATCTCCGGCTCAGTGCCGATGAGCACGGGTCACCGCCCTTCGAGGAACGGCTGGCCTCCATCCTGTCCACACTATCGAAGGCCGTGCCGGCCTTCGATTTCGGAGATCTACTACCAGATGAAGCCAAACCGATGGAGCAGGTCCAACCTCCGTCCATGGAAGCTGCCCCTGCTCCCCTTGGAGAGGCCATTCCCTCCCTGGTGGAGGCTGCACCTCAATCCCTTTCAGAGGAAGCGGAAGCGAGCCCTCGACCGATGTTGGTGGCAGCAGCATCCCTGCGGAGTATACGTCAGGATGCCAAGCTAGGCCGGCTACACAGGGCGCTAAGGGCGCTGGAGGAGATTCTCAAACGGGAGCCAAATCACCCAGAGGCCTGGAGCCTGATGGAGGAGCTCAAGCTGCTGGAACGGCGCGAGAAGCGCCGGCGCCGGGAACCCAACAGCGCCCAGACCCAGCTGGAGGCAGGGTTCTCCTATCTGCTGTTCGAGCGAAACCAGGAAGCTGCCGACGCCTTCACCCGTGCCACCAGGATCGACTCCAACCACTACCTGTCCCACCTACTGCTCGGTATCGCCCTCCATCGAGAGGGCCAGGTGAGCAGGGCCCGAAAAGCCTATCAGAGTGCCGGCCGCCTGTGCCCAAAGGACAACAGCTACATGGATCTGTTGCAGGCGCTAGAACAGGGTAAACCGCCCATGCCGGTGGCAGAGGGCCCTGCCACGACCAGAACGAGATACCCATCGACCCTCGAGATGCCGTGGGAGCAGGCGGTGTAGACCAGGGTACCCTCCCCATCTGCTTCATTCATCGACCATCAGGGCGATACCGGTCAGGAAAGGCACGAAGGTTGCAGGTATTATTTTGTTGATCCTGATGCTGGCGGACTGTGCTGTTGCAGTGCTACTGACCGTTGCACGGGCGGTTGAACCCGAGTGGGCGTCCAGGGGACCTGCCGCCCCCTGGCGGGGATTGGGGTGTCCCCAAGCATTTATCAACCCATGCAGGGGTCAGTGATACCTGCATGGGTTGCTGTGCTGTCCGGCAGCTCTCGCTCCGGATCAATAGTACGTAGATCTGGGAGGGGACGCATGGAGATCAGCGCGCGCAATGGCCTCAAGGGCATCGTGAAGTCGGTGAAGCTCGGCACGGTGATGGCCGAAGTAGTGGTCGATGTGGCGGGACAGCAGGAGGTGGTGGCCGCGATCACCCGCAGTTCGGCCGAGCGGCTGGGACTGAAGGAGGGTGACCAGGTGACGGCCGTGATCAAAGCCACCGAGGTGATGATAGCGAAGTGAGCATGCCAGGTTGGCCGACCTCGCGAGGTCGGCCAACCTGGCATTTCCTTCCGGCCTCGAGAAGCGCGTTTGGTTACGGCTCCGACAGTTCGACCGGGATGCCCTCCAGGGAATCAGGGCTGATGAAGGCGATCCGCTTGTCCCTCAGCCCAACCACCGACTGCTCGTGCATCATCTTTACCCCACGGCTCTTCAGCAGCGCGATGTCCGCATCGATGTCGTCGGTGATGAGGCAGTAGTGGTGGATGCCATTCCCGTGCTTCTTGACGAAGCCCCCCAGCAGCCCGTTCTCGTCGTCGTTCTGGATAACCTCCAGGCTGATCGGCCCCATCTGGACCAACGCCACCTTCGACTTCCGCTCGGGGATATCCTTGATTGACGGAATTGGAACGCCGAAGCTCCTGTGGAGCGCCTCCAGGTAAGCCTGGATGTCCTCCACCCCTATGCCTATGTGCCCTATGCCCTTGATCATCTCTCGAAGCTCCTCGTAGATAGCATCTCCGATTCAGATCACCGGGCCGTGGACGTAGATGTTCATGGTCTCGGTGAAGCCGAGTATCTCCGCCTTGGTCTCCTCTCCCGAGGCCACCGCCAGCATCTTGTCGAACACGGCCTCCCCCGCCTGGGCCAGGGTCATCTTCCTTGCCAGCACGCCGCTGATGTCCAGGTCGATGTGCTCCCGCAGCTTCTGGGCGGTGTTGGCGTTGGCGGTGATCTTGATCACCGGGGCAATGGGGAAGCCCTGAGGGGCACCTCGGCCGGTGGAGAACAGCATCACCTGCACCCCGGAAGAGGCCAGCCCTGCGAACACCTCCATCTCCCGCCCCGGAGAGTCCATGAAGTAGAGCCCTTTCCCCTGGAGACGCTGGCCGTACTCCAACACCCCCTGGAGGGGCGATCCGCCGGCCTTGCACATGGCGCCCAGCGACTTCTCCTCTATGCTGGAGATCCCGCCCGCCATGTTGCCCGGAGTCGGCTGGCCGCCCCGCATGTCCATGCCGAAGCGAGCGACCTCCCGCTCCACCCGGGCCACCGCCTCCAGCAGCAGCTTCGCCACCTCGGGGCTGGCAGCCTTCTTGGCCAGCAGGTGCTCCGCGCCTATCGCCTCGGTGGTCTCGCAGAAGATTGCGCCGCCGCCGAGGCCGACCAGCCTGTCCACCGTCAGGCCGACGGCAGGGTTGGCAACGATCCCCATGGTCGCGTCGGAGGCCCCGCACTTCAGCCCGACGCTGAGGCTGGAAATGGATGCCTCCCTCCGCTTCTGCCCATCGACGTAAGCCTTCAGCTTGCGGCCCAGTTCGATCCCCTGGGCGACGGCGTTGGTGTACCCGCCGATCTCCTGGAGCAGCACGGTCTCGACCGGCCTGCCGGTGGCCGCTATCTCCGCCGCCAACTCGCTGGAGGGCACGCCCTCGCAACCTAGCCCAATCACCAGCACCGCCCCCACGTTGGGATTGGTGGCAATGCCGGCCAGGATGCGGCGGACCTGGGTGAGATCGAAGGGCATCTGGCAGCAGCCCTGCCCATGGGTGACCGGCGCGCCGCCGACCTCCCTGGCCACCTTGAAGGTCACCTCGTTGATGCAGCCCACCGCCGACACGACGGCCAGATGGTTGCGCGACCCAAACGATCCGTCCGCCCGCTCATATCCCATGAAGGACAGTTCGTCCATAACAGAAAGCCTCTCAACAGAAATACGAGAAAACCTACTGTACGCTCTTCAGAAACTGTTGGAAGGCATCGTCGGAGATCTTGAAGTCATGCTTACCGGCCTCGGGGTATACCCCTTCTCGGATCTCCGTCACCATTCTGTTCAACGCATCTTGAATGACGGGACTCACATTGGCATATTGCTTCACGTGCTTGGGCAGGAACGCCTCGAACATCCCGATCACGTCGTGGTAGATCATGCAGTGGCCGTCGCAGCCGGTCCCGCTCCCTATGCTGATCGTCGGCACACTCAGCTTCTCGGTGATGTACTCCGCTACCTTAGCTGGAACCAGCTCCAGCAGGATGCTGTACACACCCGCTTCCTCCAGGGCGTAGCAGTCCTCAAGCAGCTTCTTCGCCGCGTCGCTCGTCCGGGCCTGCACCTTGAAGCCTCCCTGCATGGAGGCGCTCTGAGGGGTCAATCCGAGGTGCCCCATCACGGGGATGCCGGCGTCCACGATCGCCTTCACCCGGTCGGCCATCGCCCTGCCGCCCTCCAGCTTGATCCCGTCGCAAGCCGCCTCGGCCATGAAGCGTCCGGCGTTCTCCACCGCCTTCTCGATGCTGGCCTGGTAGGTCATGTAGGGCATGTCCCCTATCACGAACGCCCTCTTGCACGCCCTGGTCACGGCCTTCGCGAAGATGATCATCTCCGTCATGGTCACGGGCAGGGTGTTGGGGTATCCCAGTACGGTCATCCCAAGGGAGTCCCCCACCAACACGATGTCCATCCCGCTCCTGTCCACCAACAGGGCGTTCGGATAGTCGTAGCAGGTGATCATGCTGATCTTCTCGCCCTTGCGCTTCATCTGGACCATCTGCCCAACCGTTACCTTCGTCTGCTCTGCCATATCTCCTCCTCCAATGGGTGCTGAACTGAGTGCTAGGGCAGTCTACACCATCTACTCAGCACTCGCGCTAGTGCAGGTTGCGAGCGGCCACTACGGGAACACCGTTTGTTACCAGCGCCTCGGCCGTGCGGTTGACGGCATCGTGCTTGTCCAGGTAGTTGCGCAGCAGGTCCGGCATCGCCCCCGAGGACTCAACCTCGGCCTTGTCCCGAAAGTAGTCCAGGAGGTCCGATGGATGCTCCCTGGTCTCCTCCGTCTCGGGGTCGCCGCCCTCATGCTTGGCGGAGATGTTGGCCACCCTGTCGGCCACCTCCACCAGCTCGGCCCGCCGATTATAAGGCTGACGCACTATGCTCTTCCAGGTCTCCGTGATGTGGTGCTCGAATCGCACGACCTCCTCAAAGTTGAGCGCCTTCCGGACCTCCGCAGAGAGTTCGATCGTCTCATTGTTGACGGAGTTGGAGAAGTTGAAGCCTATGAGGGGCGTGGTGCCATCGGGACGGGAGAACAGCTTCGCACCGATCAGCGTCCAGAGCACGGCGTAGGGGTTGTCGTTCCCCATGAAGACAGAGATCTTGAACTGGTTGTCTATCCCCAGCTTGTACAGCAGGTAGGCCACCAGCACCGTGCCGGGGTTGGTGTTCAGCACCTGCTGGACCCCGTAGCGCGTGTAGTAGTAGAGGTACTCGTCGGCCCACTTCAAAGGATAGTCATTGGGGGAGCCGATGCCACCGAAGTAGCCGGTGATGGTCTCTGGACCACCCAGGTGGACGTTGGAGCCATCGGTGCCCTTGGTGTCCAGGGTCTCCACATAGGTTGCACCCACGACCTGCATGGCCGCTGCCACCGCCAGAAGGTCCCCCTGGTCCCCCTCCTGCTCCCTCATCTTGCGGACACGGATGTAGCGGCCCGGCATCAATTCGCGGCGGTCGATGGCCTGCCTGGCCTCATCTATCAGCCAGGGGAAGTACTGGAGGGCGCTGATCTCGAGGGTGACGGCGAACTTGCCATCGAGTTCGACCTGGCCGGTCTGGTCGCCCAGGAGCCTGGCGCGGTAGTCCGCCATGGGGATGAAGGCACCGCGGTCTCGCTCGGCCGTCAGCCATTGGAGGTCCGGCAGGTAGGGGGAATCGATCTGTTTGAGCTGCCGCAGCAGGTTGGGGAGGCTTCGTGCATCCTGCGCCCTGGCGTTGATCTCCTCGGGCGTGCCGTACCTCTCGACCACCCGAAGCAATCCTTTGACGAGGGGGTTGGCGGGATCCAGGAGGAAGCTGTTCAACTCCTCGAGGACCGACGGTAGTATGCCTAAACGCGCGGTGATGGGGTCCATGTCGCGGTCTCCTATTCGCATGTCGCCTCTGTCGCCTCGGCTGACATCCTCAACCGATGGTTCCATGTACAGGCTCATCGCAGACAACGTGCCCTGAATCCACCTTGCCCCCCGCCCTGACCGGCCGCGCTGTCGTATAATCTGCTCTGAAACTAAAGTGGCGAGCTTGCATGCCTGGACTGCATCCTACCACTTTGCGAGGAGGTTCGGACAATGCCGGTGCAGATAGCCATAGACCAGAATAAGATCGTTGAATTCTGCCACCGCTGGAAGATCACCGAGTTCGCCCTTTTCGGATCCGTGCTGCGTGAAGACTTCCGTCCCGACAGCGACGTGGACGTGTTGGTCACTTTTGCCCCCGACGCTGAGTGGAGTCTCTTCGACTTAGTTGCCATGAAGGATGAATTGGAGCAGATCTTCGCGCGAGAAGTGGACATCATTAGCCGGCGTGGCATCGAGAGAAGCCATAACCCCATTCGGAAGAGGGCGATCCTGTCTTCGGCACAGGTGATCCATGCCGCGTGACAGCGAGTACTTGAGGGACATCTTGACAGCAGCGAGACTCGCCCTGAGTTACGTGCAGGGTAAGACCTTAGAGCAGTTCGCCAGGGACCTCCAGTGTCAGGACGCCGTAACCCGGCGGCTGGAGATCATAGGTGAGGCGTCGCGTAGGGTTTCCGACAAGACCAGGAGATCACTACCCAGTCTCCCATGGGGTGCTATGATCGGGATGCGGAACTTCCTCATCCACGAGTACGACAGTGTTGACCTCGAAATCGTATGGCGGACAGTTCAGAACAACCTGACCGTGCTAGTGGAAATCCTCGAGGAAGAGGTAGCACGAGAGGAGCTTTGATCCCGGACTCCAGGGGACCTGGGTAGAGTGCAGGCGTAGACACAGAGGTGTTAGCTTCCTAGCGGCAGGGTGAAGCAGAAGGTGCTGCCCCTCCCCTCCTCGCTGGTGAACCAGATGCGGCCGCCGTGGCGCTCTACGATCTCCTTGGAGATGTGTAGCCCGAGGCCCGCCCCCTCGATCTTCTTCACCCTGGCGTTGCTCGCGCGACCGAAGGGCTCGAAAATTCGAGCCTGCTGCTCTGCTGGAATGCCGATCCCCTGGTCCCTCACGGAGACCAATGCATCGTTCCCCCTTCGACCCACCTCCACCAGCACCTCGCCACCGCTCGGCGAGTATTTCAGGGCATTGGACAACAGGTTGGTGAGCACCTGCTCAATCCTGCCGCGGTCCCAATTCCCCCAGAGGTGGGCTTCCTTTACCTCCAACCGCACCCTCGAACTCTCCCCGGTCGGAGTCAGGAGGGCAAATCGCTCCACCATCTCCCTCACCAGCTCCACCAGGTCGAAGCGCTCAGGGTTCAGATCCAGCCGACCCGACCGGAGGCGCGACACGTCCAGCAGATCGTTAACCAGATCGTTCAGCCGCCGCGTCTGCCCATCGATCGCCGCCAATGCCTGCCGGCTCAGCGCACCATCCTTCTTGGTCTGGAGAAGCTGCGCGTAACCACGCAGCACGGATAGAGGAGTCTTCAGCTCATGAGTGGCTATGGATACGAACTCGTCACGGGCCTCCAGTGCGGCTCTCAGCTCCCGGATCAGATCCGCGATCTCCAAGGTAACCCCCAGCCTCTCCGCCACTAGGCCGCCGAAGGTCAGGTCGTCCTCCTCGAAGGTGGCGGGGCGACTGCCCAACGAGCAGAGCATGCCATACACGCGGCGTTCGGTCTTTATCGGGACCACAATCGCGGCTGAGAACCTCTCCTTGTCCAGCAAGGAGAGGTCCAACCCTTCGTGTGAGGCCGCCCCGGTCTCCAGCTTGGGCACGAACAGGGAGCGTCGCCCCATCAACACCACATCCTCGATGACCTTCCAGGCATCATCGATGAAGTGCTTGGCGGCTTCGGCCCGGGCCGGATCCCGGTGGCGCACCACTTTATGCCAACCACCCTCAACACTGGAATCCATCAGATAGACGGCGCATGCGTCGCCCAGCAGCTCCGTCGCCCTGTCGGCAATACCCTCCCA
This sequence comes from Chloroflexi bacterium UBA6077, assembly GCA_002436065.1. Lineage (GTDB taxonomy): Bacteria > Chloroflexota > UBA6077 > UBA6077 > UBA6077 > UBA6077. The sequence goes on from DIXP01000114.1 coordinate 21,740, forward strand.
GGGAAGCTGCGCCGGATTTGGGCCAATGGGCAGGAGGCCGCTCAACTCTGCCAGGAAGCGCGAACGCTCCTCCGCCCTCTGGATATCCAGCAGGCTCTGTTGCAGCCGAGTGCTTGTCTCTGTGAAGCGACGGGCGTTATCTATGGCCACGGCGGCGTGGTTGGCAAACAGGACGATGATGTCCTCGTCCTCCTGGCTGAACTGCTCGGCGCCAATCTTATCGGTCAGGTAGAAATTGCCCAGAATCCGATCCCCCATGCGGAGGGGCACGCCAAGGAAGCTGCGCATATGAGGGTGGCCAGCTGGGAAACCGATGGAGCGAGGACCCTCCGCAATATTCGGAACCCGGACCGGCTTGGGCTCCCGCAGCAGCAATCCCAACAGACCCAGCCCCCTGGGCCAGTGGTTGATATGGGCAATCTCCTCGGCTGGCATGCCCGAGGTGATGAATCTGCTCAGTCCGGTGAAGTCGGGCCTGGCCACGCCGAGAGCCGCATAGCGGGCACTGACCAGATCGCGAGCGGTGTCCACTACCCTCTGGAGGGCGGTATCCAGGTCAAGTTCCGAGGTGACCTGCAGCGCTGCCTCCGCGACCTCCCTCAGCCGTGCCGCCAGCCCACTATCTGCCCGCTTCGTTGATGCGGCTCTCTGTCCGTCCCCAGCCATGATACCCGCCTACGCACCAGGATCGCTTGCCATTCCACATTATAGCGAATTCCCGACCATTTTACTCGGATTTACGAATTCAGCCTTAGTGGCGTATCCACCAAGTCCACGTCGCATTCCGTGGAGGTGAGCCCGAGGTTGAAACCGTCGGGCTAAGAAGACGAAGCCCTGCGGGCTGAGAGCCCAGCCCCCGAAGGGGCTTTGTTTTCTTAGCCCGATCACTTCAGTGTCGGGCGGATAGCCATGGTAAGGCGCCAAGGATTTGGTGGATACGCCACTTAGGTCATGCGCACACCGCAAGAGGCGCACAATTCGCGCCACGCGCCCCCACCCCTATGGTATCCTTTTAGTTTGGGGGGTGAGGGGCATGCAGACAGGACAAACGGATCTGACCTCGGCTCAGGAGCGGGTCGAGGAGTTACGACGGCTTATCAACTACCACAACTACCGCTACTACGCCCTCGACGATCCCGAGATCTCCGACGGCGAGTACGACCACTTGATGGAAGAGCTGCGCGCCCTGGAGGCGGAGCATCCGGAGCTGTCCTCTCCAGACTCCCCTACTCAGCGAGTGGGGACCGGCCCGCTGGAGGCGTTCGGCGTCGTCCGGCACGAGATCCCCATGCTCAGCCTCGCCAATGTCTTCAACCAGGATGCCCTCCTCAAGTGGTACGGCCGGATCTGCGGCCTTGCCGGCCGGCAGAGCATGGAACTGGTGGTGGAGCCAAAGATCGACGGGCTGGCTGTGTCGCTCACCTACCTGGACGGACGCTTCACCATGGGTGCGACCCGTGGGGACGGTGTCCAGGGTGAGGACATCACCCAGAACCTGCGGACCGTTCGCAGCGTCCCACTCACGCTCAACGGCGAGCCGCCGATGAAGATCGAGGTGCGGGGCGAGCTGTACCTTCCGAAGAAGGGGTTCGAGAGGGTGAACGATGAGCGGATGGCCCAGGGGCAGCCTCTCTTCGCCAACCCCCGGAACGCGGCCGCCGGTTCGGTGCGCCAGCTGGACCCCCGCGTCACCGCCGGGCGGCCTCTGGACACCTTCATCTATTCCCTGGGCCAGCTGGTTGGCGGGCCGCAACCGCTCACCCACTGGGAGGCCCTGGAGTACATGGCATCCCTCGGGTTCAAGGTCAACCCCCTCCGGCAGCGCTTCTCCACCATCGAGGAGGTGGTGGAGTACTGCGCGGGCTGGGAAGCCCGCAAAGAGGGGCTGGACTACGAGGTCGACGGAGTGGTGGTAAAGGTGGACGACCTGGGCCTGGAGGCGGAACTGGGATACGTGGGGAGGGAGCCGCGATGGGCCGTCGCCTACAAATTCCCCCCCACCCAGGCCACGACGAAGCTGCTGGAGATCCGGGTCAACGTGGGGCGCACGGGCTCCCTCAACCCCTACGCCGTCCTGGAGCCTGTGCGGCTGGCCGGGGTCACCATCCGGCAGGCTTCGCTCCACAACGAGGAGGACATCCACCGGAAGGACATCCGGGAGGGGGACACGGTGCTGGTCCAGCGGGCGGGCGAGGTGATCCCTCAGGTGGTGGGACCGATCCTGAGCAAGCGTCCACCCGATGCGAAGGAGTGGGCGCCTCCCGAGGCATGCCCCGTCTGCGGCGGACCGGTTGTGAAGCCCGAGGGGGAGGCGATGCGTCGCTGTACCAACGCCCTTTCCTGCCCGGCCCAGCAGTTCGAGCTGTTGAAGCATTTCGTCTCCCGCTCCGCGATGGACATCCAGGGGATAGGGGAATCTCTCAGCGCGCTGCTGCTCTCATCGGGGCTGGTGCGCGACGCGGCGGACCTGTACTACCTGAAAGCCGAGCAGTTGACCGGGCTGGAGCGAATGGGAGAGAAGAGCGCCCAGAACCTTTTGAAAGCCATCGAGGAAAGCAAGAAGAGGCCGCTAGCGAAGCTGATCTTCGCCCTGGGGATCCGACACGTGGGCGAGGAGGTAGCCAAACTGCTGGCCGGCGCCTTCGGGAGTATCGACCGGCTAATGAGCGCCACCGTCGAGGAGATATCCGAGGTGGAGGGGATAGGACCGAAGATCGCAGAGAGCGTAGTGGACTACTTCGCCAACGAACGGAACCGCCAGGTGATCGAGAAGCTACGAAAGGCAGGGTTGCGCTTCGAGGAGCAGGCAGAGCAGCCAAGGGGCGATCTGCCCCTGGCCGGCAAGAGCTTCGTGATAACGGGCACCCTGCAGGGGCTCTCCCGGCCGCAGGCCGAGGCGCGCATCCGTGAGTTGGGCGGCCAGGTGGGCAGTTCAGTCACCCGCAAGACGGATTACCTGGTAGCCGGAGCGGACCCCGGCTCCAAGCTCCAGCGCGCCCAATCCCTCGGCATCACCATCCTCACGGACGAGGAGTTCCAAAAGCTGCTGGAGCAGAAGGAGGGCAGGGAGCGGGAAACGAAAGCCGCGGACCAGCAGTTGGGCCTGGAGCTGTAGCATGGAGCGCGAAGCGCTCGCTGGGAGCGCGGGCGGCTCGCCCGCGAGGACAGACGATGACCAGGGTTGGCGATCCCGTGGCTACCTGCCTCACTTCGATCGGCCAGGTCTCATGCAGATGGTCACCTTCCGTCTCGCCGATGCTTTGCCAAGCGACAAGCTGTTAGATCTGAGAGACAATCCGATGAAGCCATTGGATGCCAGAGGACGCCAGCGTGTAGAGGATCTGATGGACTCAGGACATGGAGCCTGTCACCTCCGAGATCCTCGAATTGCGCAGTCTGTCGAAGACAATCTCCTGCACTTTGATGGCATCAGATACCATCTGCTAGCGTGGGTGGTAATGCCCAATCATGTTCACGTGATGATAGAGGTGCTGTCTGGCTCATCTCTGTCGCAGATTGTGCAGTCATGGAAATCGTATACATCTAAGGAAGCCAATTGTCTACTCGGACGATCCGGTCGGTTTTGGCAACCAGAGTATTTTGATCGAGCAATCCGGGACGTGCGCCATTTCAATGCTGCCATGACATACATTCATGAGAATCCGGTGAAGGCGGGGCTGGTTCAAAGGCCCGAGGATTGGCCGTACAGTAGTGCAGGTCGCTACTGTGGGGAGAGCCTCGCGGGCGAGCCGCCCGCGCTCCCGGCTGTGGGGCACTTCGGGCCCCACTCTCGCCATACCATCGAGGAATGATCCTTGATCAAGATTGAAAACCTCACGAAGCGGTTTGGGGATAACGTAGCGGTGGAGGGACTCTCCCTGGAGGTGGGGGAGGGCGAGGTTCTGGGGTTGCTTGGTCCCAACGGGGCCGGTAAGACGACCACCGTGAGGATGCTCGCATGTCTGATTGCCCCAACCTCCGGCCGCGCCACCATCGGCGGCCTTCAGGTGGGTCGAGACGATCACCAGATCCGCGGGATCGTGGGCATCCTCACCGAGTCGCCCGGGCTCTATGAGAAGCTGAGCGCCCAGCAGAACCTGGACTACTTCGCACGTCTCTATGGACTGGACGAGGAAACGCGCGCCAAACAGGTGGAGAAGTACCTGCGAATCCTTGGGCTGTGGGAGCGACGGCGCGAGTTGGTGAGCGGTTTCTCCAAAGGGATGAAGCAGAAGATCGCCATCGCCCGAGCGCTCGTCCACGAGCCGAGGCTGCTGTTCCTGGACGAACCCACCTCCGCCCTGGACCCCGAGTCGGCTCGCACCGTGCGCGACTTCGTCGAGGAACTCAGAGGCCAGGGTCGGACAATCCTCCTCTGCACCCACAACCTGGACGAGGCCGAGCGACTGTGCGACAGGGTCGCCATTGTGAAACAGCGGTTGATCCGAGTGGACACCCCTTCGCGGCTGGGAAGCGACCTGTATGGCCGGCGGGTGGAGGTCCAGCTGAGGGAGGTCACCGAGGCAGTGTTGGCCGCCGTCGAGAGGCTGGGTATTGCCGGGCAGCCGCGGGTGGAGGGCCAGAAGCTGAGCATCGCGCTCCAGGACCCGGAGAGGCAGAACCCCGCGCTGGTACGGGCGATCGTGGAGGCTGGGGGGGAGGTGCAGTTCGTCGCCGAGCAGCGCCACTCGCTCGAAGAGGTATACCTGCAGTTGGTCAGGGAGGCAAGGGAATCATGAGAGCCTTGGCCGTGTTCGAGAAAGAGATACTGGAGATACTGAAGAACAGACTGTTGCTGTTCACCACCATCCCTCTCCCGCTGATCTTCGTGATCATTCCCCTTGCCTTCGTCTACTTCACTGGGAATGCCCCCGTCGATCAGAAGGAAGTCGACCTGTACCTGGGGCTGTCTCCAGCCTTCGCCGGCATGGACCCCAGAGATGTACTCCAGGTCGTGATGGCAGGGCAGTTCATGTTCTTGCTGCTTATGACACCGTCGATCGTACCGATGACGATAGCCACCTTCAGCATCGTGGGGGAGAAGCAGGCTCGCAGCCTGGAGCCGCTTCTGGCCACCCCACTTCGTACCTGGGAGCTACTGCTGGGGAAGGCTCTGGCCGCGGTAGTCCCAGCCGTAGCTGCCACATGGATCTGCTACGGGATCTTGCTGGCTGGGATGGCGGTAATAGCGAGGCCGCTCGTGTTCGCCAGCGTAGCCTCGGGGGTCTGGCCGCTTACCATCCTAGTCCTCAGCCCTCTCTTGGCGATCCTATCCGTGAACATGGGCATGGCAATATCCTCGCGTGTTAGCGACACGAGGGTGGCCCAGCAGCTGGGCAGCCTGATCGTCCTGCCGCTGGTGGGGCTGGGGATAGCGCAGACAGCAGGCAGGATGCTGTACGACATGTCGATGTTTTTCGTGGGAGTGACTGTGATCGGCCTGCTGGCGGCGGGGGTGCTGGTGATGACGACGAAGCTGTTCCAGCGGGAGACCATCCTCACGCGCTGGAAATAGCCGAGCGCCGACTCATATTGTTGACAGACACGCTGGAGGATGAGTGAGCCGGCATGGATCCGATGCTGATTGCGGCCTACCTGGTCGCATTCCTCTTCGAGGTGGGGATGCCCATCGCCCTGGCGGTCTTCGTCAGGCGACGGCTGGGGGTATCCTGGCGTTACTTCTGGTACGGGGCTCTGATCTTCTTCCTCTCCCAGATCGTCACCCGCATCCCCCTTGTGCGAGTCCTCCAGTTCGTCCTGGCGGACCAGTTCCGCCAATCCCAGGCATTGCAGTGGGCATGGCTCGTTGCCCTTGCCCTCACCGCTGGCCTCTTCGAGGAGATAGGCCGCTACCTTGGATACAGGTACCTGGTGTTTCGGCGGAGCCGGTCGGAGGTGAGTCGACAGCTATCAGCGGTTGGCGATCAAGACCCAGCGCTCGATGCCTGGAAGAAGGGTGTGATGTACGGTTTGGGGCACGGGGGGCTGGAGTCGATGCTGTTGGTGGGAGGGTTGGTGCTGCTGGGCCTCATCAACGGGTTAGTCCTGAGCAGGATGGACCCGGCAACCATCGCCGCACTTCCATCCGACCAGGCAGAGCAGGTGCGACAAGCCCAGGAGCTATTCCGAACCCTGCCCTGGTGGACGCCGCTACTGGGTGCCGTCGAGCGGCTGTTCACGATCGCGGTGCAGGTGGGCTTCTCGATACTGGTGCTCCAGGCATTCCTCAGGGACAACGTGAAGTGGCTCTACCTGGCCATCGGTGCCCACTTCCTGGTGGACTTGGTGGCAGTGGCCTCCAACCGTTTCATCGGGCCGGTATGGACGGAGGCGGTGATAGGGGTCTTCGCCCTGGGCGCTCTGTATCTGACCTTCCGGTTGAAGCCCAGGCCCATAGCTTGAATCTGGCTACGACCTGGGCAGCAGGTAGATCACCTCTATCGCTTCGTAGATCGCCGCGATCGCGAGGAGCAGGATCACCACCCCATAGATGGGGACCTGGAGGCGCAACCCCTCCTTCCAGTGGCGCCAGCGCTCTCCCCAGTCGCTGACCACCGGCCACCACCAGAGCCAGACCCCCAGCATGGCCACAACGTATGCCTCTCCTTCAATCAGGCCGGTAAGGAGGTGAGGAAGGAAGCGCTGGTCGAAGAAGCCGCCCAGGGGCGAGAAGATGATGCCCCACATCACGCCCCGATACACCCCCATGAACAGCCCCCAGAAGGGCAACACCAGGGAGGGCGCGGTGATCACCAGCAGGCTGCCCGCGAACAGGTTGACGACGAAGGTGAGAACTATGGCCTGGGCAAGCTGGCCCTGGCTGTAGGCCTCCACCACAGGGGCGAGGCCGGTGGAGAAGCTCTGTCCTACTGCCTCCAGCAGGGTCCGCTGCAACATTGGATCCAGAGCCGTCAGGACCACCCCGAATAGGATGGCGCCGATGTAGAGAAGGTTCATGTACAGCAGCTCCCGCCGATGCTCCAGCAGCGGCCTGAAGACCCTCGCCAGCAGATCCATATCGATGTCGTCCTTTCTCCGCAAGATGGCCCTGTTCAGTGTCCGACGCCACTGGTTGAGGGTTGTCGACGCTCAGGAATGGCGGGCTCACGACACGAGCAGGTTCCAGTATGCCACATCCACAGTGGAAGCAGCATCCTCTCGGTTTCTCGACTCGGCTGCAAAGAGTGTTGATG
>DIXP01000013.1 GCA_002436065.1 Chloroflexi bacterium UBA6077
TGATTTTCTCACCGTTGCTGACAGTGGGGAGCCCACAGCTTCCTCCTTGGCTGGTGATGCCGTTGATCCCGGTCATCATCAGCCAAGGCTCTTTTCATGCCCCAATCCCACCCCTCCATCCCCAACACTGTCATGCCGTCCCTGAACCATGTCATGGTGACCAGGCTGGCCCATCCTCTGGAGGAAGTTGGGGCCGGTGTGGTAGTCTCCTCTGGCGAAGGGGGTAAGCAGGAATGCTGGATCTGTGTCTTCTCGGAACCGGTGGGATGAGTCCGCTGCCCAAAAGGTGGTTGTCGAGCTTGCTGGTTCGGTTTCAGGGCAGGTTGATGCTGTTGGATTGCGGGGAGGGCACCCAGATCAGCCTGAAGATGATTGGCTGGGGCTTCAAGGAGATCTCTACGATCCTTCTCACCCATCTCCATGCCGACCATGTGGCCGGCCTGCCCGGGCTCCTGCTGACCATCGGCAACTCCGGTAGGACCGACTGGGTGACGCTCTACGGACCGCAGGGCCTGTCGAGGGTGGTGGATGGCGTGAGGGCTATTGCCCCCCATCTCCCCTTTCCCCTAGAGTGGATGGAGTTGACAGGAGGAGATGGGCTGACTCTGGACGGGCTGGAGGTCTCCACCCTGGCGGTGGACCATGCCGTTCCCTGTCTCGCCTACGCCCTCCATGTGCCCAGGGGGCGTCGGTTCAATCCGGAAAGGGCTCGGGCCCTCGGGCTTCCTGTGGCGCTGTGGAGCCGGCTGCAGGCGGGCGAGGCCGTGGAGTGGCAGGGGCGGAGGGTGCAGCCCGACGAGGTGTTGGGGGAGGCGCGAAAGGGGATCAAGGTGTGCTACGCAACCGATACTCGGCCCACTCCGGAACTGCCGGGCTTCGTCCATGGGGCTGACCTCCTGGTGTGCGAGGGGATGTACGGCTCGCCTGATGATCTGCCCAAGGCGCTGGGGAACAAGCACATGTTATTCTCGGAAGCGGCGGGCATCGCCGAGGCGGGGAGGGTTGGTGAGCTGTGGCTTACACACTACAGTCCCTCCCTGACGGATCCGGAGGAGTGGCTGGAGGAGGCGACCCGCGTGTTTCCCAACACCCGTCTTGGCTATGATCGCATGACTACTACCCTCACCTTCACGGACAGCTCAGAGTGATGTGCGGCGGCAACGTGATGTGGGCCAGCAATGATTCACTGCTCCGCGCACTGTCGGGACCACCCGGTGCTATAATGCTGGCGCACGCGACAGCTGCTGGTCATCATCGCTATTCTCTGATACCTGGTTCCCTCGATCCCAATCTTCAGATGCCCGCACTGTGTCATCAAGCGGCTATACCGAGATCATGCCACCCGAACGGCTAGGACGGTAACCGCTTTCGGCATGGGCACCGTAAAGAAGGCAGCTATGTACGATCTGATAATCAGAGAGGGACTGATCATAGACGGCACGGGCCAGGCCGGGTTTCCCGGGGACGTTGCCGTGGCGGGCGACCGGATTGAGGCCATCGGCAACCTGGAGGACCGGAGCGGCAGGGTTGAGATCGACGCCCCGGGCCAGGTGGTCTGCCCGGGCTTCATAGACCTCCACAGCCACTCGGACATCGGCCTCATAGCCGAACCCAAAGCCGAGCCGAAGGTGATGCAGGGTATCACCACCGAGCTGATGGGCCAGGACGGCTACTCCATGGCACCAGTGAGGAAGGAGCTGGTGCCCGAGTACCGCCAGTTCCTCGCGGGCCTCGCCGGCTCCCCCAACATCGACTGGAACTGGGAGACGATGGCCCAGTACCTATCCCGCTTCGACGGCGCGGCCTCGCTCAATGTGGCGTCCATGGTCGGTCATGGCACCGTACGTATGAACGTGCTGGGCACCGCCTCAACTCCTGCCAGCCAGCACGACCTGGAACGGATGGGTGGACTGATAGAACAGGCATTTGATGAGGGGGCTACCGACGTCTCCTATGGGCTGATCTACGTCCCCAGCCTCTTCGCGAATCGAGAAGAGCTGAACTTCGTTGGCCGCCTGGTTCAGAGGCTGGGAGGCTCCGTCGTCTACCACATCCGCAACGAAGCCCGCTTCGCCCTGGAGAGCCTGGATGAGGTGCTCCAGGTGGCCCGCGACACCGGCGTGCGCACGCACATCTCCCATTTCAAGCTCACCGGCGTGGATAACTGGCACAAGGTCGACGCTGTGCTGGCCACGGTCGATAGTGCGATCGCCGATGGGGTGGACTTCACCTTCGAGCAGTATCCCTACACAGCGGGGAGTACCCTCATGAGCGCCATCCTGCCCTCCTGGGTCCTGGAAGGCAGCACGGCTGATGCCCTGGAGCGGATCAGTGACCCGGCCCTCCGGCCACGCATTCGGCATGACCTGGAGAATGGCGTTGGTCGATGGCAAAGCCTGGCTACTATCTCTGGCTGGAACGTGGTAATCTCCTCGGTTGGCTCGGCCAGGAACCAGGACAAGCTGGGGCGCAGTCTCCTGGATCTGGGTGAGGAGGGCGGCGTGTCGCCCCTGGATGTGGCCCTTCGGCTGTTGGTGGAGGAGGGGATGAACGTGGGGATCATAATCTTCCATCAGTCTGACGATGTGGTTCGAAGGTTGATGGTCAACTCTCGCGGAGGCTTCGGCACCGACGGGGTCCTGGGCGACAAGCCCCACCCACGGCTGTACGGCACCTTCCCCAGAGTGCTGGGCCATTACGTCCGGGAGCAGAAGCTGTTGAGGCTGGAGGAGGCTATCCGCAAGGCTACCTCCCTTGCGGCGGACAGGTTGCGCCTGTCCGACCGGGGGAGGATCGCGCCGGGTATGGCCGCGGACCTGGTGATATTCGACCCTAACCGCGTCATCGACGTCTCCACCTATGAGGATCCATGCCGCTTCCCGCTCGGCATCAACTGGGTCCTCGTGAACGGGGCCGTGGTTGTAAAGGACGGGAAGCATACCGGCGCCCGGCCGGGGAAGAGCCTGAAACCGTCCGTCTGAGATCTGATCGACGAGTTCGGGCCGCAGTCGAGGCTGCGGCCATCATATCTGGGTGACCGCCTCGCGGAACTTGGCCTCGCGCTGCACGAAGTCGATTCCCTCGATTGCTGGCTGCACCGCCCGGGTAGCTGTGACATAGAAGCGATGATCGAAAATCCGGAAGACAACAGACAAGACGCCTCAGCTACTTCGAGCTACAGCTCGCTTGGCAATCAATCATCTGCCGCAACCGTGGCCGAGAAGGGGAGCAGTTCCTCTTTTCTACTCCGATTCTACCCATCACTGGCCAACCCTCACTTCCGCCTCTTCTGGCTGGGCATGCTGCCCTCTACCCTGGCTTTCCAGATGAACGTAGTGGCTGGCCCCTATCTGGCCTTTAGCCTCGCGGGCAATGCCACCATTCTCGGGTTGGTCAGCCTGGCCATTGGCCTTCCCATGATGACGTTATCCTTGGTCGGCGGGGTAGCGGCCGACCGCTTTCCGCGCCGCAGGGTGCTTATTTGCACGCAGCTGGCCCTCTTCATCGTTGCGGCGATGCTCGCCGCGCTGAGTCTCTCGAACAGCTTGCAGGTCTGGCATCTGCTGGTGCTCTCCTTCCTGCAGGGCTGTGCCTTCGCCTTCAATATGCCGGCCCGACAGGCATACATTGCGGAGATCGTGGGGCATTCGCTGCTGCGGAGCGCGGTGACCTTGAACAACGCTGGACTTAACTTCACGCGAGTGGTAGGCCCGGCCATGGCAGGTATACTGATAGCTACTCCCTTCGTCGGCATCGGTGGGGTCTTTACTGTGATGACGGGTATGTACGCACTCGTCCTTGCGTCGCTCTTCCGGTTGCCCAGCGCTCCAGCACCGGCCAGGCGGAGGTCAATGGGCGGATGGGAGCAGTTGATGGAGGGGATAAGGTATGTTCGCTCCACTCCCGTTATCATGGCCCTGCTCGGCATGGGCTTCATCGCAACCTTTCTCGGAATGCCGTATCAGACGCTGATGGCAGTGTTTGCCGAGCGGGTTTTCGACGCGGGGCCGGGCGGCCTCGGCGCGCTCACCACGTCCATCGGCATAGGGGCGTTCGCGGGATCGCTGGTGGTGGCGAGTCTCTCCAGGCTTTCCAGGCCCGCCATGTTGCAGCTCGGCTTCGGCGTTGGCTTCGGACTCGCCCTGGTGGCGTTTGCCCTTTCCCCCTCGCTCCATCTGGCCATGGCATGCTTGGTCGCGGTGGGTTTCCTCTCCGCTGCCTATGCCGCTATCAACAACACCCTGATAATGAGCAATACGCCGCCCAACCTGTACGGCAGGGTGATGAGCATCTACCTGATCACCTTCGGGAGCACACCCCTGGGGGCGCTACCCCTGGCATGGCTTGCGGATCACGCGGGGGCGCCGCTGGCCGTGGTGCTTAGCGGCAGCCTGGTTGCCGTAGCCGTGGCAGCCATCGCGTTGCGTTATCCGGCCTACCGGCGCATCAAATAGCGGCTCTGGATGTGACCCGCGGGTTTTTGACCGATATCGGACCTCATGGTATGCTCATCTCGCCGGATGCTTGGTAGCTGTCCGACATCCTGCTTTCGATAATTGGCAAGGCTACTCTTTGCCCCCGTGGGGGACTCCTGGGTGACGGGAAAGAAGGACAGCAGAAAAGCAGTCTCGAGAGCGCCCAAGCAGGTGGTGTCCCCAAACCGGTGGCTGATGCTGGTGGGGCTTGCCTCAGCCTTTGGTTTGTTGCTGGGCGCAGGCATGATCGCGCTCAGCCTGATGTCGGTTTCCTCCGCTCCCGCCACCGTTGCCCCGACGGTTAAGGGGCAGGATCCCGCCGGTCTGGATCGGCGGACCAAGGGCAGCCCCGATGCTCCGGTGGTCCTCACGGAGTGGTCCGATTACCAGTGCCCCGCTTGCGCTCGGGTTGCCATCACCAGGGATCCGATTCTGGAGCAGATGTACGCGGACACGGGCAAGGTGCGCTTCGTCTACCGCAACCTGCCCTTCCTGGGGCCCGAGTCGTTCCTCGCGGCGGAGGCGGCCGAGTGCGCCGCGGACCAGGGACGCTACTGGGACTACCGTAACCTGCTGTTCCAACGCCAGCAAGGTGAGAACCGCGGGGCCTTCAGTGCCGAGAAGCTGAAGGGCTTCGCCGCAGAGTTGGGACTGGACGTAGCGACCTTCAGCGCCTCTCTGGACCAGGGCAAGCATCGCGCGGCGATCCAGGCGGAGGCCATGGAAGGTGACCTGCTGAAGATCGACGCCACACCCACCTACTTCATCAATGGCCGGATGATCGATGGCCTTCCAACGGTGGAGGCCCTGCAGAAGCTGATAGAAGAGGAGTTGGCCAAGAAGCCATGAGCGCAAGGAGATGGCCCCTGCCACTGCTCTCGGCCCTCGGTTTCGCCGATTCCGCCTATCTGGCCGTCACCCACTGGAGGGGAGAGTTGCCTCCGTGTGGAGGCTACGCCGGCTGCGACCTGGTTAACTCCAGCCGCTACGCGGAGATCTTCGGCGTGCCGATTGCTGCCTTCGGCGCGCTGCTTTTCGCCGCCCTCCTGGGGATCAGCCTGGTGCGCGGGCTGTCTCCTAGCCGCCCGTGGGTGTACAAGACCCTCCTGCTGTACGGACTTGCCCTGGCGGGCGCCGTCTTCATGGCCTATCTCACGGCCATAGAGTTCTTCGTGCTGCACGCCGTCTGCTACTGGTGCCTTGGCCTCGCGGGCATCACCCTTCTGCTGCTGATACTCATCACCAGCGAGGTCTGGTCCTTCGAGCCGGAAGCCGTCTAGGTGCGTCGTTCCCCGTGTAGGGCGGGGGTTTATCCCCTGCCGCCCGGCGGTGGTGGGGATGCGCGGTGAGGGGATGGGCGACCTCGCGCGTCCATGTCCGGGGGGCGGAAGGGGACGAGCCCCTTCCCTACGCTACGTCGGGGATTTGCGGAACGACGCACTAAGTGGGTGTGCCACTTAGCGGTTTAGTTGCCAGATGCTGAAGTTCAGCCCCACGGCGAAGGTGACCCAGAGCAGGTAGGGCACCAGCATCAATCCTGCGGAGCGACGGACCCGATAGAACTGCACCATGGTGGCAAGTAGGGTGATCCACAAGAGGATGGCAACCACCAGGCCGCCCATGATCCAGTCTAGACCGAAGAAGAGGGGCGCCCACATCGCGTTGAGGATCAGTTGCACGGTGAACAGCATCAGTGCGAGGGCTACTCCGGGCCTGTCCACCCCGTGCTGCCAGACTAGCCATAGCGCGACACCCATCAAGATGTAGAGTGCAGTCCACACCGGCCCGAACACCCGCCCGGGAGGAGCCCAGCCTGGCCTATTGATGATCTGGTACCAGGTCATCGCCGTGTCGCCTAGCGTCAGGGCACTCAAGCTACCGATTGTCAGAGGGATCGCCAGGGCCAGCAGCAGCCCCAACAGGTCGCGAGGCTTCAGGGACACCGGACTTATTCCCACGATGAGCTGCTATCACCGCTCCTCCCGATTGAGCCACCAGAAACCGGCGTTCAGGGTAGAGGCATAGCTCACCCAGATGAGGTAGGGCGCCAGCAGTAACCCCGCTGCCGGTCGGATTCGGTAGAACCGGGTCATTGTGGCCACGATCAACCCCCAGAGGGCCACGATGATCCCAAGTGCCGTCCCAAAGGCCCTCTGGCCAAAGAACACCGGAGTCCAGATCCCGTTGAGAGCCAACTGCGCCGCGAATAGGAGCTCCGCCGCCTGTACCTCTCGGCGCTTCGAGCCGGCCTTCCAGACGATCCATGCCGCCGTGCCCATCAGGATGTAGAGGATGGTCCAAACGGGGCCAAAGACCCACGATGGCGGCGTCCACGATGGCTTCTCGATCCTTTGGTACCAGGTGGGGACCGCACGGGCCGTGGATATGGAGCCGAATCCCCCTATGGCCATCGGGACGGCTATGGCGACTGCTAGTGCGAGCCAGTTGCGGGTATTGCCGCGCATCAGCTTTACCTCCGATGAGTGTGGTTGGGGGTATCAACAGTCCTGTTGATACTACACCTTGCAACTCCCTTGCCACGGATTGTCGATTCCCCCTGTTGCCCTAACATCTATCTCCCGATATGATGGCGGCCGATCCTTTTCGCGAGGAGCGCCCCTCTGGAAATAACTTCCACCATAGCGAGAGCCGCTGGCATCATCATGCTGGGCAACATCCTCAGCCGGTTGTTGGGACTGGTCAGGATGCAGGTAATAGCTGCCCTCTTCGGCACCAAGATCGCCACCGATGTCTTTGTCGTCGCCTCCACGGTGCCCACCATGGTGTACGACCTGCTGGTGAGCGGCGCTATCAGCGCGGCACTTATTCCCGTCTTCACCGACTACGCCGACAAACGGGACAGGGAGGAGTTGGGTCGCATCGTCGGCACGGTGCTGAGCGTGGCCACCGCAGCGCTGGCCTTGGTGGTCGCGCTCCTCGTCCTGGCGGCCCCCCCGCTGGTCGATATCCTGGGCGCGGGCTTCGACCAGGAAGCCAGGGCCCTGACCACCTACCTTGTGAGGTTGATGCTCCCCTCGGTGCTGTTCATGGGCACCGCCGGCGTCTTGACGGCCGCCCTCTACGCGCGGCAGAGCTTCACCTTGCCTGCCTTCTCGGTCGCCGTCTACAACCTGGGGATCATTCTCGGAGGCGTCCTCCTCGCCGATCGGCTCCACGTTGCGAGTCTGGTGGTGGGGGTGCTGCTGGGGGCCATGCTGCAGGTGGCAATCCAACTGCCCGGTCTGCGAGGCGTTCGGCTCCGCCCAAGTCTGGACCTGTCTCATCCCGCCGTGAGATCGATCTTGAAGCTCTACGCGCCTGTAGCCCTCGGGCTGGTGGTCTCCAACCTTGGGGTGATAGTGGATCGCTACCTAGCCTCCAGCGCCGGCGAGGGCAGCCTGGCGGCCATGAGCATCGCCACCACCCTGGTCCAGTTTCCCCTTGGTCTCGTGGCCACGGCCACCTCCTTCGCCGTCCTGCCGACCCTGTCGCGCCATGCGAGCGAAGAGTCGAGAGTCGGGAGTCGAGAGTCAATAGGCGAGCACCCAGAACCGGGTACCCGGCACTCTCAGTACGTTTCCACACTTCGCATGGGTATGAAGATGATCCTGGTGCTGATCGTGCCGGCTGCCGTGGGGCTGGTGGTGCTGCGGGAGCCGGTGGTGCAGTTACTGTTTCAGAGGGGCGCCTTCGATCCCAACGCCACGGCCCTCACGGCCCTTGCCTTCCTGGGCTACTCCCCCGGCATCGCCTTCGCGGCCATCGATCAGCTTCTGATCTTCGCCTTTTACGCTCGCAAGGATACTCGGACTCCCGTGCTGGTGGGGGTCATGGGGATATTCGTCTATCTTGCCGTTGCCCTGACACTGCTGCCCTCGCTGGGCATGCTGGGGCTGGTGTTGGCCAATGCCGTGCAAAACACATCCCACGCCCTGGTCCTCCTCTGGCTGTTGAACCGCTTGGTGAAAGGGGTTGTGGACCGGGAAATGGCGGGGTTCCTGGTTCGGGTGGTGGCCGCTGCCGCGGTGATGGGCGTTGCCTGTCAGGGAGTGCTGTCCGTGGCCCAACCTCTGGCCAATTCGGGTCCACTCGTAGCCCTACTGGTGGCTAGCGCTACAGCCCTTGGTGCAGTAGTCTATGTAGCTGTAGCTTTGGTGTTGCGAGTTGGAGAGGTTCGAGAGTTGGGAGCGCTACTCCTCAGCCGCTTGCGCCGCTAGCAATCAATGCTCGGCATGGGGGCCAGGAGCAGGGGTTTCTTGCTGAGCCGATTGGAGACGAGATTGTGGAAGATACCCCCGATGTCCGTCCTGTTTCCCTGAATAAGCTATTCTTTCCAGGGCAGGCCGTCGTCCTGGAGAACTGCGATATTGATCTGGAAGCCGGAGTCGAGCCGTCGAGGTGCGATGCTCAGGTATTGGCGGTTCTCCGGGATCGGCTGATCGTCAACCCCACGGATGGTGAGATTGGGCGCCGTGCCTTGCCCGAGGGTGCCAAGGTCAGGGGCCACGTGAGCAGGTTCGGCGTGTGGCACTGCTTCGATGCCAGTGTCAGCCGGACCTCTTCCTCCTCTACTCGAGCCGTGGAGCTGGTGGCGGTCACCGGCCTCCGAGAGTCCGATCGCAGGAACGGCGCGCGGGTGGGCTTGTCCATGCGACCGGAGTCGCTGGCTATCGAAGGCGATCAGGCCAAGCCGGCTCCGGCCCTGGCGCCCGTGGTGGACGACGTGAGTTCAGGGGGGATTGGTATCTCCTGCTTGCAGGAGATACCGCTGGGCTCCAAGCTCCAGTTGGCCCTGGCCCTACCCAGGATGTTCGGCTGTATCCAGGCTTGCGGCGAGGTGGTGAGGATAGATGGGCCCGTGCGGGATCTCACAGGCCGGTGGCGCTGGCGCATGGGGGTAGTCTTCTCCGATATCAGCCAGAACGATCGGAATCGCGTGGCGGCCTTCGTCCTGTTCGAGCAGCATCGACGACGGATGAAGGCGGGCTTGCCGATGGAGTAGGGCCCCGCTCCGTTTATGGCGAGGTGCTTAACGGCAAGGAGTCTCCTCTACGGTTCCTCCTTGCCGTTAAGCTTCAGCTTCAGTCGAGAAAGTGCGTCGGACGGAGGTGGGGCAAACAGGTAGATCGGCGCCAGGCTCCCCACGAGCTGGATCCAGAGCCCGGGTTTTCTCTCTTCGACAGCGGCGATGTTCTCTAAGGGTACGAAATGGGCGTTGTCTCCCTCCAGCAGTATCAGCCTGAGGCTGGTTAACAGCACCTTGGCGGCCGTGCTCTCCAGGCCCAACAGCTCCTCTCCTAGATACACTGGAGAGACCTCCAGGCGGATCTCCTCCCCGTCAGCCAACTCGATTCCCAGGGGGAGCACTGAGTGTTGAGTGCTGGGCGTTGAGTCTCGGCCGGTAGCTGTTGAGTCTCGGCCGGTAGCTACGGACGGCTGCCTGACTACCCATCCGCGCTCGCTTAGTTTCTTCCACTCGCCTTCATAGAAGCTGACCCCCTGGAGGCAGTGGCGGCAACGCCTGCAGGCTGTCGGACTCTCCAGCTCCAGCGCTCTGGCCAGCAGGTCAGGCTCACAGCGAATCAGCTCGATGCCGCCGGACACGGTGGACTGGAAGGTGGCGCCACAGTTGAGACAATAGGCTGGTGGGGCATCGTGGCGTCCAGGCTCCTTCTCTGTCACCTGTTCCACTCTCCCCTTGCCACAGAGTGGACACCTCTCCATCAAGACAATTCGATCCGATTCCACCTTCGTCACCCCTTGGTTTGCAATCCCCTTCTTTGTAGGAGCAACCTAGCCCCGCCTGCTGTTGTCCTCAGAGCCCCAGGCATTTTCTCCATCACGAGGGCCGGGCCACCCAGGTTCAAATAGTATCGCAGGGCAATTGCCTCCTTGAGCAGTCGTGCTGCATATCCATCGAAGCTGATGCGCCCCAGCACCGCGTACGCATGTCTGCGGCCCATGGAGAAGACCTCACCCGTGCCGGCAGGACGGAATGTCTCGCGCTGTCCGCCGACCAGCTCCGCTTCCAGGTTCTCGGCCACGTGAGGCGCCTGCTGGAGAGCCATCTGTGCCGAGGGGGCGGCGGGCCTGCCGGTGTTGGGATTCACCACCAGGCTGCAGTCGCCTATGACGTACACGCCCGGATGGCTGACCGACTCCAGATAGCCGTTCACCACGGCGCGCCCCTTGGCGCCTGTCTGCAACCCCCATTGAGCGAGGGCGGCCGGTCCCTGTACTCCCCCAGTCCACAGGATGGTGTGGGCGGCGATGGTCTCCCCTGACCTTATCTTTACCATGCCTTCCCCTATTTCCGCCACTGGGGAGCCTACCTGCAGTTCTACTCCTTTCTTCACCAGCAATTCCGAAGCCTTGCCAGGCAGTCCCGCAGGATAGCCCATCAGGATGGTTGGGGCGGCTTCCACCACGACGAGCCGGACTTCTGAGGGGTCGATGTCGTTGGCGAGGGCCAGTTCTGGGAGCCAGTCGGCCAGCTCACCGGTCAACTCCACGCCGGAGTAGCCTCCTCCGCACACCACGAATGTGAGAAGGCTCGCCCGGTCCTTCCTGGAGCTGTTTCTAGCGATGAGGAACGTTCTCTTGATGTGAGCGTTAATCCGTCTGGCGTCGTCCACTGACTTCAGTCCCAGCGTGTTCTGCTCCGCGCCGGGTATGCCGAAGTAGCTGGTCTCACTTCCCAGGGCGACCACCAGACGGTCATAGTCGATCCTCTGGCTGTCGAAGGCCACCTGCTGTCCGCCCAGATCAACGTCTTTGACATCACCTTGCATGAAGGTGATGCGCTTCCCGTTCAGCAGATAGGCCAGCGGGATCACGGCTTCCTCTGGGGCGGTGCTGTTGGCGGCTATCTCGTGAATCATGATGACGTGCTGATGGTAGTTGCAGCGGTCTACAAGAATGATCTCCCAATTCCTGTCTTTCGACTGGGAGAGCTGTCTCTCCAACTGCAGCGCCGAGTTCAGCCCGCCGTACCCGGCGCCAAGAACGACTACGCGACGAACCATGGGTTCCCCTCCACGTGGATTGGGGCTGAACCTTGCATCTTCCAGGCCAATCCGTTACGATAAGCTGTGACAATAAGATAGATTCATCGGTTGCTTCCGAGAGCAGGCGACTCCGACCTGGGGTTGGGGTGGGGCTGGGCTTCAGAAGGCAGCGGGCACAGGCTCGTGGGACTCGGCTATCGAGTAGTGATTCTCAGAAATGGAATCACTGTTCGGGTCGCTGTCCGACGGGCTATTTTGTTGCCCAAATCCTGCCGTGAAGGAAAGAGAAATGCTGTCTGGTAAGAGGGGGGCTGCTGCCCTTTCTGTCCTGTCGAATACCCTTCTGGTTAGCCTCAAACTGATCGTGGGGCTTGCCATCGGTTCAGTCAGCGTCATCTCTGAGGCCATACACTCAGGGATCGACCTTCTGGCTGCTCTCATGGCTTTCTTTGCCGTGAGGGCCTCCTCCAATCCCCCTGATGATGAGCATCGCTTTGGCCACGGGAAGATGGAGAGCTTATCGGGCTTCGTGGAGTCGCTGCTGATTTTCGTGGCGGCATTGATGATCTTGAACGAGGCCACGCAGAAGCTGATGCATGGTGTTGAACTGCAGAACGTAGACCTCGGCATCGCCGTTATGGTGATCTCGGCTGTTGTCAACACCCTTGTCTCGCGGCGATTGCTCAAGGTGGCGAGGGATACAGAGTCGGTTGCGCTGGAGGCCGATGGATGGCACCTCACCACCGACGTGTTGACCTCCGCAGGCGTGGCAATAGCTCTTGTCGTTGTCCGCGTCACCGGTTTCGCGCTGCTCGATCCGCTGATTGCCATAGGCGTCGCCCTGTTCATCTGCAAGGCTGCCTTCGACATCACCGTTCGAACTATACGGGATCTCTTGGACGCCAGCCTCCCTGTGGAGGAGCAGGCACTGATCCGGGAGGCGCTGGAGGGGCACAGTGAGGAGATGGTGGGGTACCACAAGCTTCGCTCCAGGAAGGCGGGATCGGATCGCTACCTGGATGTGCATCTGGTGGTAAAGCCTGACGTCACGGTCCAGGAGTCGCACGATCTGTGCAACCACCTGGAGGAGCACCTGGAGTCGGCCCTGGGGCAGGCATCTATAAGCATTCACGTGGAACCCTGTCACAGGGACTGCCAGGGTTGTCACCAGGAGTGCGATCAGAGGCGGGCCGCGCTTTCGTAGGCCTGGGGAAAGGGCGAATGACCCTCCCCTCTGGTGCTATACTATTGCCATCGGATGGTGTAGGGGCGACCGGTCGGTCGCCCCTACAGGTGCCGAGAACAGAACTGTAGCGTGAGGCCCCCCATGAGCATCAGCCGCGAGGAAGTGGAGCACGTAGCCTACCTGGCCAGGATAGGTCTGAGCGAGGAAGAGAAGGATCGCTTCCAGAGCCAGCTCTCTAGCATTCTTCAGCACGTCGCGGTGATCAACCAGCTGGATACCGACGTGATACCGCCGACGGCGCAGGTGATTCCCCTCCAGAACGTCACGCGGGACGACAAAGCCGAGCAGTGCTATCCGGTCGAGGATATCCTGGCCAACGCCCCCAGGGCGGAAGACCACTACTTCAAGATCCCACGTGTTCTCGAAGAAGGCCAGGCCGACGGCCCACCGGACATCTAGTAGTTGAAGGATCCTTGTCATTCTGGGAGGTTCGCTCTGTACCTGTCATTCTGAGTGGCCCGCTCTGTACCTGTCATTCTGAGTGGCCCGCAGGCCACGAAGAATCTCCCGTTGACGGAGGACCGGGAGATTCTTCGGCGCTGCGGCGCCTCAGAATGACATGGGAAGGTGGCGGCTCAGATTGACAGGGTAATGCGACGCCTCTGTTGAGGAGTAATTGCCTTGAAGCCCTACGAAGCGACGATCCACGAGGCTCACGAATTGCTGAAAACCCGCCAGATCTCCTCGGTGGAGCTAACTCGCTCTGTCCTGGAGCGGATCGAGGCCGTGGAGTCGCTGGTGCACGCCTTCATGACGTTGACGCCCGAGTTGGCCCTGGAACAGGCCAGGAAGGCCGACGAGCGGCGCGCCTCTGGTGAGGACAACCCCCTTCTTGGGATACCAATGGCCTTGAAGGATGTGCTCTCGACCAAGGGGGTTCGCACTACCTGCAGCTCCAAGATGCTGGAGAACTTCGTCCCGATCTACGATGCCTTCGTGGCCGAACGGCTGAAGGATCAAGGGGCGGTGCTGGTCGGAAAGACCAACATGGACGAATTCGCCATGGGGTCCTCCACGGAGAATTCGGCCTACTTCACAACCCTGAACCCCTGGGACCTGACGAGGGTGCCGGGTGGCTCCAGCGGTGGCTCGGCTGCGGCTGTTGCCGCCGACCAGGCCATCTTCGCCCTCGGCTCCGATACGGGCGGCTCCATTCGACAGCCGGCATCTCTATGTGGGGTCGTGGGGATGAAACCCACCTACGGTGCGGTTTCCCGCTTCGGGTTGGTGGCCTTCGCCTCCTCGCTGGACCAGATTGGCCCCTTTACCAAGGACGTCACGGACTGCGCCCTGGTGATGAACGCCATCACGGGGCACGACCAGCGGGACTCCACATCGCTGGATTTCCCCGTGCCCGACTACACCAAAGCGCTGATACCCGATCTGAAGGGCATCCGGGTCGGCATCCCCAGGGAGTACTTCGCTCAGGGGATCGAGCCGGAGACGGAGAAGCTGGTCCGGGCGGCGATCGACAAGCTGCGGGAGTTGGGCGCCGAGCTGGGTGAGGTGTCCCTACCTCACACGGACTACGGACTGCCGGCCTACTACCTGATCGCCCCCGCGGAGTGCAGCGCCAACCTGGCCCGATACGACGGGGTGAAGTATGGCTACTCAGCCCCCGATGCGGAGAGCATGTGGGACGGCTACTTCAAGACGCGCGAGCGGGGCTTTGGACCGGAGGTAACCAGGCGGATCATGTTGGGAACCTACGCTCTCAGCTCCGGTTACTACGACGCCTATTACCTCAAGGCCCAGAAGGTTCGGACCTTGATCAAGCGGGATTTCGACGAGGCATTCGAGAAGTTCGACCTCCTGGTGGCTCCCACCAGTCCGGACGTGGCCTTCAAGGTAGGGGAGAGGACGGATGACCCCCTGGCAATGTACGCATCAGATGTCTGCACGATTCCTGTGAACCTGGCGGGCATCCCGGGCATATCCCTTCCCTGCGGTTTCGCTCACGACCTTCCGGTGGGGGTGCAGTTGATCGGAAAGCCGCTGGGGGAGGAGATGCTGCTCAGGGGAGCCTATGCCTACGAGCAGGCCACAGACTGGCTCCGGCGCAAGCCGAACCTGCTGTAGAGGGCTGATGGCTGACAGTCTGGTAGAGTGCTATGCCGGCCGCCACTATCCGGATAGGCCCGTGGCCTTCCGATGGGAGGGGCGAAGGCTGGAGGTGGAGGAAGTGGAGCGGCAGTGGCGCACCCAGGGCGTCTCCTACGACAGTCCCCTCCTCTACCACTACCAGGTGCGCACCGCCGAAGGCCGCTTCCACCTGGTGTACGATAGCCAGAGGGACTCCTGGAGTGTCAGGCACGAGGAGTCTAGAGGAGGGTGAGGGACGGACCCCACCCCCAACCCCCTCCCCCACGGGGAGAGGGGGCTTTTCTCCCCCTTCCCTATGAGGGAAGGGAGCCGGGGGTTAGGTTCGTCCCTCCTCGTGGCGGGTTTTTTGTTTTGGAGTGTCTCCAAAGAACATACTTTTCTCCCTCTCCGTGGGAGAGGGCTGGGGTGAGGGATCATGGAATACGAACCGGTAATCGGCCTTGAGGTCCATGCGCAGCTACTGACCGAGAGCAAGATGTTCTGTTCTTGCCATGCGAACTACGCCGGCGCGGCACCCAATACCCACGTGTGCCCCGTCTGCCTCGGGATGCCCGGCGTGCTGCCATCCATCAACAAGAAGGCGGTGGAGTACACCGTCATGACTGCGTTGGCCCTCAACTGTGCGATACCGGAGTTCAGCAAGTTCGATCGGAAGAACTACCCTTACCCCGACCTGATGAAGGGGTACCAGATCTCGCAGTACGACATGCCCTTCAGCCACGATGGTTGGGTCCAGGTGGAGGGAGAGGACGGACAGGCCAGTCGGGTGGGGATCACCCGGGTTCACCTGGAGGAGGACACGGCTAAGCTGCTGCACGTAACGGACGAGAACGGGCAGAACTACAGCCTGGTGGACGTCAACCGCGGCGGCGTGCCGCTCATGGAGATAGTGAGCGCCCCCGATATCCGCACCCCCCAGGAGGCGCGCTTCTACCTGATCAAGCTGCGGGCGATCCTGCAGGCCCTGGGCGTCTCCACCGGCAACATGGAGGAGGGCTCCTTCCGCTGCGATGCCAACGTCTCCATCCGACCCAAGGGGAGGGAGGAGTTC
The DNA here is from genome assembly GCA_002436065.1 of Chloroflexi bacterium UBA6077. Classification (GTDB taxonomy): domain Bacteria; phylum Chloroflexota; class UBA6077; order UBA6077; family UBA6077; genus UBA6077. Next base: position 15,883 of record DIXP01000013.1, read on the forward strand.
GGCACCAAGACCGAAGTGAAGAACATGAACTCCTTCCGCGCCGTCCAGAGGGCTCTCGAGTACGAGATCAAGCGCCAGGCGGAAGTGCTGAACGGCGGCGGCAGGATAGTCCAGGAGACCCGCGGCTGGGTGGAGGACAGGGGCATTACGGTGAGCCAGCGGAGCAAGGAGTACGCCCATGACTACCGCTACTTCCCCGAGCCCGACCTGCCGCCGATGGTGCTTACCCGGGAGTGGGTGGACGGTCTACGGGATAGGCTGCCCGAATTGCCAGATGCCCGCCGGGACCGCTTCGTCTCCGAGTACGGCCTCCGTCTGGAGGATGCCGCCCTGATGACGAACAGCCGAGCCACGGCCGACTTCTTCGAGGGGACGGTGAAGCTGTTTAGTCAGCCGCGAGCCGTCTCCAACTGGATGCAGAGCGAGCTGTTCCGCCTCCTTAAGGACGGCGAGGGCGATGTGGCCGAGACGAAGGTCACGCCCGAGATGCTGGCGGAGCTGCTGAGCCTGATGGACAAGGGGACGATCAACGCCCGAACCGGCAAAGAGGTGTTCGAGGAGATGTTCACCACCGGCGCCAGGGCGGCGGAGATTGTGAAGGAGAAGGGGCTCGCCCAGATCAGCGACACCGCTCATCTGGAGGTGGTCGTCGCGGACGTGCTCAAGAACAACCCCCAGGCCGTGGCCGACTATCGCTCCGGCAAGGGCAATGCCCTGGCATTCCTGATGGGCCAGGTGATGAAGCTCACTCGCGGCCAGGCCAACCCCGGTGTGGTGAACAAGCTGCTGCGGGACCGGTTGGGGTAGAGGCCGCGAAGCGGCCATGGTGGAAACGTAGGGCGGGGGCTTGTCCCCTGCCGCCCGACCATGGGGAGAGGCACGTTCCATATGATGGCCTACCCTCAACGTGAGAAGATCCGCCTCGATCACGCGAACTACGCAGACACGGGCACGGTCTGTTCTGTAACCGTCTGTACCGTGAACCGAGAGCACCTTTTCTCCAACGGAGCATTAGCAGATGCCTGCGTCGAGTTGCTGAAGACGCACGCGACGGATACAGGAATCGCCGTGTACGCGTATTGCTTCATGCCCGACCATCTGCACCTGTTGATCAACCCGTCTCGGCAGACGACCATCTTCGGCTTTCTCGGGTCTTTCAAGAGCCTGAGCACCAGGTTGTCCTGGAAGCACGGTTATCAAGGTAGCATTTGGCAGAAGAGGTTCTATGATCGCTTCCTACGTAAGGACGAGGATGTCCGCACGGTGGTCGAATACATTCTCAACAATCCTGTGCGCAAGGGGATAGTGGCTGAGCGGAGCCAGTACCCGTATTGTGGATCGTTGGTATACGAGTTGTAGACGCGGTTTGTAATGTTCGTTGGGGCGGCAGGGGACAAGCCCCCGCCCTACGTTTCGGTTGGCCTCGGGGTATGCGCCGAGGCCAACGGCAGGAGAACCATGGCCAGGAAAGAGCGCAGGACAATTGGGCCGGTCGAACTGACCGATATGGCGTACGGCGGGGAGGCCGTGGGACGCCACGAGGGGATGGTGCTGTTCGTCAACCTTGGGGCGCCGGGCGATGTGGTGAACGTCGACGTCACCATCACCAAGAAGAGCTTCGTCCGGGGCAGCATCGTCGAGTTGCTGGAGCCCTCACCGCTGCGCACCTCTCCACCCTGCCCCTACTTCGGCAACTGTGGCGGCTGCCAATGGCAGCACGTCCGCTACGAGGAGCAGCTGAAGATCAAGCAGCAGCTTGTAGCCGAGGCTTTCAAGCGTATCGGCCACCTCCCCACCGAGGTGCTGCCCACCCTCGGGATGGATGATCCCTGGTATTACCGCAACACCATGGAGTTCGGTTTTACCTTCGAGTCGGAGCCAGGGTTAAGGCGGCTCAGGGGCCACCGCATCGTCCCCATCAAGGAGTGCATCATCTCCCGCCGGGAGATCAACGAAACCCTTGATCTGCTGTGGGAGTGCTTCGCCCAGGATCGGATGGCCGAGGTGATCCCCCACAACGCCTTCGTCCGAGCGGGGGACTTGCTTCCTCCTGCCGTCGTCGGCCTCTTCGGCCACGGCGAATGGCCCGACATCGGCGACCGCATGGTCCGTGAGAGGCCCGACCTGATCGGTGGGGTCGTCCAGCGGAAGGGGCGGGGCTCCGAGAAGGGGCGAACCCTTCTCGGCAAGGACTACAGCGAGCACCGGTTGCTGAGCAAGGAGTACCGCGCCAGTATCGCCTCCTTCTTCCAGGTGAACCGCCTCCAGACGGAGGTGCTGATCCAGACCGCCCTCGGTTGGTTGGACCCCCAGCCAGGCCAGGTTGTCCTGGATGCCTACTCCGGTGTCGGTACCTTCACAAAGCAGTTGGCCGGAAAGGTCGCTAGGATCGTTGCGGTGGAACTCGGCCCATCGGCCAACGCGGACGCCAGAGTAAACCTGGCTGGGGTGGACTCGGTGGAGCTGGTGGAGGGCAACTTCGGCGAGGTCGCGCTGCCCGTGGAGCGAGTGGACAGCGTGGTGATCGACCCCCCGCGTGGTGGCATCTCGCCGGAGGGGATGAGAGGCCTCCTTTGCCTCTCGCCTGCCAGGATCGTCTACGTCTCCTGCGACCCCACTACCCTGGCCCGCGACGCTGCCCTCCTGGTGGAGGCCGGCTACCGGCTGGAGCGGGTCCAGCCGGTGGACCTGTTCCCGCAAACCTACCACGTCGAGAATATAGCCCTGATGACGAAAGTGGTTTGAAGGGCAAATAGGCCAGATTGACCACTATATGCGGTGGTGTTGAGAAAAAAGTACCTTTTCAATACCTTCATGGCCGTCGTTCATGCCCAGCTCGGTCAGGATATCCAGTACCTCTCTATCCCTTCGTCAAAGGACCGCCGCGTCCCAGCGGCGGACCGTGACGCAACCGACGCGTGATCGCGACCCGGAGTGCGTCCCAGGTTATCACCCCAGGCCTTTCTTCTTGACGTGGAGTTGACTCCAGGTTGTATGCTGGTACTACCCCAGACGGAAACATGCGGAGCGAAATCATGGAATACACACAGTATGGCAAGACGGGGTTAGAGGTGTCCAGATTCGGGCTGGGCTGCATGCGGTTCCCGGCCGACGAAAACGATGCGATAGAGATGGTCCGGTACGCGATCGACCACGGCGTCAACTACCTGGATACAGCCTACAGCTATCAGAACAGCGAGGTCATCACCGGAAAGGCGCTGCGGGACGGCTATCGGGACAGGACGTACCTGGCCACAAAGAGCCCGATCTGGCTGATCAAGAAGCACGAGGATTTCGAAAAGCACCTCGATGAAGAGCTCGATCGGCTCGGGACGGACCACATCGACGTCTATCTCCTCCACAACATGAACGTCGCCAACTGGGAGACCGTCAAGAAGTGTGACGGCCTCGCATTCCTCGACAGGATGGTGGAGAAGGGGAAGATAAGGCATAAGGGGTTCTCCGTTCACAACTCACTGCGGGCATTCAAGGAGATAGGCGACTCCTTCGACTGGGACATGTCGCAAATTCAGCTCAACATCCTGGGCGAAGCCCAGCAGGTGGGCGTGGAAGGGCTGAAGTACGGGTCTGCCAAAGGGATGGCTATGGTGATCATGGAGCCGCTGCGCGGAGGGCACCTCCTGAGCAACGCCCCCGCCGAAGTCCACCAGATGATCGAGGGCCATCCCGAGAAACGCTCCCTGGTGGAGTGGTGCTTCCGCTGGCTCTACGATATGCCCGAGGTGTCCGTTATCCTGAGCGGGACGAACAGCCTCCAGCAGTTGAAGGACAACCTGAGGATCTTCCAGCATTCCGCTCCGAACAGCATGTTGGAAGAAGACCAGGAGCTGATAGGAAGGGTCCGGGAGGCATACGAGTCGAAGAAGAGCATCGGATGCACCGGGTGCCGGTATTGCATGCCCTGCCCGAGCAACGTGAGCATTCCGGATATCTTCAAGCTCTACAACAATTACCAGCTCGTGAAGCCTCACCAGGTCGATAAGTTCTTCTACAAGAACGTCCTGCTCCCTTCTGGCTCCGGCGCGGACCAGTGCGTGTCCTGCGGGGTCTGCCAGCAGCACTGCCCGCAGAGTCTCGCCATCCCCGACCTGCTCAAGAAGGTTCACGCGGAATTCACGGAGTCGTAGAGCTGGCAGCGCGAAGCTGGCCAGCTCGAACCCCACAATTCAGAAAATGGGTGGTCGAGACACTATGAAAGTGATTGCCTTCAACGGAAGTCCGAGGAAGGGCTGGAACACGGCGACGCTGCTGCGGCACACGCTGGACGGGGCGGCCTCCCAGGGGGCCGAGACCGAACTCATCCACCTTTACGATCACGACTACAAGGGCTGCACAAGCTGCTTTGCCTGCAAGCTGATAGGCGGCAAGAGCTACGGCAGATGCGCGCTGAACGACGATCTGAAACCGATCCTCGAAAGGATCGAGGAAGCCAACGCCATCATCATAGGCTCACCGATATACTTCGGGGCGCTCACCGGCGAGGTAAGGTCCTTCCTGGAGCGGCTGATGTTTCAGTACCTGGTGTACGATGCAGGCCACTCCTCCCTCTTCAAGGGGAAGATGCAGACGGGCTTCATCTACACGATGAATGTCGACGAGAGCCGCATGAAGCTAATAGGGTACGAGCAGAACCTCAAGGGCACCGAGATGGCGATGGCGCGGATCTTCGGCGCGTCGGAATCGCTGTTCGTTACCGACACCTATCAGTTTGAAGATTACTCGAAATACGACACATCCGGCCTGGACCTGGAAGGGAAGACGAAGAGGCGGGCGGAAGTGTTCCCCGTGGATTGCCAGAAAGCCTTCGACATGGGCGCCAGGTTCGCCCGGCAAGCCGGCACCTGATTCGGCGATCACCAATCCATACAGATGATCGCCACAGCACTATTGCCCGATACACACCGCAACAAATCGAAATCTGGATGGTGGATACATGCCTGCACTTGTTATTGGCTTAACGTTAGCAGTCTTATGTATTTGTCTTGTATCTTCTCAATAATGTGGGGTAG
>DIXP01000066.1 GCA_002436065.1 Chloroflexi bacterium UBA6077
CAACCCCGATTTATTGAGAAGTTACGAAATGGCGACGCAACAATTCGATTCCGTCGCTGCTAGAAACTGTCTTGAGCAGACACGAGAGGTAGTATCGTGTTTAAGAGCCGACGCGAGATTGCAGAAGTGATCCGTCTGTACCTTGAAGGGCTTCGAGAGTCTGGCATCGTTGTCGAACAGGCCTACCTGTACGGCTCTTACCTGCAGGGCACTGCCGACGAATGGAGCGACCTCGATCTCGTGGTGGTGTCTTCTAGTTGGAGTGGCGCCAGCATTTGGGAGAGGGCACGAGTGACTGGACCTGTTCGAATGTCAGTGTTCGATAGGACCGGCGTGTCTGTTGAGGCCATTGTCAAGACGCCGGAGGAGATCGCTCGTTGCCACCCAGCCGGCTTCCTCACGGACATCTTGAAGGACGCGGAGTTGGTGTATCAGCGGGCTCCGGCCGCGGCTTGAGCCGGAGCGGACGTCATGCCGAACGCTGTACAGGTTGCCCAACCTGGTCTGGACGCACCCTCTGCCCATTCGTGTGGGCTGTTCGAGAATCGCCCATACACAAGCATTAGACGCACACACAGGGGCAATGGACGATTAACCGTTTTCACTGCCTAACCTACCTGGCGCTTGGCTGCCTCGAGGGTGTTGCGCAGCAGTACGGCGTTAGTGGTGGGACCGGTGCCGCCGGGCACAGGGGTGATGGCGCTCGCCACCTCCTTCACCGCCTCGAAGTCCACGTCCCCAACCACCTTCCCGTCGACGACGTTGATGCCGAAGTCCACGACCACGGCCCCAGGCTTCACGAAGTCGGCGGTGATCATCTTCGCCTTGCCTATAGCCGCCACCAGGATATCCGCCCGTTTGGCCACCTCGGCGAGGTTCTTCGTGCGGGAGTGGCAGACCGTGACCGTGGCATGCTCCTGCAGGAGCAGAGAGAACATCGGCTTCCCGACGATGTTGCTCCTCCCAACCACGACCGCCTCCTTCCCCTTCAGCTCGATGCCCGAGCGCTTCAGGATCTCCAACCCGCCATATGGGGTGGCCGGTACGAAGGTGGGACGACCGAGGGCCAGCATGCCGGCGTTGTAGGGGTGGATGCCGTCCACGTCCTTGAGGGGGGACAGGATCGAAGTGACCATGTCCTGGTCCAGGTGAGGGGGAAGGGGCATCTGGACGATGACCCCGTGGACGAGCCTGTCCTCGTTGAGCCGTGCGATGGTTGCCTTGAAGTCCGCTTCCGAGATGTCGGTAGGCAACTGGTGCAGGTCGCTCAGCATCTCGGCGGAGGCGAACGCCTTGCCGATGCGCTTGACATAAGCCGTTGCGGCCGGATCCTCCCCGACCTGCACAATGGCGATCTTTGGGGTGATGCCCCACTTCTCCTTGAAGCTCGCCAGCTCCCGCGCCAGCTCCGCGCGTATCTGCTCAGCTATCGGTTGCCCCGCCAGCAATCGTGCCGCCATCTCCCCCTCCTATCAATGATAAGTGCTGAGTACTGAGTACTGAGTACTGGTGTGCTGCCCCACCACGCGCGGGAAGGGGGCATGGGCTCCCTCTCACACCGCGGTGGGAGAGGGCCGTGGTATGGGAGAGGAGTAACAGGTTCCCCTCACCCTGACCCTCTCCCCACGGGGCGAGGGGATCGTCTGCCCCACTTCCTCGTCCTGCCCGTTCTGTGTATCCTACGTTCCTAGTCTACAGCCTCGCCAGGCCGTCCTGGACCGCCTTCTGGACCTTCTCGCTCAACCCCTCGGTGAGTGCCTTAGCCTGCTCGTTCAAGCGATCCGCCGCATCCCTGTCCTTGACACTTCTGAGGTTGATGTCGATGTTGATCACCGCTCCCCTCAGCGCCCCCTCCGCCAGGTAGGCGGCCATGGCCACATCGCCGATGGCCTGGGTGTTGGTGGTTCGGGCCGCGGGGCCCGCCAGTTCGATGACGCGTGCGCACTCCCGCGCTATCTCCAACGGCACCTTGCTCGCGGCGATGGTGGCATCCTGGATGCGGGCCGATCGGGCTCGCTTCTCCTCGTCTGTGGCCTTGGGCATCTTGTATGCATCCATGATCTGCCCAAATGCCTCCGCGTCGGCGTCCACCAGGGTATGGAGTCGCGTGCGAAGCTGCTCCGATTGGGCCAGGATCGCCTGTACCTCACCCTGCACAGCGGTATACTTCTCCTTGCCCACGGTGAGGTTGCACACCATGCTGATCAACCCTGCTGAGAGCGCCCCTGCCAGGGCAGCGATCCCGCCACCACCCGGCGTGGGGGAGGACGAAGCCAGCACGTCAAGGAATCGGTCGATGGGCATGGTGCCGAGGTTGCCGGCAGTGTCGTGGAAATTCATTGCGCCACCTCTACTTAACTGACCGCTCGATTATAACTGTATCGTGAAAGAAGGCACAAGACAATCATCGTGTTGATGCAACAGGGGGTTAGGCCGAGCGAAGATGCGCGGATCCCTCTGACTGACAGGCACGAACAGCTGTACAATAGGGCACGACTCGTTCCCCAACGCCTCTAAGGAGATACTGCCGTGAGAGTGGGATTCGTCGGCCTAGGGAAGATGGGCAAGCCTATGGCGCTCAACCTGATGAAGAGCGGTTTCGTTCTGACGGTCCACAACCGGAGCAGGGTGGTGGTCCAGGAATTGGCTGCGCAGGGTGCGACGCCGGCCACGTGCCCCGGAGAAGTGGCTGAGGCTTCGGAGATCGTGCTCACCTGCCTGCCAACCCCCGAGGCGGTGGAGAGCGTGTACCTTGGCGTCGACGGGTTGATCCCGGCCTCGCGCGCCGGCCAGATCCTTGTGGACTGCAGCACTGTGAGCCCCGACACGAGCAGGAAGCTGTACGCAGCCGCGGCGGAGAAGGGAGCTAGCTTCCTAGATGCCCCCATCAGCGGAGGGGTGCCCAGGGCCGAGGCCGCAACCCTGACGGTCATGGTGGGGGGCGACGCGGACGCTTTTTCGATAGCCAGGCCGGTCTTCGAATCCCTCGGCAACAAGGTCATGCAGGTGGGCCCCTCGGGCGCGGGGAGCGTGGTGAAGATGGTCAATCAGCTGTTGGTGGGGATCCACACGGCGGCGGCGGTGGAGGCGTTGGTGTTCGGTGTGAAGGCGGGCGCGGACCCGCGCGGGCTACAGGAGATCATCGAGTCCAGCTTCGGTGCGAGCGCCATGTTCAGCCGGACCGTGCCCCTGGTGCTTGAGCGGCGCTTCGGTTCCGCCACCGACGTGGGCGTCCTCAGCAAGGATCTGGGTCTCATCACCCGATTGGGCAAGGAGATATCAGCCCGCCTACTGCTTGGAGCCGTGGCCGAGCAGGTTTTCGACGAGGGGATGGGGTTGGGACTGGCCAATAACGACATGGCCTCCCTGGTGATGCCTCTGGAGAGGATTGCGGGGGTGGAGGTGCGGTAGCCAGCTTCTGGGTCCGGAAGGCGCGGTGCTCATTGGACGACAACCCCATCGATTCTTGGGGCCGCCAGCTGGAGAAGGCTATTCTTGTTACCTGACCCAACCCCTAGCAACTCGTCCGTGATTCCGCGTACATTGCCACCAAGAGCATCAGCCTGTGGCAATCGGCACGCCCTAGGTCGGTAGTAAGCCCTCTTCACGTGCCCAATTGAGAACCCGGGCACCGGAAACCCAGGCGGGCAACATCAGCTTGCCACGCAGGTTGTTGACATGGCACCGCACAGTGTTCTCTGAAATGCTGAGCCTTTGGGCGCACTCGCTCCTGATCTGGGCGCTTGCGGTTTCGGGTCCTGTTGCCACTGGTCGCAGATAATACTCAATTAGGATTTCTATCTCCCGCCATGATAGGCTACGCCTCTTCCGGAGTATCTGTATCCCATCGAGCGAAATCAGTTCCGCGGCGATGGCCTGCGCAAGGGAGTCCCGCAGCCTCAGGTCGGCGCAGTCAGCCAGCACCTCGTCCTGCAAACTGATGGGGCCGCGATTGGGGAGTGAAGCGATGGCGGCGCGAGCTCGACGCCGCACCTCCGACCGGCGGTCCTGGAGGAGAGGAGCCAGCACTCCGCTGCTCCTGCTCCCGAAACGGCGAGTCACCAGTTCGCTGGCGTAGTACGGGTGGATACCCTCGGCCAGTGCGCGCTGGCACGACGAGGCTATCAGCTCGGGATCCCACCAGAAGAAATGATAGTAGCCGGAGGAGGCCACGATCTCCAGCGACTCGGCCAACGATTCGCGCCCCTCCGATCGTCTGAACAGGTCGTTCTCAATGCGGGCTTGATGGAGGAGGGCGCTGGCTAGCCGGAACCGGAAGCCGTGGGCTCGGAACAGCCGGACTGCCTCTCGAATGTGCTCCAGGGCCTTAGCCGAATCCCCGCCTTCCCGAAGCACAGCTGCCATGACCACCTCGGCCGTGCTCCTGAAGATGAGGCTCTCTACCGTGCGCCATTGCCGGTAGAGGTCGGCGACTCCGGCGCTCGCATCATGGCACCGACCGGTGACAGTTAAAAGGAAGACTCGCTCCAACTCACCTATGCTCAGGCTGTGCTCGTAGGCTCCCTCAGCTTCCTCGTATAGGCCGCTATCCCGAAGGCTGTTGCCGAGCCAAAGACCGATAACGTGCTGCTGGAAGGCGATGAACCGACCAGACATGGAGAGCGCGCGTTGCAGGGATTGAATCGCCTCGCCGAATTTGCCCTGGGCCCACAGGATCGCCCCCATCTGAGCTCGTGCCCAGGTCTCTTCGTAGTCACCGATCTCGTGAGCGGTACAGAAGGCCAGGGACTCCCGCACCGTCTGGTCGGCCGCCACGAGGTCACCCATTTCCATCTTGGTGACTGCCAAATTGCGGACGGCGCGACTGTGCCCACGAAGCTGCTGTGCGGAGCGGCCCGCAGCAGCCAGCGCTGCCATGGACGCCCTGCAGGCCTCCTCGGACTTCTCCAGCCTCCCCATCTCCCGCAGCACCTGAGCCTGCATAACCAGGATCTCGCTCTTCAGTATGCTCCTATCGCCCGCCATGGCGAGGGCGGAATCAAAGAGTCGCATGGCTTGTTGGAGATGCCCCGTGCGGTACCTGACATAACCCATGTCGCCGCCCGCCCGGACTTGGCCAGTCTCATCACCACCCACCTGGAACAGCCTGAGAGCCATCTCCAGTTCATGCACTGCCTCCAGGTGTCTCATTCCCAGATGGCTGAGGCTAGCTCTCAGCACCATCAGCCGGGGTCTGGTAGGTGTGATCTCTTCGGGAAGCGCGCGTAGCCAGGAGTCGACGGTCTGGAAGAACCCAGAGAAGATGTACATGTCTCCGACAGTCTCGATCACCTCCGCCGCCTTGCTGGCAGCCCCTGCCTCCAGGTAGTGGTGAACACACTCCTCCCAGTCGCTTCTCTGCTCGTAGAAGCGTGCTGCCCGCAGATGAAGCTCACAGACTGAGTCACGATTCTCCCGCTCGCGCAACTTCTGCCGCAGGGTCTCGCGAAACAGCTGATGGTACCGGAAGGATTGTTTTGAGGGTCCGACGCTGGTAGTGAAGAGCCCCTTCTCCTCCAGGGTCAGGAGCACCGCTAAGGAGCCACTCGTACCCAGGAGGTGGTCGCATGCCTGTGCCGTCAGAGAGCCGAGTATAGAGGTCTTCACCAGGAAGTCCTGAATGGCCGGTTCCTGCCTATCGAACACCTCTTCCGCGAGATAGTCATAGACCAGCCATGCCGAGGCCGCGGGATCGGCCAGGACCTTCATCACCTTCTCCTGGCGGCTGTACCTGAGAGAGTGGGAAACCATAGCGATGCCGGCTGCCCAGCCTTCGGTTCTCTCTTGAACCAGGGCCAGGGCGGCATCGTCCAGGTCCAGGTCGCTTTCGCGGCGCAGGAAGAGAGAGGTCTCCTCGAGGGTGAATGCCAGGTCATCCTCCCCCAGCATGGATAGTTCCTGCCGGGCTCGCAGCCTGGCGAGTGGAAGACGTAGTGCGCTTCGAGTAAGTACGATGAATCGGAGGGATGGTGGGCTGTCCTTGATGAGCGAGCCCAGTAGCGAGTTGACATCGGTATCCTGGCCGACGTGCTGATAGTCATCCAGCACTAGGAGCGCGGTGTTCGGCCCGACGTGCGCTGCCTGGCGAAGCAGTTCCTCAGTGAAGAAGGCGAGGCCGAGAGTAGCTCGATTGCCACCCCCTTCCCGCCGGCTGTAACGGCGCTTGGCGCCGCTCGATAGGTGCTTCAGACATGCTCCCAGCCCATCAGCAAGGCGCGCGATATCCCGGTCGGCTGGTGTCAGGTGGTACCACTCAGTTGCCATGCCCGCCGTGGCAACGAAATCCGCTGCTAAGGTCGTCTTGCCATACCCAGCATCAGCACAGATGACAGCCAGCTTGCATCGAACAGCATCACTCAACCGGCGCAACAATCGCGGGCGAGAAACATACAACCGGGGCAGCCCCCGGGGCTCGCTCTGCGACGGGTTCAAGGAGACCTCCATCGATCCAAAGCTATGGAAGGGACGAAGGGGCGATAAGGGGACTCATCCACGCCAATCCGAGGAGGGAAAGCTACCTCGCCACCTTCTGGACAGTGGCGATGCTGGTCCTTGCCATCGCGAGGAACCTCACCGTAGTGCCCTCCTCCAGGTCCATCAGCTCACTCGCTTCGGATCCCGTGGCACCGACTGGGCAAGCAACTCGAAAGACTGTTCTTCTGGATGAATGCAGTCGCGAAAGACCACTCGAGGTTAGATGTTAGCACAGGCAGATGACGTGAACAAGCGACGCTCAGCGGAAAACAGTGCCTCACGGTCACATGCACAGACTGTACCCGGTCTCTCACGCACCCCAGTCTGAGCAACTCGGGACTGTGGGAAGAAGTCCTAGGCTCTCTAGTCACAAAACCCAATTCGCTAGTACCAAGATTAGTCTTCGGTTCCGATACCTCTTGCATGATCGCAACCCCATACTTGCGATCGAACAGATGGGTGTTTCCACAAGCGGCGTTTGCCGGGCCTTCGGTCAGTTGAGTCTCGTGTGGGTCCAGTACTTCCGGGGCAATCAGGTCTGTAGGCCAGAGTCTCATCTGGTTCGTCATAGAAGCAGCTTTAGGATTGCTGGAGGGGAAAAAGTGGTCGATAGGATCCAGGTCTATGGGCTCCCAGAAGAACTGGAGTTTGTGCGGGACATCGCGCGCAGGTTCACAGAGACCGAGTTGATGCCATTAGAGAAGATGGTGCAGGAGAGGGAGATAAGTCGGGGTCTTTCCGCCGAGCCGTTGATCCCCAAGGAAGTGCACGAGCATCTGGACAAGAAGGCCCGGGAACTGGACCTGTTCGGCCTGGATGTTCCGGAAGAACTTGGTGGCCAGGGGCTGGGTTTCATGTACAAAGCCGTCGTGCTGGAGGAGATAAACCGCTCAATAACTCCATATCGTCTCCCACCCGAGTCGCCCAACCTTTCCTGGTTGATCGAGGAGGCCACACCCGAGCAGACGGAGAAGTACCTGCTGCCTTACTCCCGAGGTGACAAGCGTTCCTCCCTTGCGCTGACGGAGCCGAACGCCGGCTCCGATGCCGCGGCCATCGAGGCCACGGCTACCCGATCTGAGGGGGGCTGGGTTCTGAATGGAACCAAGACGTTCATCTCCCGGTGCGATGAGGCAGACTTCTTCATCGTCATCGCCGTGACTGACAAGGCCAAGCGAGGCCGGGGCGGGATCAGCGCATTCCTGGTGGACAAGGGCACGCCAGGTTTCAAGATCGGTCGCTACATCTGGACCATGGGCTATGACACCCCATCGGAACTGATCTTCGAGGACTGTTTTGTCCCGGACAGCCAGGTGCTAGGTGAGATAGGTTGGGCATTCAAGCCTCTTCAGAAGCGGCTGGGCGTGCGTCGCTCCGAGATTGCTGCCCGCTGTCTGGGACATGCGGAGCGGTTGGTCCAGTTGATGGTAGATCAAGCTAACAATCGGGTGACCTTCGGCAAGCCGTTGGCGGAGCGTCAAGCGGTGCAGTGGATGATTGCCGACTCCGTGATGTCGATCCATGCGGCGCGGCTGATGGTGATGGACGTAGCTGCCAAGATGGACGCTGGTGTCCCGGATGTGCGCAACGAGAGCAGCATAGCCAAGGTGTTTGCCACGGAGATGGTTTCCACTATCGTCGATCGAGCTCTGCAGCTTCATGGTGGGATCGGCTACACCAAGGATTCGCCGATCGAGTTCATCTATCGCAATAGTAGGGCCCTACGGATCGTGGAAGGGGCGTCGGAGATCCATCGGCGCCAGATCGCCCGGTTCAGGCTGCAAGGGTGAGGGAGTGTGGCGCCAAGCGGTAGGGTCGTTATGGACTTGTCTCTTGATGGTTCTGGGGACGCCCAAGATCCTGCCGCAGGAGTGGTCCCACTACATCCGTAATATACTGCAATATACTATCTATTTATCTGTTTATGTGGTCGGAGGTAGTCATGCAGCCGGATTCAAAAGGGAGTTTGTCAATGCCTGAACCACCAGGTGCACTGGATGGTGTGCGGGTGCTGGAGATAGCCGGGCGGCTGACTGGCTACACAGGTAAGATGTTCGCCGGACTGGGCGCCGACGTCATTCTCGTGGAGCCACCCGAGGGCGCCCTGATGCGCCGCTATCCCCCCTTTATCGACGATATTCCCGAGACTGAGCGGAGCCTGTGGTTCACATACGTCCACACGGGCAAGCGCGGGATTACCCTGGACCTGGACAGCAGGGACGGCCGGCGGCTGTTCCAGAGACTTGCTTCAAGTGCGGACGTGATCCTGGAAAGCGAGCAGCCGGGGATGATGGAGAGCCGAGGCCTGGGCTACCAGGCGCTGGCAGCGGAGCGCCCATCTTTGGTCTACACCAGCATCACACCATTTGGCCAGGACGGGCCCTATGCCGGTTACACCGCCTCCGACACGGTCCTGCTGGCGATGGGTGGCCTGCTGTACCTGGGGGGCTACCCTGACACCCCACCGATGCGAGCCCACGGGGATCAAGCGGTGCTTGCCGCCGGGCAGTTCGCTTCCGTCGGCAGCATGATGGCTTTGCTTTCCGCCGAGGAGAGCAAGCGGGGACGCCATGTGGACGTGTCCGCGCAGGAGTGTGTGGTGATGGCGATGGAGAACGCAGCCCAGTTCTACGATCTGCAAGGGACTGTCCGCCGTCGCTCCTTCGGAGTTCGGATGGCCGGAATGGGGGTCTTACCCTGCAAGGATGGACATGTCTATGCCCTTGTCCGTGGGTTGGGGGTAACCAAGTTCTGGAAACCCGCGGTGAAATGGTTCATGGATGAGGGAGCGCTGGGCGCGGAGCAGTTGCTCGAGGATCGATGGAACTCTCTGGACTGGCTGCAGGAAGAGGAAGCGAAGAAGATCTTCCTCGACGTGTTTTGCTCCTTCTCGCTTCATCGCACCAAGGCCGAGCTCTATCGGGAGGCGCTAAAGCGAGACCTCCCTCTCTGTCCGGTGAGCACTCCTGCCGACTTGCTGGAGAGCGCTCAGCTCCAGTACCGGCAGATCTTCGTCAAGACGACCCACACCGCCACCGGGAGAACCCTGGTGATGCCTGGTGCTCCCTACAAGCTCTCCGAGACCCCCTGGCACATGCGGCGCCCGGCGCCTACGCTCGGTGAGCACAACGAGGAGGTCTTCCGCGATCTGGGGTTTAGCGCCGAGGATCTGGCTCACCTGAAAGCTGCGGGAGTAATCTGATGGCTGACGTATCAATGAGTCCTGATGACCTGAAAACTCGGCTTCCGCTCCATGGCGTTCGCATCGCCGACTTCACCTGGATCGGGGCCGGCTCCTACACCACGAAGCTGCTGGCTGACCACGGCGCCGAGGTGATCAAGATCGAGACCTCCACCTATCTGGACTCGATCCGCGTCGCCGCGCCCTTCAAGGACGGGATCAGGGGGGTGAACCGCTCCGGCTACTTTGCCGACCGGAACACCAACAAGCGGAGCATGACCCTGAACCTGAAGCATCCGGCCGCGCGCGACATTGCCCTGCGACTGATTGCGATCAGCGACATAGTGGCCAACAACTTCACACCAGGGACCATGGACAGACTTGGTCTTGGATACGATGCGGTCCGGAAAGTCCGCCCAGACATCATCTACATGGGCATGTCCATGTTCGGCGACGATGGTCCCGAGCATCACCACCTGGGGTACGGATCCACCGTGAGCGCCGTCAGCGGCCTGCACTACCTCTGCGGCAGCCCCGACCGGGAGCCTGTTGGAACTGGTACCAACTACCCAGATCACATCCCTAGCCCCGGCCATGGGGGTTTCGCGGTTCTCGCCGCGCTGCGCCATCGTCGCCGGACCGGCCAGGGCCAGAAGATTGATGTCTCCGAGGCCGAGGCGACAGTGGCATTGCTCGGCCCGGTGGTTCTCGATTACACCGTCAACAGCCGGGTTCAGACTCGGCGGGAGAACCTGGTTCCCACCGCGGCTCCCAACGGTGTATATCCCTGCGAGGGCGATGATCGATGGATAGCCATCAGCGTGGAGGACGAGGCCGGATGGCAGGTGTTGACAGAGGTGCTGGGTGCCGAGGAGTGGGGGGCCAGCGACAGGTACGGGTCAGTGGTCTCCCGGCACCGCCACCACGCGGAGATGGATCAGGAGATAGCCGCGCGTACGCGGGAGTGGGACGCTTACGAACTGATGGATCGGCTCCAGCAGCGAGGAGTAGCTTCCGGGGTCGTGCAGAGTTCGGCCGACCTGATGACAAGCGATCCCCAGTTGCGTCATCGAGGCCACTGGGTGCGGCTGAACCACCCCGAGATGGGAGAGACCACATACAACAACCAGCCGTTCCGATTGGGGCTGGGCCCGAAAGAGATTCTCCGCAAGCCTGCTCCGTTGCTGGGGCAACATACTCGCGAGGTATGCACGGGATTGCTGGGGATGTCCGACGGCGAGGTCGAGCGATTGGTGAAGGAGGGGGCGCTGGTATGAAAGGCGAGACAGCAGCCGAGAAGATAGGCGCCTTCGTTGCCTCGGCTTCCACCCAGGTGGCAACCCCGGAGGTAGTTCACCAGACCGCTCGCGCCTTCGTGGACACCTTCGCGGTGGCTGTCGCTGGGCGATCGGAGCCGGCAACGCAGATCATTCGGAACTACGTGCTGGATGGCGACTGCGGTGGGCCGTCTACCCTATGGACGACAGGCGAACGCACACGCCCGGAGGACGCGGCGACATTCAACGCGACCGCGGCCCACGTTCTGGATTTCGACGACGTGACCTCGCCGCAGCGTGGTCATCCCAGCGTGGTGGTGCTGCCGGCACTGGTGGCGTTAGGGGAGGCGCAGGAGGTAACGGGCGCGCAGATCGGCGCCAGCTACGCCGTCGGCCTGGAAGTGATCGTAAAGATGTCCCGAGCGATGGCCATGAAGCACTATACCAAGGGGTGGCACTCTACATCGACCATCGGCGCCCTTGGTGGGGCGGCGGGCTGTGCACACCTGCTGGGCTTGGACGCCCAGCAGGCGACCGCGGCCATCGGCATAGCCGTCGCTCAGGCCGCGGGAGCGAGGCGCAGCTTCGGCACCATGACCAAGTCTCTGCAGCCCGCGACGGCGGCAGCCACCGCTATCCGGTCGGCGAGGCTAGCAGCCAGGGGGTTCACCGCTCCGACCGACTCCTTGGAGGGAGCCTTCGGCTTCATGGATCTGTATGGCAACGGGGAGGAACTGGACGGAGAGCTGGATACCCTGGGTAACGTGCCCCTAGAGGTGTTCCGGACTGGGCTGGAAGTGAAGAAGTATCCCTGCTGCTATGCCACCCATCGTGTCATCCAGGGGATTCTCGATATGGATGCGGAGCGTCGCATTCGTTCCTCGGAGGTAGAGCGGGTGCGGGTGACGGTTCAGCCCACCGGACTTGTGCCACTGATCCACAAGCGACCCTGGCGAGGGCTGGAGGGCAAGTTCAGCATGGAGTACGTGGTGGCCGCGGCAATCGTGGACAAGGCCGTGCGGCTGCAGAGCTTCACCGACTCGGCGGTCCAGCGGCCCGAAGTCCAATCCCTATTGCGGAAGGTGGAGACCGTCGAGGAAAGCGGTGAGCCATGGCCTCGCCGGGCGCTGGTGGAGGTGGAGCTGCGGAATGGGGAAACCCGGTCGATACGCGTCGAGGCGTTACGAGGAAGTGCGCAGCTCCCGCTGAGCGAGGGGGAGTTAGCGCAGAAGCTGCACGATTGCGCGACCTACTCTCACTTCGAGATGGACATCGATGGTTTCCTGTCGGCCGCATGGAATTGGGCCGACAGGCCGATCCGGTCGATCCTAGGGGATCCTCGCAAGGCCGGATGATTGGTGGACGAGGTAGCAAGTTAGAAAGGAGGTGGTTTCCATGCCGGTTGACGTTACGATCGAGGCGGGCATCGCCACGGTGACGCTGAACCGCCCCGAGGCGATGAATTCCATCGATCCTGAGATGCGGGCGCAACTACAGGATACCTGGAGAATGATCGGGGACAATGATGAGATCATGGTCGCCATCATCACGGGGGCGGGCGACCGAGCCTTCTGCACGGGCTCTGATCTCAAGAAGACCATGCCCACCGCCGACGAGAGCTTCGCGCGGCAGATGTTCTGGACGGGGGACAGCCACATGGTGGCCGGGCTGGCCGCCCTGAACAAGCCAGTCATCGCTGCCATTAACGGGTATGCCGTCGCCGGCGGCCTGGAGATCGTACTGGCTTGCGACATCCGGGTCGCGGCGGACACAGCGCAGTTCGGGCTATCCGAGGTTCGGGTGGGCAGTATGCCCGGAGCGGCGGGGACGCAACAGCTGCCCCGAATGATCAATCGTGCCACTGCAATGAAGATGCTGCTCACTGGAGATAGGATCGGCGCGCAGGAGGCATTGCGGGCGGGACTGGTCAGCGACGTGGTAGCTCCGGCGGAGTTAATCCTGCTGGCGAACCAGATCGCCCGGCGGATTGCCGACAACGCTCCGCTGTCCGTGCGGGCCGTGAAGATGCTGGCCCAACGGGCGACTGACATACCGTTGGAGCACGGCATGTGGATGGAGAGGCTGGCCTTTGGTCTCCTTCGCAACACCGAGGATCGCGTCGAAGGCCGGGTGGCCTTCAAGGAGAAGCGCAAGCCGGCCTACAAGGGTCAATGAACACGAATACGTGGAGGTAGGGGGAACCAATATGTCAGGGTTATTTGATCTCCGAGACCGAACGGCGATAGTAGGGGTAGGCGCGTCGAAGCAGGGAAAGATACCCGGATCCACAGCCATCACCCTGGCCTGCGACGCTTTCAAGCGAGCCCTCGACGATTCTGGCCTGAAGAAGGAGCAGATAGATGGCTTGCTGACCTTTCCAGGCACGACCTCACCGGAGAGCGCACTTAACTACCTGCGACTGGGCGAGGCATTGGGCATCAACCCCGCCATTGCCGGTAGCATGGTGATGGGGGGGGGCACCGCTGGCGCACTGGTCCAGATGGCGGCCATGGCGGTCAGTACGGGCCACGCCAACTATGTGGCCTGCGTCTTTGGAGACGCCGCGAAGACAGGCGGCTCGAAGTTCTCGAAGGCTTCCGGCTGGGGCGATTCCTGGGGCATCTGGGGAATGATGTCGGCGTGCTCCAACAGCGCCATAGCTGCCAGTCGCCACATGGCGCTGTATGGCACCAAGAGCAGCCAACTGGGCGAGATAGCGGTGGCCTGCCGGAAGCACGCCTCCATGAACCCCGAGGCAGTGATGCGGGAGCCTATCACCATCGAGGATCATCAGAACTCCCGGTGGATCGTGAAGCCGCTTCATCTCCTGGACTGCTGCCTGATCACTGACGGCGGGGTCTGCGTCATAGTAACCACCGCCGAGCGAGCCAAGGATCTGAAGCAGCCGGTAGTGACGATCTCCGGCATGGGGCAGGCGTATACCTGCGAGACCATAGGCAAGGAGGACTGGTGGTACGTACCGCACCAGAAGCAGGCGCTGAGCCGAGCCTTCGGCATGGCTGGCGTGGGGCCAAAGGACATTAAGGTGGCGCAGTTGTACGACAACTTCAGCATCAGCGTGATCCTCTGGTTGGAGCACGCAGGCTTCTGTGGCGTGGGCGAGGGCGGCGGCTTCGTTGAGGGTGGCAGGATCCAGTTGGGCGGCGAACTACCGGTCAACACCGCGGGGGGACACCTATCCGAGTCCTACATGGAGGGTTGGCTGCACATCGTTGAGGGGGTGCGACAGATGCGCGGGCAGTGCGGGCCGCGCCAAGTACCCAACGCCGACTTGTGCTTGGTCACCGGCCGGGGCATGACTCTAAACTGCTCCAACGCAATGGTTCTACGGCGACAGGGATAAGGACATAGAGAGACTCAGGGCGCGGCTTGGGGTGTTTCCCAAGCACACCAGTACGGGCAGAGACCCTGCCGGATACTGCGCCGACTTCAGTCGGGCGAGGATGCAGAGGAGGTTAGAATGGCCGAGTATAAGAAACCACTTCCCACGATAGACGACATGAACCGCCCCTTCTGGGAGGGAGCTAAGAACAACGAGCTGAAGATGCAACGGTGCCTGGATTGTGGGCACATCCGATACCCCATCAATCACATCTGCACCAACTGCCTCTCCGAGGACGCGGAGTGGATCAATCTATCCGGGAGAGGGAGCATCTTCTCCTACGTCGTGTTCTATCAGTTGTACAACCAGGCTTTCAAGGAAGACATACCGTATAACGTAGCCCTTGTGCAGTTGGATGAGGGTCCTCGCATGTTCGGCAACATCGTCGGATGTGCGAATGACGATGCCAAGGTGGGCGATCGGGTCGAGGTGGTCTTTGACCCGGTCACTGAGGATGTTACCATTCCCCGCTTCCGCCTGGCCTGATATCGAATGTCGAGTCGGCTCACTGGGAGCGGCGATAACCGCCGCTCCCAGTGAGCGCAACCGCTGATGGGCAACTACACATAACTGCATGGAGGGCATTTAGGTAATGAAGGCTTTCGAAGGCGTTTTGAAGAATCCCCTGGACGGCAGGACAGCCAAGCCCCGCAGAACCGGCTACACCATGGTCATCGACAAGGGCCTCGGCCTTGCCGCGACCAAGGACCTGATGGACACCGCGTCTGACTACATCGACTCCCTGAAGCAGACCTTCGGCACCTCCCACTTCTTCAATGAGAAGCTGATCCGCGACAAGGCAGAGATCGTTACGGCGGCGGGCGTCATCGTCTACCCCGGCGGCACCTTTGGCGAGATCGCCCTCATGCAGGGGAAGCTGCCCGAGTACCTGAAGAGGGTCAAGGAGTTGGGCTTCACCGGCGTTGAGGTCTCCGACGGCACCATCGAGATGACCACCGAGCAGAGGCACGGCTTCATCAAGCGGGCCAAGGACATGGGCTTCATGGTCATCTCCGAGGTTGGCAAGAAGGACCCGAACGACAAGGTTGGCTACGATCAGATGCACTTCGACATCGCCCAGG
>DIXP01000085.1 GCA_002436065.1 Chloroflexi bacterium UBA6077
TGTTTCCACCACCAACCACCGCCACCCGTTTGCCTAGATAGGGTCGTTCACCAGCAGCTACGTCCCGGAGGAACTCTGTGCCGGCGTACACTCCCCGCAGATCCTCGCCCTCGATCCCTAGCTTCATGCTCTGGTGGCAGCCAATGGCTACGAAGACGGCGTCGAAGCCACCATTCTGTAACCCTTGAAGGGTGAAGTCTCGGCCAAGGCGTTGGTCCACTTGGATCTCTACGCCAAGGGCGGTGATGGTGTCTATCTCTGCGTCCAGTAGCTCCTGGGGCAATCGGTAGTCGGGGATGCCGTAGCGGAGCATCCCGCCAGGCTTGGGGAGCGCTTCGAATAGCTTGACTGCGTGGCCTTCGCGCGCAAGGTAGTAGGCCGCCGTGAGGCCAGCAGGGCCTGCCCCGACGATCGCAACTCTCTTGCCGGTCTTCGGCTTGACCGAGGGCACGGACTTCTTCCCTCCCAGCAGCTCGTCGTCGGCCACGAAGCGCTTCAGGCTGCAGATGGCGACGGGCTCGTCCACTAGGTTGCGGCGGCAGGCTTGCTCGCAGAAGTGGGGGCAGATGCGCCCAATCACTGCAGGAAGCGGCAGTCGTTCCTTGATCAGCTCCACCGCCTCACGGTAGGCGCCTCGGGCTATCAGGGACAGGTAGCCCTGGACGTCGATGCCGGCGGGACAGACCCGCTCGCAGGGGGCGGTGCAGTCGCCGTAGTGGTCGCGAATCAGGTCATGCAGTCTCTCCTTGCGAGCCTCGATGACCTTCGCGTTGCGGGTCTCGATCACCATGCCATCGGCAACCGGTGTGGTGCAGGAGGTGACGAGGCCGTAGCCTTGCACCTCGACTACGCACATCCCGCAGGATCCGTGGGGAGTCACCCGCTCATCGTGGCACAGAGCAGGGATCCGGATCCCCATCCTCACGCAGAGAGCGTAGATGGTCTCTCTGCCCTCAACCACCAGCTTCTTTCCGTCTAGAGTCACTTCTAACATAGTACGGCTCCTTAACAGAAATCGGAACCAGCCCCAACGAGGAAGCCCTTGCGATTCAGAGCGCCCGCCACAAGGAGAAGCGACAGACTAACAGGGCCTAACAGGACTGATCCGCAGATAGCCGCCGGTGCCGAAGGAGGCGGGATTCATCTACGCTAGCCTGCGCACATCCCCGGATCTGGCAGGGTCACTGAGCGGAACCTGATCCACACGGACTCTCGCGAGGCAGCGAGCCCCGAAGACGCCGCCGCTCCCTAGGAAGTGCGTAATGATTATTATAGTACAAATAGTGCATTCGCGCTCGATCAATCCCCGCTTGCAGCCATGCTCTCCGGCATCGCTCAATCCGCTGCTAGAACAGGCTCAGTGCCCTGCTAGGGCTACAAGAGGCGCTACGCCGCCGCCATTGCGCGGCACCCCGAAGACTCGCCGACGCCCGCGGCGGTGGCAGCCTTCCGATGATAGCTAGACTCCATTCATCATCTTTGTTATACTTGTGATAGTGCAATTAGCACCATTGGCGTCTTACCCCTTCCCCGCGGGACTCGCTCCGCACCAACTGCCACCGAGATGGAACCTTCGGCTCATTGGCAGAATCAGCGTCCACCCAGTCATCCCAACAGCCATTCCGATCACGAGGAGAAAGAATGAAGAAGGTACACCTCAAGATCAACGGCCTTCCAAAGCAGGTCGTTGCGGGTCCAGAGATGGTGCTGCTGGACCTGCTCCGCGACAACCTCGGTCTCACGGGCACCAAGCAGTCCTGCGACCGCAAGGGCCAGTGCGGCTCCTGTACCGTCATCGTCAACGGTCGCGCCGTCAGGTCCTGCCTCTCAAAGGTCGCAGACCTCGATGGTGCCGACGTCATCTCCATCGAGGGTCTCGGCACCCCGGATAACCCCCACCTCATCCAGGAGGCTTTCGTCCTCTCAGGGGCCATCCAGTGCGGCTTCTGCACCCCAGGCATGATCATGGCCACCAAGACCCTCCTCGATAAGAACCTCAACCCCTCCACGGACGAGATCAAACGAGCCCTCCGCGGCAACCTCTGCCGCTGCACCGGCTACGTCAAGATCATCGAGGCCGTCAAGCTCGCGGGTCGCTTCCTCCGCGGCGAGTCCACACCAGACCAGGTCCGACCGGACCCCAACGGTCCCGTCATGGGGGTCTCCCACCCTCGCCCTTCATCCATGCTCAAGGCCTGCGGTGTCGCCAACTTCTCCGCAGATATCATGATCCCAGGATCCCTCGAGGTCGCCGCCGTCCGCAGCCCACACCCCCACGCCCTCATCAAGGGCATCAACTCCTCGGCGGCCGAGTCCATGCCAGGGATCCTCGGTGTCATGACGGCCAAGGACATCAAGGGCAGCAACCGACTGACGATGTTCACCACTGATCGGCCGCTGCTGTGCGAGGATCGTGTCCGCAGCATCGGCGATCCGGTGGCTATAGTGGTGGCAGAGACACGGGAGCAGGCGGTGGCCGCGGCCGAAGCAGTAGTGGTGGACTACGAGCTACTGCCCGCCCTCCTGACATATCAGGAGGCGATGGCCGAGGGGGCCATCAGGATCCACTCCGACTCCCCCAACCTCTGCTACAAGCAGCCGCTGGTCAAGGGGAATGCCGAACGAGCGCTGGCGGAGTCGACCAATATGGTGGAATCCCGCTTCACTACCCACTGGAATCATCAGGCACCCCTCGAACCGGAGGCGACCGTTGCCTACTGGGAGGGAGAGGGGGAGGAGGTACAGCTCGTAGTCGTCGGCCGCAGTATCAACATTCACAAGCACCTCGCCATGCTCCAGGATGCCCTGGGCTGGGAGAATATGCGCTACGAGGAGGCGTTCGTAGGTGGCCAGTTCGGCATCAAGATCGAAGTCACGTCAGAGGGTTTAGCGGCCGCGGCCGCGCTGCACTTCCAGCGGCCGGTACGCTATATGCCTACCCTGGCCGAATCCATCCTGATGACTCCGAAGCGTCACCCATTCGAGATGGAGGTGAAGCTCGCCTGCGACGCCAACGCTCAGCTCACGGCAGTGGCGATGGATTACTACGTCGACAACGGGGCCTACACCTCTGTAGCCAAGAACATCGTCAACCGCCCGCTCTGGATCATGTGCGGCAACTACCACATCCCCAACGTCGACGCTACGGGCCACCTGGTATACACAAACAACATCTATGGTAGTGCCGCCCGGGGGGCAGGGGGACCCCAGCACCATTTCGGGCTAGAGTGTGCGGTCAACATGCTGGCCCATAAGATCGGAATGGATCCCCTGGAGTTCCGCAAACGGAACTCATTGAGGCCCGGCCAGCGGAAGTCCAGCGGCCCTCCAGTTGATGAGTGGCCCTTCCCGGAGCTGTGCGACGCCCTGAGACCCCACTACGACCGAGCATTGAGCGACGCGAAAAGCCACAAGACCGGGCCAATCAGGCGCGGAGTGGGCCTTGCCGCCGGCGCCTTTGGTACTGGCAGTTCCGCGGACATTGGCACCGCCGCCGTGGAGATGGATCCCGACGACGGAGTCACCATCTACGCCGCGGTGGCCGACCCCGGCGAGGGCAACGACTCCATGCTCACCCAGCTCACCGCCGATACCCTGGGTATCCCCCTGAGCAAGGTCCGGCTGGTGGTCAGGGACACCGACCGCACCACCGCCAGTGGTCCGGCGGCTGGCAGCCGGATCACCTTTATGGTAGGCGGAGCCTTGATGGCGGCCCTGGAACAGCTGAAGGCCGCAATGGCCGAGACCGGCGCCGTCAGCTACAGGGCATTGAAGGAAGCTGGAAAGCCAACCCGATACATCGGGACGAAGAAGAACCCCGACCTGGGTGGCATGGACCCAAAGACCGGCCAGGGACCTACCTTCCACGTCCAGATCCACGCCCTGCAAATGGCCGAACTCGAGGTAAACATCGAGACAGGCGAGGTGAGGGTACTCAAGATGACTGCGGCGGTGGACGCCGGCACCCTGATAAACCCGGTCAACGTGGAGGGTCAGGTAGAGGGCGGCATGGACCAGGGCGTCGGATGGGCCCTGCGCGAGGAGTTCGTGGCCGGCCAGACCAAGGATTGGGTCACCTTCAAGTTCCCCACCACACGCACCGCCTTCGACATGGAGGTAGTCCTGAGGGAGACCCAGAGGTCCAACGGACCGAAGGGGGCTGTGGGCGTGGGCGAGATGACCATGGTGCCGACGGCACCAGCGGTGATGGCCGCGATCCACGACGCCTGCGGGGTATGGATCAACGACCTACCCGCGACGCCGGACAGAGTCAAGGCCGCGCTGGCCCAGGGCAAGTAGCCGCTGACAGCGTGACCATCCGAGGGGCTGGTACTCGACCAAGTTAGTTTTGATAGGCGGCGAAGCCGCCCTTCCCGATGTAGCCGCATGCTTTAGCTTGCGCGTACCTGTTGGGAAACTCGACTCTATCCCTACGGGCTACGCGCAACCTGAAGGTTGCGGCTACATCCGTATGGCGGCTCCCGCCGCCTATCACAATCACTTTGGCGGACTACTTAGTACTTCTCGCCCTCCGAAGCGGCCTTCAGCGCGCGGAGTATCTTCTCCGGCGTCGCGGGCAGATCCTGGATGCGCACACCGACGGCGTCGTAGATCGCATTGATCACAGCGGGCACCGTTGGGATGATTGCTGCCTCGCCCAGGGACTTCACCCCGAAAGGCGAATTGGGATCAGGGGTCTCACACTGGATGACCTCTATGTCCGGAACGTCCATCGACGTCTGCAGTACGTAGTCCATGAAGTTCGGGTTCAGCGTCTTGCCCTCACGTATCATGATCTCCTCCGAGAGGGCCATACCGACACCCATGGCAATTGCGCCGCAGATTTGGCCGCGAGCGAGCATCGGGTTGATTATCGTGCCCGAGTCGTGGGCCGCAACGAAGCGAAGCAGCTCCACCTCCCCAGTTTCGGTGTCAACCTCCACCTCCGCCATGTGTGTGGCGTAGACGTGTGAGGGATAGCATTTGCCCTGGCCGGTCTCGGGATCCGGATGGGTCAGCGGCGCCGCGTAGGAGGCCGCGCCCACCGGGATCCTGGCCTTCTTGGTGTAGCACTCGCCGGCCGCGGCGGGGATGCCGATGGATCGATCCGGCTCGCCTCGAACCCAGATCTTGCCGTCGCCGCTCTCCAGCTCCTCCGGTGGAACGCCAAGCCGTTCGCTCGCCACTTCCCAGAGAGGCTGCCTGGCCTGGGCTATGGCCAGCTCGATCGCTTTCGAGGCTATGTAGGTCACCCGACTGCCCGTCGAGCCACCGTCATAGGGAGTCAGATCCGTATCGGACACAACCATAGAAACCCACTCCAGCGGAACACCGAGACAAGCTGCGGCTACCTGGGCCAACACCGTGGTCGATCCCTGCCCCACATCCCTGGCACCGGCCATCACGACCAGCGTGCCATCCGCGTTGATCTTCGCAAAGGCAGAGCTGGGATTGGGACCCGTGGGGTGGGTCGGATACCACATGGATGCCACGCCGCGCCCGCGCTTCTTCATTCGCGCCCCTCCTTGGACCAGCCGAAGGCCGCTGCCGCCTGCCGCATGGTCTCCTTGAGCCCAACGCTGAACAGCGTGTCGCCGTTGGGCGTAGGGTCGCCCTCCTCGAAGGCGTTGAGCATGCGGAACTCCAGGGAGTCCATGCCCAGGCGGCGGGCGATGGTCTCCATGTGGGACTCCCAGGCGAAGCAGGCCTGGGAAATCCCTGGCCCACGCATGGAGCTGGCAACGGGGTGATTGGTGTAGACCGCGATGCCTTCCACATACACGTTTGGTATGCGATAGGGTCCCGGGGCCGCCAGGACGGCCTTGACAAGCGTAGCCTTGCCCGACGCGCTGGAGTCCACCCCACAGTAGGCGCCGGTGTCGGCGATCATCCTGATATCGCGGGCGAGGATTCTGCCGGAGTTGGTTACCCCACTCCTGTGCCGCATGATGAAGGGGTGACGAACACTGCTCGCGACGAACTCCTCCTCGCGGCTGAATAGGCCGCGCACCGGACGCCCGGTCTTCATGGAAAGGAGGGCGATGGCCGGCTCCAGGTTGGGCTCGTTCTTTCCGCCAAACCCTCCCCCTCCAGTGGTGCTGATGGCCCGAACCATGTTCTGCCGTAGCCGCAAGGCACGCGCCACTTCCCGCTGCACGCTGAACGGCCTCGAGCTGGGGCTGTAGACGGTTATCCGACCACCCTTATCGGCGGCCGCTATCGCGACCTGAGGCTCAATTGGGGCATGTTCCACATGCTGAGTCCGGAACGTTTCCTCAACGATCAGGTCGGATTCAGCGAACCCCTTCCCGATGTCGCCACATCGCAGCTTCTGGCGCTGAAACAGGTTGCTCGTCCCGTGCAGGATGGGTGCGCCTGGTTTCAGCGCTTCCTCTGGATCGAAAACCGCTGGAAGCTCCTCGTAGTCCACTTCGATGAGACGCAGGGCCTCCAGGGCAGCCTCCGGCGTCTCAGCCGCGACAGCCGCCACCGGGTCGCCCATGTATCTCACCCGATCATCGGCCAAGACCCGCTGCTCTTGTCTGGCGCCAAGGCGGTTATGAGGCACGTCGGCCGCCGTGATCACGGCAGCGACCCCCGGCACGGCTAGCGCACACGCGGTATCGATTCCGAGGATATTGGCATGGGGATAGCGGGCTCGCAGGAACCGGCAGTGCAGCATTCCGGGCAGCCGCATGTCTTCCGTATGCTGCAAGCCCCCGGTCACGGCGAGTTGAGCGTCGTGGCGCGGCACACTCTGACCTATGGTCTCTGGAATCTGTTGTAGGGGGATAAGCGCGACCATAGCTCTCATGGGGTTTCCCTAAGGCGATTCGCCGCATCCATCACAGCGTCCACGATCGGCACGTAGCCGGTACAGCGGCACAGGGTCCCTGCCAACGCCCGCCGCACCTCCTCTCTTGTCGGCGATGGGTTCTCATCCAGCAGGGCCTTGGCTGTCAACAGCATCCCGGAGCCACAAAACCCGCACTGCAGAGCGCTGTGGTCGACGAACGCCTGCTGCAGCGGGTGAAGCGCTTCGCCCTCGGACAGCCCCTCGATGGTGGTCACCTCACGATCGCGGGCTGCAAGGGCCAGGGTAAGACAGCTGTTCACAGGCTTACCGTCCAACAGCACGGTGCATGCACCGCATTCCCCGCTATCGCAGCCGTGCTTGGTGCCGGTTAGCCCAAGGTCCTCCCGCAGCAGCTCCAGCAGGGTTCTCTCGGGCCTCACATCCAGATGATGGAGGCGCCCATTGACAGTGACCGATATCCTCATCCCTCGTCTCGCTCTGTATGGTTTTGTGCGCGTGCCACGGCCAGGCCAAGAGCACGCACCGTGAGGGCCGGCAGAACTTCGCGCTTGTACTCCGGCGACCCGCGAATGGATCTGGCTCGTGGCGCAGCAGCATGGGCAACCAGCCGACCGGCTTCCCTGAAGGCCGCCGGGGCCGGCCTCTCGCCGAGAAGCAGGGCCTCGGCCTCGACCACACGGCGCGGGGTGGGAGCTGCGACGCCCATCGCCACCCTTGCTCGCGCGATCACACCCGCCTCCAATTTGACCGAGGCGGCGACGGAAACGATGGTCAGGCCGAGGTTGCGATGGCGTCCGACCTTGCAGAAGGCGGAGCCGAAATGGGGTCCCATATCAGGCAGGCGGATCTCGACCAGCATCTCGGCCGGACCGAGTGCGGTGCGGTAGGGGGCAACAAAGAACTCGGAGATGGGAATGGTGCGCTCCCCCTGCGGGCCCCGCAGTGTCAGCAGGGCGTCGAAGGTGAGGAGCGGCGGCGCGGTATCCGCGGAGGGCACGGCGAAGGCAATGTTGCCACCAATTGTGCCGAGGTTCTTCACCTGCGGCTCGCGGATCGAAGCCGAAGCCTCGGCCAAGGCCATTGTTGATGGCCCCTGAACGAGAGGGGATCGCTCTAGCTCCGCATGGGTCGACAGAGGGCCGATGCTGAGGCCACCGTCGGCCGGCCGGATGAAGCGTAAAGGCGCGAGACGGGACAGCTCGATGACGTAATCAGCCTCGAGCTTTCCGGCCTTCATCATCACGACCAGTTCCGTGCCTCCGGCTATGAAGCGCGAGCGGTCGCCGTGTTCCAGGCGCATTGCGATCGCTTCGTCCACGCTATCCGGGATCAAGTACTCGAAGGGTCGCACAACCACACCCCCAGCCCCCGTGCCGGCCATGACACTCGTGAGCTGTCCTGGCAGCCATGGGGAAGATCGAAGCTTGCAGCATACCGTGGAGGCTTCCCCATTAGCATCATGTCCAGTATACCTCTTTGTCAAGACACTCCACACGGCTTACCCAGGATCGTTGTGCTATACTCGGTCCCTGGCGCAGACGAGCCTCCTTCCAAACGCAGCGGTATCCTCAACACAACGCCTTCGAGGTTCCCGTTGACCACGTCAGGCCTGCTGGCCCCACTGAGAGAGCGCGACTTCGCCCGGCTCTGGGCAGGACAGATCGTGTCCAACTCGGGGGACTGGGTCAACTACGTAGCCCTCACATCCCTGGTGTGGCACCTGACCGGCTCGGCCTGGATGCTGGCGGCCCTGCGCGCCTGCCACGCGGTTCCATTCCTGCTGCTCAGCCCCTTCTCAGGGGTGCTGGTCGACCGCTGGAACCGCCGGACGACGCTGATCGTGGTGGACCTCCTCCGCGCCGGCCTGGTGCTGCTGTTTCCACTGGTGCACGACGTGACGGCCATCCTGCTGATCACCCTGGCCTTCAACATCGTGTCCACCTTCTACGCCCCCGCCAAGAACGCGCTCATCCCCAGGGTGGTCAGCCAGGATCGGCTGCTCTCGGCCAATTCGCTATCATCCACCACCTCCAACATGGCAATGATCCTGGGGCCGGCCCTTGGGGGAATTCTCTTGGCCGCGAGCGGCACCACAGCGGCCTTTCTATTCGACAGCACCACCTTCCTCTTCTCGGTGGCGGCCGTGGCTTCAATGTCGGTGTCGGGATCCATCAAGAGGAAGGCCGCGGCGACGCGACCCAGCGCCTGGCAGGATCTGTCCGAGGGGTTCCGGTTCGTCGCCTCCAGATCGGCGGTCCGAGCCGTCCTATTGATGGAGTTGGCTCTCGCGGCCGGGTGGGGATCCGTCAACGTGATCGCCGTGGTGATCGCGGAGAAGGTGCTGGGCGGCGGGTCCGCGGAGTATGGCCTGCTGTTGACCGCCACGGGAGTGGGGGCCCTCGGCGGGGCGCTGTTCGCCGGTGCGAAGGGGCAGCAATTGGGGATCTGGCGGCTCTTTCCCCTTGGCTTCACCCTCCTGGGGTCGGCCATAGCGCTCCTCGCCGGAAGCAGCGTGCTGTTCGCGGCCCTCATTGCCTTCTTCTTCATGGGAACCGGCAGGATCGTCATCGATGTTGCATCCGTGACCACCTACCAGAAGGCCGTACCCGATGCACTCCTCGGCCGCGTCTTTGCCCTGCGCCACATGGTGACCCACGTCGCCATACTCACCTTCAACCAGTTGGCTGGCTTCTTCACCGACGCTGCCTCGGTCACTCCCATCCTGGCTGCGGCGGCGGCCATTCAGCTCGTCTTCGTGCCGCTCTCCCTCCTCTTTCTAGCCAAGCCCCGAGCACTCGATCCTGATAGTAGTTGACCGCATCCTCCCTTCTGGTCCAGTCTGTGCAGTGCGGCGATGAAGTAGCCCTTCGATCGCGTTGCCGCCAACCGCCCAGAAAGGAGGCAATACCTGGTGGATACCTACTCCACTGTTACCGAACTGCTCGATTCCCTGAACGGCGTCGCCGACATGGTGGCCGGCGAGCTGAGGGTAGCTAACGAGCAGAAGCTGAGGTCCGAGTCCGTCGACCGGTTGGTCCGCAACGCCGTCTTCGGCAACGACGAAGTTAGGGCCGCGTCCCGCTGGCTCATCTGGGAAGCCGGGCAGCTGCTGGGAGTCCACCCCTCCTCCATCCAGGGTCTGTACGAGGCCCGAGGGCGAGGCGATGTCGGCAACAACTTCACAGTCCCCGCCATGAACATCCGCGGGCTCACATACGACGTCTCCCGCGCCGCCATCCGGGCCGCCATCCGTCACAACGTTGGGCCCTTCGTATTCGAGATCGCTCGATCGGAGATCGGCTACACAGAGCAACGACCGGATGAGTATGCGATAGTCCTGATCGCAGCTGCCCTGAAGGAGGGCTTTCGTGGCCCGCTGTTCATCCAGGGGGACCACGTCCAGATCAACCGGAAGCGGTGGGAGAAGGATGCCAGCGCGGAGATCGATGCCACCAAGCGGCTGATCGACGAGCAGATTCAGGCTGGTTTCTACAACGTTGACATCGATAGCTCCACCCTGGTGGACCTCAGCCAGCCATCGGAGTTCGAGCAGCAGCGCAACAACTACTCGGTGGCATCGGATCTTACCCATTACGTCCGCACTATGCAGCCAAAGGGCATCACGGTTTCTGTGGGCGGGGAGATCGGAGAGGTTGGAGGCAAGAACAGCAGCCCGGAGGAGCTAGACGCCTTCATGAAGGGCTACCTGGAGGAGCTGCACAAGAAGGGCGCCGACCTGAAGGGAATCAGCAAGATCAGCATTCAGACAGGGACGAAGCATGGAGGCGTCGTCCTGCCCGACGGGCGGATTGCCGACGTGAGCCTGGACTTCGAGGTGCTCCAGCGCCTCTCCCGCATCGCGCGGGATCAGTACGGCATGGCCGGCGCGGTGCAGCACGGCGCCTCCACTCTTCCGGACGAGGCGTTCCACAAGTTCGTGGAGTCGGAGTGCTGTGAGGTCCACCTGGCCACGGCCTTCCAGAACATGCTCTTCGAGAGCGCCAACTTCCCCGCCGATCTCCGTCAGGAGATGTATGACTACATGCGGAGGGAGTACGCCGACGAAATGAAGGCGGGCCAGACCGACGAGCAGTTCATCTACAAGACCCGCAAGAAAGGTTTCGGCCCCTTCAAGAGGAAGCTGTGGGACATGCCGACGGAGGTGAAGCAGGCGCTGTGCGGGGAGTTGGAGCGAAAGTTCGCCTTCTACTACCAGCAGCTGTCGGTCACGGATTCCAGACAGATGGTGGAGCAGTGGATCAAGCCCGAGAAGATCAGCAGGCCGAAGCCCACGGGGTTGAAGTAGGTGCAGCGGATTTTCCCCGGGGGATAGACGCATGCACCTATCCCCCGGGGAAAATCTATTCCTCGATGAGGCCCCGCTGCTGGAGATCCTCGCGGTACTCCTTGTACTGCTCGATGAGCGGATAGACCTCGTCCTGCGATAGCTGCTTCACCTGAGAGTAACCAAAAAAGAGGGCCAGTACCTCCGGAAGCTGCAAACCGGCCTTGCGCACAGCATCCTTGAAGCGCGCCGCCGCGAGAACCATCTCCGCCTCCTGGAGCACACTGTCGGGCTCAGGTGGTGTCGGGGTAGGTGGCTCACCCCTGAGGCAGAGCGGGCAGCGGTCGGCATCGTGCTCGAGGCTCTGCTTCTCGGGCCACTCCTGGACCTCCAGGCTCTCCGGTTCCAGGTGGACCAGCCGGTTGGGGCGGTGGGCCTCAGGGTCGTCGTACTCCTCCACCACCTGCTTCTGCAGCCCGGC
Organism: Chloroflexi bacterium UBA6077; assembly: GCA_002436065.1. Lineage (GTDB taxonomy): Bacteria > Chloroflexota > UBA6077 > UBA6077 > UBA6077 > UBA6077. Next base: position 11,584 of record DIXP01000085.1, read on the forward strand.
CAGCACCAGGTGTCTAGCCAATTCGTCGCGGGTCAGCCCCCCTCGATTGAAGACCAGGGCATCATAGGCGCCGTACGCAACCCAACCCCTCTGCGACAGCCAGTAGGCCGCCTCGCTGGCCCTCCCCGCGGACTCCAGATTGAAGCGCGCCTCGTCCACCAGATCGATGGTATCGGGGTCCTCCGTCCCCTCGTAGTTCTCAATATCTTCCCCAGGCGCCCTCCACAGGTCGAGCACTATGGTGTACCTGCGCCTCATCTCGTCCGATCTACTCACGGTTTAACCTCCACCCGGCAGACATCTGTGCGTCACCTGCCTCGAGTGCAGCGGATATGGTACACCGCCCGGCTGCTCAAGATAAAGGGTGGGGGAATGGTCATCGGCTGGGGAGATCGATCTCGTAGACGCGAAATGAGTACTTGCCTCCTGGCTTCCAGAAGACCCCTAATCGCTCGGCCTCTGGAACCTCCCTCTCGAAGGACTCCAGGTCGTCTCGACCATCGTTGCCTATGAGAAGCAAAGGGACATTGTGCGAACGCCAGGCGTCCAGGATACCTCTAGCATTCCAGATGAGATGTCCATCCACATAGTGGTGGACTCCAGGCAAATCCTTCAGATAGATAGCGATGCCATCGTACGGAAGCCCACGATAGTGATCCGAGAGGACTATAACTGCCCCATCGTGCTCGGCAACCCTATGGCGCACCAAGTCGATGGCCTCAGCAAAACCGTAGCCCGAGGGCCATCCGTTCACGTACTGCCCCTGGTCTGTCGAGCAGAGTCCAGCCGATTCGGGGTTTGTGATCAACCTACTACTGAAGGACACGGAAGGCAGCAAGACAAGAAGCAAGCCAACAATACCTGCTCCCCGCTGGAAGAGCGAACGGGTGCGTGCACTGGGCGTTGGGAAGCCCGACCAGGCAGTAAGCCTGCCGGTGATGGCGACCAGCGACTCGCTCGTCAGGAGTAAGAGAGGCACAACGCTCGACACAACATATCGGGTCGTGTACAGGAGTTGAGCCGTGAGCATTGTCGGTAGGGCGAGAACGGCCCAACAACATATTAGTGTCAGAGTGTGTCTGCGATTGTTGATCAGTCCCCACAGCACCGAGAGCAGCACCAACCAGTGTAGAGGTGCAGGGAGGTAGGTTTGTATCCATGACCAGTAGTCGGCGAGATTAGACTTCCAAAGATCCAAGGGGGGAGGGATCAGTGAGCTGAGCGGAAGCGAGAAGTGAGAGGTTTTCTCGATCAGGTTCTCGGCCTCCGGCGCCATGGCTAGTAGCGAGGCAAACAGGCCAAAGACGACGTAGCCGATCGCCAGGTACGGCCATCGAGTTAGGGCACGAGAACAAGGAATCAGTAGGGTGCACAGTACAGGGACAGGCAGTATTAGCAGGGCCGTCATCTTGGTCCATATCGCTGCGCCGAGTACTATGCCCTGCGCCACAGCTGCGGCACCCATCTGCAGACCGCCTCTCGCGCGAGTCATCATGAAGATCCCAATAGCCAGGCTCCAGACTGTGGCAGTGCAGAGAGGCCCATCGACGAGCGCCATCCTGTCGAAGATTACTGTGAAGGGAGAGACCGCATAGAGAAGAGCCGCAACCTGCCCGACGTGTCTCCCTGCAAGCCAGTACCCCGCCAGGTACATGCCGAAGGTGCTGAACAGGCCCGCTACCACGGAGACCATCCGTCCGGCAACAAGAGGGTCCTGATGGAAAACCATGGCTCCCGCCGCAAGCCACATGAAGAGCGGTTGCTTGCCATCCTCCTTGATGGGGATCAATAGAGCTACCCTGGTGTGCAGTTCGTGGATTGTCTTGGCCCAATGCAGATAGATCGCCTCATCGGTGAAGAGCGGCAGAGATAGCAAATCCCACGATCGTACCAGCAGAGCCAGGGCGAGTATCGTGGCCAAGACGAGTGAGTCGACCTGGAACTGGTGCTTCCGAAGGTGCCTCAAGTCGATCCTCATGAGAGGGGAACCTCGTTGATCGCGGCACTAGGGTCCTGTTGAGGACGAATGCTTTGATCGCACGACTCCGAGCCAACTGTCTTGGGTATTGGGGTAGCCTCTCCATCACTAATGCGAAGTCTACCGCCGTACAGCAAAGAGGATTCGGCGGAGCAGTTGCGGTCGAGAAAGGGCGAGTGGCAGGCATCAATAACCAGGACAGATCGAATGGTCAGGATGAGCAGACCGGAGAACAGCCCCAGGAACAGAGCCAACGAGGGAACACCGAATTTGTAGTACAGGTAGAGATCCAGCTTCGCTCCGGTGAACATGAAGTCGTGAAGAAGTCGCAGATGGGCGCCAATCGGTGAGTAGTGAGGGTTCCACAGAATCAGGTCCAAGTTCGCGCCACGATCCCACAGGTTTAGCCACCCACTGTTGAAGTCGAAGAGAACCGCGAGGAAGTTCACCGCCAAGCCGAGCAGCACTACAACGGTCACCAGCAGGAGCGACAGCGGGCTGCGCCATGGGCGCTCTAGAAGTGTGGCAACTGGAAGTACTAGCAGAGGGAGGATGGCTACCATATATCGATTTGCCCAGGTAAAGCCACCGAACCAGTCCTCGAAACTGCCATAGAGGAGAAGGCAGAGGAGAAAGACCCCTCCAATGACGTAAGTAGCCAGCCTGCGGCGCAACGCGAGAAGAGGGAGACAGCAGAGGCCGAGGATGGTGATCGGATTGTAGACGAAGAGCCCGAACCCCGGACTGAAGAGGGAACCATATAGCCCAACGAGGGGATCGGCGGAGAGGCCGGCCAAAGTTCCCTGGCCTCCGTGTCCAGTGAGCAGAAAGGAACCAGTCTTGACGTAGTTGTACCAGCCAACAAGAAGGGCTGTAGAAGCAAGAAGTCCGGTGCCAAGAGCCACAGTTCCGCGGAGACGAAGGTGCGGATTGCGTGCCAACTGACGAAGGAAAACCGCTGCCAAAGGCGACGCAAGAACGAGGATTTCTACCCTTGAGCCAATGGCGAGGCCAAGAGAGATACCAGCCAGGCCGAGGTGGACCGGTCTCGGGCGATACCCCGGCATGGCCAGGCAGAAGGCTCCCAACAGGAACATGGCCGCCGACGGTTGGCTGAAGAAGGTCTTGGAGTAGACCCACGCCGAGGTACTCAGTGCATAGATCGCCACGACTGCGAGGGCTGTGGTGGAGCGGAAGCCAAACCTCCGTGCCAGGATAAACAGCAGGACAGATGTGCCAGCGGTGATCAAGGGATTGACCATCAGGTCGAGGAGTGGAGGAGCAGCGTTGGGTATTGGGAATGCTGGGGAAGGCGGATCAGCCTCGATCCCCAGGATGCTCGAAATCCAGTAGCCGGGAATTCCCAAGAGAGATGGCACGAGTCCGTACTTCGAGTACCAAAATGGGGCATTCCCGCGGGCGATGGCTGGTTCGTCCCTGGGGATGGCGACGGATCCCCTATCCACCAGATTCTGAGTCACGTAGTACATAGCGCTTTCGTCGGGGCTGTAGAGGTGACCGCCTGCGGTGAACAGGTACAGGCAGGCCAACACCACAAAGATCAACAGATGAGGTGCATACGCCCTCCTCAGCCACGCTCTGATCGGTCCTGAGTCCGAAAGCTGCCACAAGAGCACAGCCGCCTGCGCAAGGATGCATCCAATCGAGGGGATCCACAGCACAAGACTCCTGGGTATCGCCCTGTTAGTCACGAAGTGGAAGAGGGCATCAGAGCCGTAAATCGTGACAAGGGTTATGGCCGCCAATAGCAGTGGGGTAGAGGATACCGCGACCCTGGTGAGAGCCTTGTCGGCTGATAGCCCCAGACCCCTCTTGAGCGTCAGACCCAGAAGAACGCACCAGGCCGTGATCCCCACCTGCACGCCTATGAAGGCAATCAGCCATGTCCTGCTCACGCTTGCTGGAGTGGTTCTGCCTAACTCGATAGAGACCAGGAGTGCCGACCAGGAGGTGGTAGTGGTCAACAAGAGGATGGACCAGAAGGCTCTACGAGCGATGGCTGGCACGCTACTCGGACCTCGCTTGTTACTCTCGGAGCTTGCCAACTGACACGGGCAGCAGCTACTACTGAGTCTATTAGAACAATAAGTCTATCGGCGGATGCTGGAAATGGAAGACAACAAGCCACATGCACCCAGTGCCATTTGGACAGGCAGCAGCACAGTTCATACAGGTCGGTGCCACCGCACAGGCTACCACGGTCCACCTGCTGATGTCCACGCCGCAGCAACACCCATGAACGATCTGCACCGTGGTCACCATCGCCAAGACAGTGGTGGTAGACAACCTGCCCAACTGCTCAAGATAAAGGGTGGGGGAATGGTCATCGACTGGGAGAACCATGCAGATGGTTTGCTTCTTGCCTTTGACGGGCATAAGTCAGGGCCCACGGAGAGGCACTTGATCCCGATCGACGACATGCCGCAGCGGCGACGAACCCATTTCCCAGGGGTCACCCTGTTCCTTCTGGTAGCAAACGTCTTCGTGTTCGTATACTCCGTGTCCCTAGGCTCAGGCTACGGCTTCTTCCTCCAAAGTTGGGGGCTGACACCAGCCGAGATAACGACCGGCCGTGACGTTGGGGTGCCCACCGCCATCCCTGTGTACTTGACACTGTTCACGTCACTCTTTCTCCACGCTGGGATACTCCATCTTGCGGGGAACATGATCTTTCTCTGGGTCTTCGGGGACAACGTGGAGGACACCTTCGGCCACATCGGTTTCATCGGCTTCTACCTGGCCTGCGGGATCGTCGCCAGCCTCTTTCAGATCATCTCAGACCCGATGTCCCAGATTCCCAACGTGGGAGCCAGCGGGGCCATAGCCGGCGTTCTCGCGGCCTACCTGCTGCTCTTCCCCGGCTCGGTGGTCCGCACCCTGCTGTTCATCGGGCCATTCATCACCTTCACCAGGGTGTCGGCCTTCCTGCTGATACTAGTGTGGTTGGTGTTCCAACTGGTGAGCGCCTTGCTGGAGCTTGGTTTCGCTACAGATGGGTCTAGTGTGGCCTTCTGGGCACACATAGGGGGATTCGCAGCCGGGTTTGCGATAGCGGCAGTGTGGAAGTTGGCCCGGCACCTTCCTCTGGGGACCGGGGTGTAGAGGTGATGTTGACGATCATTCCTCTTGCGAAAGAGCTCCCAGCGAGTTGGCGCAAGCGACAGGCGGATCTGGGACCTTCGCCCCAGATCCGCCTGTCCTACGTCAGGTAGCTCCTCAGCGTCTTGGCAACGGAAGGGTGCCGCAGCTTCTCCAGAGCCTTGGCCTCAATCTGCCTAACACGCTCTCGGGTAATCCCGAGCACCTCCCCTATCTTCTCCAGTGGATAGACGTGCCCGTTGCCCAACCCAAAGCGCAGCTGAAGCACCAACTGCTCCCGTGGGGTCAGCACCGAACCCAGGGCATCCTGGGTCTCGCGCTTCAGCAGCATCTCGTAGACGGCCTCCTCAGGGTGCTGCGAGATCTCGTCTGCCACCAGGTCGGCCAGTTCCGACTCGTCCTCCTCCCCTATCGGGGCCTCCAGCGAGCTTGGCACATGGGCTGCCTTGATGGCGTCCCGGACCTTCTGAACGTTCACCCCCAGGGCATGGGCCACCTCGTCCTCGGTTGGCTCTCTACCCAACTCCTGCGTGAGCCTCTGGGTAGTCTGGTTCAGACGGGTAATCGCCTCACCCATATGCACCGGAAGCCGGATCGTCCTGGCCTTGTCCGCGATAGCCCGCGTGACAGCCTGGCGTATCCACCAGGTTGCATAGGTGGAGAACTTGAACCCCTTCCGCCAGTCGTACTTGTGCACGGCCCGCATCAGCCCTATGTTGCCCTCCTGAATCAGGTCCAAGAGGGGCAACCCTCTGCCGGTGTATCGCTTTGCTACGCTCACTACCAGGCGGAGGTTGGACATGATGAACTTCTCAAGCGCGGCCTGATCCCCCATCTCGATCCGCTTGGCCAGATCGACCTCCTGCTGCGCAGTCAGCAGAGGGACGTTGGCGATGTCCCGCATGTATGAAAGCAGCGGGTCCTCGCCGGCTACCTGGCCCGCCGATTCCATCTCATCCAACTCTCGATCGAGGGTGTTGTCCTCCTGGACCGCAACCTCTTCGTCGTCGCTCTCGACAACCTCGATGCCCTCGTTCAGGAGGGCATGGTCCACAGCCTCCGCGACCTCGGGGGGGGCTCCAGCGACCAACGACTCGATATCGTCTGCGCTGACGTAGCCCTGTTCTTTCCCTCGCGAGATCAGCTCTTTGATATCTACTTCTGGCTCTCGGCCCCTCGCCATAAGGTTACCCTCCGATCGGCCGACTGCCTTCCATCATCCGAACGCGAACAGCTCGGACCTCGGCCCTCTCAGCCAAGTCATCCGAGCTTGGGTTGCAGAATTCGGACGCCTCGCAACAGGTTTCAGGTCGGCAAGATGTGTGCCCTGGGCGATACACCCTCGATCAGCTCTGCATGGCCCTTCACCCAGGCGAGCAGCCTCAAGACGCCTCGCCGCAGGGAGACCTCGGGCCTCCATAGCAGGTCGTCCGCGGCCCTTCGGATGTCGCTCACGTACACTCGCTGGTCCCCCGGGCGCCAATCGCCGTAGTCCACTTCCAGGCGCCTGCCGAGGCCATCCTCCAGGAGAGCCACCAACTGCCGAAGGGAGATGGCGTTGTGCGGTCCACCCCCCAGGTTATAGACCCTGCCATGAGCTACGCCGATCCGCTCCACGGCTCGTTGGAAAGCCAGGATGAGGTCTTCGACGTGCAGGATGTCTCGCACCTGGTGGCCATCCCCATACAGGACAATGGGGCAACCCAGTACGGCATTGATGGCGAAGTGAGCCACCCAACCCTGGTCCTCGTTGCCGAACTGGCGGGGACCGTAGATACACGATTGGCGGAAGACAACCGTCGGCAGGTCGTAGATGCGGGCGTAGTCCCTGACGTATTGGTCCGCGGCCCCCTTGGAGCATCCGTAGGGGGAGCAGAAGTCCAGCGGCCACCCCTCCGGAACCCCATGGGGCAGGTCCCGCAAGCGGTAGCCTCCGTCTGAAAGTTCGACAGAAGCTCCTTCCATGCAACCATACACCTTGTTGCTGGAGGAAAAGACCACGGTGGGCCGCCGGCGCGACTCACGAGCCGCCTCCAGCAGGTTGAGCGTGCCCAGGGCATTGACCTCGAAGTCGTAGCGTGGATCCTGTACGGAGGTGGTCACCGCCACCTGGGAGGCCAGGTGGAAGACAACATCGGCATCGGCAGCCGCCAACCTCAGTTCCCTACAGTCCCGCACGTCTCCGATGACCACTTCAAGCCTCTCGGAGAGGGTAGAGGATCGCAGCCATCCCAGGTTTGCCTCGGCACCGGGCCGTGATAGGTTGTCGAACAGCCTCACCCTCCGGCCCAAGGATAGGTAGTGGCTCACCAGGTTACTACCGATGAAGCCTGCCCCTCCAGTGATGAGGATCAGCCCATCTCTCTTGTCGTTCCCCACCCTTTCCGCCCCCTCGGATCGAAGTCGAGGCTCTTCATCTTGAACAAGTATCAAGATGCGGGCCACCAACAGCCATCGATAGGCATGGGGCGCCTAGAACAGGCGGGGAAGTTGCTCGAACACCGGCAGGGTAAGGGCGCGGCGCGCCCCCATGGCGAGCTTATCCAGCGGGCTGGCCGGGACCAGTTTCTCAGTCACCAGGATGCTGTGCACGGCATGCCGCAGATCCCGCGATATGGAGTATCCCCCCACCCTCCTGGCGTCCCGCCGTAGGAACTGCCTCAGGCCACGTCCTGTGAGCACGAGGATCGTGCGGCAACCGGCCGCTCTGCCGGCCTGAATATCGCTGAGGGCATCTCCGACCAGGTAGGACTGCTCCAGCTCGATGCCAAGCCGGCCGGCAGCAGCCAGCAGCAGGCCCGGCCGGGGCTTCCGGCAGGAGCAGTGCTCATCAGGGCGGTGCGGGCAGTAATAGACGGCATCAACCACGGCTCCGGCAGCCTCCAGTTCGCCCGTCATGCGGTCGTGGATACTGTCCAATGCCTCACGGCTGAGGAGGCCGCGATTGATGACAGCCTGGTTGGTAAGGATCACGGTGCGAAGGCCCGCCCGGGTGAGTTCGACCATGCCCTCCACGGCACCCGGCAGGAAAACAAACTCATCCCAACTCTTGACGTGATCCTTGCGATTGCGGTTGATGACTCCATCTCGGTCAACGAATACTGCCTTCAACCGCTAGCCTCGCTTGCGAGTGCCCCCATCGCCCGAGGGCGCAGTCACCATCTCTGCCGCCCTCAACGCCACGGAGATTACGTGGTCCAGGATGAGATGGCCGTCCTCTGCCACCTCGATTCGGCTGCTCGGAACCACTACACTTATGTCGACCATATCCTTCAAACGACCGCCCGGACGGCCGGTGAAGCCTACCGTAAGGGCGCCGGCGGTCCTGGCCACGTCGACTGCCTTCAGCACATTGGGCGAGTTCCCACTGCCACTGACCGCGATCACGAGGTCCCGGGGAAGGACCAGATTGATCAACTGCTCAGCGAAGATGTCCTCGTAGGCGGAGTCGTTGGCCCACGCCGTCATCAGAGCCACGTTGTCGGTGAGGGCGATGGCCCGGATTCTCCTGACACCCGGTACGATGGAGGTCTTGGCGAGGTCGCAGGCCATATGAGAGGCAAGAGAGGCGCTGCCTCCGTTCCCCAGGAGAAAGATCTGACCATTGCGATCCCTGGTCTCCTGAATGGCCTGCACCACCCGCCGGATGTCCCCTCGGGGGAGGGCCGCAACCATCTCGGCCACTTCCTTGAGATATCGATCGATCGCGTCCACCGCATATTCCTTGCTGTACTGTCTTGCTGGCCTCAGGCCGCCGGCGACGTGCAGCGGCTCGATAAGACGAAGCCGATCCATCACCAAGCCCTGTGATAAGCCTGCAAACACTTCCAAGCAACAATTATGCCGAGAAGAAGCAAAGGAGGCATGGTTCACGGAAGAGGTCACCCTCCCAGGAGGGTCATGCTCCTGCTCCCGAACGGGGGAGTGACTGGGAGGGCGAGCCTCCCGGCGAGCCGCCTGTTGGGGTGGCGCCCACATCCCCCATCGAGCGGCTCAGGCGGGAGGTGATTGCTGCTCCCCCACCGGGCGGCTCAGCGGGAGCTTCGCCCTCCCAGAGCGTGCTCCCCCAAAGTGTCACCCCGATCCGACGGCTCCGTGAACCATGCCGCAAAGGAGGCATGGTTCAGACAACAGGCGAGATGGCGTAACAGTGTAGGGGCGACCGGCCGGTCGCCCTGGCGGGGCAGGCCGGCGAATGGGCAGGGCGACCGCGGGTCGCCCCTACAGCAATGTCACCACAGTCGCGAACCATGCCGCAAAGGAAACTGTGCGGCATGAGGGAAAAGAGGGAGGAACCGAGGAAAGGAGAGACCGCCGTAGTGCAGGGCCCTGTGCCCTGCCACCCGTTGGAGTACGCCTACATAACCACCTGCCCTACCCGTACCCGGACCCATGGGCAACGGCGCAAGGCAGGGCAACAGGACGGCAGGGCAGAGCGCCCTGCACTACGGGTTAGGGCTACCCTGGCAGCCTATCTCGGCGCACCCACCGGCAGAGGGGTCTCTTGAGCGCATTCTCGCCAGCCCATGAGGGTGAGACCGCGCCGCCAGAGGGCGAAGGCGCCAATCAGCCCGACAGGAAGGATCCACAGGAGGTGCATCACAACTGCATAGCCCAGCGCAGCCTCCCTGCCCACGCCATAGGCTCCCAGGGCAAGCACGACCAGGTAGTGGTAGACGCCCACGTAGCCCGGCGATGAGGGCACCACCATCCCCAGGTTAGTCAACGCCACCACCAGGAAGGCCGCCCAGATGGGGATCTGGATGTGGAAAGCGAGCATCCCGAAGTAGAAGCAGAGCACATTGACCAACCATATCGCCATGGTGGCAGCACTGACCCTGGCCAGGGCCCCCTTCCCTCTGAGCCCCTCCACCCCCACGCAGAGGGCCTCCGCCCACTTCTCGGCGATCGACTTGCCTGGGAAGCGAGGCATCGCCACCAGCAGGCGAAAGAAGAAGCTGCGTCCCCATGGGTAGGCCATGGCCACGCAGACCGACAGCAGCACCACGCCGCCAACCCCAACCAAGAGGCCCGATTGGGCGACCCAGGCCGGTAGTTCGGCCGTGGGGAGCGCCACGGCCAGCAGCAGGGCAACGGCCACCACATCCAGCACCCTGTCCACGGCCACGGTGGAGAGCACCGCCACGGCGCTCACCCGCTCAACCCTGGCCAGGAAGTACACTCGGGCTATCTCTCCCAGCCTGCCGGGAAGAACCGTGGACACGAGGTAGCCCACGCACATGCTGTACAGGAGGTTGGTGCAGGAGGGCTTCCCGGCGGGGGCCAGCAGCATCTGCCACTTGAGGACCTTGATCCACACGTCGAGAAGGATGGCCAGCAGGGAGGGGATCAGCCACCAGTAGTCGGCCCGCTGAAGGGTGGCCCAGAAGTGGCTCCACTCCAGGTTCCAGACGAGCAAGATCAAGCATGCGACGCTGACGGCGATGCCCAACAGCGTCTTCAGCAGGTCGGGACGGGAGTCCTTGGCGGTGTCAACGTTCATCAGGTGGTTCCCATGCATCCCAGTGGCGCCCCAATGCCGAGACGTCCTCCTGGGCCTTTCGATAACTCTCCGGAGTCCCTATGTCCAGCAGGTAGCCCTCAAGCAGACGAGCGTACACAGGGATTTCCTGTTGAAGCAGGTGAGGCACCAGATCCTGTCCGAAGTCGTGGTAGCTGCCAGGGGGAACATCTCGAAGGATGGACCGCTCGGCCACGTACACCCCCGCGCTGGCCAAGTTTCCATCGATCTCACCCGGCCTCGGCTTCTCCACGAAGCGCGACACCCGGCCGTTCGCGTCCAACTCCGCGATCCCCTTGGAGGAAGGATCATCGGTTTCCATGAGGCCCATGGTCAGGGCAGCCGCGCTCCGGCGGTGCAACTCTACCAGAGGTTCCAGATCTACGTCCAGCAGCATGTCCCCATACACGACCAGGAATTGCGGACTGAGGTAGTCCTCCAGCTTCTTGGCAGCGCCCGCCGAGCCCAGGATGGGATCCTCCCAGGAATAGGAGACCCTCAGCCCAAATCGACTGCCGTCGCCCACGTAGTCGGTGATAACATGGGGCAGGTAGTGCAGGTTGATGGCTGCCTCCCCAATCCCCTGTCCCCGAAGCCAACGAAGGAGGTGGCGCAACAGCGGGGCTCCACCCACAGGAAGCATCGGCTTGGGACAGGTGAGTGTGAGAGGGCGAAGACGTGTACCCTCGCCGGCTGCCAGGATCAGAGCTTTCATGGGATCACTACGCCTCACCACGATTCCGGCAAGCGTCCAGTGTGGCCTGCACCACCTCCATCAGGGGTAGCCCCCTGTCTCGAGCGATCCGGGCGCAGTCCTCGTACTCGGGGGCACAGCTCTCTCTGCCCTCGAAGGACTTCACCTTGATCCTCACAGGGCCGTAAGAGGTCTCCACGCTGTCCTGCCTCCGGTCGGCCATGAGCCGGCCGGTCCGGCTGATCCTCACGCCGAGGGTGGTGGTCTCCCTGAGGATGGCAGCGGCAAGATCTCGCTCCTTCGCCAGGGGCGCGATAACGCTCAGCATCACCGCAGGGCGGTTCTTCTTCATCTGGATGGGAGTGAAGAAGACATCCAGCGCCCCGGCAGAGAACAGCCGCTCCATCGCGAAGCCGAGGGTCTCCGGCGTGACGTCGTCCAGATTGGCCTCGATCAGAGAGGTCGTCTCCTGGCCTCCATCCGCCTGCTCGCCAATCCAGATCCGAAGGGCGTTGGCCCAGGGAAGCTGCTTGGTGCCAAAGCCGTAGCCCATCGCCTTGAGCCGGAGGTCCGGCTGCCGGAAGGTGGCCAGCGTGGCAAGGATGGCCGCACCCGTGGGTGTCACCAACTCCGCCTCCACATCCACCGCCCGCAACGGCGCACCCACCCTGGCCAGGATCTCCGCAGTCGCGGGGGCCGGCACCGGCAGGATCCCGTGGGCCGACTTGATGGTCCCACGACCCGTGGGCAGGGCAGAAGCATAGACATCCTTGATCCCCAGTAGATCCAGCCCCACCACGGCCCCCACCACGTCCACGATGGCATCCACCGCCCCGACCTCGTGGAAGTGGACGTGGTCCACCGTGGTGCCGTGAACCTTGGCCTCGGCCTCGGCCAGGGTGCGGAAGACCCTCCCTGCCTTCTCCTTCACAGAGGTGGTCAGGGGCGACGAACCGATGATTTCAAGGATATGGGAGAGGTGGCGATGGGGTTGAGCGGTGCCTTTGTCCAGATCGACGGTGGCCTGGGTGCCGCTAATCCCCTGCCTCTCCACCTTGTCGAAGCGCAACTCGTAGCCGGAGAGGCCCAACTTGGCTACCTCAGCCCGTAAGGCTTCAGGGTCGGCTCCGGCGTCCACCAGGGCACCCAAGGTCATGTCGCCGCTGACCCCACTAAAGCAATCGAAATAGGCGATCATCTCTAACCTCAACAGTACTGTGAGTGCTGAGTGGAGCTACTCAGTACTCAATGCTTCGATGGCCTTTCCGGCGAGGAAGACCGAGCCTGTGATCAGGACAAGATCCGAGGGAGAAGCGACCCGCAGCGCCCGGTCGAAGGCCAGTGTCACGTCAGGCTCCAGGCAAACCTCACCATATCGAGAGAACTCCAGCGCAAGCTTCTCGGCATCGGCGGCCCTACGGTGCCCGGAGGCGGTGACAATGACAGAGTGGGCAGTCGGTCCCAGCACCATGGCCATCTCCTCGATATGCTTGTTGGCGCTGGCTCCGAAGACCAGGATCAGGCGCTCATACTGGAACTGCTTCCGAATCGTATCCATCAGGTGCTGCGTCGAGTCCTCGTTGTGGGCGGCGTCCACCACCACCAGCGGGTCTCGGCGCAGCACCTGGATCCTACCAGGCCACTCCACGGACGAAATACCTCGCCGGATCGCTTCGTCGTCGATCTGATGGAAACCCTCCTGCGCCAGCGATTGCAGGACGGCTGCAGCCAACGTAGCATTCTCCCGCTGGTGGTCCCCCAGAAGAGGCACTCGGACGCGCTTGAGGTCGCTCATGGGCCCGCAAATGTCGATGGTGTCCTGCTCGGATCCATCAGCCCAGCGCCACTCCTGCCCCACGAATGAGAGGTGTGCGCCCACCTCCATCGCTTCCCGACGAAGGGCCTCCTCGGCTTCGGACGGCTGGGGAGCAGACAGGGCAACCCTGCCCTGTCTGAGGACGCCTGCCTTCTCCTCTGCGATCTTGGACAGCGTGTCGCCGAGCACGTCTGTATGGTCGAAGCTGATGGCAGTCACGGCCGAGACCAGCGGATCGACGGCATTCAGGGCGTCCAGCCGCCCGCCGATGCCCATCTCCAGAACTGCAGCGTCCACCTGCCGGTCGGCGAAGTGGGCGAGGGTCAGGGCCGTACCCACCTCGTAGGTGGTGAGTCCACCCAGCTCTCCCATCGCCTGGTGGAGATCCTCCACGGCGGGTCTGATCCGCTCGGCCAGGGCAGCTACCTCTTCGGGCTCGATCAGGCTGCCGTCCACCCAGCTGCGCTCTCGCCAATCGATCAGGTGGGGCTGGGTGTAGCGACCCACCCTGTATCCTGCCGCCCTCAGCCCCTCGGCGATGAAAGCCACGGTGGACCCCTTGCCTTTGGTACCCGCCACGAGCACTGAGGGATACTGAAGCTGCGGCGAGCCGATTCGCTCCAGCAGGGCGCGCATTCGGGGTACCTTCAGGGAGCGCAGCACATTCTCCTGCGCCTTAGGACGTCCAGGCTCCCAGTAAGACATTATCCAGTTGAGGGCTTCCCTGTAGGCCAAGACCCCGAATACCCGTCAGATAGAGTACGTACCGATCGGCGGAGGACCTCCAGACAGCGAACAACCGCTTCCATCTGTCGGCCACAATGGGCAAGGATACCACAGGAGGCGGCTCGATCCGAGTCCCGCGGTCGTCCCTTCAGCGAGACCAGATCGCCTCCTCGACAACAAGACCGGGGATGCGGCGGAAGTCGCGTAGGTTCTCCGTCAGAACCGCGTAGCCATGGGCCAGGGCCGTTGCCCCAATCATCAGGTCGTAGGCCCCAACCGTCTGTCCGGAGGCGGCCAGTTGCGCCCACGCCTGAGCGTGCAGTCGGGCCACTCGCAGGTCATAGGGCAGGATCGGCAACAGCTCCAAGATCCCCTCGACGAACGATTCACGCCGCAGTCTGCGCTCGGGAGTGTTGGCCCGGTGCACGCCCATGAGCAGTTCCGCCACCGTCGCGGCGGCCACGGCAACCGGTTCGTCCATGACATCCAACGGCAGGCTTTCCAGCGACAACCCGCCGCGCTCCAAGGATATGAAAACGCTGGAGTCGATCAATCGTCCCATGTGAGGCTTCCGGATTTTGGTTGAGAGGCGAGGACGGCCTCCATGTCATCGGCAAATGCCTCATCGGGACGGGGAAGGGCCTTCAACCGCGAGATCAGTTCGCCAAGGGTGACCCCCGGCTTGGCCCCCACCGGCTGCACTGCCGCGATGTCCTCCCCATTTCGCTCCACAATGAATCGCTCCCCTCTGTAGCGGACCCGGTTGAGGATATCGGAGGTCTTACGAGATAGATCGGTGGCGCTTATCTTCGTTGCCATGTCCCCTCCCAGCTCTTCGGAATCTACGATAATCCGATTTTCATAGCAAGTCAAGGGCCACAGCCACGAGTGACGGGCATGGTTCAGGACTGTGGTGACATTCTGTAGGGGCGACCGGCTGGTCGCCCTGNNGGGCGACCAGCCGGTCGCCCCTACCGTTACGCCATCTCGCCTGTCGTGTGAACCATGCCGAGTGACGAGACCGCCGCGGTTTTGGAAAACCGCGGCGGTCTGTTAGGGCCAATTGGTGTGGGAGGCGCGGCTAAGCATGTATCCATAAGAATGGCACGTTTCCCGTCCCGCCGCGCCCGCTGGCCGTAAGGCCTCGGCTCCCGGCACTTATGGATACATGCTTAGCCTCCAAGCTTTTCGATACGCACCGCGCTGACCTTAAGCTCGGGTATCTTGGCGGAGGGATCGAGGGCAGGGTTGGTCAGCCGGTTGGTCGGACTCTCGGCGAATGTGAGATTGTCCGGGCTATGCACGGAGCAACTCCGTCAGTTCCATGATACTCCCGGCGTGCTCCAAGTTCATGATAGTCTGCCAGATCTCTTCTGCCCGAGTAGCGCTGACCGCATCGGTAGCCAGCGAGGTGAACTTCGCCTTCAAATCCTCGTCCGATATCGGGTACTCCGGCTCCCCCTTCATCACATCCCGTCGCGCCGACAGACGATGTCCATCTTTGGTAGTAACCTCTACGATGGCCGGCCACTTCTCGTCGTACAGTGCATCCAACTCATCGTCCTTCACCACATCCACCTTGTCAGCTAAGTTCAGGAGATAGGGATCAGCGATCTTCTCAGGGGTATACTGCTCCCGCCAACAGGAACCAGTCGCCAAGGCCGAAGCTAATGAGAAGGGAGCGCTGTAGGTGGCACTAGCCACGGTGTGAGGCTTCTTGTGGCTACCACGACTCGCCACCGCGAAGGTCCGGACCAGGATGCGCTCTACATTTTCAGGCCTCAGCCCCTCTTTTTCCCTGAGTTCAAGGATGGCATCCACTGCGCTATGGTGCTGCCGACAGCAGGAGTAGGGCTTGATCCCTGTGTTCAGGATCCCACGGTTGACGTTGGCGGGATCATTGATCTTGTCCAGATCGTAGTGGTCGGCTGTCGCCTTTGCGTATCCGAAGTCTCCCTCGATACCGGTAGGGGGACCGAACAACCCCTGTGCACACAGCTTCACCGCCCAGATCCCTACTAGCCCTCCCCATCCCATGGCTGTGTTCTTGATGGGAGCTCCCCCCGCGAAGGCCTCGAACAGCGCAAACGGTGACAGGAAAGCAGCCGCTCCCAGTACCTTGGCCGCTTCTTCCTCGTCAAGACCGTAAAGGTTAGCCGCAGTGGCAGCACCCCCCAGGGGAGAAAGCGTGCCGGGGGCTAGGAATACGCGGTCCACGTAAATGGAAGGACTTACCGCTATCCCGACCCGGGTGATCACATCGTAGCCCACCACCACCGCAGCTAAGAAATCTTTGGGACTCAACTTCTTCTCCTCGCAGAGGGCCAGAGCTACAGGAACTACTGAGATACCAGGATGGCTGTGGGAGGTGCGATGGACATCGTCCAACTCCAGGTGGTAGGCCATGGTGGCATTGGACAGGGCAGCTATCTCCGCCGCCACCTTGATGCCGCTGCCCCACAAGCTGGCTCCTCCCTGGAGCGATATCTCCTGAGCGAAGCTCTGAATCCCTTTGCCAGTGCTGGAAGTGAATCCTGAAAGAGCGATAGAAACCACGTCAGCAGTGCGTCGCTTTGCCTCCCTAAGCACATCCTTGGGCAAACTCTCATACCGCGTTTCGGCTACGTATCGCGCGAGCGATCTTGTTGCAAGCACCTGCTGCTCTGCCATGCTGCCTCCCCATACACGATCAGCACACCTCAGAATCCCAGAAACTCCGGCCTTGAGATGCACGACTGCTCACATCCCTCGAAATCCCCTATTGCTTTCTGCTTTGCAGGCTGTGATATCCGAACTTCCTCCTAGCATCTCCAAGGCTGAGACCATTCTGCACCGCTTCCACGATGCGACTCTCCGCCTCTTCAATGGTGCCGGCCACCTCCAGCACCTTCGCCGACATCTCCTGGGGCACCACAACAACACCGCTGTCATCCCCCACCAAGATGTCCCCGGGTTTGACCTGGACAGACCCGATGGAGACCATCACCTGGGTAGACTCCACCATCACTCGGTCCTTGCCCGTCATCATGAACCTGCCTCTGGAGAAGATCGGGTACCTCTCATCCAGAATCCTTGGCAGATCCCTAAACACCCCATCGATCACCGTACCGGCGATGCCCTTGCCCTTAGCAGTCACCGTTAAGATGTCCCCCCAGACGGTGCAGTCGGTCCTGCCGTTGTTATCCAGCACCACCACGTCTCCAGGCATCATCTCGTCGATGTAGTCACCCACCGTTCCCTTAATGGTCCCCACCGGCACGTACCTCACGGTAAATGCGGCGCCCGCCATCTTGACTCCCGATATGCCAGGCACTATCCCCTTGCAGCCGCCCGCAATACCTAACCTATCCAGAGCATCGGATAGAGTCGAGGTCGAGAAGCCATTCAAGCGTGTGACTGTGTCTGGATCAGGCCTGCGAAATTCCATTGCTGCATTACCTCTCTCTACCGTCTCAGCATCCGCTCGTAGTCATACTTCTGGTCCATATCGAGGACGTCCATGCCCGCCAGGAGGTCCCTCTTCATCGCCTCTTCCTTCTCCATGATCTTCTCAGCCTCAGAGAGGACCTCATCCACCCGCTCAGGAGGAAGCACCACCACGCCGCTCGCGTCCGCGACGATGATGTCTCCCGGCCGCACCAGCACGTTTCCCAGCCTGATGGGACAGTTGAATGACTCCTGTACAATTCTGCCTCGCGCAGTCAGGGGAACCACGGCCTTGGCGAAGACCGGAAAGCCCATCTCTTCGCAGGCGTCCACGTCACGAGTAGCGCCGTCGATCACCACCGCAGAGACCCCTTTCATCTTCGACGCGCACGCCAGGATCTCTCCCCAGCAGTTGTTGTAGGTATCCCCCCGGTTGTCAATGGCAATTATGTCACCCTTGTGGGCTGTGGCGATGGCCTCGACGCCGAGATGGTGCTTCGATCTTTCCAATCCCGAGGCTGTGATCTTGATGGTCACCGCCCTCCCGGCCACCCTGGGCTTCCCGAACAGCGGTAGGATGCCGATCACCGCCCCCCGGATCCCCACCTTGTCTAGGGCATCGGACAGGTTGGTGGTGGAGAGCCTCTCCAGCCGCTCCCTGTACTCTCGATCGAAAGTCTCCACGTTCATATCACTCGCTCCTCCAGTAGTGCCTGGATGCCCAGCCGCTTCGCCCCTTCGAGCGCCTCCTCTAGCGATGGCTCGGCCGCGATTATCCCCACTCGACCGCCCCCGCGGTTGCGCGCATCCAGCCATGCACCCCTCTCCGCCGCCATGATGCGGATGCGCTGCACCTCCGGGATGTCCACTTTGTTCACCTTTACCTCGATCTCCTTTATCTCCGGCAGGTCGAACACCTTGCGATACATCTCCAGGTCGTCGGTCCGCGCACCGTAGATAGCGCCCATAAGTATCGCGGGCACGTTGATCGCCCGACGAGCGAAGAGATCCACGGTCAAGTCGATTTCGATCCTGGTGATTTTCCCCTTGATCATGGAGTGGGCGATCCGCGCCATGTTGGTGGGGGAGCCCACCGCGATACTGCTCCCGCCTATCACCACATCTCCCAGCACTGAGGTGAGTGGCTGGGAGGTGGTGAGCATCTTCCTCAGTTCACCCCTTGCCTTCTCGACGATGGTCTCCGCCCGATTCCTGTCGGTTTCCCGTATCTCCTCGCTCACAAACAGCTCGACGTGTGGGCTCTTCTTGAAGTAGGGCTGCAGGTACTCCAGGTTGATCGCCGTGATCGGAGGTGCGGCCTGCACGTGCATCTTCGCCGCCATGGCGATCATCACGTCCACATCCACGTCCACCGGCAGAGTCGTCTTCAGAACCAGGTTGGATGCAAGGTTGCCAATCAGGATAGCGCCGCCGATGTGGCTCGCGCATAGCCCTGACACCATCACACGCGGAGTGCATGGCACCGCGATGGTGGGGGAGAGTGCCAGCACCATCGCCTGGGCGACCTGCCGTGCGCTCCCTCCCCTCAGGTCGGTGAGCGCCGCAGCCGTGGCCGCTGCCCCTGCCCCGTAGCCCTCCATGTTGCACCCTGTGGTCGACTTCCCAACCCGGAACACGCTCCCCACCTTCAGGATCAGCGTTGCCTCTAGTGCCACCTGCTCCTCGCTATATCCTTCCTCTCTCAGTGCCCTCAGCAACCCGGTGTATGGGCAGGAGTCGCCAGTGCCGGCGCACGGGTTGAGCCCTACCTCGTGGTTGCCTACCTCAGCGGCAAGGGTATACATGACCGCACGATTGATCAGGGTATCGCCGATAAGCGCGCCATCAGGCTGGCAGGCGAGGTCGCTGCCCACGGGACCCAGCAGAAAGCTACTTCCCCAGGTCAGCCCGACATCCAGCGCCTCGAAGTTATGGTCGAACTCGGCCATAACAGCTGATAGTAGTTCCTGGTAACTCTTGCCCTCCTTCGCCATCGCCTCAGTCGCTACCACGCGGCTGAGCGGCATCTTTTCCCGCTCGGCGATCGCTACCAGTTCTCCAAGAGTGAGGGTGTTCTGGACGAGTTCCTTGACCAGCGCTTCAGGCATCTGGTCGGCCTGAGTAGTCATCGATTCACCTCTCGAAGTATTCAGCTTGCCCGGGAAGAAGCCCCGACTAGCCCAGGCTCTTGCGGGTTCCGATGCCATGGTCAGCCATTTCCAGTCTGTTGCACAAGCACAGCAATCATGACGAATGAGGTTTGTTGACCTGTGCTCCTACGTCCGTCGGTCATAATGAATCTCAACGGATAGTAGTCGCCTAGCGGCGATGCTCAGCGGCAAGGACTTGGCGGCCGAGGTAGCGGGCCGTCTCCATGTCAGCCAGCCGCCGTCGCGGCGTAGCTCACGAATGATCTGATCGTCCAGTGAGGAGCATTGATGCTCACGAATGAGCTACCACCAAAGCATCTGCCGTCTTCGAGAGATATATCATCAGTCAGTACGAATGTCAAGAGGTACTACGGATTTTACGTCGAAAAACGTATCTATATACCTAAAATGGTGCGATATACGACCAGCAGGCCTTGCAACAACGGGGCGACAGGAGCTTCCAGCTTCGGGTGGGGGCACATCGCTGCCACGAGCCAGTGAATAAGACGTGCGGTTGCGGGACGGAGGTCAATCAGCACGGATAATCTGCGGGTATCACGGACGAGAAGCTAGCAGTAGCCAGAGGGGCTGGCCGCAGAGCTGCGGGCGAAATAAAGCCCAGCACGAGCGAGGTGCTCAGGAACCCAGAGGCCTATCCCAAGCCACAATAACCGCAAGGTGTCCAGCTAGAGACGAGGTGCGCCTGGTAATGATCTTCGATGCTGCTCTAGCGTAGATCCAGCGGTCGCAGAGCTGGCTCAGTCGCCCTATGGTCCGAGGATCGGACGAGGTGTCTGCAGCCATCGCCAGCCCCGCGACGTCCTGGACCTGAGTGAAACAGTTGCCGTCCTTCGTGAAGACGAGCCCCTGTTTGTCCTCCTGGGAGGCCACGTACTCATGCCCGTTGAGGACAACCCGGGTCCCAAAGTGAGGATGCACGAACACCTTGATGGTGATGTGTCCCCACTCTAGGAGAGTCTTGAAAACCCCTGCATCGACGGGCGACACCCCAACCCGCTGTAGGACGCATAGCGACGGACCGCCACATATTGTATGGTGCCGGATGCACCAGGGGGTTTTTCAAGACTCTCCTAGGTCCATGATGTGGAACGAGTAGTGGATGAGAAGAGGTTTGGGGTGTCCCCCCAAACCTCGCTGGCGACCAGGCATTGCTCTACCGGCCAAGATCGCATAGACGTGCCTGATGACCATTTAGAGGTCCAGAACCATTCCCTTGGCCCTCAACATCTCTCCCCAGTCGCTCATTCCCCAGGTGGTCTTCCCTTCTCGCAGCTGCACCTGTATAGCCGCCTCCTTCTGCTCGCGGGCGTAGCACGCTTCCAGGATCTCCTCGGCGACTTGCTGCGGCACTACCACTACCCCATCGTCATCACCGACGATGATGTCTCCGGGGCGAACGATCTGACCACCAAAGGCGATGGGCTGATTAACAGGTCCGATGGTCTCCTTGACTGTTCCCTTCATACACTGAGCGCGAGCGAAGACGCTGAACCCCATCTCTCGCATCGAGGCGCCGTCCCGCACCCCGCCATCCACGACCAGACCGTTGACCCCCTTGGCCAACGCGCAGGATGCCATCACATCACCAAAGAGTCCCTGCTCCGTGTAGTCCCCAGTGGTCGCCACGATGACATCGCCCGCCTCGGCGAGATGCAGAGCCACGTGCAATGCCAGATTGTCGCCGACCTGGCACTCGCAAGTCACTGCTGGTCCGCATACCTTCATCCCCGCGTAGATCGGCTTGATCCTGGAATCGACCGCACCCCGTCGTCCCATCGCTTCATGGATGGTAGCAGGTGAGACTCGGGTGAACCCCTCCACGATGCTCCGATCGGGGCGCTTGATGCTCTTGACGATTAACGTCACTAGATACCTCCCGTTTCCTTACGCAATTGTAAAGTACTGATGCTCAGGTCAATAGTGCTCCGGGGGTGTCCCCCAATAGCCGAAGAGCGCGTCACGCTTGGCCACTTGGAGGACGAGCAGGGTTTCGATCCTCCCGACTCCAGGGATCTTTCCCACCCGCTCACTGAGAAAGGCAAAAAGCTCGGCCCTGGAGCGGAAGAAGCCGACTACCATAAGTTCGTACCTTCCGAGGACGTAGGAGACATAGCGAACCTCCTCCATTTCGGTCAGGGCGCGCGCCACCTCTTTCATCTGGGCAACGTTGCATTGGATCCCAAGATAGGCATCGAACTCGTAGCCAAGACGAGACAGGTTCACGATGGCAGAGACTTGGATGATACCTTCGTTGACGAGTCGCTGGATGCGGTTGCGAATCGTCGCTTCGCTGACGCCAAGTCGGCGGGCCATCTCCGTATTAGCCAGTCGGCCGTCGCGGCGTAGCTCATGGATGATCTGATCGTCCAGTGAGTCCAGGCTGATCTCCATAGTGGTCACCTCAGTGGAATCTTCGCAATTCACCGTAGCATGGACTCTAGAATATCATCCAAAGACGCCGAGCGGCACGTGCTGTTATCCTCGTATCGCTGTAGTACTAACTTACAGGCCCTTCAGGGCCACCTCCAGCTCCTCGTCGCTGATAGTGAAGCTGTTCTCTTCCGTCGGGAATATTCCCCGCTCCACCTCCCGCTTGTAGGTCTGCATGGTTGTCACTATCTCCTGGGCTAAGTTGGTGTACCTTTTGGCGTGCTTCGGAAGGAAGCGATCGAAAAGCCCAAGGATGTCGTACATGTTAAGAGCCTGACCATCCACGTAGGGCCCAGCTCCGCAGCCAGTCACGGCGATCGTTAGTTCCTCGGACATGATCCTGGCCAACTTGTATGGGATGCACTCGACAGTGATCATGAAGACTCCGGCTTCCTGCAAAGCCCTGGCGTCCTCTAGCAGCTTAATGGCAGTGACAGCATCCTTGCCTTGCGCCTTGTAGCCTCCCAGCCTCGCCGCTGTCTGCGGAGTCAGCCCGATGTGTCCCACCATGGGGATCCCCGCGTCGGCGATGGCCTTGATAGTTGGGGCGAACTCCTTCCCTCCTTCCAGCTTAACGGCGTCCACCCCACCTTCCTTCATGATCCGGCAAGCATTTCTGATGGCCTCAGGAATACTGCTCTCGTAGGTGCCAAAGGGCATGTCCCCCACCACCAAAGCGTACTTGACCGCCCGCGTCACTGCCTTGCAGTGGTAGATCATCTCCTCCATGGTGACGGGTACCGTGCCGCTCAGTCCGGAGATTACCATGCCCATGGAGTCGCCAACTAGGATGGAGTCCACACCAGCCCGATCGGCTAGCAGAGCCATAGGGTAGTCGTAGCAGATAGTTCGGATGATCTTCTCGCCGCGATCTTTCTTAGCGAGGATCTCCTGCGGTGTCACCTTCTTACGCTCCATTACGTACCTCCTGTTCTGTTCATTGGCCAGAGTAGATAGTTGCCAACATCGGTTTTCGATGAATGGTACGCTGTGCGTTGAATCCCGAACCCCACACCAGCATTCAGGCACCTCGAGCGGTAGCCCGCTCGAGGTGTCCAAACTGGGCAACGTCGCTTCGGGCCCCCTGATCACTGTTCAGAGCCTCCTTGGCGACAACCTACTGACCACTTAAGGACGGCAGCAATGGCTGCATATCGGCCTCTAGGTCGGCCCACAGCTTCGCAAACTGATCAGGATTCATGTAGCGCGCCCCTTGGTTCAGTTCAGCCATCTTCTTTGTGAACTCCTCGCTCTCTACACCCCTCTTCATTGCTCCGCTCAGGATGTCCACTACTCCCTGGGGAGTACCAGCCGGAACTCCCAAGCCACCAAAACCGGTCATGTAGACGGGGTATCCCTGCGATTCCAGGGTTGATACCTCCGGCATCAACCCACTGGCTTCCTTATCTAGTATCCCAAGCACGCGAGCATTGCCAGCCTTGACATGCCCCACCAGATCGCTCACAGCGGTGAAAACGGCGTCGATATGCCCGCCGAGCAAGGCAGTGATCGACTGTGAACCACCATCGAAGTGCACTGCGGCCAACTTTGCGCCGGTTATTCTGTTAAAGAGGAGAAGGCCCAGGCCGCCATTGGATGTGGCCCCAGAGGTGCCGGCCTTGATCTTCTCTGGATTGGCCTTCGATGCATCGATCAAATCCTTCACGGTTTTATAGGGGCTGTTCGACGCGACCGATATGGAGTTCGGGGCGGCCCACTGGTTCCCCAGCACGACGAAGCTCTTGCGGTCGTAGGTCGCCTTCCGCTCGGGATCCAGGTACTGGATAATGCCGCCAGGTATGACTATCGCCACGATCGTATATCCGTCTGGCTTGGCCGCAGCTGCCTCGGCCATACCAACCTGGGAAGCTGCACCTGGCTTGTTGACGACTTGAACCGGGGTTCCCAGGTCCCTCTCCATCAGCGAGGCCAGCACCCGACTGGAAAGGTCGGTGGCGCCTCCAGCAGCATAAGGGACGATGATGGTGATGGCCCTCCCCTTTTCTGGAAAGGCGACTTTCGCAGCGGAGGCAACGGTTGGCTGGGCAGCAGGAGCCTTCGTCGGGGCCGCTGCAGGCGCTAGGGTGGGAGTCTGGGCGGCAGTGAGAGCATTGGTTGGCTCAACCACCGCTGTGGTAGGAGCACTTGCCGGTGCCACCTGGGAGCATCCATTGATGTTTATCGCGAAGAATATCGCGACAAATCCAGCCGCGAGAGCGAAGACACGACCTTTCATTTCCACCCTCCGTCCATCCTCAGATAAGACAAGTTCGGCCTAATTGACTCGCAGAAAGTGATTAAGGCCTTTCATACAGCCAGTCCGGAAGACTGTAGCGGCCAGAGACTCCTAATCGGCTGCTTACTTGGCCTTCATCAACGGTATCAGCGGCTGCACGGCACTCTCCTGCTCGGTCCAAAGCTTGTCGAACTCCTCTGGGGTCATGTACATTTGCCCTTGACCCAGTTCAGCCATCTTCTTCTTGTGCTCGTCGCTCTCGACCGTCTTCTTTAAGGTTGCGCTCAGAACGTCAACGATCTCCTTTGGCGTTCCCGCCGGAACGGCCAGTCCGCCGTAAACCGACAGGAACACAGGGAATCCCTGCGATTCGAGAGTTGGGACACCAGGAGCCAGGCTGCTCTCTTGCCTATCCGTGATGCCCAGCACGCGCACGCGACCGGCTTTGACATGTGGCGTCAGCACTGTCACAGACTCGAACAAGGCATCAATGTGACCGCCTTGCAAGGCGGTCAAGGCTGGGGCGCCACCGTCGAAGTACACGCCCGCAAACTGCACGCTAGCAACCGAGGCGAACTGGAGGTACGCCAAGCCACTGCTAGAACTCGCCCCGGATGATCCGATCTTGACCTGCCCGGGCTTGGCTTTGGCAGCATCCACCAGATCCTTCACGGACTTGTAGGGGCTCTCCGACAGGACCGAAATCGAACTTGGCGTGTACCACTGGTTCCCCAGTGATATGAAGCCCTTGTGTGTGTAAGTCGCCTTCCTCTCGGGATCCAGGTATGGGACGACACCGCCCGGCAGCACTATGGCGACGACGGTGTAGCCATCCGGCTTGGCGGTGGCCGCCTCCGTCATACCGATCTGGGAACTTGCTCCTGGCTTATTCATAATCTGAACGGGAACTCCCAGCTCTCGCCCCCATAGGTCTCCAAGGACTCGACTGTCGATATCGGTGGCACCCCCTGCGGCGTAAGGAACGTTCAATGTTATGGCCTTCCCCTTCTCCGGGAAGCCTGCTGCCTTAGTTGGAGCAGCCGTGGCTACAGGAGCAGCAGGGGCGGCCGTGGTTGCAGGAGCGGCCGTGGCTGCCATGGGTGCACCCGGAGTGCATCCAGTGACCGCAAGACTCATCGTGACTAATCCAGCCACGAGAATGCAATAGAGGCCTTTCATTTTGCGATACTTCTCCTATCCTTACCCAAATCGCGGAATCCTCTTCGGTGTCGATGCCCCATGCTAGCTACGCTGTCAAGAATGAATTGGAATACGAACCTGACCCGTTTCCTACAAGTTATCCTGAGTGCGGAGGCCTCCTTTCTTAATACTCAGCCAGGTTAGGCCGCTTGTTGATGGTCAGCCTTAGGATGGCCCCACCGTCACAACTACTGATTGCTGCATAAGTGGCTAAACAGTGAGCCCAAGGCGCGGCGCCTGGCGGTGTTTGGGGTGCCCCAAATGTTTACAAACCCATGCAGGGCTCAGTAGCCAGATACGTGGGCATTCATTTCGTAAGCGCGGCTACTGTATTAGAGTCTACCTGATAACTAAAATAACGCCTGCTGAATGACTGCCATATCCATTGGAGGTGGTCCTGCGATCTTCTACGTGCTGTGGACCGGCTGCCAGTGGAAGACTCTTCCTCGAAGTGTGAGGACAGGCAGCACCGTCCATGACCGCATCTAAGCCTGGCGTGAGGCCAGCCTGTTCCGTAGGCTCTGGCAGGCAGGCTTGATCGAATTCAATACCGTAGCCTACGTCACATCCGATACCTGGACAGCCTCGGCAACATCTTGGCGATACCTGCCAGCGAAGATGACAGGCTCGCCATCTCGTTTGCGCCAGAACAGGCTGGCGTTCCAGCGAGCATCGTCCACATTGGGATAGTCCTCGCGCAAGTGACCCCCGCGGCTTTCCCTGCGGAGCAGGGCCGCCCGCGCCGCCAGTTCCGCGACGAACAGAAGACCATCGGTCTCCAGGACTCCTACTAGCGCACGGGCGTCCTGGATGGGAGCCTTCGGAAGGACCTCCCGGCGAAGACTCGCGGCGGAGTCAGCCAACTCGCGCAGCCCCTGCTCATTGCGAATGACGTGCAGATGCCTAAGGCAAAGTGACTGCAGCGACTTACGGATCGCCGTCCAATCGCCGTCGCTGCTCCGACCGAACCCTGACAGTCGCTGCGCGGCGACATCTAGCACATCCGGCTGCAGGTCGGGCCGGCCAGCCGCCCTGGCATACTCCGCCGCCCGGTGTCCGGCGCGCGCCCCAAACACGCTGCAGGCCGATATCATCCCACCGCCCAAGCGGTCCGCACCGTGGGAGCCAGCCGCGACCTCGCCGGCAGCCAGGAGACCGGTCACTGTAGACTGGCCCCACTCATCGACCCGAAGACCACCATTGATAGTGTGGCCGCCGGGAGCGACTTTGATCCGGGGGTCGCCCAGGGTCATCTGCGCAGGTGGAGGGCTGAAAAGCCGTCGCGGCCGCCGAATTTGGCTCAAGTTGACCTGAGAGAAATCCACAATCATCTGGTAGCTTGGCAACCCACGGCCTTCCAGCACCTCCTTCGCTATCGCCACATCCAGGTACCGCGAGACATCGCGGGAGCTGAAAGGGGTATGGAAGGTTCGATCCCACATCACTTGCTCGACGGTGACGCCCGTAGGCAGGTAACGGGGAAGCACATCCTCGCCAAGGGCGTTGCGCACCACCGGCATCGCGGCCCAGATGGAGCCGCCTAGCTGTGGTGGCCGGCCCGCAACCGTCTGGATCATCAACTGCATGAACTCCATGTTGACCAACTCTGCGCCGGCTCGGAACGCCATAGCGTGACCATCGCCTGTGATTTCCATCGGGAAGAGGTTGACGGGGAACATCTGGGCCGCGCCACCTGTGGCCAAGATCACCGCACCAGCTCGGTAGATGACGAAGGCGCCGTCCGGATTAATCGCCATGGCGCCAACACAGGCCCCCGACTGGACCAACAAGTCTATGACCGTCGTGTGCTCATGCAGAGTTACACCACGTTTTGTGAACTCGCGTGCGAGGGTGGACATCATGTTGCCCGTATGTCCGCCCTCGTCGCTACCAGGCATCCCGTGGGCCCGCGGCTGGCTGGCGAAGCACGAGTAGCCCGAATAGTGAGGTTGTCGGCCAGATGGATCCGGGAACAAGTTGAGCCCCCATCGTTCCATCTCCGAAAGCCGTTCGGCGGACTCATGGGCAATGATCCAGGCCAGACGGGCGTCAGCCATCCCCATGGCTGCCGCCATGATGTCCTGGTAGTGCGTCTCGGGGCTGTCGTCCGGTCCGGAGCAGCCGTCAACCGCCTGCCAGGCCGATGCCGGGACCCGGGCAGTCGTGGCGCCCGATTTCCCGAGAGCGCCTTTGGCGGCAATGATCGTCTGTGCCCCGGCATCAGCAGCGGCTATCCCCGCTCTGAGTGCAGCCGCTCCGCCGCCGACCACCAGCACGTCAGTCTCAATCACGCGGTCAATGGACACTCTCACTGACATCCCTCCCATATACACTCTTAGGACCGCCACGGACACCGGCGAAACCCTCGCACCATCGATACGGATTACCCCTTCACTACAGAGCCCTCACGAGTATTCATCAGACTACGCCCTTCGCGCGCATGGCAGCGATCGACTGATCGGTGTAACCCAACTCTCGCAGGACCTCGTCGGTGTGTTCACCCAACGTCGGCGGTCCCATTTTGAACTGTATCGGTGTATGGTGAAGCTTTATGGGCGTCCCAAATGTGCGATAGTGACCTAGCTTGGAGTGAGGGAGGTCAACCACCATCCCATTATGGCGGACCTGGGGATCAACGATTGCCTCACCAAGGGTGTTGATCGGAGCGGACGGCACGTCGTGCTCCTCCATGATGGCCAACCACTCTGCCCTGGGACGCGAGGCGAAAACAGCTCGCAGTATGGCCATCAGCGCCTCACGGTGGACGCATCGAAGTTCGTTGGTCTCAAAGCGCGGATCAACTACTAGTTCCGGCTGCTCTATGGCCACACACAGGTTATTCCAGAACTTCTCAGTGAAGACCTGGACGTGAAAGTAGCTACCATCGCTAGCCAGAAATGCATCGTACGGAGCATACATCGGATTGGAATCCCCCGAGCGCTCGGGCTCCTTACCAGACATGAAGTATTCGCCCTCCCTTGGCACCAGGAGAAAGAGCTGTGCGTCCAGCAGGGAAACCTCGATCTTCTCGCCCCGGCCGGTCCGCTGCTGCCTGATTAGGGAGGCCAGAACACCTGCGCACGCCATCGAGCCCGCACCGGAATCCGGCACTGCAGTGCCTTGCCGAGATGGGAGTCGATCGGGAGAGCCGGTCATCGACATGGCGCCCGACATGGCTTGGATGGCGAGGTCGTTGGCCGCCCGACGTGAGTAGGGTCCGGTCTGGCCGAAGGCGGAGATAGAGCAGTAGACGATACGCGGATTCCGCGCGCTCACGGTCTCGTAGTCCAAGCCCCACTTGCGCATTGTTCCAGGGCGAAAGTTCTCTACAAAGACATCTGCCTTATCGATCAGCTGAAGTGCGATCTCCTTGCCTTCGACTTGACGGAGGTCGACGGTAATATCGCGCTTATTGCGATTCAAGCTCATGTAAATGGCGCTCTCACCCTGGGAGAACTGGCGACCCATGGAGCGCGCAATATCCCCTTTGCCCGGTTGCTCGATCTTTATGACATCAGCACCCAGGTCCGCCAGGAGCATTGTGCATATTGGGCCCGCTTGGATTTGCGCAAGCTCGACGACGCGGATGCCGGCTAGCGGCAGTGCACCCAGATCGTCGATCATGATAGATCACCTCTAAGAACGGGCCCCTCCTGCTCACAATCACGTACGCGGACCTTGATCGCTCCCTCCCGCGCCATCACCTCAATCTCTTGAGCAGAGTAGCCCACCTCTAGGAGCAGATCTTCGGTATGCTGCCCATGGAGAGGAGCACCGTGTCGGATCGACCCCGGTGTGGAGGAAAGCTTGATCGGTAGGCCAATCTGAGGCGTAGTGCCCACCCCTGGAGTCTCGACGTGCGTCACCATCTGTCGATGCCGAATGTGCTCATCAGAGAAGGCTTCATCAATAGTGCGCACGGGGCCAAAAGCCACTTGCCTGTCCCAGAGCAACCGAACCCACTCATCCTGCGACCGGGCTTTGAATGCCTCCCTGAAGAACGTGAACATCTCCTCGCGTTTTGGGCCATCATCCCACTGGTGGTCGATGAAGTCCTCACGGCAGAAGAAGCGGCAGAGGTTCGCCCAGAAGTGGTTCTCGGTGGCGCAGAACACGATGTAGCGGCCGTCGGAGGTCTCATAGACCGCCGAGCACGGGTACCGCCCAGCATGTCGCTCCTCTCCCTGCCGCGGTCCCCGCCCTGTGAAGAGCGCCAGGCTGGCTGGAGTCACTAGAGTTGACAGAACAGTGTCGTAGAGAGAGAGATCAATGTACTGGCCCTGCCCAGTTCGCTCCGCATGGCGGAGGGCAATCACTATTGCCAGGGCGGACATCAGACCGGAGGTTATGTCTGCCATACAAACCGGGGGGATAAATGGGGGACCCCCCGGGTGTCCCATCAAGCTTACAATGCCTGCCAAGCCCTGATAGACCGGATCGTGGGCTACCACGTCCCGATAGGGTCCGTCCTGGCCGAAGCCACTAAGGGAACAGTAGACCAGGCGAGGATTGCGGGCCGCCAGGGTTTCGTAGTCGATACCGAGACGTGCCGCGACACCCGGCCGGAACTGATCGAACACCACGTGAGCCGTATCCGCTAGCCGCCAAAAGGCTTCCCGCCCGCGAGGATCCTTCAGGTTAATACCCACACCTCGCTTGTTACGATTGAGCATGAGATGTCTGGCACCATGGCCCTGCACCAACGGTTTGAGTTGCCGATAGGGGTCTCCCTCCGCTGTGTCCTCGACTCTTATCACGTCCGCACCGAAGTCGGCCAGGAAAAGAGTACCGTACGGTCCCGGAAGCCATCGGCTCAGATCCAGTACCCGAATGCCTTCAAGTGGTAGATCAGTCATTGGGGTGCCTCCACCATTGTGTTGCTAAAGCCCACCGCAGAGCCATGCCTGACCATGCTCGTGAACATACCCGCTGGAACAGGCACGGATACCGGCAAGTTCGTTGCACCATTTCGTCCGTAGTCCATGGGTAGGAGACGGACTAGGTCCACAAGCCCGACCCCTACCAGAGCTAACTTCATCGTCAGGGCTTCAACCCCACGTCCACAGTTCTCTCCGGGTCGCGCCAGACCATGCTCGTGAACTCCCCTTCTGAAACGACCACTCCATCCTGGTTGACCACCTCGACAGCCCTCGTGATAATGCCCCTGTCTGGTTTCGAGGTCGTTCTTGCGGAGGCGATGCGCATCCGTGCCCGCACTGTATCGCCCAAACGCACTGGGCCGTGGAACTTCCAACGCACATCCAGCATACCCATGGCGGAGGGATGGGTGAGCCCGGCACGGAGAAGCAGACCGCTTGCGATGCTCACGATGAGAAGTCCGTGGGCAACCCGCCCGCCGAACATAGATTGCCGAGCGACCACGTCATCAGTGTGATTGGGATGATAGTCCCCAGTCAGACCAGCGAACGCCATAACATCCGATTCCGTAATCGTGCGCCCTGCCGTCTCGAAGGTCTCGTCCAGAGCGAAGTCCTCGTAGTAGCGTTTGTCGAACACCGTTGGATAGATGGAACCCATTGACTGAACCTCCTGATATGCAGAGACATTGATGCTCACGAATGAGCTACCACCAAAGCATCTGCCGTCTTCGAGAGATATATCATCAGTCAGTACGAATGTCAAGAGATATTATGGACTTTACGTCGAAAAACGCATCTATATACCGAAAATGGTGCGATATACGACCAGCAGGCCTTGCGGCGACGGGGCGACGGGAGCTTCCAGCTTCGGGTGGGGCGCATCGCTGCCACGAACCGGTGAATAAGACGTGCAGTTGCGGGACGGAGGTCAGCCAGCACGGATAATCTGCGGGTATCACGGACGAGAAGCTAGCAGTAGCCAGAGGGGCGACGACGAAGTGGGTGTCGGAGTTTGCTCACAAGTTCTGGTCTACGCCGTGAGAAGCTCCGCCAGCGAGGGAATGACGACCAGGTGGCGGAGCTTCAAGACTCGACCAGGCTGCATCCAAGGAGATCATCGGTGTTCAAGCATACACCCTTTTGGGTTTCGGCTTCGCTGAGTTAGGGCCAATTGGTGTGGGAGGCGCGGCTAGCCTCCAAGCTTTTCGATACGCACCGCGCTGACCTTAAGCTCGGGTATCTTGGCGGAGGGATCGAGGGCAGGGTTGGTCAGCCGGTTGGTCGGACTCTCGGCGAAGTGGAAGGTCATGGCGACGGTGCCCTGCGGTAGATCCCACGTTACCTTCACCCTCGTCTGCACCTCGCCTCGCCGGGATATCACTTTCACCATCTCCCCATCGGCGATACCCAGGCTGGCCGCATCCCGCGGGTTGACTTCCACCAACTCCTCCCGCCGCAGGACGTTCAGCCCCTTCACCTTTCGGGTCATGCTGCCAGAGTGGTAGTGATAGAGACTCCGGTCGGTGGTGAGAAGCAGCGGGTACTCCTCGTCCGGCAGCTCGGCAGAGGGGCGGTACTCCAGCGTGGAGAAGCGACCCTTGCCGTCTGGCGAGACGAACCGCTCCCGATGCAGGATCGGCGTGCCGGGATGGTCCCTGGTCGGACAGGGCCACTGCAGCCCGCCCCCTTCCAGCCGCTCGAAGCTGATCCCAGCGTAGCTCGGAGTAAGGAAGGCGATCTCCTCCATCACCTGGGCAGGGTGGTCGAAATCAAAACCCGAAGTCCCCATCCTCCGGGCTATCTGGGAGACGATCCACCAGTCGGGCTTCGCCTCGCCCAGCGGCTCTAACGCCTTCCGGACCCGCTGCACCCGACGCTCGGTGTTGGTAAAGGTGCCGTCCTTTTCCGCGAAGCTGGCGGCGGGGAGCACGACGTCGGCATATTGCGCCGTCTCCGTGAGGAAGATGTCCTGGACCACCAGGAACTCCACCTCCTCCAGTGCCTTCTCCACATGGCCGGCATCGGCGTCTGTAAGCACAGGGTTCTCCCCGATCAGGTAGATAGCCTTCACCTCGCCCCGGTGGGCAGCGTCGAAGATCTCCGTCAGGGTCAGGCCGGGCTTGTCGCTCAACTCCTTACCCCACGACTTCTCGAACTTCTCCCGCAGCTCCGGTCGGCTCACCTTCTGGTAGCCGGTGAACACGTCGGGGAGCGCCCCCATGTCGCAGGCGCCCTGGACGTTGCTCTGCCCCCGCAGGGGGTTCACTCCCGAGGAGGGCTTGCCGATGTTGCCGGTGAGCATCGCCAGGTTGGCCACGGCCTTGACGTTGTCGGTGCCATGGCTGTGCTGAGTGATCCCCATGGCGTACAGGATCGAACCCGGCTTGTAGCCGGCATACAGCCGTGCCGCCTCGGATATCTCCTCCGCCGGCACGCCGGTGATCCGCTCGACCGTCGCAAGGTCGAATGCAGCCAGCGATTCCTTGAACGCCTCGAAGTCGGCGCATCGCTCCGCGATGAAGGCGGAATCCAGCAGATCCTCCTCCACGATGACCCGCGCCATACCCATGAGCAGCGCCACGTCCGTACCGACGCGATGCCGCAGCCAGAGATCGGCGAAGCGGCAGAGGTCAATGCGCTTCGGGTTGGCGACGATCAGCTTGCCGCCCTTCCGAACGGCCCTCTTCACCTCCAGGCCGATCACCGGATGCCCCACGGTGGTGTTGGTGCCTATCGCCAGGATGCAGGAGGCGTCCGCGATCTCCGCGATGGAGTTGGTCATGGCGCCGCTGCCGAACACTGTGGCCAGACCGGCCACGGTGGGGGCGTGTCAAGTACGGGCACAATGGTCGATGCTGTTTGTGCCCATCACCCCCCTCGCGAACTTCTGGAAGAGGTAGTTCTCCTCGTTGGTACATTTCGCCGAGGCCACCAGTGCGAAGCGGTCGCCCTGGTACTGCGGTAGTCTGGCGGCAACGAGGTCCAGCGCCTCATCCCAGGATGCCTCCTCGAAGCGGCCATTCCGCTTTATCAGCGGTCTGGTCAGCCGCTCCGGCGAGTTGACGAACTCGTAGCCGAACCTACCCTTCACGCACAGGTTGCCGTTGCGGTTGGCCGGGCTCTCCCTGTCGCCGCGCAAGCTGACGATGGAATCGCCCCGCACCCCCAGGTAGATCCCGCAGCCCACACCGCAGTAGGTGCAGACGGTCTTGACTTCCTTGGCGGGGAGCATCTCCTTCTTCGCCACAAGGGCACCCACGGGGCAACTGGCTACGCACTGCCCGCAGGACTCGCAGGTGGTGTTCAGCAACGACCCACCGTTCCCCTCATGGGTCGCGACGCGATAGGAGAAGCCCAGGGCCCCTACCCCTTGGACGGTGGCACAGACCCTGTCGCACAGTGCGCAGGCGATGCACTTGTTGGGATCTCGCTCGATGAAGGGGTGGGATCTGTCCAGGGGGTACAGCTCGCGCTCCCGCCTGGGCGGATTAGCCACGCCATACTCCATGGCCAGCTCTCGCAACTCGCAGTAGTAGTCGGCCTTGCAACCGCACTCCAAACACCGGCTCGCCTCTCGAACCGCCGCCTCGGCACCAAAGCCCTTCTCTATCTCTGTGAAGTCCTTGCCCCGGGCCCCCAGTGGGATCTTCGGCATCGGCTCGCGGTCTCGCTTCTCAAGGGCGGCATACTCCTCGGCACCCTCC